>DATATV010000001.1:0-19280 GCA_036268615.1 Pseudonocardiaceae bacterium
CGCTTCGGCTGACGCGCTGCCGGGGGCAAAGCCCGGCAGCGCGCGCCCAGGGCCTGGTCGGCGAGCTGGGCCGAGCAGCGCTCCCGGTCTCCCCTACCAGGTGACCGGAAGCCCGTACAGGCCGTAGATCGCGGCGTCGCCCTTGAACGGCAGGTCATCGACCGGCGCGGCCAGGGTCAGCCCCGGAATCCGGCGAACCAGGGTGTCGAAGACGATCTGCAGTTCCATCCGGGCCAGGTTCTGCCCAAGGCACTGGTGCGGCCCGAAACCGAAGGCGACGTGGTGTCGTGCGCCGCGGCCGACATCGAACTCATCCGGGCTCTCGAAGGCCGCCGGATCGCGGTTGGCCGCGTAGCCCAACGCGAGCACGCCCTCACCGGCCCGGATGCGAACCCCGCCGATCTCCACGTCCGCCACGCACAGCCGCGCCGTCGCGGCGTCCACGATCGTGAAGTAGCGCAGCATCTCCTCGACGGCGTCCAGCGTGATGGCCGGATCGGCGCGCAGCGCGGCCAGCTGATCCGGGTTCTCCAGCAGGGCGACCGTGCCCAGCGAGATCATGTTGGCCGTGGTCTCGTGCCCGGCCAGGAGCAGCAGGAAGCCCATGCTGACCAGCGCGCCGTGCCGATACGTGCCCTCCGCGCGGAGCTTCACGATCTGCCGGCCGAGCAGGTCGTCCGGCGGGTCGGCCTCCTTGCGGGTGATCAGCTCGTCCATGTAGTCGCGGACGTTGTCGAACGCGACCCGCCGCTGGTCCGGGTCGACCAGCCGGTTGATCATCTTCGCGGTGTTGGCCTGGAAGAAGTCGTGGTCGGTGTAGGGCACGCCGAGCAACTCGCAGATGACCAGCGAGGGCACCGGCAGCGACAGCGCCCGTACGAGGTCCACCGGCTTGGGGCCGGCCAGCAGCGTGTCGATCAGCTCGTCGACGATCTGCTGGATTCGCGGACGCAGCGCCTCCATCCGCCGGACGGTGAACTCGCCGAGCACCGCCTTTCGGGCCGGCCCGTGCTCGGGCGCGTCCATCGCGATGATCGAGCGCTCGGTGTCCGGCCGGCGGAACGCGGCGGCGCCGGCGACCAGGGTCGGGAAGTCCGGATGGAACCGGTCCGCGCTGAAACTGCGGTCGTTGAGCACCTGGCGGACGTGCTCGTGTTTGGTGACCACCCACGCCTGCCGGCCGTCAGGTAGGCCGACCTTGGTGACCGGGTGTTCGTCCCGGATCTGCTGGTACTCCTCGGGCGGGGCGAACGGGCAGGTGCGCGCCAACGGGAACTCCAGCGCGGGTTCTTCGATCGCCGTCATGATCCGCTCCTCACCAGATGACTGCGTACGTACCCACAGTATTCGGACGATTACATTCCGGTTCTACCGCCAAGGTACCCAAGCGGAAGGTTTCCGTCCACACGCAGGCGTGACCAGATCGGCGACCGCGACCGCGGTCTTCCCTTACACATCGATGACCATTAGAGTTTCTGACACTAAGTCACCCATCATGGCACCATCCGATCAGGAGCATCTCATCGATGAGACCTGAGCAACGACCGGGATCGTTGCGTCTCCCTCGGCTGCGATCAGCGATGGACCCTGAGCGGGTGCAGCTTCCGTGGACCCCAAAAGCGTCACATACTGACGGCTCGTCCACTTTTGGTCAGGCTACGGCCCGGCTCGACGGACGGGGGGATCGCCGCTGACCCAGCCGAACCGGTATCAACTGCCCATCGCCTCAGCAATGACGCAAACTATTCTTTCGCCAACCGAATATTCGCTCGCCCGGCACACCGTCACCGGGCGATAAATGCTGCACCAACAATTCGTACCGGCATTTTCTCACCATTTCACAACGGACCTTCGACAGCCGCTTCAATAGGTATACTTTTTGCCTTATGCTGCTCGGCACGTTCCGCGTATCCGCGCGGTCGGCGGACAGCACAGCCCGGAGTTGACGAATGAAACGCCTGTCTCTGCGCCGTGGCAGCCGACGGAGCATCAGGGCGCGAGTGCTGACCATCGTGCTCGTGCCCAGTGCCGCCATGCTGATTCTCGGTGTCGGTGCCGCCGGCTACCTGATTCACCAGGGTAGCTCGGCGAAGAACTGGGCGGCCAACGTAGAACTGGGCACCAGCGCGGGAATGCAGTTCACCGAACAAGTTCAGGAAGAACGCCGACTGAGTCTGCTCAAACTCGGCGGGGACACCCAGGACACCGCCGGTCTGGCCCAGCAGCGCCGTGCGGTGGACAGTGCTGTCGTCGGCCTGAACGCCGTGGGGGATCTGCTGCGCCAGCTCGACCCGGCGGCGATATCGGGTGCGAACAACACCTTCAACCAGGCCTTCGCCAAGCTGCCGGGCACCCGCCAGGCAATCGATCAGGGCACGATCTCGCTGGCCGACGTGTACACGTACTACAACCAGATGGTCAGCGTGGTGGTCGTCGGCCTGCAGGACATCGCACAGACCGCGCCCGACCCGGTCACCGCCATCCAGGAGATCACCGCTTCGAACCTGTTCCAGGCCATCGACTCGATGTCCCGGAGCAACGCCCTGGCCGCCGGCGGCGTCTCCGGCGGCGGCCTGACCGAGGCCGAACTGGAGCAGTACCGGACCGACGTCGGCGACTACCATGAACAACTCAGCCAGCTGGCCGTCCAACTGCCCACCGGGGAGGCCGGCCAGTACCGCACGCTGGTCAACAGCGCGGCCTGGCAGCAGCTGACCACCATGGAGAACGCGGTGCTCAACCGCGGGGCCAAGCCGGTCGGCCACAACGACGAGCGGCCGCTGCCGTTGAGCATCGCCGACTGGCAGGCCAATGCGGTCAAGGTGACCAACAGTCTGCTCTCCATCTGGAGCGAACAGCACAACTACTCCGAGGAACTCGCCAAGACCAACGGCCAGAACACCTTCGTCAACTCGCTGTGGGCCGGTGGGCTGGTGCTGCTGATCGCGATCGTCGCCTTCCTGATCGCGCTACGGCTGTGCAACCTGCTGGTCAACCGGCTCAAGCGGCTGCGGGCCGAAACGCTGGACCTGGCCGACGTCCGACTGCCGATGATCGTCGCGCGGTTGCACGCCGGAAAACAGGCCGAAGAGGACACCGATCTCCCGCTGCGCGAGCACGGCGCGGACGAGATCGGTGAGGTCGCCGACGCGTTCAACAAGGCCCACCGGGCCGCGGTACGGGCCGCCACCCAGGAGGCCCGTACCCGGGAGGGCATGAACGCGGTATTCCTGAACATCGCGCACCGCAGCCAGATCGTGGTGCACCGGCAGCTCGCCGTGCTGGACGAGGCCGAGCGCGTGCAGGAGGACCCCACCCACCTGGAACTGCTGTTCCAACTCGACCACCTGGCCACCCGCGCCCGGCGCAACGCGGAGAACCTGGTCATCCTGGGTGGCGAGCGGCCCGGCCGGAAGTGGCGCAAACCTGTTCCGCTGGAGGAGATCGCGCGCAGTGCGGTGTCCGAGACGGAGAACTTCGCGCGGGTGCGGACGGTTCGGCTGCCCGAGGTGGCCATCGCCGGCGACGCCGTCGCCGACCTGATGCACCTGCTGGCCGAGCTGGTGGACAACGCGACCACCTTCTCGCCGCCGGACTCACGGGTCCAGGTACGCGGCAACCTGGTCGGAAAGGGCGTCGCGGTGGAGGTGGAGGACCAGGGTCTGGGTATCACCAGGGAGGAACGCGACCGGCTCAACGTGATTCTGCGCGACCCACCCGACTTCGAGGCGATGGGCTGGGCCAAGACGATGCGGTTGGGCCTGTTCGTGGTCGCCCAGTTGGCCGCCCGGCACGGCATCGTGGTCACCCTGGCCGAGTCGGCCTTCGGCGGGGTGCACGCCATCGTGTTGATTCCCACCGAGCTGATCACCGCCGAGGGGGAGGCCGAGGACCCCGGTCGACCCGCGGTCTCCGCCCGGCAGGCCCGTCAGTTGGGCGGCCGGCGCCGCGCCATGGCGAGCACCGCGACACACCGGCGCGAGCCCGAGCCAGAACATTTCGCGGGGACGGCCGTGGACCAGTCGACCGTGCGGTGGCCGCAGGACGAACCGCCGCCGGAAACGCCGGCCAGTCGGGAACCAGCCGTGTCGACGGACAGCTACCGCTCCGGCATGCCGGTGGCGCGTGGCGGGCCGGCCACGCACGCGCAACCGGGCACCGGCCGCAGGACAGCGCTGCCGCGCCGGCAACGACAGACCAACATCGCGCCGGAGTTGATGGCGGACCTCGTCACGGCCGAGGACGCGGCCGACGGGCCAGAGCCTGTTCGGTCCCCGGAGCGGGCCCGCAACACCATGTCGGCGTTGTTGCGGGGCACCGAACAAGGACGCAGCACACCACCCCGGTCCGAGCTGTGAGCGACTGTTTCCGACGAAGAAGGCAGAACACATCGTTATGGCCACACCCAACGCAAAACAGCTCGACTGGCTGCTCGACGACCTGATCAACCGGCTGGTGGGCGCGGAGATGGCGGTGGTGCTGTCCAAGGACGGCCTGCCCATCGGCCGCTCGGCCTCGGTGTCCCGGGACAGCGCCGAACACGTCGCGGCGATGGCTTCGGCACTGCAGAGCCTGGCCAGCGGCGCCGGGCGCCATTTCGAGAAGGGCACCGTCCGACAGACCGTGGTGGAACTGGACCGCGCCTTCCTGATCGTCACCGCGGCCGGCGCAGGCGCCCACCTCGCGCTGCTGGCCGCCGAGGACGCCGACATGGCCCTGATCGCCTACGAGATGAACGTGCTGGTCCAACAGGTCGGCGCCAGTCTCGTCGCGGCGCCCCGGAAGGATCTCACCCACGAGTTGCGGCTCGAACAGCCCAGAAGGTGAGCATGGATCAGGGCGAGTCCTGGTTCGACAACGACGCCGGTCCGCTGATCCGGCCATTCGCCCTGACCCGTGGACGCGCCGGCAGCGACCACCACCAGCTCAACATGATCACCCTGGTCATCGCTGCCCGGCCGATGGCCGACACGAAGGCACTCACCCGCGAGTACGCACACATCGTGCGGATCTGCCAGCACCGGCCGATGTCGGTGGCCGAGATCGCCGCCAACCTCGATGTGCTGCTGACCGTCACCAAGGTGCTCATCAGCGACCTGATCGACGAGGGCTACCTCATTTTCCAGTCCAGCCAACACTCCGTGAACGTCCCCGACATGGACCTACTTCAGGCGGTTCTCGATGGTGTCCGTAGACTCTGACTCACCCGGCCGGTCGGCACTGAACGCGACCTCGGCCAAACTGTTGATCGCTGGTGGTTTCGGCGTCGGCAAGACCACCATGGTCGGTTCGGTCAGCGAGATCACTCCGTTGCGGACAGAGGAAAGCCTGACCGCGATGAGCATCGGCACCGACGACCTCACCGGGATCGGGCAGAAGACGACCACCACGGTCGCACTGGACTTCGGCCGCATCACCGTCAATCCCGCGCTCATTCTCTACCTGTTCGGCACACCGGGTCAGGACCGGTTCTGGTTCATGTGGAAGGACCTCGCCTTCGGCGCGCTGGGCGCGGTCGTCCTGGCCGACACCCGGCGGCTGGACGGCTGCTTCCCGGCGGTGGACTTCTTCGAGCGCAGCGGAATCCCCTTCGTGGTCGGGGTGAATTGTTTCGACGACGGCGAGTACTACGAGGAGGACGAGGTCCGGGACGCGATCGACCTGGACGAGAGTGTGCCGATCAGACTCTGCGACGTCCGGGTGCGCGAGTCGAGCAAGCAGGTGTTGGTGACCCTGATGGAACACGTGGTGGCCACGGCGGCCAGGACCTTCGCGAATCGGTGAGTCCGGCGGCCGGCGCCGGTATCAGTCGTCGGTGAGCCGAATCAACCCCTCCTGAACCACCGAGGCGACCAGGACGCCGGCCTCGGTGAAGATCTGCCCGGTGGCCAGGCCGCGGGCGGCGGCCATCGACGGGGAGTGCTGGTCGAACAGCAGCCACTCGTCGGCCCGGAACGGGCGATGGAACCAGACCGCGTGGTCGAGCGACTTCATGTCGATGCCGCCACTCGGACCGGGCCGTAGGTCGTGGCCCAGTGCCGCGGTGGGCAGCAGGGTCAGATCTGTGGCATACGTCAGCACGGTGGCGTGCAGGAACGGGTCGTCGGGCAGTGCTTCGGCCGCACGCAGCCACATCCGTGACGCGTGCCGGCCGGGCTGCTCGCTCGGGATCACGATGTCGAACGGGTCCCACATCCAGTACATCTCCGGTGGACCGGCGGCGGCCACGTCCGCCATCCAGCCGGTCGTACCCGCGGCCGACGGCGGTGGCAGCGCGATCGGCGGCGGGTCGATCTGGTGTTCCGGGCCCGGCGCGGCCTGCTGGAAGGACACCGACGTGGTGAAGATCGTCGCACCGCGCTGCACCGCCGTCACCCAACGGGTGGCGAACGAGCCCCCGTCCCGGATGCGCGTGACCCGATAGACGATCGGCAGGCTCGGATCGCCGGGTCGGACGAAGTAGGCATGCAGCGAGTGCGGCAGCCGGTCGTCGGCCACCGTCCGGCCGGCCGCGGCCAGCGCCTGCGCCGCCACCTGGCCGCCGAACACCCGCTGCACCGAGGTGTGCGGCGACTGCCCACGGAAGATGTCCTGCTCGATCTGTTCCAGGTTGAGCAGCCCGCGCAGCACCTGGGTGGCGGCGGTCATCCGATCGCCGCGGTCGCGTCGGCGGCCCACCACCGGGTCAACGCGTCCGCCGTGGTCAGCGTGGCCAACATGCCGACCGTATGCCGGAGCATGGCCCGGGCGTAGTCCGGCGGTGTGCCGGCCACCGCGTCGGTGGGCACCACCGCACGGAAGCCCTCGTTGACCGCGTCCAGCACCACGCTGGTCACCGCGACGTTCAGCGAGACACCGGTGACCACCACCACCTCGACGCCCAGCGAGCGCAACACCGGCAGCAGTTCGGTGCCGTGTGCCGGTGACAGGCCGTGCCGCCGGCAGAACACCAGATCCTCCGGTTCGACCCCGATCTCGACGGCGGTGCGGACCGCGGGCCCGTCGATGGTCCAGGTCGAGGTCGGCGCCCGCGTCACGTCGCTGAGCGGACCGGCCGGCTGCCGGGCCCGGCCGGCGATGGCGGGGGCGTAGTTGGCGTGCGCCACCCACACTCCCGCGCGTCGCGCGGCCACGGCCAGCCGCCGGATCACCGGCAGGATCGGGTCGGCCTCGATCGCGAGCGCGGGCAACACGGCCTGCGCCCCCACCACTCCCTGCTGGCACTCCACGATGATCAGCGCGGTGTCGGGCCCGGCCATCGCCGGGAGTTGTCTGGCCATCGTGCCTCCGGCTCAGGAACGCAGGTCGGACCGGGCGGCCTTCATCGCCGCCAGGCGCCGAGCCAGCAGAGTGATCTCGGCCAGTTCCAGCGGACCGGGATCGGGGTGGCGCAGCGCGGCCAGCTCACCGGTGACCACCTCGATCTCCGCCTCCAGTCGCCGGCCCGCCTCGTCCCGGGTGAGCAGATCCTGGTCGGTCCAGTCGTCCTCGGGAATCTGCTCGACGCTGTCCATGCTCAGCCCACCGCCGCGACCGACACGGCTTCCTCGGCCGCCGGGAAGTTGTAGAACCGGCGGGCGTTGAGTTCCACCATCCGGTGCACCTCCTCGTCGGGTACGTTCGCGAACACCTCGGCCGCGCGCTTGCGACTGGCCGGCCAGAACGAGTCGGAGTGCGGGTAGTCGCACTCCCAGGTGATCCGGTCCACGCCGATGATGTGCCGGTTGTTCACCCCGAACTCGTCCTCGATGAAACAGCCGTGGATATGCCGTTTGAACAGTTCCGAGGGCGGCACGTCCTTGTTGATGTTCTGGTAGTAGCGGTGCTTCTTCCAGACGTAGTCGGCCCGCTCGACGATGTAGGGAATCCAGCCCACACCGCCCTCCGACAGCCCGATCTTGAGCTTCGGATGCCGGTGCAGCAGCGGCGAGAACATCCAGTCCGCCGTGGAGTGCATACTGTTGGTGCCCATGAGGTTGATCATCACCGCGAACGGGGCGTCCTTGGCGATCTGCGGGATCGCGTTGGTCCCACCGCTGCCGAAGTGCTGACACAGCGGCATTCCGGTCTCCTCGGCCGCGCTGAGCACCGGGTCCCAGTAGTCGTTGTGCACGCTGGGCAGGCCCAGCGCCTGCGGCAGGTCGGGAAAGGTGATCGCCTTGGCGCCCTTGGCCGCCGTGCGATGGATCTCCTGCACGGACAACTGCGCGTCCCACAGCGGCAGGATGACCACCGGGATGAACCGGTCGGGCGCCGCCGCGGTCCACTCGTCCAGCACGAAGTCGTTGTAGGCCTGGACGCACAGCAACGCCAGGGCCTTGTCCTGCGCCTCAAGGAAGATCGTGCCGCAGAACCGCGGGAACGACGGGAAGCACATCATCGCCTGCACACCGTCGATGTCCATGTCGGCGACCCGGGCCTTCGGGTCGTAGCACCCGGGGATCATGTCGTCGTAGCGGACCGGTTCCAGCCCGTACTCCTCGGGCTTCTTACCGGCCACCGCGTTCAGGCCGATGTAGGGGTAGTCGCGGTCCTCGTAGCGCCAGGACTGGATCGGCAGGTGCCCCGGGCGGGGCGTCTCCACGATTCGTGGGGCCTGTTCCTTGTACTTGGCCGGCACGCGATCCTGCCAGACCAAGGGGTGTTCGATCAGGTGGTCGTCGACCGAAATGAGCTTCATCCAGGGCTGCAGCGGCATAACTGTCTCCTCAACAACCGATCAGTTTGTTCACACTTCCGCAAAGGTGGCCCGCAGTTCGCGCAGGAGTTCCCGGCGCAGCAGCTTGCCGGTCGGCGTGTGCGGCAACTCCGCCCGGAACACCACGTCGTCCGGCGTACGCGAGCCACGCAGGCGGGCACGCGCATACTCCTTGATCTCATTGCCATCCGGCTGGACGCCCGGCTGGGCGACCACCACCGCGACGATCCGGGCTCCCCACTCGTCGTCGGGTACGCCGATCACCGCGACGTCCTTGACCGAGGGGTGCGACACGAGCACGTCCTCGATCTCGGCGGGCGCGATGTTCTCGCCGCCGCGGATGATCGTGTCGTCGGTCCGGCCGGCGATGAACAGGTAGCCGTCCTGGTCGAACCAGGCCTGGTCGCGGGTGTGGAACCAGCCCTGCGCATCCAGCGCGGAACCGGCGCCGAGGTACTCGCCGGACACCTGGTCGCCGCGCACCCACAGCTGGCCGATCTCCCCGGCGGGCAGCACCTCACCCAGCTCGTCCCGGATCTGACCGTCGACGCCGGGCACCAGCCGCCCGGCCGAGGCCAGCCGCTCGCGGATGGCCGGTTCGGTGGCTGCCAGCGCGGTGCGGTGGTCCTCCGGACCGAGCACGGCGATGGTCGAGCTGGTCTCGGTCAGGCCGTAGGCGTTGGTGAAGTTCGTTCCGGGCAAGGACATCAGGGCCTGTTCGAGCACCGGCCGGGGCATCCGCGCGCCGCCGTAGGCGATCGACCGCAAGGTGGCCAGCTCCGCCGGTCGGCCGCCCAGGTGATCCACGATCCGGGCCAGCATGGTCGGTACCAGCATCGCCTGGGTGATCCGCTCGGCCCGGACGATGTCCAACCAACCGGCGGCGGCGAAGTTGGGCAGGTAGACCATCCGGCGGCCGGCGAAGGTGTTCGTCAGCACGGTGCCGACGCCGGCGATGTGATAGGGCGGCACGCTGATCAGCGCGGCGTCCTGCTCGGCGGAGGAACCGAACTCGACGGTCTGCAACACGTAGGAGACCAGGTGCGAGTGCCGCAGCACCGCGCCCTTGGGCTTCGAGGTGGTACCGCTGGTGTAGAGCACCACCGCCGGCCGCTCGTCGTCGATGTCCGCGGACTCCGTCGGCTCCGCCGAGCCTGCCGCGGCCAGCCACTCCGGCACCGTGAACACGGTGACCGACAAGCCCCGAACGGTCTCGACGTACTGTTCGTCGACGACCAGTACCGGCTGACGGCCCAGTGCGCCGGCGAGTTCGGCGATCTGCGCGGCGGGCAGCCGGTAGTTCAACGGGGTGAACGCGACACCGGCGATCGCCGAGGCGAACAGGCTGGTCGGAAAGCCGGGGCCGCCCACCCCGATGAAGCCGACGGCGTCCGCACGCGCCTCCCGCAACACCGTCGCCCCGCCGCCGGCCAGAGCGAGCAGCGCGCCGGCGGTGATCGCCTCGGCCGTCGGGCCGAGCAGCACCCGCTCCGGCATGGTGGAGGCGATCGACTCCAGCAGCATCGCGATGCCCATGGAAACTCCCGTGAGGTGTTGGTGGAGCAGGGTTTTACTACCTGGGGGTGAACCGCTGGGCGCCGTCCAGCCGAATGGTCTCGCCGTTGAGGTAGGAGTTCTCCAGCACGTGCGCGACCAGCGAGGCGTACTCCTCCGGGCGGCCCAACCGCTTCGGGTTCGGGATGTTGGCGGCGAACTTGGCCAACGCCTCCTCCCCCACTGCCTCCATGATCGGGGTACGCATGGTGCCCGGGGCGATGGTGACCACCCGGATACCCAGCGAACCCAGATCACGGGCGGCCACGATGGTCAGGCCGACCACACCGGCCTTGGCGGCTGCGTAGGCGGACTGGCCGATCTGACCTTCGAACGCGGCGATGCTCGCAGTGGTGACCACCGCGCCACGCTGTCCGTCACCGTCCGGTTCGGTCTTCGCGATGGCCGCGGCGGCGATCCGCAGCACGTTGTAGGTGCCGGTCAGGTACAGGTCGATGGTCTTGGTGAAACCGGCCAACTCGGCCGGCGTGCCGTCCCGCTTGACCACCTTCTCCGCCACCCCGAAGCCGCCGTGGGCCACCACCGCGTACCGGAACGTGCCCAGTTGTTCGGCCTCGGCCACCGCGTTGCGCACGCTGGCCTCATCGGTGACATCCGTGCGCACGTACTTGGCGTTCGACCCGAGGTCGGCGGCCAGTTTCTCCGCCTTGTCGTCGGCCAGGTCAGCGATCACCACCGACGCCCCCGCCGCCACGACCCGACGCACGGCGGCCTCCCCGAGGCCACCCGCCCCGCCGGTCACCAGCACCACGTTGTTCGCCAGCTCCACCGTTCCTCCAAGACTCCGGCCATCGTTCGTGGCCTGACAGGTTGACTGAATTCAGTTGTCCGATGCTGCCGGAGCCGCTGTCTGTTCGGCCGCAGGCTCCCGAGCCGGCCGCCAGCACGCCGCCAGCAGCGCGGCCGCACCGAGGATGCCGGCGCCACCGGCGATGGCCGCGCCGATCCCGCCGTCCAACGCGGTGTCCAGACCGAGCAGGTGGTCCACCGACCCGACACCGGGCCCGAGCAGGCCGAGTACCACGCACACCACCGCGAGCACGAGCACGTACTCGACGCCGTCCTTGAACACGAAGAACCCGTTGGTGCGGTGCACCGCCACCCCGGCCACGACCATGGTGCCGACCACGAACGCGGCGCAGAACGGCGTGAGCAGCCCGATCACCAGACCGCCGCCGCAGGCCAGTTCACCGGCCCCGCTGAGTACGGCGTGCACCCGGGCCGGCCGCAGGCCCATCGAGGCGAACCAGCGGGTCGTGCCGGCCACCCCACCTCCACCGAGCAGGTGGTTGTAGCCGTGGGCGGCCATCGTCAGCCCGACGACCAGCCGCAGCACCAGCGATGCGGTGTCCAGGGTGCTCATGCCGCGTCGAGCAGTTCGAGAATCGTCGCGTTGGCCTGGCCGCCACCCTCGCACATGGTCTGCAGCCCGTAGCGAATCCCGTTGTCCCGCATGTGGTGCACCAACGTGGTCATCAGCCGCGCACCGCTGCCGCCCAGTGGGTGGCCCAGCGCGATGGCGCCGCCGTTGGGGTTGACCGACTTCGCCTCCGCGCCGATCTCGGCCAGCCAGGCCAACGGCACCGACGCGAACGCCTCGTTCACCTCGAACGCGCCGATCTCGTCGGCGCGCAACCCACTGCGCTCCAGAGCTTTGCGGGTGGCCGGGATCGGTGCGGTCAACATGATCACCGGGTCGTCCGCGGCGACCACGGCGGTGTGCACCCGGGCGATCGGGGTCAAACCGAGCTGCTCGGCCTTCGCACTGGTGGTCATCAGCAGCGCGGCCGATCCGTCGCTGATCTGCGAGCTGTTGCCGGCGTGGATCATCCCGTCGGGCTTGAACGCCGGCTTGAGCTTGGCCAGCGACTCCAGCGTCCCACCACGCCGGACACCCTGGTCGGCGTCGACCACCGTGCCGTCGGCCAGCGTGATCGGCACGATCTGGTCGGCGAACCGGCCACTGTCGTGTGCTGTCGCGGCCTTCTCGTGCGAGCTCAGCGAGAACTCGTCGAGCTGGGCCCGGGACAGGCCCCAGCGCTCGGCGATGGTCTCCGCGCCGATGCCCTGGTTGGGCGGCGAGCCGCCGAGCCGCGAGTCGAGCGCGGGCCCGAACGGGTTGGCCTCGCCGACGGCGACCATCATCGGTACCCGGCTCATCGACTCGACGCCGCCGGCCACCACCAGGTCGTACTGCCCGGCGATCAGCCCGGCGGCGGCGAAGTGCACCGACTGCTGAGAGGAGCCGCACTGCCGGTCCACCGTGGTGCCCGGCACGCTCAACGGCCAGCCCGCGCTGAGCACCGCGTTGCGGGCGATGTCCATCGTCTGCTCGCCGACCTGGGCCACACAGCCCCAGATCACGTCGTCCACCTCGGCCGGATCGATGCCGGTTCGTTCGACGAGCGCGTTGAGCACCCGCCCGGACAGATCTACCGGATGTACCCCGGCCAGCGCGCCGTTGCGCTTGCCCACCGGCGTCCGCACCGCCGCCACGATCACCGCGTCCCGCACTGTGTGCTCCTTCTCCGACTCGGTCGCTCGCCAAGCCTGTTGGTGTTGTCCGTGTTGTCGGCCATCACGCGCCGGTCCAGCGCGGCTCGCGCTTCTCCGCGAAGGCCACCGCGCCCTCCTTGGCATCCGCGCTGGCGAACACCGGAGCGGTCACCGCCGCGATCTCCGCCCGACCGGCGCCGCGCGCCTGGGCCACCAGTAGCTCCTTGGTGACCCGCAACGCCAGCGGACCGTTCCGGGCGATCGCGGTGGCCAGCGCGATCGCCTCGTCGAGCACCCGCTCCCCTGGCACCACCCGGTTGACCAGGCCGAGCTGCTGGGCCCGGGCCGCGTCGAACAGGTCGCCGGTGAGGGCGAGTTCCAGTGCGAGGGCGAGCGGGATGCGCCGAGGCAGATTGGTGCCGCCGCCCGCCGCGACCAGCCCGCGCTTCACCTCCGGCAGGCCGAACCTGGCGTGCTCGGCGGCCACCACGAGATCGCACGCAAGCACGAGCTCGAAACCACCGGCCACCGCGGCGCCGTTCACCGCGGCGATGATCGGCTTGGGAAAGACCTGCTCGGTGAACACTTCCAGTCCGGGCCGGGACTCGTCCACGACCCGCCCGCCGGCCGCGAAGGCGCGTAGGTCCATCCCGGCACAGAAGGCGCGATCGCCGGCTCCGGTCAGCACGACCGCCCGAACGTCCACGTTCTGATCGGCCGCCACCAGCGCCTCGCCGATGCCCGCCATCGTCTCCGCGTCCAACGCGTTGCGAGCCTCGGGACGGTTGATCGTCACCACGGTCACCGCATCGCGCTGTTCGACCAGAACGGTCATTCGGAAACTCCTCGACTCAGCCAGAAGTGGCGGCGGATAGTTCAGACTATAGGCGATCCGGAAGGCCGACCGCCAGCCGTTTCGGTGTCACATTCGGACGGTCGACACTCGTTTTTTCCATACCGGCGAACGGAAATAGCCGTTGCGCGGATCATGATGTCCGCTCAACAGATGGATTGTTCCGCCGAATACTCGATTCCGGAACGCGATCTCAGTAGACTAGCCGACAGCCGATTTTATTGTTCATCTTTCCCCCTCCCGCCAGTGCGGAGTCATTGTGAAGTTCACCGTTGAGTACCCGATCGAGCGCCACGACTACGCGCCCGATTTTCGGCACCCGGACAACCTGGCGCGCTTCGTGCAGGGCGCCGAGTCCGCCGGGTTCGACGCCATCTGCTTCAGCGAGCACCCGGCCCCGTCCCGCAAGTGGCTGGCCGCCGGGGGCCACCACACCTTCGATCCCGTTGCCGCCCTCGCCTTCTGCGCGGGTGTCAGCGCGCGCATCCGACTGATGACCAACCTGCTGGTGTTGCCCTACCGCAACCCACTGTTGGCCGCCAAATCGCTGTCCACAGTGGATATCCTGTCCGGCGGCCGGCTCACCGTCGTCGCCGGCACCGGGTACCTGAAGTCCGAGTTCGCCGCGCTGGGCGTGGACTTCGCGGAACGCAACCAGCTCTTCGACGAAGCCGCGGAGGCCATCGCGCAGGCCTGGAGCGGTGAACCGATGAGCTTTGTCGGCCGGCACTTCCAGGCCCTGGACCAACAGCTGCAACCCACTCCGGTCCAGTCGCGGGCACCACTGTGGATCGGCGGCAACAGCGCGCTGGCCCGAGACCGGGTGGTGCGCTACGGACAGGGCTGGTCGCCGTTGCTCACCACGACGCTGCCGGCCAGCACCGTACGTACCGCGTCGATCGACACGGTCGGGCAACTGGCCGACGCGATCAGCCGACTGCGGGAGCAACTGCACGAGGCCGGGCGGGACCCGGACACGGTCGACATCCAGGTCGAGGCGCCCGGAGACGGCGACGACACCGAGATCCAGGCGCACCTGGACGCGCTCGGCGAACTGGCCGCGGCCAGGGTGACCTGGGTGCTGGTGCACATGCCGACCGCCGGTGTGCCCGCCGCGCTGGACGCGATCGGTCACTACGGCAAGCAGATCATCCAGGCCAGGTAGACCACGGCGGGAGCCGGGCCAGGACACGGTCGGGGCACAACCAGAGAGGGATGATCGAGCATGTTGTTGACCGACGAGAGTGTGGTGGTCACCGGGGCCGCGTCCGGGATCGGCCGGGCGACCGCGATCCACCTGGCCTCGCTGGGCGCGCGGGTGGTCGTGTCGGACGTGACCCAGGAGGCGGGCAAGGTCGTTGTCGAGGAGATCCGGGCTGCGGGTGGCACCGCGGAGTTCGTCGCCTGCGACGTGTCCGAGGAACAGGACGTCGAGGAGCTGATCAGCCGGACGGTCGACCTGTTCGGTGGCCTGGACCTGGCGGTGAACAACGCCGGCATCGGCCACGAACCCGGGGACCTGCACGAGCTGCCGGTGGAGGTCTGGGACAAGGTCATGTCGGTCGACCTGCGTGGCACGTTCCTGTGCCTGCGGGCCGAACTGCGGGTGATGACCTCGGCCGGCCACGGCAGCATCGTGAACATGGCCTCCAACGCCGGCGTGAAGAACGCGCCCGGCATGTCCGCCTACACCACGGCCAAGCACGGCGTGGTCGGACTGACCAAGAACACCGCCCTGCGCTACGCCCGGCGCGACATCCGGGTGAACGCGGTCTGTCCCGGCACGATCCGCACCCCGGGCATCGCCGCCTACCCGGCGGAGCTGCAACAGCAGTGGGGCGAGATGGTGCCGATGGGCCGGCTGGGCACGCCCGAGGAGATGGCCCGGTCGGTGGCCTTCCTGCTGTCGGCCGACGCGTCGTTCCTGACCGGCGTGATGCTGCTGGCCGACGGCGGCCTGATGTACGAGTAGGCGTCGGCCCGGTGGCGGGGCCGGTGTGCGCCGGTCCCACCACCGAGGATCGGTGGTGCCCGTGCTCAGCGCCATGCGAACACCGGCTGTTCGAGGTGGGCCACCCGGGTGGCCCGGTGGTGCAGGGCGACTTCCCGGAACTGATAAAGGATCGCCGCGGTCGGGGCGTGAATCAGGTGCTCCAGCAACGGAAGCTGGATGACCGGCCGGTCGGACTCGGGAATCCGCAGGAATCGCGGGTCCACATCCAGGTCGGCCAGCGGGATGGTGTGCACCTCCGCCACCTCGGCCGGATTCGAGGTGAGCACGGGCGCCGGCCCGACCCACACCACCACCGGGGTGATCACGTAACCGGAGCGCGTCGGGTAGTCGTCCAGCAGGCCGAGCGACCGCGACCGGTCGACGAGCACACCCAATTCCTCGTGCAACTCACGCAGCGCCGCGTCCACCGGGTCCTCGTCGCCGTCCAGCCGACCGCCGGGCAGCGCGAACTGACCCGGATGGGCACGCAGTTTCGTGGCCCGCCGGGTCAGCCAGACGCCGGGGACTCCGTCGGTGAGACTCACCGCGATCACCACCGCGGCGTGCCGCCGGCCGGACAGCGGCAGGCCGGTCCGGGTGAACCGGGCCAGGCCCTCGACCACCCGGCCACGCGCGTCCGGCGCACTGACGGTCATTCAGTCGCTCGCCGGCAGGGGCTTGGCTTCCTTGAGCACGACCGGCATGCCGTCCACCGTGAGCGAACCGGTGCCCGGCTTGGTCACCAGCAGTTCGCAGCTGTCCACTCCGATGACGGTGTACCGCTTGCCCAGTTGGGTGCCGCCGCCGTCGCCCACAGCGGTCAGTCGGGGCGCGGGCTGGGCCTGCGGGTCGATCATCGGGTAGCCGCCGCAGGCCACCTCGACGTCCTCGGCCGGCGGTCGAACGATGATGATCTCGGTGGCGTCCACCTGGCTGCGCAGGCGCGTTCCCGGCTTCAGCTTCATGCTGCTCCTCCTCGGTCGGCGTTGACAAGCTCGGTCGCGGCCCGGTCGGTGACCGCGTTCCGCCGCTGGACGGCGAAGTCCAGACCGTCCTGCCAGGACGCGCCGCGGGCGATCAGTCCGCGGTACTTCATCACCTGGGTCCGGGCGTCCACGGTCAGCGCGCCGACCAGGCGACTGCCCGCGCGGTACAGCGCGACCAGGCGGCCGTCCCGGTCCGGATCGCCCTGGACGATGCGCACCTCGTCGGCGTCCGGCACGCCGACGAACTGGATGCGCCGGTCGTACCAGTCCGACCAGAAGTACGGCACCGTCGAGTAGGAGGTGCCGGGCCCGGCACCGACGGCGTTGCGTGCGGCCACCGCGCCCTGTTCGGCCGCACCGGTCCAGTGCTCCAGTCGCATCGGTCGATCGAACATCGGGTTGTGCCAGCGCGCCACGTCACCGGCCGCGTAGACCCCGTCGACCCCGGTGAACAGCGTGTTGTCGCAGACAACACCGTCCGCGACGGTCAACCCCGAACCGGTCAGCCAGTCCGTGGCCGGCGCCGCCCCGACGCCGACCACGACCAGGTCGGCCGGCAGTACCGCGCCGTCCGACAGTCGCACCCGCTCGACCCGACTGTCCCCCTCGATCCGGGAAACCCTGGTCCCGCAACGGAGATCGGTGCCGTTGCGGTGATGCAGGGCGGCGCAGGCCGCACCCATCCGCTCGCCGATCGCCGGTGCCAGCGGGGTCAGCGACGCCTCCACCACCACCACGCCGAGGTCCCGGCGGTGCGCGGCCGACGCGATCTCCGAGCCGATGAACCCGGCGCCCACCACCACGGTGCGCGCACCACCGTCCAGCGCCCGGCGGATCGCGATCGCGTCGTCCAGGGTGCGCAGCGTGTGCACACCGGCCAGGCCGCTCGCGCCGGGCAACGACCGGGCCCGCGCACCGGTGGCGATCACCAGGGCGTCATAGCCGATCTCCTGGTCACCGACGAGCACCCGTCGCCGGTCGGTGTCCAGTCCGGTCGCCGGCGCCCCGAGCAGCAGCCGCACGCCGAGGTCGGCGAGTTCGTTCGCGCCGCGCAGCACGGGCACGACCGGGTCCGGGGCGTTCAGGAAGGCCTTGGACAGTGGCGGGCGGTCGTAGGGCAGGTGTGACTCGGCGCCGATCAGGGTGATCCGGCCGGTGAAGCCGGACTGCCGAGCCGCCTGCACCGCGCGCAGGCCGGCCAGCGAGGCGCCGACCACAACCAGGTCCGCGGGCCCGGTCACGGTGCCAGCCGCAATGCCTCGTTCGGGCAGCACGCGACGGCCTGCTCAAGCAGGACCAACTGACCGTCCGGCACGGTGTCATTGGCCAGTTCCAGCTCGCCCTCGTCATTGACCTCGAAGACCTCCGGGGCGACGGACTCACACATGCCCAGGCCGGTGCAGCGACCGCGGTCGACGATGATTTTCATGGTGGCGCTCCTACTAACTACCGAGGCGCAGGCCGGGTGCCCTGGTGTGGAACACCTCGGACGCCAGCAGTGGGCCGAGTTTGCTGGCATCCCACCGCTTTCCGCCGTTGGACACGGTCGCTCCCCTGGTCCAGCCCGCCATCAGCGTGATGGTCTCGCCCATCGCCCGGATCACCTGGCCGCTCACGTGCCCGGCCTGCTCGCTGGCCAGCCAGGCGACCACCGGCGAACACAGCGACGGGTCCTTCGGGTCGAATTCGTCCGCCGGGCGCTCGTCGGGCTCCGGCGGGGCGGTCTCGCCGGACAGCCCGCCGGACAGCCGGGTGACGCCACCGGGACTGATCGCGTTCACGGTCACTCCGATCCCGGCCAGTTCCAGGCTCAGCGTCTGGGTCAGGCCGGCGATGGCGGCCTTGGCGGTGCCGTAGTTGGACTGGCCGAAGTTGCCGAGCAGGCCGGCGCCGGAAGTGGTGTTGATGATCCGGCCGTACACCGAGCCGCCGTCGCTCTTGGCGATCGCCCGCCAGCGCTTGGCCGCCGCCCGGCTGACCAGCCAGCTGCCCCGCACGTGCACCCGCATGACCAGGTCGAAGTCCTGCACACTCATGTTCCAGATGGCCCGGTCCCGGACGATGCCGGCATTGTTGACCACGATGTCCAGGTGCCCGAACTCGTCGAACGCGCGCGCCACCATCGCCTCGACCTGGTCCTCGGCGCCCACGTCGCCGTAGTCGGCGATCGCCTTGCCACCGCGGCCGGCGATGATCTCGACGACCCGGTCGGCGTCCCGGCCGCTGCCCTCGCCGGACACCGTGGAGCCCAGATCGTTGACCAGGACCGTGGCCCCGTGCTTGGCCAGTTCGAGCGCGTGCGCGCGGCCGATGCCGTGCCCGGCGCCGGTCACGAGGGCGGTCCTGCCGTCCAGTAGGGAGGTCATGCTCGCTTCCTCGGGGTCTCGTCAGGCCGCCGGCCGGAACACCGGCACGGCGAGTTCGTCGTTGAGTGGCTGGAAGTCGACCGTCAGCGCCATGCCCACCCGCAGGTCAGCCGGATCGCAGCCGACCACGGTGCTCATCACCCGCGGGCCCTCGGCCAGTTCGACCATCGCCGCCACGTAGGGCAGCCGGTCCCGGAAGGGCGCGAGGTCGTTCACGTACACGGTCGAGTAGGTGTAGAGGGTCGCCCGTCCGGACGCGGGTGTCGGCACGATGTCGTCGCTCCAGCAGATCGGGCACAGCGGCCTCGGATAG
>DATATV010000002.1:0-3515 GCA_036268615.1 Pseudonocardiaceae bacterium
AGCACCCGGCTCGGCACCGCGGCGGTGATCCGGACCGCCTTCACCGATGCCCGCAACTACATCGCCAAACTGGAGGCCGGCGGCGACAAGCCGGTCGACCGCGACCTCAAGCTCGAGGTGCTCGCCGCCGTTCTGCGCGGCGAACTGCCCTGGCGCCAGCACTGCCACCGGGCCGACGACATCGCCACCGCGATGCGGCTGGCCGACGAGTTCGGCTACCGGCTGGTGATTGACCACGGCACCGAGGCGCACCTGCTCGCGGACCTCATCGCGGCCAAGGACATCCCGGTGATCATCGGGCCGCTGTTCACCTCGCGGTCGAAGGTCGAGCTGCGCAACCGCTCGCTCGCCAATCCCGGTCGGCTGGCCGCCGCCGGCGTGACGATCGCGATCACCACCGACCACCCCGTGGTGCCGATCCATTTCCTCGTCCACCAGGCGACCCTGGCGGTGAAGGAGGGCCTGGACCCGGTCACGGCACTGGAGTCGATCACGATCAACCCGGCCCGCATCACCGGGATCGACGACCGGGTCGGCTCGCTGACAGCGGGCAAGGAGGCCAATATCGCGGTCTGGTCGGCGGACCCGTTGGATGTGCACAGCCGGGTGCAGCGGGCCTTCATCGGCGGCCGGCAGATCTACTCCTACGACCAGGAGCGGCACGAGGGCATCGTCCTCGACCCGTGGGTCCGGCTATAGCCCAGAGCGGTGGCAGGATGGTCACATGGTTGGCGAAAGTCCGGTCGTGACGCTCTCCGACGCCCAGATCACCCTGCGGGCTTGGTCGAGAGATGACGCCCGGTTCGTGGCGGAAGCAAGCGCCGACCCTGCGATCCGGCGCTATAACGGTGGCCACGACCGGCAGGGACACCCGACTCCGCCGCCCTCGACCGCGGACGCTGAGGCAGTCATCGACCAATTCGCGGTGAACTGGCGTGCGTTTGCTACGACTGGGACACCCGCTGGCGTTGGGTTCGCAATCCTGGACGCGAGATCCGGCGAACCGGTCGGCTGCTGTGGCGTCGACAGCTGGTCCGAAGAGGACGTAGCACAGTTCGGTTACTGGATCGCACCCAACGCGAGAGGGCGCGGCTATGCGACTCGAGCGGCGATCCTGCTCACGCGCTGGCTGTTCGACGTGGGAGCAGCTCGGGTCTTCCTGACGGTCGTCGCGGGGAATGAGGGTTCAGTCGCGGTCGCTCGCCGAGCCGGGTTTGTATATGAGGGAACGATGCGCGCACACAGCGTTTGGCAGGGCCAGCGCTACGACGTGATGTGGTTCGCTGCGCTGCCGCTTGAGTGGGCAATGCGCCACCCGGACGAAGAGACACAGCGCGCGCAAGGTACCGCGACCTGATTCAAAACTTCCGGGCCCGGAACACGAGCAGCCGGGAGTCGTCGGTGAGCGGCTCGTCGCGCCAGCCGCCATGCACACGAACAGCGCCGAAGCCGGCCCGTTCGAGGTCGGTGGTGATCTCCTCGGCGGTTCGGAAATAAAGCACGCTGGTGTAGACCTCGTGGCGTCCGTCCGGGAACACGTTGTGCGCGTCGAACACCACGCGGCCCTGGACTGCCTCGGTGACCTCGATCCATTCGCAAAGGTGACCGAACGAGGTGTCTCGCTCGCCGTAGGTCGCCTCCCGGCTCCATTGCTCCCAGGCACGCGCTGTCGGATTGCGACTCTCGAAACTGATGACTCCCCCGGGCCGCACCGCCGCGGCCAGGGCGCTCAGCACCGCCGGATAGTCCTCGGGACTGATGTGCATCATCGTGTTTCCGCTGCTCACGACCAGGTCGACGCCGGTGACACCCTCGATCGCGGTCGCGTCGCCGTCGATCCAGGTCACGGCCGCCGCCCCGGGCTGCCGGCGGGCATAGCCCAGCATCGTCGGGCTCGGGTCGACGCCGAGGACCACCCGACCCGGCGTTGCGAGAGCCCGGGTCAAAAGACCTGTGCCGCAGCCGAAATCGATGATCTTCTTCGCCTCTATCGCGGCCGCGAGGTCGCGGTAGTACGCGTGGTCATCGCCGGGCGCATTGTCGGTGTTGTACAGCTCGACAAGTTGTTCATCGCGGTACGGATCCTCAGCCATGCCGGCACGCTATGAAGATCATCCGGGCGCACGCAACGAATTAACCGGATTCACTCGGATCCACGATCCGGACGTCATGCGCGACATCGGGTGCGGCGAACCGGAGCAGTCGCGCGCCTTCGCCGATCACCGCCGCGGCATGCCGTTTCGACAGCGGGCGGAACGGTTCGACGGTGACGGTCGCCGTGGACCGGGTTTCGGCGATCTTCCAGATCCCGCGCACGAAGCCGTCGACCAGGACGGTGCCCGGGATGATGCCGTTGACGATGCCGACCCCCCGGTGCCGATGCGCCTCGCCGATGATGCGGCCACGGTCGGCGTGCGAGAGCAGCACGTTGTCGAACGGGGCGAGAAACCGCACCGGTGCGGCGATGTCCGGGCCCGGCCGCGGCGCGTCCGGGAGGTCGAACAGCGTCGGTCCGGATTCGGCGCGCAGCCGGATCAGCCGGTCGCCCAGCCGGTCGGTGATCTCGCTGAGCCGGGTCAGCCCGGACCAGGCCTGGACGTCGCGGACCGTGGCCGGCCCGAACGCCGCCAGGTAACGCAGCACCATCCGCTCCAGCGACGGCGCCGGATCGAGCGGCCGGCCGAGCCAATGTTCTGCGGTAGTGCAGACCGGTTGGCCGCTGCGACCCCAGATCCCGCGCGGCGGCAGCTGGACGAGCGGAAGCAGCGCCCGTACGGCGTGTGCGAGCGCACCCGGCGCCCGGTCCGGCCAGCGTTCGGCCAGCAGCCCGCGCAGCTGCGCCATCGTGCGCGGTTCCTCGGTCAGCAGCTGCCGGCCGACCTCGGCCACCTTCGGCAGGTCCATGCCGGCCAGGTGGTCCCGCCCGTACGTCGCGTTGGTGACCAGAGCGCGATCCAGCAGCGGCTGGATAAGCGGCCGGAGGGTGAGTGCGTCCGCGGCGGTGACGAGGTGGATCGTGCCGCGCATCAGGACGATCCGGACCAGGGTGCGGTCCTCGATCAGCCGGCTGAGCCGGTCCGGGGTGAATCCGATGAGTCGGGACCACAGACCGAAGTACGGCGGATGGGGCGCCTGCGCCTGCAGCCCGACGAGCTGCGCCACGACCTCCGGCACGGTCGCCTTCACCCGGCGCAGCAGCAACTGGCGGTCGAGCAGGGCACGGTTGAGGGCACGGGCGCCGATCGGCTGATCGGTCATCGGCTGGACCTGGCAAATTCCATGCGTGGAACGGTACTGGGGAATTCGAGTTGGCCACCCTGATAGAAGAACCATGACCTCACCCACTGCGACAGCCGGTGTTGCCGCTGCCATGCAACAGCTGCGCGAGGCGTGGCGGGCAGCCGATATCGAGACCTACCTGGCGGGGTTCGACGAGGATGCAGACCTGGTCAGTCGTTCGCGCGGTTCGCGGCGGCGACCGTGGCCAACTCGGTCCGGTTGGTGACGCCCAATTT
>DATATV010000003.1:0-50442 GCA_036268615.1 Pseudonocardiaceae bacterium
TAGCTCGGCTTACCGAGCCGCGCTGATCGCTACGATGCGCCAGCGCGGCTGAGCCTCTGCGAATGATCGCAGGGGCTCTTCGGCTGTCGTGGGCTATTTCGTTCTTGGAGGATGTTGATGACTAAGGCGCCTGCAGGCGACATCGCCGACGATGCGCCGCCGCCGTTTCGCTACGCCGCCGCGCTGGCCGATTCGATCGAGACGTCGTGGCAGGCCCGCTGGGACCGCGAACACATCTTCGACGCGCCCAATCCGGTCGGCGAGCTGGCGGAGGGTTTCGACCGGATGGCGATCCGGCGCCAGGAGTTCGTGCTGGACATGTTCCCGTATCCGTCGGGCGCCGGCCTGCACGTCGGGCACCCGCTGGGCTTCATCGCCACCGACGTGTACGCCCGCTACCACCGGATGATCGGGCGCAACGTCCTGCACACGATGGGCTTCGACGCCTACGGCCTGCCCGCCGAGCAGTACGCGGTGCAGACCGGGCAGCACCCGCGCAAGACGACCGAGGAGAACATCGAGCGCTACCTGGCGCAGATCCGCAGGCTGGGCTTCGGCCACGACGAGCGCCGCCGGGTGGTCACCTCCGACGTCGGCTATTACCACTGGACCCAGTGGATCTTCCTGCAGATCTACAACGCCTGGTACGACGAGAGCCAGGCCAGGGCGCGGCCGATCGCCGAACTGGAAGCGCTGTACGCGCAGGGCGAGCGGCCCACTCCCGACGGCCGGGGCTGGGCCGAGCTGACCGGCGTCGAGCGGCACCGGATCATCGACTCGCACCGGCTGGTCTACCTGTCCGAGGCGCCGGTCAACTGGTGCCCGGGGCTGGGCACGGTGCTGGCCAACGAGGAGGTCACCGCCGACGGTCGCAGTGACCGTGGCAACTTCCCGGTGTTCCGGCGCAACCTGCGCCAGTGGATGATGCGCATCACCGCCTATTCCGACCGGCTGGTCGACGACCTGGACCGGCTGGACTGGCCGGACAAGGTCAAGACGATGCAGCGCAACTGGATCGGCCGCTCGCAGGGCGCCCGGGTCCGGTTCGCGGTCACCGACACCGACTCCGTCGAGGTGTTCACCACCCGGCCGGACACCGTCTTCGGCGCGACCTACCTGGTGCTGGCCCCGGAACACCCGCTGGTGGACAACATCGTGCCGGCCACCTGGCCGTCCGATGTGGACGACCGGTGGACCGCGGGCGCGACCACCCCGGCCGAGGCGGTGGGCCGGTACCGGCGCGCGGTGTCGCTGAAGTCGGACCTGGACCGGCAGGAGAACAAGGAGAAGACCGGCGTCTTCACCGGCGCGTACGCGGTGAACCCGGCCAACGGCAACAAGATCCCGGTGTTCGTCGCCGACTACGTGCTGATGGGCTACGGCACCGGCGCGATCATGGCGGTGCCCGGCCAGGACCAGCGCGACTGGGACTTCGCGGTCGTGTTCGGCCTGCCCATCCTGCGCACGGTCGAGCCGACCGAGGGTTTCGAGAGTGAGGCGTTCACCGGCACCGGCCCGGCGATCAACTCCGGTTTCCTGGACGGCATGGCCGTCGACGAGGCCAAGAAGGCGATCATCGCCTGGCTGGAGGAGCACGGCCACGGCGAGGGCACCGTGCAGTACAAGCTGCGCGACTGGCTGTTCGCCCGGCAGCGCTACTGGGGCGAGCCGTTCCCGATCGTCTACGACGAGGACGGCCTGCCGATCCCGCTGCCGGCCGAGCAACTGCCGGTCGAGCTGCCCGACGTGGACGACTACACGCCCAAGACGTTCGACCCCGACGATGCCAACTCCGAGCCCGCGCCGCCGCTGGCGAAGGCAACCGACTGGGTCGAGGTCGAACTGGACCTGGGCGATGGCCTGCGCAGCTACCGCCGGGACACCAACGTGATGCCGCAGTGGGCCGGCTCCTGCTGGTACCAGCTGCGCTACGTGGACCCGCGCAACTCCGAGGCGTTCTGCGACCCGGCGAACGAGCAGTACTGGCTGGGCCCGCGGCCGGCCGAGCACGGCGCGACCGACCCGGGCGGCGTGGACCTGTACGTCGGCGGCGTCGAGCACGCGGTGCTGCACCTGCTGTACTCGCGGTTCTGGCAGAAGGTGTTGTTCGACCTGGGCTACGTGAGCGCGGCGGAGCCCTACCGCAGGCTGTTCAACCAGGGCTACATCCAGGCGTACGCCTACACCGACGCCCGGGGCGTCTATGTTCCGGCCGAAGAAGTGTCCGAAAAGGATGGACAGTACTTCTATCAGGGCGAACCGGTGCGCCGCGAGTACGGCAAGATGGGCAAGAGCCTGAAGAACTCGGTGAGCCCGGACGAGATGTGTGAGCGCTACGGCGCGGACACGCTGCGGCTCTACGAGATGTCGATGGGCCCGCTGGAGGTGTCCCGGCCGTGGGCGACGAAGGATGTCGTCGGCGCGCACCGGTTCCTGCAACGGCTGTGGCGCAACGTCGTCGACGAGCGCACCGGTGAGCTGCGGGTGACCGACGCGGAGCCGACCGAGGCGGACCTGCGCGCCCTGCACCGGGCGATCGCCGGCGTCCGGGAGGACTACGCGAACCTGCGGTTCAACACGGCCGGCGCGAAGCTGATCGAGCTGAACAACCACGTCACCAAGGTGTACGCGGCGACCGAGGGCACTCCCCGGGCGCTGGCCGAGCAGCTGGTGCTGATGCTGGCGCCGCTGTGCCCGCACATCGCCGACGAACTGTGGTCGACGCTGGGCCATGACGGTTCGCTGGCGTACGGCCCGTTCCCGGCGGCCGACGAGCGGTACCTGGTCGAGGACACGGTCGAGTACCCGATCCAGGTCAACGGCAAGGTCCGCGCCCGCCTGGTGGTGGCCGCGTCCGCCGGCCGCGACGAGGTCACCGAGGCCGCGCTGGCCGACGAGAAGATCGCCGCCCTGATCGGCGGGGCCCAGCCGAAGAAGATCGTTGTCGTTCCGGGACGTCTGGTGAACATCGTCCTCTGACCAGCTCGAACGGTGGACGCCGGGCCGGTTCCGGCCCGGCGTCCACCGAGTTGTCCACAGCCGGACCCGTTGTGGCGCCCCGAATCCTCCCGATCGGCCGAGTCCGACTCAGCTGCCCACCCGGGCCAGCGCCCCGGTCTCCAGCGCCGCCCACACCGCCCCGTCCGGCCCGACCGTGATCCCGTGCGGCTCCGATCCGGGTGTCGGCAGGGCATGCACGCTGATCCGCCCCTCCCCGTCGATCCGCCCGATCCGGTTGGCGCCCCACTCGGTGAACCAGCAGTCGCCGGCCACGCCGCGGGTGATCGCGTGCGGCCGCGCGCCGCGGTCGGGCAGCGGCATCTCGTCGATCCGGCCGCCCGGCGTGATCCGGCCGATCTGGCCGGCCGCGATCTCGGCGAACCACATCGCGCCGTCCGGACCGGCGGTGATGCCGACCGGACCCGCACCCTCGGTGGGCAGCGGGAACACCACGATCCTGCCCTCGTTGTCGATCCGGCCGATCGCGTTCGCCTGGTTCAGCGTGAACCACATCGCGCCGTCCGCGCCGGCCGCGATCGCCGAGGGGACCGCGCCGGTCATCGGCAGCGGATACTCGCTGATCGACCCGTCCACGCCGATCCGGCCGATCCGATCGGTGTTCAGCTCGGTGAACCACAGCGCGTCGTCCCGGCCGGCGGCGATCCCGTAGGGCGCGGAGTCCGCTCCGGGCAACGGAAACGAGCTGCGTTCACCGCTGCGGCCGATCCGGCCGATCGCGTTGCCCGGCGACTGGGTGAACCACACCGCGTCGTCCGGGCCGGCCGTGATCACCATCGGGCCGACCGCCGCCGACGCCAGCTGCCAGCCGGTGATCCGGCCGTCCGCGCCGAGCCGGCCGATCTGGCCGTAGTGCACCAGGGTGAACCACAGTGCCCGGTCGGGCCCCACGCAGATCCCGTACGGTCCGGCCGACCGGTCGGAAACCGGGAACTCGCTGATCGACACCATCGGAGTCCCCCGCTCACTCGTCGGTGGCCGGCCCGAACTCGCCGGCCAGGCCGAACTCGGCGGCCATCTCGCTGAGCATCGCCTCGAACAGGGCCTCCGGGTCGGACACCTGGAACGGGAACCGGCCGAACACCTCCAGCGCGACCTGCCCGTAGAGCCGCACCCAGAAGCGCAGCATCGAGTACGCCACGCCCAGCGAGAAAACCTGTTCGGGCAACGGAAGTCCGGTCGCCCGCAGGGTGTCGAACATGCCGCTGCGGAACGCCTGGAGGTCGGCGTGCAGGGCCGCCGGCACCTCGTCGTCGGCGGGCACCACCAGGTCCCTGGTCACCAGCACCTGCCCGGCCACGGTCAGGAAGATCCGCCCGAAGGGGTCCACGTTGCCGCCCGCGCCGACGCAGTCCGGGCCGATCGGTTCGCTGGGGCCGGCCGGGCTGGCGAACACGAGCGTGAACTCACGTGGGTGACGTACGGCCCAGGAGCGGAAGCCCCGGCAGACCGCGAACACCCGGCCGGGGGTGTCGGTCTCCGGCAGCGCGGTCAGGTCGGCGGCCAGTTCGGCGGCGAGGTCGAGGCAGATGTCCTCGCAGACCCGCTGCAACAGGTCGTCGAAGGAGTCGTAGTACCGGTACAGCGCCGGCGCGGTGATGCCCATCTCCCGGGCGATCGCGCGCAGCGTGACCGCCGCCCGACCACGGGTGACCAGCAGGTCACGGGCGACCGAGCGGATCTGCTGGTCGGTCTCCTCCCGGGTTCGCTCGCCGCGGCCCGCCCGTTCGTGTCGCTCGGCACGAACCGGCCGTGTGGCCTCGGTCATAACTCACCCCGGTCGCTGGTAAACGCTGTTCACTCTCGGTACCGTCGACACTCGTACGGGTGTAAACGGTGTTTACCGCCATTGCCGGCGGTCCGCCATCAGGTGCAGAACGAACGTAACGGTTCGCGGTGACGCACACCATCGGTCCGGGGTACCAGGAGGCCATTCGTGTTCGCTTCGTGGGGGTCAGCGGTCTATCGCAGGCGGTGGGCGGTCATCGCGCTCGTGCTCGTGGTCACCGTGCTCGGCGGCGCGTGGGGCCTCGGCGTGTTCGACAAGCTCAGCCAGGGCGGCTACGACGACCCGACGAGCCAGTCCGCCCAGGCCAGCACGCTGATCCAGCAGACCTTCGGCAAGCAGGGCGGCGACGTGGTGGTCGTCTACACCGCCCCCGCCGGCAGCACCGTCGACTCGCCTCGGCTGGCCGCCGCGGCCGATGCCACCCTGCGCGCCCTGCCCGGCGGCGCGGTCAGTTCGGTGAGCTCCTACTGGGCGACGCACTCGCCCCAACTCGTCACCGCCGACAAGCGGCGCGCCCTGGCGGTGATCGATCTCAACGCGAGCACCGCCGGCCAGCAGAGCGCCGCCTACCAGCAGATCGGTGACCGGCTCGCCATCCCGGGGCTGACCAGCCAGGTCGGCGGCACCGTGCCCACCCAGGTGGCGATGACCGACCGGTCCAGCTCGGACCTGAAGATCGCCGAGGCGGTATCCCTGCCGGTGGTGCTCACCCTGCTGGTGGTCATCTTCGGCAGCGTGGTCGCCGCGGCCCTGCCGGTGCTCGTCGGCGGGCTGGCCATTCTCGGCTCGCTCGGCGTGCTGCGGCTGATCTCGCTGGGCGTCGAGGTGAACAGCTTCGCGCCCAACGTCGTCTCCCTGCTCGGCCTCGGGCTGGCCATCGACTACGGGCTGTTCACCGTCGGCCGGTTCCGCGAGGAGTTGGCCCACGGGCATCCGCCGGCCGAGGCGGTCCGCCGCACGGTCGCCACCTCCGGCCGCACGGT
Source organism: Pseudonocardiaceae bacterium (assembly GCA_036268615.1). Lineage (GTDB taxonomy): Bacteria > Actinomycetota > Actinomycetes > Mycobacteriales > Pseudonocardiaceae > DATATV01. The sequence goes on from DATATV010000003.1 coordinate 5,791, forward strand.
CGCCTTCTCGGCGACCCTGCTGGTGATCGCGTTGGCCGGGCTGCTCGTCTTCCCGGTCGGCTTCCTGCGCTCGATGGCCTACGGCGGCATGTCCGCGGTGGCCATCGCCGCGATCGTGTCGGTCACCCTGCTGCCCGCGCTGCTCGGCGTGCTCGGTCATCGGGTGGACAAGCTGTCCGTGCCGTGGCGCGGCCGGCGAAAAGCCAAGCAGGACAACGGTTCCGGCGAGTCGCCCTGGCTCAGCCGGTTGGCCGGGGCGGTGCTGCGCCGGCCACTGCGGTTCGTGCTGCCGATCGTGGCGGTGCTGATCGTGCTGGGCGTGCCGTTCCTGTCCATCCGGTTCGGCGCCGCCGACGAGAAGCAGCTGCCGCCCGGCGACCCCACCCGGCAGGTCGCCGAGACGATCACCCAGTACTTTCCCGCCGACAGCGACAGCGCGCTGCGGATCGTGCTGCGCGGCGACCCGTCGCAGCCGCAGGTCAGCGCGTTCGCCGGGCACGTCGGCGAGGTCCCCGGGATCAGCCAGGTGCGGGTCGCCGGCAGTCGCGCCGGGGTGACCCTGCTCTCGGCCGAGCTGACCGAGGACCCGCTCAGCGCCGGCGCGGACACCGCCGTACACGACCTGCGCGCGCTGTCCGCCCCGGCCGGCACGCAGGTGCTGGTCGGCGGCTTCACCCCGCAGGTGGTGGACAGCGTCACCTCGATCACCGACCGGCTGCCGTGGATGATCACCATCCTGGTCGCGGCGACGCTGGTGCTGATGTTCCTGGCCTTCGGCTCGGTGCTGCTGCCGATCAAGGCGGTCGTGCTGAGCACGCTGAGCCTCGGCGCGACGTTCGGCGTGCTGGTCGCGGTGTTCCAGCTCGGGCACGGTGCCGGGCTGCTGGACGTGACCCCGCAACCGTCGCAGGCCGGCATGGTGGTGCTGATCGGCGCGGTGGTGTTCGGGCTGTCCACCGACTACGAGACGTTCCTGTTGTCCCGGATGGTCGAGGCACGCAACCAGGGCGCCGACGGCCCGACGGCGATCCGCACCGGTCTGGTCCGCACCGGCCGGATGATCAGTTCGGCCGCGCTGCTGCTGATCGTGGTCACCGGTGCGTTCGGCCTCTCGGAGTTGCAGACCATGCGGTTCCTCGGCGTCGGCATGATCGTGGCGCTGCTGCTGGACGCGACCGTGGTGCGGATGGTGCTGGTGCCGGCCGTGTTGCGGCTGCTGGGCGCGGCCGCCTGGTGGGCTCCGGGGCCGCTGCGCCGGTTGCGGCAGCGGATCGGTGTGCACGGTGCCGACGGAAAGGGTGCCGACGAGAACGGTGGGGGCGCGGAGTCCGCACCCCCACCGGAGGACCGGTCGGCCGAGCTGGTCGGGTGACCGGTCAGACCGCCAGCACGTGGCTGGCCCGGCTCTGCACGACCAGCCGCTGCACTCCGAAGGACACCGCGATGTAGAGCATCAGTGCCGCCGAGGACAGGCCCTTGGCCGGGTTGTCGTGGTCGATCAGGAAGTCGGCGCCGAAGTGCAGGCCGATGGCGACCAGCCAGAGCACGATGGTCAGCGCGTTGCCCTGGCGCCACAGCGTGCCGTCCTCCCGCCACAGCCGCACGGTGTAGGCCCGGATCACGCCGAACCCGGCGGCCAGCACGAGGCTCGCGGTGAGCATGGCGATGGCGGTGCCGTTGGCCGGATTGTCCTTGAGGTAGTTGACGAGGTCCAGCACGCCGATCACCGCGAGAATCAGCAGCAGGGTGGGCTTGCGGTCCTCCCGCACCGAGCGCTTCTGGGTCTGTCGGAACAGCAGCAGGGCCAGCACGGCGATGCCGATGATGATGCTGATGGTGGTGTTCACGGTCTGACTCCGGTTCGCTTCGGTTCGCTCGGTCCGTTTCGCCTGCGGTTACCAACGATGCCCTCGGCGACGGCCGGAAACGTCAGTCCGGGGGTGGACGCCGGGTTGATCCGGGCCTACAACCGTGTTCTGGTCAGGCAGGAGGCACACTGGAGACATGGTTGCGGTCCCGGAGTCCCCGGCACAGGAGATCATCGTCTACACGCGTCCCGGCTGCCCGTTCAGCGAGATGCTGCACATGGAGCTGCGCGGCGCCGAACTGGCCTATCGCGACATCGACATCTGGAAGGACCCGGCGGGGGCCGCGGCGGTACGCGCGGCGGCCAACGGCAACGAGACCGTGCCCACGGTGAACGTCGGGGACGTCTGGCTGGTCAACCCGACGCTGGACGAGGTTCGCGACGCGCTGCGAGCGGCGGCCTGACCCCGCACGGGGTGGCGGCTGAACGGGTATGGTCTAGACCATGTCGAACGTGCGGCTGACCGGTGTCGGGGTGAGTTCGGGACGGGCCAGCGGCCCGGTGGTCCGGGTCGCCGACCCACTGCCCGAGCCGGCGTCCGGCCCGGCCCCCACCGACCCGGCTGCCGAGGCGGCCCGGATCGCGCCGGCCGCCAAGCTGGTCGCCCAGCGCCTGGACGCGGCCGCCGAACAGGCGGGCGGAGCAGGTCGGGAGGTGCTGGAGGCGACCGCGATGATGGCTGCCGACCCGGCCCTCGTCGCGGCGGCCGAACAGCTGGTCAGCACCGGTGGCCGGCCCGCGCCGCGAGCGGTTTTCGAGGCCGCAGGCCAGTTCTCCGCGACGCTCGCCGCGGCCGGCGGTTACCTGGCCGAGCGGGTGCGCGACATCGCCGACATCCGGGACCGGCTGATCGCCGAGCTGACCGGGGCACCCGCGCCCGGTGTGCCGGAACTGGCCGGACCCAGCGTGCTGGTCGCCCGCGACCTGGCCCCGGCCGACACCGCCGGCCTCGACCCGGACCTGGTGCTCGCGCTGGTGACCGAGGAGGGCGGCCCGACCAGTCACACCGCGATTCTGGCCCGGGCACTGGGAATTCCGGCCGTGGTCGCCTGCCGGGGCGTGCTCGACCTGACCGCCGATGGCCTCTCGGTCGACGGCGACACCGGTGCGGTGACCACGATCACCGGCCCGGTCTCGATCGCCGCCGCCGCCGGCGCCGGCTCGACCGAGTGGAACGGCATCGGCGCCACCGCCGACGGCCACCGGATCAAGGTGCTCGCCAACGTCGGCAGCCCGGCCGACGCGCAGGCCGGTGCGGCTGCCGGTGCCGAGGGCGTCGGCCTGTTCCGCACCGAATTCTGCTACCTCGACGCGGACATCGAACCGTCCGAAAACGAGCAACGAGCGGCATACGCGCAGGTCATCGCCCCGTTTCACGGGAAACCAGTCATTGTCCGCACGCTCGACGCGGGTGCGGACAAGCCGCTGCGCTTCCTGCGGCTGGACCCCGAACCCAACCCGGCGCTGGGCGTGCGCGGCCTGCGTGTCGCGCACGAGCGGGCGGGCCTGATCGACCGGCAGCTCGCCGCGATCGCCGGCGCTGCCCAGGACAGCGGCGCCGAGGTGTCGGTGATGGCCCCGATGGTCGCCACCGCCGAGGAAGCCGCCTGGTTCGTCGAGCGGGCGCGGGCCGCGGGCATCCAACGGGCCGGGGTGATGATCGAGATCCCGGCGGCCGCGCTCACCGCCGCCGAGGTGTTCGAGGTGGTCGACTTCGTCAGCCTCGGCACCAACGACCTGGCCCAGTACCTGTTCGCCGCGGACCGTCAGGTCGGCGCGGTGGCCGCGCTCAACGACCCCTGGCAGCCCGCCCTGCTGCGGTTGATCGCGCTGGTCGGCGACGCCGCGCGGGCCGCCGGCAAACCGGTCGGCGTGTGCGGGGAGGCGGCCGCGGACCCGGCCCTGGCCTGCGTGTTGGCCGGCCTCGGCGTGTCCAGCGTTTCGATGAACGCCCCCGCCGTCCGCCGGGTCGGCGCCGCGCTGTCGGCGGTCGAGTTGGACACCTGCGAGCAGATCGCCCGGGTCGTGCTGGGCACCGGCACCCCGGCCGCCGCCAAGGTGGCCGCCCGCGCCGCCCTCGACTGACCGGCGCCCGCAACGAGGACCGAGCGACGAGCTAACGCTCGGGCGGCAGGTCGTTCCACTCGATCTTCCACGGCCGCCGGATCGTCAGCGGCCCGAGCCGGACCTTCTTTGGCCTGCGCAGCTCCACCGAACCGGCCCACACCCGGCCGGTCAGCACGAACAGCGGCCGGCCCTGCCCGTCGTCGAGCACCTTGCGGTGGTCCTCGTAACTGCCGGCCATCATCTCAAGGCTGTCGGCGCGCACGCTCGCCCCGGTCGGCACCCACAGGTCGACCGAACCCACGGCCACGTCGAAGTGCAGGTCCACCTGCGGGTGGTCGATCACCGCGTCGGTGAAGTCCAGCTCGGTGGAACCCATCCGGCTGCGGATCACCAGTTGCCGGGGCACCAGCCACGGGCCCTTGCGCTTGATGCCCGACATCGTCGAGCGGATCATCATCGGGCCCTCGTCGGCCGGCCGGGGCGCCCGCCCGCTCGGGGACGCGGCCGGAGACGCGGCGGGGGACGCGGCGTGCGCCAGGCCGGGCAGGTCGAGCAGGACGGCGTTCAGCTCACCCCGCGTGCGCGCGGCCAACGCGGTGTCACTGCGCCCGGTGAACTCGTCCAGGGTCAGCATTCCGTGCCCGACCGCGCGTTGCAGCAGGCCGACCACGTGCTCCCGCTCCGCGTCGGACACCCTGATGTGTGCTCCGCCGATACCCGCGGCGGCGCCGTCCGGTCGCTCGTCAGCCATGGGTATTACGCTACCAATAAGTCTTAGTGGCCGTGCTAATTGTCGGCGCTAACTGGCGGCAGGCGAATCGTCGTCGCCGGCCAGCCCGTGCTCGATCGCGTAGCGGGCCAGCTCGACCCGGTTGTGCAGTTGCAGCTTGCGCAGCGTCGACTGCACGTGGCTCTCCACCGTACGGTGCGAGATGAACAGCCGATCCGCGATCTGCCGGGCGGTCAGCCCCTTGGCCACCAGCCGCAGCACCTCGGTCTCCCGGTCGGACAACCGCGGCGTCGGCTCGTCCGAACCGCCGGCCGCCATCCGCCGGTACTCGCCGAGCACCAACCCGGCCAGGCCCGCGGTGAACACCGGATCACCGGCCGCGGTCCGGCGCACCGCGTCGACCAGTTCCTCCGCCGACGCCGACTTGACCAGGTAGCCCGTCGCGCCGGCCTTCACCGCCTCCAGCACGTCCTCGTGCGCGCCGCTGGCCGAGAGCACCAGCACCCGGGTGTCGGGCAGGTGCTGAGTGATGCCGATGATCGCGGTCACCCCGGAGTCGCCGGCCAGGTTGAGGTCCATCAGCACCACGTCCGGCCGGACCGTGCGGGCGATGCGCACCGCCGACTCCATGTCCCCCGCGGTCGCCGCGACCACGAACCCGCGTTCACCCAGGTCCCGGGCGACGCCGTCGCGCCACAGCGGGTGGTCGTCCACGACCATCACCGAGATCGACCGCTCAGTCATCCGCTCGTCCCCCTGTGCCGGCTGGTGCGGCCACGGCCCCGACCGGTTCGCTCCGGTCGCGGCACCCGCACCTCCCACTCGGTGCCGATGCCCGGTCCGGTCGTCAGGTCCAGCGTCCCACCCAACTCCGTGACCCGTCCCCGGATCGACTTGGCCACCCCGAGCCGACCCTCGCCGACCGCCGCGGCCAGCCGGCCGGTCGCGATGCCCGGGCCGTCGTCGCGCACGCTGAGCACCACCTCGTCCCCGAGGTCCTCCAACAGCACCCACGCCTTCGCGGCCGGCCCAGCGTGCTGGGTCACGTTCGCCAGCGCCGCGCGGGTCACCGCGGCCAGTTCGCCTGCCGTCGTGTCGGGCAGCATCACCCGGGTCGCCGGCACCGAGATCTCGACCTTCGGTGTGGTCAGGATCTGGAGGTGCGCCCGCAGGTCGACCTCGCCCTCCAGGGTCGAGTCCGGTGGCGCAGCGGCCACCAGCGACCGCAGCGCGACCTCCTGCTCACCGGCCAGCCGGGCCAGCTCGGCCGCCTCCCCGCCCAGTTCCGCGCCGCGCCGCTGCACCCGCGCGAGCACCTGCAACACACTGTCGTGGATCGTGCGGGCCAGTCGTTCCCGTTCGGCGGTGGCCGCCTCCGAGCGCAGCGCGTGCGCGAGCTGCGCGGCCGAGCGGCGGGCGGTGCTGGTGGCGAAGCCGATCACGAAACCGATGGCGATCAGCTGCACGGCGTCGCGCAACAGGTCGATGTCGAACACCCAGTGGGTGACGAAGTTCACCACGGACAGGATCGTGCCGAAGACACCGCCGCCGACCGGACCGCCCTTGATCGCGCCCGTGGCGAGCACCCCGCTCACCCAGATGGTGGTGATCAGCGGGATCGGGTTCGCGCCGGCGAGCTGTTCGTGGCTGAAGATCAGCCGCGAGCTGACCATCAGCAGGCACGCCACCACCAGATCGGTGGCCACCAGCCAGGTCCACCGGCTGGACTCACGCAGATAGAGCACGCCGGTGAGCACGTTCCACCCGCCGAGCACGGCGATCGCCACCCAACCCAGGGTCGGCCGCGCGTAGTTCGCGTCGTAGACGGCGGTCGAGCCGATGGCGAAGCCGAAGGTGAGTAATCGCAGCACCACCGCGGCCCGCCACCACGGCGTGAGCGGGTCCTTTCGCAGCGCCGCACCGTCGCTGTGGCTCATGGCTGCTGGTCGGCCCCCGTGGGCTCCGCAGGCTCCGTGGGCTCCGCGGGCTCGGTCTGGTCGGTCGGCCGGTCTTCGTCGACCCGGGCCACCGGTGGTGGGGACTCGTCGTGCGGTTTGAGCGGATGCAGCGGGTCGACCGTGGCCGGGTCCAGGTCCGGGTCGTGCAGCAGCGAGCGGATGCCCGAGTTGAGCACCGCCAGCAGCGGCACCGCGAGCAGCCCGCCGGCGATCCCGCCGACCACCACGCCGGTGGCGATGGACAGCACCACCGCCAGCGGGTGCAGCCGCACCGCGCGACCCAGCAGGAACGGTTGCAGGATGTGGCTTTCCAGCTGCATCACGCCGATCACCACCGCCAGCACGATCAGCGCCGGCACAAAACCGTTGGCCACCAATGCGACCAGCACCGCGACCGTGCCGGCGACGACCGCGCCGACGATCGGGATGAAGGCGGCCAGGAACACCAGCGCGGCCAGCGGGACGGCCAGCGGCACCCGGACCACGGCGATGCCGATCCCGATGCCGACCGCGTCCACCACGGCCACCGCCGCCGTCGCCCGCACGTAGCTGACCAGCGAGGCGAACCCGCGCCGGCCGGCCACGTCCACCCGGTCGCGCACGTCGTGCGGCATCACCCGGAGCACGAACTTCCAGATCCGCGCGCCGTCGTGCAGGAAGAAGATGAGGGTGAACAGCGAGAGCAGGATGCCGGTGAGCACCTCGGTCACCGTCGCCGCGGTGGTCAGCGCGCCGCTGGTCAGCCCGGCCTGGTCCGCGCCGATCGACTTGACCAGCTGGTTGAGGAAGTTCTTGAGCTGCTGCTGGCTCAGGTGCAGCGGGCCGGTCTCCAGCCACTGGTTGATCTTCGAGACGCTGTTGCTGACCTGGGAGGTCAGTTCGGGCAGGCCGTTGGAGAACTCGGTGATCACGAACGCGAGCACGCCGCCGACCACGGCCAGCCCGCCGATGATCACGATCGCGGTGGCCAGGCCCTGGGGCACCCGCCACTTGACCAGGTGCGCGACGGCCGGCGCGAGCAACGCGGACAGCAGCATCGCGATCGCCACCGGGATGACCACCACGGCGACATAGCTGCCGACGTACCAGAGCACCGCGATGCCCACCAGCACGACCAGCATCCGCCAGCTCAGCGCCGCGCTCACCCGCAACAGCCGGGGAACCCGAGCGGTGACGTCATAGGCCGTAGCGGCCTTGTCGCGGCCCTCGTCTCGTGCTGGGCGCATGCTCACGCCGCAACCGTATCGGTCAGGCGGGTTCGGCGTCGGGTCGTTTCGCGGCGCGGCGAGCGGATCGATCGGCGGCGATCACTCTCCGTGTCGGTCGGAAACACTCTGTGTTCGTCACACGATAAGGGGATCTTGGCGGTTTGCGGCTGCGCCGGGGCCGACGTTGATGGGAGCCTCTGCGCTACCGAGGGCGAACCGCTTTGTGTGTCGGGCGCCCGCGTGCCGAATTCCTGACCGTTGAAGAGACGTGGGTGGACCGTGGATGAGCTGACGACCGGGCGGAGCCGCGTACCGCGGCTGCTGTCCCGTGCGCTGCTCGTCCTCGGCGGCGCGGTCGCGGCGAGTGCCGCCGCCTGGGCGCTGTCGGGTGCCACCGCGTCCGCGGCCACCTTGCCCGGCGCCGGCCTCACCGGCCTGAGCACGCCGGACGCCGTCGTATCCGCCCCGGTATCCACCCCCACCCCCACCCCCGCCGCCGACCAGCTGATCACCAGCGTCGGCGACTCGCTCACCGGCACCCCGGCCGGCGCGACCAGTGCCGCCGGCCAGGTTGTCGGCGCGGTGTCCAGCCCGGTCGTCCCGGTGGCCTCCGCGGTGCGCTCGGCCGCCGAGCTCAGCCCGGTCGGCTCGGTCACCGGGCGGCTGCGGGCGGCGGTCGCCCAGGTGGACAGCACGATTCCGGTGCAGGTCAACCAGGTCGCCGCGGTCCACCCCGGGTTCACGCCCTCGGCCGGCCTGGTCCGGTCCGGCGGCGCGAAGGCGCACCCCGGTTCGCCGGTGGTCCTCGGTCCCGGCCGTCCCGCCGGGGCGCAGTTCCCGGCGGTGCCGGTGCTGCTCAGCCGGGCCTCGGACCCGGTGGGCGTGCTCGGCGTCGTCGTGTCGGCAGGGCTGCCGGTCGGCCCGACCACCCCGCAGTGCCAGCAGTGTCTGTCCGCGGTGGCTCCGGCCGGCGCGGGCGGCAGCGGTGCCGGTGGCCAGCAGGGCCCCGGCGGCAGTACCGCGGGTCTGCCGTTCGGCCAGCCGGTGCTGCCCGGTCTGCTGTCGATCGGCGCCGCCGCCCAGCGCGACTCCGCGCGGCTGGGTGCCCCGGGCCGTCAGCCCGGCGTCACTCCTGACTGAATCCTTTTCCGCCCGGCCCGTCGGTAGCGCCTGAGCGCTCCGTCCCGTGCCGGGCTGTTCGCGCGCCCGTCCGGTGTCGCGCGCACCCCGAAAGCCAGTTCCTTTTCCCACGGCCGTCGCGTCGTCGGCGGCCTGATTCCGCAATTCATCGAAATCGAAATAAGGAGAAATCCATATGCACACCTGGGCGAAGCGTGGTCTGCAGACCGCGGCGGTCACCGGTGGACTGCTCGTCATCGGCGCCGGCATCGCGTCTGCCAGCGAGAACGTGACCCCAGAGGCGCCGAGCACCCCGGTCGACCTCAGCAACACGGTGCTCGGCAATGGCCCGTCCGGCGTCCTCGGCGGCCAGGTCGCCGACCTGTCCCAAGACAAGGCGGTTCCGGTGGCACACGCACTCGACCTCGGCGCTCCCAGCGCCATGGGCACGACAATGGTGAACACGTTCAGGAACACCGCGCAGACCATGGGCCAGGGCACCATGCCCGCGGCGGACCTGGACACCACCCAGATCCACGGCTTCTCCGGCACCCTGTTCAGCTCCGACGGGCCCGGCATGCTGCCGCAGGACGCGCCGGCCGGCCCGGTGAGTGTCCCCGCCACCGGCCCCGCCGCCGGGGCGTTCGGCCAGCTCACCCAGCTGGGTCAGCTCAGCCAGGCGGGCCCCACCGGCAAGGTCGGTTCGCTGGCCGCGCCGATGCTCGCCCAGGTTTCCCGGACGGTGCTCAACGGCCCGGGCGCCTTCCCGGACGCCTCGACGCTGAACCTGCCGGTCGGCTCGGCGGGCCTGCTCAAGGCGACCGAGCTGCCCGCGATCCCGCTGCTCTCGGAGTTCTCCGGCAACCAGCTGCAGTCCGCACCCGCGCTGCCGGCCGTCGGCCAGCCGGCCGTGCAGCTGCCCGAGGTCTCCTCGCTGCGCGGTGAGCTGCCGCTGGGCGGCCAGCTGCCCGGCGCGGGCGCACTGCCGACCAGCTCGGTGGCCAGCGCGAACCTGCCCACGGCCGGTCTGCCGGCCCAGCCGAGCACCCAGTCGGCACCGGCGGTGCCCGCCGGTCTGCCCGCCGTGCCCGCCGGTCTGCCGGGTGGGCTGACCCTGCCCAACCTGCCCGCGGTCCCGGTGCTGCCGGCCGCCCCGCAGCTGCCCGGTCGGCCCAGCACCCAGGCCGGCCCCGCCGGCCTGACCGTGCCCGCCGTGCCCAGCCTGCCCGCTGCCGGACTGCCCGCTGCCGGCCTGCCCACCGCCGGGCTGCCCGCTGCCGGCCTGCCCACCGCCGGGCTGCCCGCGTCGCCGGGTCTGCCGGCCGCGCCGAGCCTGCCCGGCGTGCACGTGCCCTCGGTGCCCGCGCTGCCCACCCCGGGCATGCCCGCCATCCCGGCCCCGGCCGCCCCGCAGGACGCGCCCGCCGGCATGACCCTGCCGAACCTGCCGATGGCCCCGATGCTGCCGGTGCTGCCGGAAACCTCCGCGCTGCCCCTGCAGGGCGGTTCGCCCCTGAACGCCGCGGCCCAGACGCTGCGGACGCTGACCGGTCACGGTCTGGACGGCATCCAGCTGCCCATCGCCTGACCGGCTGTTTTCCTCCGATAACGGTGGGCCCGGGAAGCGACGGCTTCCCGGGCCCACCTGTCTGTCGACTACCTGTTGTGACTGTTGAAAACACTCTGTGTTTTTCACACGATCCGGGGAACTCGGTCCCCGAAGGATGCAATCCGCTCGGTTCACCTGGCAGTGTCGCCGGTCGAACCCACCGAGTACGGCAGGAAGGCGCGATCACCCGTGGACGAAACCGGGCAGCAGACGAGGTGTGACCGCGTGCAGCGGTTCGCCACGCGCGCCCTGGTCGTCCTCGGCGGTGCGGTCGCGGCCACCGCGGCGGCCTGGCTGATCTCCTCGGCCACCGCCTCCGCCGACACCCTGCCCGGCGGCATCCCGGTCAGCGGCGCCGATCCGGTCGCCGCGCTCACCTCGACCGCCCCGGCCGACCCGGCTGCTTCGACGGACCCGACCGGGCTCACCCAGCCGGTCACCGCCACCGCCACCGCCCTCCACACCGCCGTCACCACCCTGGCCGCACCGCCGCAGCCGCCGACACTGCCCCCGCCGCCGCCCCCGCCGGCGTCCGTCTCCACCGGCTGGACCACGGTCACCGACCAGCTCGGCACCGCCCTCGGCCACCTCGGCCAGCCGGTGAACCTGCCCGGCGCCGGCCAACCGCCCGCCGCCGGCACGCCCGGCAGCACCCACCCGGGCCCGATCGGCCAGCCGATTTCCGCGGTCCCCCACCAGCTCCGGACTCAGGCCCAGCCACTGGCCGCCCCGTCGGCGGTGGCCTCACCCGCCGCGCCGAACCAGCTCGTGCACTCGGCCCGCGCCCCCGGCCGGCACCGCGGCGGACACCGGTCCGCCGAGCCGAGGCACGCCCCGATCCCGGCGACCGTGCCCAGCGGGCCGACCGGTTCCACCGGCACCCAGCAGGCTCCCACCGGCACGGGCGCGGCCGACCGCGCCGACCTGCCGGTGCTGCCCGGCCTGACCCGGCTGGGCACCCGCCGCCCGACCGTGCTCGGCCGGCGGGTCACCGACCAGCAGCAACCGGGCACGACGCCCGACTGACTTTTCTCAGCCGCCACGCCGTTCTCCGGCGTGCCGCGGGTGCCCCAACCCCTGATCCGTGGCGTCCGTCGACGCCGTCCGAGGGTGGCCGGCCCGTCCCCGACAGACCCTTGTCGGCCACCCGTTTCTCAACCGCACCACTAGCGAAGGAGAAGCAAGTCATGCATATCTGGGCCAAGCGTGGACTACAGACCGCACTGGTCACCGGTGGTCTGCTGATGCTGGGCACCGGGATCGCGTCGGCCACCGAGAACGTCAGCCCGGACCGGCCGGCCTCCCCGATCGACGCGCCGCTGGACGGCGGCGTCACCGTGCCCGTGCACATCGCCAACAACGCGCTCGGCACGCCGCTCGGCCAGTTCAACCTGCCCTCGGTGGACCGCACGGTGGACACCGGCCAGGTCATGGCCGCCGTGCCCGCGTCGACCCCGACCGGCCGGGTCACCGACAACCACGGCCGGGCCAACCTGGTCGTGCCGGTGGACATCTCCGGCAACGCGGTCGCGCTGGGCGGCAACGCGGTGGTGCACAACGATTCCGACCAGCAGGCCGGACAGACTGACGGTCTGCTGGCGGGCGGTTCACCCGGTCCGGCCGGCGGCAACGTGGTCGCCGTCAACCACGCGCTGCCCGTGCAGGTCACCGGGAACGCGGTCAGCGCGGCGGGCAACGCCGCCACGGTGAACCAGGCCAGCCAGTCGGCGACCACCGGTGGCGACATCACCACCCAGGGCCGGCACCGCGTCCTGTCCGGCAACGTCGTCGCCGAGCAGGGCGCGACGCCGGTGCAGGTCAACGGCAACGCGATCACCGCGGGCGGCCAGGCGCACTCGCAGTCCTGCACCGACAGCACCGCCACCTCGGCCGGCTCGCTGCTCACCAGCGGCAACGGCGGCACCGCCGCGGGCAACGTCGGCGCGCTGCCGCTGGCCGTGCCGGTCGAACTCACCGGCCAGTCGCTCGCGGCGGGCGGGCTGAGTTCGGCGGCCGGCCAGGACACCGCCACCGCGACCGGCGGCAGCCAGAACCGGCCCAGCCCGCGCGGCCTGACCTACCTGCAGACCAGCGGCGACCCGGCCACCCTGGCCGGCAACGTGGTCAACCCTGGGCTCGCCGATCCGGTGCTGGCCAACGGAAACGCCGGCAGTCTGGTCGGCGGCAGCGACGCGCAGGGCGGCACCGTCAACAACGCCGGCGTCGGCGGCTACACGATCACCTCGGGCACCGGCTCGACCGGTTCTGGCAACCTGGTGCAGGCGCCGATCGCCGAGCCGACCGAACTGTTCGGCAACGCGGTGTCCGGTATCGGCAACGCCACCGCTGCACAGTCCAATGTGGATAATTCGGCGGCGCCCGCCGCGACCTACAGCGACGGCGACCACTCGACCCTGTCCAGCAACACCGCGAGCGTGCCGCTGGCCGGCGCGAACGATGTGTTCGGCAACGGCGCCTCGGCGCTGGGCACCGCCGCGGGCACTGCGGTGAACACGGTCGAGGCGACCTCGGGCGGCTACAACGGCACCACCGGCGCCGGCTCGGTCGGCTCGGGCAACATCGCCCAACTGCCGGTCGGCAGCGCCCCTGAGGTGTTCGGGCTGGCCGGTTCGGCCGGTGGACTGGCCAGCGGCACCGTGCCCAGCGAGGTCAAGGTGATCCAGGCCGGCGGCGAAGCCAACGGCAACGACGACAACGGCACCCTGGCCAGCAATGTGGTGACCGCGCCGACCGCACTGCCCGCGCAGGTCTTCGGCGACGCGGCCGGCCTGGTCGCCAACACGAGCAGCGACTCCGAGGCCGATTCGGTGGTCGAGTCCGGTGGCAGCCCCAACTCCACCGGCAGGCACGCGACGGGTTCGGGCAACATCGTCCAGCTGCCCACCGCCGTGCCGACGCAGCTGTTCAACGACGGCGCGTCGGTCATCGGCAACGGTCAGGCGCAGGGCGAGCAGGGCATCGCCGCGATCGCCGGTGGCGACGCGAGCAGCACCGGCACCGGCGGCGCGCTCGCCGGCGACATCGTCAACCTCGCCGACGCGGGCCCGGTGCAACTGTTCGGCCTGGCCGCCGCGGCGGCCGGCAACGAGCAGGCCGACGCACTGTCCAATACGGACAGTGCGGCTGGCGGTAACAGCTGGACCAACGGTGACGGCGGCAGCCTCGCCGGTGACGTGGTTTCCGCGCAGCTGACCCAGGTCGAGCAGGCGTTCGGCACCGGTGTGGCCGGCCTCGGCAACAGCCAGGCGACCGGCCTGGCGGACACCGCGACCTCGGCCGGCGGCGACTCGACCAGCTCCGGCCGATGGGGTTCGCTGTCCGGTGACGTGGTCGGCGTGCCGGCCACCGATGTGACCCAGGCGGTCGGCGACGGCGTGTCCGCGCTGGGCACCGACCGTTCGCTCGGCAGCGACAACACCTCGGCGGTGTCCGGTGGGGTGCTGAGCACGGCCGGTTCCGGCCCGCTCAACGGTGTGGCCACCCAGGTCCCGCTCGGCGCGAACCTGCCGATCTACCAGGTGCCGGTCAACCTGCTCGGCCGCGTCGTCACCGCCGGAATCCACAACACGATGATTTCCGACGGCGGCACCGACCAGTCCGACTCGCCACTGGACCTCGCGCCCGGCGCCGACACGCTGATGCAGGCCGACCAACTGCCGAAGCTGGCCGACCTGTTCACCGCGCTCCCATCGGCTTTGCCTGGTACGTCGGCGATCCCGGGCCGCTCGGCCCTGCCGGGTGCCGGCACGCTGAGCGGGGCGCCGTCGGTGCAGGCGGCTCCGGCGGGCTTCGGGCTGCCGGCGGTTCCGTCGGTGCCGGCGTTGCAGGGGGTGTTGTCGGGGGCCGCCGTTCAGGGTTTGCCGATGGTCCCGGCTGAGCAGGATGCTCCGGCTGCCGGGTTGCCCGGTGTGCCTGCGCTGCCTGGGCTTCCGGGTCTCTCGGCGGTGCAGGGTGTGCTGCCGGGCGGTGTTCCGCAGGGCCTGCCGATGGTTCCGGCTGAGCAGGATGCTCCGGCTGGTGTGCTGCCGGGATTGCCCGCGCTGCCTGAGCTTCCGGGGCTGTCCGCGGTCCAGGGTGTGCTGCCGACTGCCGCTCCGCAGGGTGTGCCGGCCACCCAGGACGCTCCGGCCGGCGTCGGTCTGCCGGGGCTGCCCTCGTTGCCGGCGCTGCCGGCGCTGCCGGTGGTGTCGGGAGTCCTGCCGGGCTCCGCGGTGAACACGGTGAACACGGTGAACACCGCCAAGCCCGCCACGCAGGACGCGCCGGCGGAATCGGCCTTCCCCACCCTGGCCGGTGACCTGCTCAACTCCGCGAACGGACAGTCCGCGCCGGTCGCGCTCGCGCTGCCGACCGCCGCCGGGCTGCCCGCAGCGGCCATCCCGAGCACGAGCACGGTCGCACCGAGCACCGTCGCTCCGCAGGCCGCGGCGCCGCAGTTCATCCAGGCCGGCACCCCGGCCGCGCTGCTCAGTGAACTGCCCGGCCTCGGCGGCCTGTCCGGCGGCCTGGCCAACCTCGGACAGAGCGGGGTCGCGCACCCGATGGTGTGATGAACCGGATCAGTTCACAACCGGGTGGGGTCGGCGTTGCCGGCCCCACCCGGTTCTGGTCGCACGGCCTCGGCCAGCCGGCTCTCCAGGTGTGCGATCACCCGGTGCGCGGGCGTGCTCCCGTCCGTGGTCAGCCAGCAGACCCGCGCCGTCGGCCGCAGCCTCGTCTCGCCCAGCCGCACCGACCGGCCGACCAACTCGCTGATCCGCGCGGCGATCGGTTCTCCGGTGCCGGTCGGGTGTTCGGCCACCACCGCGAACCGGTCGCCCGCGTACCGGGCCACCGTGTGGTCGGCGCGCAGCCCCTCACGCAGCCGCCCGGCCACCGTCACCAGCAGGTCGTCGCCCCGCCGGAAGCCGATCCGGGCGTTGATCCCGGCCGTGTCGCACAGGTCCAGCAGCACCAGCGAGACGAGCGTGCGATGGGTGTCGGCGCGGATCAGCGCCTGGCCGAGCCGGTCCAGCAGCAGCGTCCGGTTGGGCAGGCCGGTCAGCGGGTCGAGCAGACCCTGCGCGGTACTCACGTCCGTGTGCACCGGCCGCAGCGCGACCAGCACCAACCACTGCTCGGGCCGCCTGATCGGGTGATACGACACCCACAGTCGCACCGGCGGCACGTCCGGCCGGGTGACCACCGTCGGGATCGCCAGCGACGCCTTCATCCGCAGCACCTGACCAGCCAGGTCGGCCGGCGCGGGCAGCGCGGAGCCGCCCTCGTCGCGCGCCCGCCAGCCGGCCGGCCGCGCACCCGTGCGCAGCTCCGCCGCCGTGCAGCCGAGCAGTTCACCGGCGAGATCGTTGCTCGCCAGCACGGTGCCCTGCTCGTCCTGCAACAGCACGCCGATCGGTAGCCCGGCGACCAGCTCCGCCCACATCGACGCGGTGCCGGTCGCACCCCCCGCGTCCGTGACACGCATGGACCGAGCCTGCTGGATGGGCCGTCCCGGTTCAAGAAGCGCGCCCGGTCCGTTGGTGATCTTCACCCGATAGGGGTCACCCGGTCCGGCCGAGCAGATGGCGCAGCACCCCGGCCAGTTCGGGCTGCCGGAACGGGTGACCGGCGCGGCGCAACCGCTCGGGCAGCACCCGCTGGTTCGCCTCGGCCAACTCCCGGGCCCCCTCCTCGCCCAGCAGCAGCCGCGGCCCGAAGTCGGGCACCGGCAGCAGCGCCGGCCGGTGCAGCACCGCGGCGAGCGTGCGGGTGTAGGTCGTGTTGCGCACCGGGTTGGGCGCGACCGCGTTCACCGGGCCGGCCAGCTCCGGGTCGACCAGCGCGCGGTAGTAGATGTCAACCAGGTCGTCGATGCCGATCCAGGACAGCCACTGCCGACCGCTGCCCAGCCGACCGCCCAGACCGGCCGCGAACATCGGGTACTGCAACCGCAGCACACCGCCCTTCGGGCTCTGCACGATGCCGGTGCGCACCCGCACCACCCGCACACCGGCCGCCTGCGCCGGCTCGGCCGCCGCCTCCCACGCGGCCACCACGTCGGCCAGGAAGCCGTCGCCGCGCGGGCTGTCCTCGGTGAGCTCGTGGTCGCCCCGGTCGGCGCCGTAGTAGCCGATCGCCGACGCCGTGACCAGCACCTTCGGGCCGTCCTTGGCGGTCGCGAGCAGTTCGGCCAGTCGCCGGGTGGGGCCGACCCGGCTGTCCAGCACGGCGGCCTTGTGCTGCTCGGTGAACCGCCCGGCGATGGCCGCGCCGGCCAGGTGCACCACGGCATCCACCCCGGCCAGCACCGCCGGGTCGGGGTTGTCCGGTCGCCAACGCCGCTCACCAGGAGCCGACGGCGGCCGCCGGACCAGCCGGATCACCCGGTGGCCGCCGGTGCTCAGCAGGGCGGCCAGTGCCGTGCCGACCAGCCCGCTCGCGCCGGTGATCGCCACCGTCAGCGGCTCGGCCCGCAACTCGCGCGCCCAGCGGTGGGCGGCCAGCTCGGCCGCGAGCTGCCGGTGTCGGTAGGCGAACATCGACCGCAGCACGACTTCGGGGATCGGGGTGTCCACCCGGTCGCGCACCCGGGTGTGTTGCCCGGTCTCCGCGCTGAACTCGTGGCTGTGCCGCCAGGACAGCACCGCGCGCAGCGGCAGCGAGGTGAGCTCGTCGACGAACCGGTGCGGCGGGTCGTAGCCGGCCGGCCGGTGGTCGGCCACCCAGCGCAACCCGGCCGGCATGATCAGCACCGCGCGCCCGTCGCGCAGCGAACCGGCCTCCCGGCCCACCCGAACGGGTTGCCAGGGCGGGGTGAGCCGGCTGATCGCGCCGGGTCGGGCGTGCCACTCGAAGACCTCGGCCAGCGGCGCCGCCACCACGCTGGAGTACTCGATGCCCATGACGGTCCCTTCGCTTCAGTCGGCCTGCGGTGGTTCTGCTGACGGTTCCGCGGCGAACTCGCGGACCGCGTCGGTCGCCTCGGTCAGGAAGGCCAGCACGGTCCTCGCCTGGTCCTCGTCGAGCCGGTCGGCGATCCGGCCGATCGTCTCGATCAGCGGCGCGATCGCCGCCCGGACCTCGATTTTCGCGCTGTCGGTGGGGTGCAGGGTGATCCGCCGCCGGTCGGCGGGATGCCGTTCGCGGGTCAGGTGTCCGGCCGCCTCCAGCCGGTCGACGAGCACGGTGGCCGACGCGGAGCGGATACCAAGCCGGTGGCCGAGTTCCACCGGGCCGAGCGGCTGACCACTGGACACCAGGTGGTTCATCGCCTGCACGTCGGTGGGTCCGATGCCCAGCCGGCGCGCCATCGAGGTCTGCAGGTCGCGGCCCGCCTGGAGCAGCGCGCGTAACGCGAGGCTGATCTGCCGGGTGGTCGGGGGCCGCTCCACACTGCTCACCAGCCGAATCCTAAGCCACTCTGATCACTTGATAACCTAGCTACTTCACTAGCCTATCTAGCGATATGCTGTCGAGCAGGTTGGGACCGAGCCGTGACCACATCCATCGCGCTGTTCACCCGCGACCTCCGGGTGCACGACAACCCGGTGCTGACCGCGGCGGCCGCCGGCGAACACGTCGTGCCGCTGTTCGTGCTCGACGACACCATCGCGGCCGGCTCGTTCGCCGCCCGACCGCGCGCCGACTTCCTCGCCGACACGCTCGCCGACCTGGACACCGCGTTGCGCGGCCTGGGCGCCCGGCTGGTGATCCGGCGGGGCACGCCGGTCGAGCAGGTCTGCCGGCTGGCCGACGAGGTCGACGCGGCCGAGGTGCACATCGCCGCCGACGTCAGCCGCTACGCCCGCAGCCGGCAGACCCGGCTGGCCGACGCGCTGGCCGGCTCCCGGCGCACCCTGCACTGTCACGAGGAGGTCGTCACCGCGATCGCGCCCGGCCGGATTCTCCCGTCCAGCAAGGACGCCGACCACTTCGCCGTGTTCAGCCCGTACTTCCGCCGCTGGTCGGACACCCCGCTGCGGGACGTGCTGGACCGCCCGCGCCGGCTCCGGCTGCCCGAACTGCCCGACCCGGACGAACCGGTCGTCGGCGCCGCGGTCGGTCCGCACGGCTGGCTCGGCGGCGAGACCGAGGGCCGTCGGCGGGCGCGGCACTGGCTCACCCACGATCTGGCCGACTACCAGGACAACCACGACGACCTGGCCGGCGACGACACCTCCCGGCTGTCCCCGTACCTGCACTTCGGCTGCGTGTCACCGGTCGAGCTGGTCGGCCGGGCCGCCGCCGAACCCGGCCCGGGGGCGGCGGCGTTCGTCCGACAGCTGGCCTGGCGCGACTTCCACCACCAGGTGCTCGCCGCCCGACCCGAGGTGGCCCGGCTGGACTACCGGCCGCGCGGCGACCGGTGGCGCACCGACGAGCAGGCGCTGACCGCGTGGCGGACCGGCCACACCGGCGTGCCGATCGTCGATGCCGGGATGCGCCAGCTGCTCGCCCAGGGCTGGATGCACAACCGGGCCCGGCTGATCACCGCGAGCTTCCTGAGCAAGACGCTCTACCTGGACTGGCGGGTCGGCGCCCAACACTTCTTCGACCATCTGCTCGACGGCGACATCGCCAACAACTGCCTGAACTGGCAGTGGGTGGCCGGTACCGGCACCGACAGCCGGCCCAACCGGGTGCTCAACCCGTTGCGCCAGGCCGAACGCTACGACCCCGACGGTGCCTACGTGCGCCGCTGGGTACCGGAGTTGGCGGACCTCACGGCACCGGACGTGCACCAGCCGTGGCGGCTGGGTGCGGCTGAGCTCACTCGGCGGGACTATCCGCCGCCGATCGTGGACATCGACCGGGCCCGGGCCCGGTTCCAGGAGGCCCGGCAGCTCCGGTTGGCGCTGTAGAGGGTTGCGGGACGCGGCCGAACTGGTGTTCTGTTGGGCGCCGGAGTCTTCCGGCGCGGCGGGGGCCAACGTCAGGAGCACGTGATCGACTGGACGGAGACCTCACCGCAGCGCGCGGGCGTCAACCCGATGGGCGTTGCCGGCGTGCTGGAACTCGTGCACGAGCGGGGCGGCATCGCCCAGCTGTGCGTACTGCGGCGCGGCAAGGTCGTGCTCGACCGGGCCATCGGCTGCCAGCCCGACGACCTGTTCTGGATCTTCTCGGCGAGCAAGCCGTTCGTCGCGCTGCTGGTACACCTGTTGGCGGAGCGCGGAAAGCTCGCGCTTGACGACCCGGTGGCCGAGTACTGGCCGAAGTTCGGCCAGCGAGGCAAGGAATCGATCACCATCCGGCAGGTGCTGCGCCACCGCGCGGGCTTACCGGTGGCCCGCAGCAGAATCCGCGACGCCCTGGCCATGACGAACTGGGACAGGTCGACCCGCGCGATCGAGCGGGCCCACCCGAGCCGGCCGGCCGGGGACGTGCCGGCCTACCACTGGCTCAGTTACGGCTTCATCCTCGGCGAGGTGGTCCGCCGGGTCACCGGCACGCCGGTCGAGGAGTTCCTGCGCACCGAGTTCCTCGACCCACTGGGCCTGGCCGACACCTCGCTGGGCCTGCCGGCCGACCGCTGGTCACGCCATGTGCCGATCCACGGACATGGCCGGGCCGGTCGGATTTCCCAGGTCTACCTCAACCGCCGGGCCACCCGACAGGCGGTGATCCCCGCCGCCGGCATCTCCACGACCGCCCGCGACCTGGCCCAGTTCTACGAAACCCTGCGCCGTGGCGGCGAACTCGACGACGTCCGGGTCCTCGCGGCGGACACCGTCGAGGAGGCGCGAAAGCCCTCCAGCGACGGCGAATCGGATGCCCTGCTGCACAAGCCGATCCGCTGGGCCCAGGGTTTCCAGCTCGGCTCCCCCGGCCGGCCGGGCGCGATGGGGCAGTACAGCAGCCCGGAAACGTTCGGCCACAACGGAAGCAACTGCTGCATCGGCTGGGTCGACCCGGGCCGCCAACTCGTGGTCACCTACCTGACCGACCAGCTGATGGCCCACGGCGCGGCGCACCTGCGTGCGGTCAGCGATGCGATCATCAACGCCTGCCGGTGATCGCCGGGTCGGTTCTTCCCCCTGGGGGAGACCGACCTGGGAACCGGCAGGCCGAACCGCGGTCGACCGCGCCTCGACCGTGAACTGATCGCGCGGACTCCCCGGCCGGACCTCAGCCGGCGGCCCGGTGGTCAGCCTGGACCCGGTCGTCGGGTCGTCGGCACTCTCCCGGTGGGTGACGTGCTCATCGAGCGCGGTCGGATCGCCGCGGTCGCCGCCACCATCGAGGCCGTCGCCATGCACGGCACGCTCCGGCTGCACCACCGACCGGAGGACGTGTACCTGGGCAACCCGGCTGCTGGCATCCCGCGACCGGATCGCCGCAGCCGCGGGCATCGCGATCGACGGATCATGGACGCCGCCGACCCGATGACGGCGACGCGCTGGAATCCGTCATCGCCGGTGGCACCGATGAGTTTCCCGCGCCGCGCCGGTCTCCACGCGTGAGACCGACTCATGGAAGGCTGGCACAATGCGGAAATTGATCTGGGGCATGAACCTGACCCTGGACGGCTACATCGCCGCGCCTGGCGACGACATCGGCTGGAGCGTACCGAGCGACGAGCTGTTCCAGTTCTGGTCCGACCAGTTGCAGGCGACCGACCTGTCGCTGTACGGGCGCAAGCTGTGGCAGACGATGAGCTCCTACTGGCCGACCGGCGACCAGCAGCCCAACGCCACCCCGGCGCAGATCGAGTTCGCACGCCGCTGGCGGGACATGTCGAAGGTGGTGTTCTCCTCGACGATCGACACGGTCGACTGGAACGCCCGCCTGGTCACCGGCGACGCGATCGCCGAGATCACCCGGCTCAAGGCCGAGGACGGCGGCCCGATGGACATCGGCGGCGCGACGCTCGCCTGGGCGGCCATGCGGGCCGGGCTGATTGACGAGTACATGCTGGCCACCGCGCCGGTCCTGGTGGGCGGCGGCACGCCGTTCTTCACCGCGCTGGACAGCTGGGTGAACCTGAACCTGGTGGAGACGCGGACGTTTCCCGGCGGCGTGGTCCTGACCAGGTACGAGACGAGGCGCTGAGCGCCCGTCACATCAGCGCGGAAGCCAATCTCACCACGATGTCGTACCCGACATCGTGGTGAGATTTGTTCGTGAGATTCGACATCGGCCGCGAGGGGGAGCCCCTCAGCCCTGGGCGAGGTCGGAGAAGCGGCTGTAGTGCAGCTGGTGGGCGACGGTGATGGTGGAGGTCGGGCCGGCCCGGTGCTTGGCCAGGATCAGGTCGGCCTCGCCGGCGCGCGGGTCGTCGCGCTCCCAGGCATCCGGCCGGTTGATCAGGATGACCATGTCCGCGTCCTGCTCCAGTGAGCCGGACTCACGCAGGTCCGACAGCATCGGCCGCTTGTCGGTGCGCTGCTCGGGACCACGGTTGAGCTGACTGATCGCGATCACCGGCACCTCAAGCTCCTTGGCCAGCAGCTTGAGCTGCCGGGAGAACTCCGAGACCTCCTGCTGGCGGGACTCCACCCGCTTGCCCGAGGACATCAGCTGAAGGTAGTCGACGATGACGAGCTTCAGGTCGTGCCGCTGCTTGAGCCGCCGCGCCTTCGCCCGGATCTCCATCATGGTCATGTTCGGCGAGTCGTCCACGAACAGCGGCGCCTCACTGATCTCACTCATCCGCCGGGCCAGCCGGGTCCAGTCGTCGTCGGTCATCCGGCCACCACGCATGTCCTGCAGCCGGATCTTCGCCTCGGCCGACAGCATGCGCATGACGATCTCGGTGCGGCTCATTTCCAGCGAGAAGATCACGCTGGTCATCCCGTGCTGCACCGAGCAGGACCGGGCGAAGTCCAGTCCCAGCGTCGAGTTGTGGGTGGGGATCATCGCCCGGCCGGCCAGGTACAGGTGGTCGGCGGCGTCCACCTCGACGCAGCGCACCGGCACACTGGGCACCGGGCGGACGGCCACGACGTAGCGCAGCGACCGGTTCGCCGGCCGGCCGGCCAGCCCGTCCTTGTGGGCCAGATGCTTCCGCTCCAGCCGGAACACCCGGTCCTGGGTGGTGAAGGTGAGCCGGTGGGTGGACGACGATTCGGTTCGGTCGGTCGTCAGCCGGCAGCGGTGGCCGAGGCTGATGATCAGCTCCTGGATGTCCCGCGCCAGCCGGTGGTCGGTGACCGACAGCTGCGCCGACCCGCTCGCGGTCACGGTGCCGTCGCTGTCGAGCAACCCGGCCAACAGCGCCCGGCGCTGGTCGTCCGACGAACGCAGGTACTCCGCCGGAATGTGCTTGTCCCCCGGCAGGTTCAGCCTGTCGGGCAGCCGGTAGCACAGATTGCCGGCCGGGACGACCGCGATCTCCTCGGCCTCAATGTGCCAGGCGATTTCCGGGTCCCCGGCGGTGAACCGCGCGCTGTCGGAAGCTCCGGTGCCCAACCACACGCCGAGCGTGTACGGCGGTAGCGGCAGTGCCCGTTCGGGCAGCTGAAGCGGGGCGGTGAGCCGCACCGAATGGTTCGCCCGGTCCTCGGCGGTCGCGGCGAGCTGTGCGGTGGTTCGCACTGCCGCCGGCGCGGCGTCGCGTCGGGTCGCCCGGGTTTCGGTGAGCCACTGGTGGTTGGCGTCGGCGGTGAGCACCGTGCCGTCGGAGAACTCGACCTCGTAGCACGGGCGCTCGCGCAGGACATCGGTCGCCGCGACGACCCGGACCGGCTGCCCGTCCGCGCCGATCAGCTCGTCGCCGACGGCCACCTCGCCCATCGTGGTCCAGCCCGACGGGGTCGGTAGCGGCGTGTCCAGGGCGAGCGCCTTGCCGACACCCGGCCGGGCCGCGACGATGACCATCTGGCCGGGGTGCAGGCCGTTGGTGACCTCGTCCAGGTCGACGAACCCGGTCGGCACGCCCAGCGACGAGCCGCCCCGGGAGGCGATCGCGTCGATCTCGTCCATGGTCGGCTGGAGCAGTTCCTCCAGCGAGACGTAGTCCTCGGTGGTGCGTCGCTCGGTGACCTCGTAGATCGCCGACTGGGCGCGGTCCACCACGTCGTCCACGTCGGCGCCCTCGGCACCGTTGTAACCCAGCTGCACGATCCGGGTGCCGGCCTCGACCAGCCGGCGCAACACTGCCTTCTCGGCGACGATCTCGGCGTAGTAGCCGGCGTTCGCGGCGGTCGGCACGGTCGCGATCAGCGTGTGCAGGTAGGGCGCGCCGCCCACCCGGCCCAGCTCGCCGCGCCGCTCCAACTCCGCGGACACGGTGATCGGGTCGGCCGGCTCGCCGCGGCCGTAGAGGTCCAGCACGCACTCGTACACGGCCTGGTGGGCCGGCCGGTAGAAGTCCTCCGGGGTCAGCACCTCGACCACGTCGGCGATCGCGTCCTTGGACAGCATCATCCCGCCGAGCACGGACTGTTCGGCCGCCAGGTCCTGGGGCGGCTGCCGCTCGTACCCGCCGGTCATCGTGCCCCGGTCGTCGGTCAGCGCCACCGCACCCGCGTCCTCTCGGTCGTTCGATCAGCTTTTGTGTACTCGCCGGGACCGACAATCGGCCGTCGGCACGCCGGTGTCACGGGCCCGGAATTCGCCTGATCGTGTGGTCCGGATCTGGACCGTAGGACCACTCGGACGGGCCA
The DNA here is from genome assembly GCA_036268615.1 of Pseudonocardiaceae bacterium. GTDB lineage: Bacteria > Actinomycetota > Actinomycetes > Mycobacteriales > Pseudonocardiaceae > DATATV01. Next base: position 29,959 of record DATATV010000003.1, read on the forward strand.
ACCAAATCGACCTGGGGAAGGACCTGTGGACAGCCTGGGGACAGCTGCACCGGACTTGGTCGCAGCCCCGGATCAGACTGGGGACAACCTGTGGACAAACAACGCTCGACCGGGTGAACATCCTGCTCAAGACCTGTGGACCGGCTGTGGAGTAAATCTTCTTGGCCGGTGCTCGGCGTGTCGCGGGGAACTTGTTCCCGGCGTGTCGCGGGGCCCTCGATCGGCCCGGTCATCCACAGCCGGCCCGCGACCCGCGCTGGGCCGAACGGCCGACGGCCCCGGTTGTTCGTCAGACGAACAACCGGGGCCGTTTCTCGGAACCGGGCGCGCCCGAGGGGGCGCGCACTGAGTCACTGCGCCGGGGAGACCTCGACGTTCAGCGTGGCGGTGATGTCCGGGTGCAACCGGATGGTCACCGGGTGCTTGCCGACCGTCTTGATGTGCCCGGCCAGGTCGATGGTCCGGCGGTCGAGCACCGGGCCACCCGCCGAGCGGATCGCGCCGGCCACGTCGGCCGTGGTGACCGAACCGAACAGCTTGCCCGAACCGCCGGCGGCCTTGGCCTTCAGCGGCACGATGCCAAGGCCCTCAAGCGCGGCCTTGATCTCCTTGGCGTGGTCCAGGTCACGAATCCGGCGGGTGTCCTGCGCCCGGCGGATCGTGGCGACCTGCTTCTCCGCACCCTTGTTGGCCACGATGGCCAGGCCGCGGGGCAGCAGGTAGTTACGGCCGTAGCCGTTCTTGACCTCGACGCTGTCGCCGAGGCCACCCAGGCCACTCACGTCAGCGGTGAGAATGAGCTTCATCTGGTCTGCTCCTGTTCTCAGCGGGCGGTCGAGGTGTAGGGCAGCAGGGCCATTTCCCGGGCGTTCTTCACCGCGATGGCGATGTCCCGCTGGTGCTGGCTGCAGTTGCCGGTGACCCGACGGGCCCGGATCTTGCCCCGGTCTGAGATGTACTTGCGGAGCAGGCCGGTGTCCTTGTAGTTGATCAGGTCAGCGCTCTTGTCCTTGCAGAACACGCAGACCTTCTTCTTCGGCTTGCGAATCGGTGGCTTGGCCACGAGAGAACTCCTGTGTCGTGCTGGAAAGCGAGAAGTGAGAAGGGTGCGAGCGCGATCAGAACGGGGGTTCGTCGGCGAAACCGCCGCCGCCACCACCGGAACTGGCCGCCGGAGCGGAACCCCACGGGTCGTCGACCGGGGCTCCACCACCCGAACCGCTGCCGCCGTAGCCGCCGCCGGACGAACCACCGGCGCCGCCACTGCGCGCGGCCTTGTTCACCTTGGCCGTGGCGTAACGCAGCGAGGGGCCGACCTCGTCGACCTCAAGCTCGACCACGGTGCGCTTCTCGCCTTCCTTGGTCTCGTAGGACCGTTGGCGCAGGCGCCCCTGCACCACCACGCGCATGCCCCGCGTGAGCGACTCGGCCACGTTCTCCGCGGACTGCCGCCAGATGTTGCAGCGCATGAACAGCGCGTCGCCGTCCTTCCACTCGCCGCTCTGGCGGTCGAAGGTGCGCGGGGTGGCGGCAACCGTGAAGTTGGCCACCGCGGCGCCGGACGGCGTGAACCGCAGTTCCGGGTCGGCGGTCAGGTTACCGACCACCGTGATAAGCGTTTCGCCAGCCATTTCGGTGAACCTCCGCTGGTCAGGCCCTGGCGGCGGTGGCGGTGCGGCGCAGCACCTTGGTCCGCAGAACCGTTTCGGTCAGGGACAGCTGGCGGTCCAGCTCCTTCACCGCGTCGGGCTCGGAGTTCACGTCGACCAGCGCGTAGATGCCTTCGCTGTTCTTGTTGATCTCGTACGCCAACCGGCGCTTTCCCCACACGTCCAGCTTCTCGATCGTGCCGCCGGAAGTGCGGATCACGTTGAGAAAGTTCTCCAGTGACGGGGCAACCGTGCGCTCGTCAAGGCTGGGGTCGAGGATGATCATTACCTCGTAGTGACGCATGTAGACCACTCACCTCCTGTGGACTGGTACGGCCACGGACGTTCCGTGGCAGGAGGGCCGTTGCGTCAGCAACCCGACCAGCCTAACAGCGCGTATCCAGCACAGAAGAACCGGGCAGCTCGGACCGGTCAGCTCAGGCCGACGGGCTCAGCGGCACCCGGCGCAGCACCCAGGTGCGCACGAACGCCGCGGTCAGCCCGGACAGCGCGAGCACGGCGAGCAGCATCGGCAGCCCGATCCCGCCCGGACCGGAGCCGAAGCCGCCGAGTGCCTCGGCGTGACCCGCGGTCTGGATGTCGTCACCGGGCAGCGAACCGCCCGAACCATTTTGGCCCAGCACGCCGAAGCCCGGGGTGTAGCCGGCCACGTCGCCGCCGTAGCGCACGCCGGGGGCCGGGGCGAACAGGCCGGCACTGGCGAACGGAATGCCCGCGTACCTGGCCAGCGGCGACTCCGCGCTGCCGATGCCCAGCAGTTCGCTCGGCCAGGACACGTTGTCGTAGTCGGCCGGCAGGCCGCCGATCACCGGCGAGTTGCTGCCCGGCAGCGAGCCGCCACCGGTCGCGGCCCCGCCACCGCCGCTGCCGCCTCCGCCGGACTGGACGGTGCCGCCGCCACCCGTGCCGCCGGTACCGGTGCCGGTCGACTTCGGTGCGAGGCCGAGACTCTGCTGGGCCTGCTGGGACGCGCTCGCGATGCCCGCGGTGCCGTCCTGCACCGGAGCGGTCACCGCGTTCACGCCGGTCACGGTGACCCCGCACAGGCCGGTGAGGGTGGACTGCACGCCGCCGACCAGAGTGCCCAGGATCGGGCCCAGCAGCGGCAGCTTGTTCAGCTGGGCGACCACCGCGTTGGCGATCTGGCCGCCGGTGATGGTGCCGCTGCCGGTGGGCAGCGCGCCGATCGGAATGGGCGGCAGGGCGTCGAACGAACTCTTGAACGGGGCGGCCAGCGGCGGCCCGAGCAGGGGGACGGCGTTGATCAGGTTCGTGATGGGCGCCACGACGGCGGACGGGCTCAGTTCGACCGCGGTGCCGGGGGCGCCCTGCACGGTGGTCGCGCAGCTGCCGATGATCACCGGTTCGGCCGCGTCGGCGGTACTCGCGCCGACCAGGACACCGGCCGAGGCCACGGCCACGGTGAGTCCGGCGGCAGCCGCCAGATGCGCCCATCTCGAATGCATGCCCAGTCCCTCCACGCCGCCAAGGTCAAGGATACCGATCGGTAGCGTCATTGATAAGAACGACCGAAACTTCGATCGGTGACGCCGGACCTCCCGAAAATCGGGGTGGATCGGTGGAGCGGCTACCCTGCCTTGCATGCTCATCGGTGCCCACGTCCGCGACGATGACCCGATCGGCGCAGCCGCCGAACGGGGTGCCGAGGTCGTTCAGTTCTTCCTGTCCGACCCACAGGGTTGGAAAACACCGGGCCGGCATCCGCAGACCGATGATCTGCTGGCCGGCGGACTGACCGTGTTCGTGCACTCCCCGTATGTCATCAATATTGCTTCCACCAACAACCGGATTCGAATCCCCTCCCGCAAGGCGGTGACCGAACACGCCGCCGCCGCGGCCGGGGTCGGCGCCAAGGGACTGGTGGTGCACGGCGGCCACGTGACCAAGGGCGAGGACCCGCAGGTCGGCATCGAGAACTGGCGCAAGCTGTTCGAGCGGCAGGCCGACCAGGGTGGCTTCGCGGTCCCGATCCTGGTGGAGAACACCGCGGGCGGCGACAACGCGATGGCCCGCCGGTGGGACATGCTGGCCCGGCTGTGGGACCGGATCGGCGAGTTCGGGGTCGGTTTCTGCCTGGACACCTGCCACGCGTTCGCCGCCGGTGAGGAGCTCGCCGACGCCGCCGAGCGGGCGAAGGCGATCACCGGCCGGATCGACCTGGTGCACCTGAACAACTCCCGGGACGAGTTCGGCTCGGCCCGCGACCGGCACGCCAACATCAAGACCGGCACCATCGAGCCGGAGGCGCTGGTCGGCGTGCTCACGGCGGCGGGCGCACCGGCGGTGGTGGTGGAGACACCGGCCGAGGGGCAGGCCGAGGACATCACGTTCCTGCGGGCGGCGCTGCCGGGATGAGTGACGTGCGGTCGGACGGCAAGGCGATCGGAGTGGCGGGGGACGTGGGACCGACGGTCGAGCAGCCGCCCGAACCGAACCTGCCGGGGGCGGTGCGGGTGTGGCGACGCGCGGGAATGCCGGCGGGGCTGGGCGGGCTGGCACTCGTCGTGCTCGTGTTGCTGTGCGGCGCGACGATGGTGCTCGGGTTCGTCAACAAGGACCGGTGCACCGGTCCCGACTACGACTCGCTCGGCCGCAGCGAACCGAACTTCCTGCTGCGCAGCGAACGCGACGTCTGCTACTCCGACATCCAGTACCTGTGGGTCGGCCGGGACATCGACCAGCACGTGTTCCCCTACATCGACGGCGGCATCCGTGCCGACGGGCAGCTGTTCGGCGGTGCGGTCGAGTACCCGGTGCTCACCGGCATCCTGATGTGGCTGGGCGCGATCTTCGCGCACAACGACCACCAGTTCCTGATCGACTCGGCGATCCTGCTGGCGCCCTTCGGTCTGGCGGTCGCCTGGATGCTCGGGCGGCTGGCCAGGTGGCGCGCGCTGGTGTGGGCGCTGGGTCCGCCGCTGGTGCTCTACGCGTTCCACAACTGGGACCTCGCCGTGGTGGCCTGCGCGGTCGGCGCGGCGTACGTGGTGCACCGCGGCTGGGGCCGGGCCGGCGCGAACAGATCGCTGGCCGCCCGGGCGACGGTGGCCGGGGTGCTGCTGGGCCTCGGCTTCGCCTTCAAGCTCTACCCGATCATCTTCACCGTGCCGCTGATGCTCTACGTGGCCACCGGCGGCGAGGGCGGGCGCTGGCTGCCGGCGGGCCGCAGGTGGGACGTGGTCGCGCCGATCCGGGTCGCGGTCGCCGCGGTGGGCACGGCGCTGGTGGTGAACCTGCCGTTCATGCTGCTGGGCTTCAACGGCTGGGCCGCGTCGTTCACCTTCCAGGAGGACCGCGAGGTCGACATCACCACGAACTCGATCTGGTTCTGGGCGTTCCGGCCGTACTCCAACCCGACGAACAAGGACTTCCAGAGCCTGATCGACCTGCTGTCGCCGGGCATGATCATGGTGTCGTTCGTGGTGGCGTGCGCGCTGGGCTGGCGGCGCTACCGGCGCGAGGGCAGCTACCCGTGGCTGGCGGTGTCGGCGGCGATGCTGTGCGGGTTCTTGTTGTTCCACAAGGTGCACTCGCCGCAGTACACGCTCTGGCTGGTGCCGATGTTCGTGCTGATGCGGATTCGCTGGCAGTGGATCGCCGCGTACTTCGCCGCCGATCTGGCGATGGGCATCGGGGTGTTCCGGTACTACTACGCGATCAGCTTCGGCAAGCCCTACGGCATCTACGACGGTTTCGCCGAGCAGGCGACAGTGATCGGTGTGTGGGGCCGCGCGGTGCTGCTGCTCGCGCTGTTCTTCGCCTTCCTGGCCGCACCGATGGCGGTGCACGACCCGGACGGCACACCCGCGGTGACCGCGCCGGAGCCGGTACCGGCAACCTAGTCGCCACAAGGGTTTTTCCGGTTTCCCGGGGAGACTATGCCGGGCGGTCGCCGTGTGGCGGGTCGCAGCACAGGCGCATCGCGGCGCCCGCCGCGACCACGATCACCGCGGCCAGCGGCCCGAGGGTCAGCCCGATGACCGCGACCAGTCCGATGATCACCAGCAGCACGAAGGCCGCGACCGTGCGGCTGGGCGCCCACCAGTCACCCAGCAACCGGTCCAACAGGCGGCCTGCCCGCAGCCGAACCGGCGAGAACCGGTCCACGCGGGAGTGGGTCACCGAACGTTCTCCTTGGAACCGACGGACCCCTTGGGGCCCTGCGCACAATTGTCAGCTCCATGATCGCTTGATGATCTTGTTATCCACGCGTTATCTACGCCCCGCTCGCCGAGTGGCGGTTACCGAACGCCGAGCGGTCTTCACTCTTACGGTGGACTAGTCGGGTGCGAATGGACTACAAGGATCGACAGGTCCGCGTTTCGGTGGATACCAGGATGAACAGATCACCCGACCGAGTTGGTCACCCTGCCGCCACCGGAACCGCTACCCTGCGTGGCCGCCAGTTGCCGAGGGTGAACCGGTCGGGCGCGTTGTCCAGGAAGCCGCCCGCCGGGTCGTCGTCCCCGGACAGCCGGACCAGATCGGCCGACGGCCGGTAGATCTCCCGCACGATCAGCACGCACAGCCCGATCACCGCGAGGTCGCGCAGGATCACCATGCCCAGGAACCAGCCCTGCGGCAGCCCCCGGTCGTCCTGGTGCGCCGAGAGCAGCGCCAGCTCCAGGTAGTACATCATCCGCGGGAACCAGACCAGCGCGTCGATCACCATCCACGCCAGCAGCACCTTCCACCGCGGGATCGCCAGCACCGCCAGCGGCACCAGCCACAGCGAGTACTGCGGGCTCCACACCTTGTTGGTCAACAGGAACGCCGCCACCAGCAGGAAACACAGCTGGGCCACTCTTGGCCGGCGCGGCGCGTTGAGCGCGAGGAACGCGATGCCCGCGCAGCACGCCGCGAACAGCACGAAGATCACCCCGTTGAGCAGGGTCGGCGACTGGTGCGGTTGCAGGTTGGAGTCGAAGCCGGTCCACCCGGTGAAGTAGGAGATCACGTTGAACACCGAGTCGGGGTCGGCGCCGCGCTGGTCGTTGAGTCGGAAGAACTCCTGCCAGCCGGGGTGGTAGAGGATCGCGATCGGCGCGTTCACCGCCGCCCACGCCACCACCGCGCCTCCGGCCGCCAGCCACCACTGGCGCATCTTGCCCGCGCGCAGACACAACAACAGCAGCGGGAACAACAGGAACGCCGGATACAGCTTCGCCGCCGCGCCCAGCCCGAGCAGCACGCCGGCCAGCACGGGTTTCTTGCGCGACCAGGCGAGCAGGCCGGTCGCGGCGAACGCGGCGGCCAGCGCGTCGAAGTTGGTGAAGGCGTGCACGATCACCAGTGGCGACGCCGCCACCAGCAGGCCGTCCCACGGCCGTCGCCGGGCCGTTCGGGTGGTCGCCCAGACGGTCACCACCCAGGCCAACGCCAGCCACAGCGCGCTGATGTCGAAGTACACCACCACGGTCATCCCGCTGGGCAGCAGCCCGGTGGCCGCGGCGAGCTTCACCCAGCCCTGGGCGAGTTTCGCGTTGGCCCACTGGAACAGCCCGGTGAGCACCGGGTACTCCATGTACCGGACCTGCGCCTGCGGGGTGCCCGCGTTGTCCACCCAGGAGGTCTTGTACGGGAACGTGCCCGGCTGGTCCAGCCGCTCCGCGGTGTACAGCGGCACGATGTCGGAATAGCAGAACGCCACGTACTGCCGGTTGGCCCGCCAGTCCAGCTGCTGCTGCCCGCTGCTGTCGGTGTACTGCTGGATGCACGGCGACTTGACGAACCAGCTGATGCTCAGCGTGATGATCGCGATCAGCAGCACCGCGCGCAGCGGCGTCCAGAACCAGTGCCGGCCGACCACCGCGTGCCGGCCCAGCGGGCCGCCGATGATCTTGCTGGCCTGCTTGCCGATCGACTCGGTCCAGCTCGGTGGTACCCGCTCGTCGGGGCCGAGGCTGGCCAGGTCGTCGATCTCCGCGCGGTCGATCGCCGCCTGGTCGATCGCCGCCTGCTCGGTCTCCCCGTCCGCGCGGGCACGGTCGGAGTCGAGGGCGGGGTCGCCGTCGGTCTCGCTCTGTTCTGGCACGGTGCTGGCCACCCGCCGGATCGTAGAGGCTGCGGTGTCGGGTTCAGGTAGGACGTGCCCGGCCGGGTACTGACATGGTCGACATTCGGCTGCCGTGGGCGATTTTCGGCCGGCCGGAGTTGCGACGGACACAGCAAGACCGACACAGCAAGACCGACACAGCACGGCCGGCGGGACAGGACCGAGACGACGAAGCGGGGCCGAATCCCATCGGATTCGGCCCCGCTTCGTCGTCCTATCGGTACTGGTCGCTACCCGCCGGTCCCACCCGGATCAAGGCCGCCGTTGTTGTTGCCACCACCGCCGCCGCCCCCGCCTGGTCCGCCGGTGTCCGGCGTACAGGCGAGGCCAAGACAGGGCGTTTCCGTAGTCGAACCACCGCCCCCGTGCCGCCGGGTCGTCGTCGGCTCGTCCGACGGCGGGAAGCCAGGGAAGCCCGGCGTGGTCGTCTGCGGGGTGGTCGTCATCGTGGTCTGACTGGACTGGTTGCTGTCCGTCGAGTCTCCGCCGGTGGCGCTGGTCGAGTCGTCCTGGCCGGTGACGAAGTTGAACGAGCCGCCGATCGTCGCCACGTCCGGGAACTGCACGACGGGTTGGCCCTTGAGGTAGGAATCCATATAGGCCTTCCAGATGTACCCCGGTTCCTCTCGGCCGAACACGTCGTAGTCGTGCGCCGAGCCCGTCGTGTTCTTGTAGTTGCCGATGATCGGTCCCGGTGTGTCCCGGTTGCCGAACCACACCGCCGTGGCCACCTGCGGGGTGAAGCCGACCATCCACGCCTCGGAGTTGTGGTTGGTGGTCAGCCACTGCACGGTGCCGGTCTTGGCGGCCACCGGGCGGTTGCCGCTCAGCGCGTCGTGCGAGTAGCCGGCGACCTGGCTCATCGACTGGACCACCGTCGCGGCGATCGCCGCGCTCTGCGCACCGAACGCGGGCGTCGGGTTCGGCTGGAACCGGTAGAGCAGTTTGCCGCTGTTGTCGGTCATCTGCGACACGAAGTGCGCGGTGATCTTCATGCCGCCGTTGGCCAGCGTCGCGTAACCCTGCGCCTGGTCCAGCGGTCGCACCGGGTACTGGCCGATCGAGATACCACCCTCGATCGTGCCGGTGCCCTTGCCTGCGCTGTTGACGTTCTGCAGGGTGTCGAAGGTCTGGTGGGTCACCGGGTTGGTGATCTGCTTGGGGATGCCCACCTGGTAGGCGGTGGCCGCCACGTTGGACGTCTTGATGTTGCAGCCCATCGCGTAGAACACCGTGTTGATCGACTGCGTCATGGCCTGCATGACGGAGTCCTGGCCGTCACCCTCGCCCTCGGAGTTGCCCACCTTCTGACCGCAGAGGACCTGGTCGGGGCTGCCGTCGTAGATGGCGTTCAGGCCGATCTGACTGGGATCGTTCTCCAGGCCGGAGGCGAACACGTACGGCTTGAACGACGAGCCCGGGTCCTCCGGGGTCATCGCCAGGTCGTAGGAGGCCGCCTTCGGATCGTTGCCGCCGTACCAGGCGATGATGCCGCCGGTCTTCGGATCGATCGAGACCAGCGCGCTCGCCTCGGTCGCTCTGACCGTGGTCGCCTTGCTGCCGCTGCCGATGGTTTTCTGCTGCCCGTCGGTGAGCGCGTCGTCGGCGGGTGAGAGCACCCCGGCGACCGAGCTCTCCGCGTCGCCCTGGGCCTGCGGCTGGATGGTGGTGTAGATCTTCACGCCGGTGCGCTCGATGGCGTCGGTGGAGTAGCCGATACCCGGCCCGGCCAGCTCGTTCTCCACTTCCTGAACGATCAGCTGCCGGTCGAAGGGCAGCTTCGAACTGGTGCCGCCGGGCTCGTAGGGCTGGGTCGGCGGGAACTGGGCGCTGGTGTGGTTGGCCTCGTAGTAGGCCGAAGTCACCCAGTTGTTGGCCTGTAGCCGGCTCATCACGTACTGCCAGCGGGACAGCTCCACCGAGGGCACGTTGCCGTCGCCGGGTTTCTGGATCATGCCGGCGAGCAGTGCGGCCTGACTGTAGGACAGCTTGTCCGGTGTGGTGTTGAAGTAGATCTGCGCCGCCGAGCTGATGCCGTAGGCACCGCGGCCGAAATACACCGTGTTGAGGTAGGCGGCCAACACCTGGCTCTTGGAGTACGTGTTGTTCATCTTGTACGCCTCGACCACCTCGTTGACCTTTCGGGTCAGCGAGTGCTGGTTGTTGCCGGTGGCGACCTTGATGTACTCCTGGGTGATGGTCGAGCCGCCGCCGACGCCGCCGCCGAGCTGGTTGCGGGCCGAGCGCAGGATCGCGGCGATGTCGAAGCCCGCGTTGGTCTCGAAGTGCTCGTCCTCGGCCGCCTCGGCCGCCTTCTGGATCGCCGGCGGGATCGCGTTGGGCTGGATGAACGTGCGCGCCCCGTCGTCCAGCGTGGTCATCACGCTGCCGTCGGCGTAGTAGATCGTCACCGGCTGGTTCTGCACCGCGGCCACCGCGTTCGGGTCGGGCACGGTGGCGAACTGGTACATGACGAAGAAGGTGGCGATCGGGCCGAGGATCAACAGGGCGATCACGACATAACCCGTGCGCCGCACCCGCCGCCAGATCTTCTTGCGGCGCAGCAGCTTGAGGTCGGCCTCGTCCTCGATCGGCGCACCCATGCCGGTGTCCCCGCCGTCCGGCGGGCCGGGCTCGAAGGCGTAGTCGTCGTCGCGGTGGGTCAGCAGCGCGGGTTCGGGCGCGAACTCCGGCTCGGACACCGGCGGCAGCAGGTCGGTGGGGATGTCCCCGGGCACAGGTCGGCCACCGGGGCGGCGCGGACCGCCGTTGGGCGCACCGTTCGGGCCGCCGCGCATCGGCGGCCGGCCGGGCGCACCCGACCGCAGCGGCTGGTCCCGGGGGCCGGCACCGGGCGCCCCGTTGGGGCCGGCGGGTGGCACCCGGCGGGTCGCCCCACCGTTCGGGCCGGCTCCCGGCGCCCCGTTGGGTCCGCCGCGGCGCGGGTCACCGCCTCTGGGCGCACCACCGCGCGGCTCGACCCGACGAGGCTCCGCGCGTCGCTGTTCACCGTTGCCGGGAACCCGCTGGGTCGCGTTCGGGTTGTTGGGCCGGTCACCGGGCGCAGGCCGGCCGGCCTGCGGGCGAGCGCCCGCGGCCTCGTCGCCGGTCGGCCACTGGTTCTCGGCCGATGATGGCCACTGGGGCGCTCCACCGCGTGGCGGATCGTCACGATGGTCGTTCACGAAAGGGCCTCCCACATAGCCACATCTTCCTGATGTGGCGTTCGGTGGTCGTCAAGCGGTCGGTCCTGCTGGACCCGGACCACGCGTCCACCTCACTCCGATGCCGTCCTCCGTCGTGGACCATGAGTATCCACGTCACCTGTTCCCAGGACGTATGACTGCACCAGGTGGTTCCACGAACATGTGCGGCAAACTTCGACGACGTAAACCCGGAACTCGGCGAACATGGTCGACATCCGGGAGAGTTCGTCAGCGGTGCGCGCCGAACCGGAGATGTGCTTCAACTCATCGCCGTACACCCAGGACACCAGGGTGAGCGGCTCCTTGCGACAGACCGGGCAGGTCGCCTCGGCGGGCTGCCCGTGGAACTTGGCCGCGCGCAGCAGGTAGGGGCTCGCGTCGCAGACCTCCATCGTCCCGACGCGGCCGGAGTAGACCTCCGCGAGCAGCGCTCGGCGCTGCAACGCGTAGTCCACCACCTGCCGTTGGTTCCGCACGCCCAACAGGGTACGTGCCCAACCGCGTGCCACGCTGAGCCGTTCGGGTCAGCCTCGTTGCTCGCCAGTCGTCCGACCTGGTCAAACACGCAAGAAACGGTGGCGATCGCCACATCGCAATCGCTGATCTGGTCGGCAGATGTATCGGACCGATATAGTGAAACGACAGATCGACCGGAGCGGAGGTGACTCGTGGTCGAGTTCGCGATCCTCGGCCTGTTGCACGAAGCGCCGATGCACGGGTACGAGCTCCGGAAACGGCTGGCCGATCTGCTCGGCGCGTTCCGGGCGTTCTCGTTCGGGTCGCTGTACCCCGCGTTGCGGCGGTTGCAGCGGGCCGGCCTGATCGCCGAGGAGCTGACCGAACCGCCGGCCGACGAGCGTGTGACGACGAGGTCATGGGGTCGCCGGGCGAAACGGGTCTACAAGCTCACCGCGGAAGGTAAGGAGAAGTTCGCCGTGCTGCTGGCCGACGGTGGCCCGCAGACCTGGGACGACGACGGTTTCGGGGTGCACATGGCGTTCTTCTCCCGGACGTCGGCCGAGGTCAGGATGCGCATCCTGGAGGGCCGCCGACGCAAGGTCGAGGAGCGCCGGGAGGGCATGCGGGCGTCGCTGGCCAGGGCCGGCGAACAGATCGACCGCTACACCCGGGAACTGCACCGGATGGGCCTTGAGTCCAGCGAGCGCGAGGTGCGCTGGCTGAACGAGCTGATCGAACACGAACGAGCCGAGCAACTCGGGGACGACAACTGATCCGCCCGGCCGGGCGGCTCGGCGCCGGGGTTGCGGGGAGCACGTTTCACCTGACTGAATGAGGAGGACCTGGCATGGGCGAACCACGCCGTAGTGTTCGGGTGGCCGTAGTCGGAGTCGGCAACTGCGCCGCATCCCTGGTGCAGGGTGTGCACTACTACCACGACGCCGACCCCAGTGACCGGGTGCCGGGCCTGATGCACGTGGAGTTCGGTGACTACCACGTGCGCGACGTGCAGTTCGTCGCCGCGTTCGACGTGGACGCCAAAAAGGTCGGCCGCGACCTGTCCGAGGCGATCGTGGCCAGCGAGAACAACACGATCAAGATCTGCGACGTGCCGCCGACCGGGGTGACCGTCCAGCGCGGGCACACCTTCGACGGCCTCGGCGAGTTCTACACCGACGTGATCACCGAGTCCGACGAGCAGCCGGTGGACGTGGTGGCCGCGCTCAGGGCCGCCGAGGTGGACGTGCTCGTGTCCTACCTGCCGGTGGGTTCAGAGGAGGCCGACCGGTTCTACGCACAGTGCGCGATCGACGCGAAGGTCGCCTTCGTCAACGCGCTGCCGGTGTTCATCGCCTCCGACCCGGTGTGGGCGGAGAAGTTCCGCGCGGCCGGGCTGCCGATCATCGGTGACGACATCAAGTCCCAGGTCGGCGCGACCATCACCCACCGGGTGATGGCCAAGCTGTTCGAGGACCGCGGGGTGGAGTTGCTGCGCACCTACCAGCTCAACTTCGGCGGCAACATGGACTTCATGAACATGCTGGAGCGCAAGCGCCTGCAGTCCAAGAAGATCTCCAAGACGCAGTCGGTCACCTCGCAGATCCCGCACGAGATGCGCAAGGCGGATGTCCACATCGGACCGTCGGACTACGTGCCGTGGCTGGACGACCGCAAGTGGGCCTACGTCCGGCTGGAGGGCCGCGCGTTCGGTGACGTGCCGCTGGCGCTGGAGTACAAGCTGGAGGTCTGGGACTCGCCCAACTCGGCCGGCGTGATCATCGACGCCGTGCGCGCCGCGAAGATCGCGCTGGACCGCGGCCTGGCCGGCCCGGTGCTGTCGGCCTCCTCCTACTTCATGAAGTCGCCGCCGGAGCAGTACTCCGACTCCGAGGCGTACGACGCGGTGGAGCGGTTCATCACGGGTGAGCTGGAGGGCTGAGCCACACCGCGGACCGGCCGGTGGGAGTTGACGCTCCCGCCGGCCGGTCCGTCGTTATGGTGTCGACCATGACGACTCGGCCGCTCGCGTTGATCACCGGTGCGTCCCGGGGCATCGGCGCCGCCACCGCCCGATCCCTCGCCCGCGGCCACGACCTGCTGCTCGGCGGCCGGGACGCGGCCGCGCTCGGCGCCCTCGCCGCGGAACTGCCCGGCGCGCGGCCGTGGCCGGTCGACCTGGCGAAGCCGGAGACCTTCGGCGCGGCCGTCGAGCGGATCGACCGGCTGGACGTGCTCGTGCACAGCGCCGGCCTGGCCGACCTCGGCCCGCTGCCGGACACGTCGCTGGCGGTGTGGCGCGCGACGATGGAACTCAACGTGATCGCGGTCGCCGAGCTGACCAGGCTGCTGCTGCCCGCGCTGCGCGCCGCGCACGGCCGGGTCGTGCTGGTCAACTCCGGGCAGGGCCTGCGGGCCGCCGCGGGCTGGGGCGCCTACGCGGCGAGCAAGTTCGCGCTGCGCGCCTACGCCGACGTGCTGCGGGCCGAGGAGGAGGCCGCCGGTGTGCGGGTGACCTCGGTGTTCCCCGGCCGCACCGCGACCGACATGCAGCGGCAGGTCCGCGCGACCGAGGGCGGCGAGTTCGAACCCGACCGCTACCTGCGCCCCGAGTCGGTCGCCGAGTCGATCGCCTTCGCGGTCGCCGCCCCGGCCGACGCCCAGCTGCCCGAACTCGTGCTCCGCCCCACCGCCGCAGCCGCCCGCGGCTGAGCCGTCAGTGCCGCGGCCGTCAGTGCCGCGGCCGTCGTGCCGCGGCCGTCAGTGCCGTAGCCGCAGGCTGGCCGCGCGGGCACCGGCCTGGGCCTGCGCCCGGTCCACCAGCGTCGGTTCGCCGTCGGCGAGCACCTGGTCGCCGCCCACCCACACCTCGCGCACCTGCCGGGAACCGGCCGCCCACACCAGGTTGGCCAGCAGCTCCGGGTCGGGCACGGCCAGGCCGCCGACGAACGCCGGGTCGTCCACGGTCACCGACACCAGATCCGCCCAGCGACCCGTTTCCAGCGCGCCGATGTCCGCGCGCCCCAGCGCGTCCGCGCCGCCCCGGGTGGCCAGCAGCAGCGCGTCGGCCGCGGTCACCGCCGTGGCGTCCTGAGTAGACAGTCGGGCTAGCCGGGCGGCGAGCCGCAGATCCGCCCACAGGTCAAGGGCATCGTTGCTGGCCGGGCCATCGGTGCCGAGGCCGACCGCGACCCCGGCCCGGCGCAGCTGCGTTAGCGGCGCGATGCCGGAGGCGAGTTTGGCGTTGGAACCCGGGCAGTGCGCGACCCCGACACCCGCGCCGGCGAACACCGCGATGTCCTCGGTGGACAGTTGGACCGCGTGCGCGGCGAGCACCCGGCCGCCCAGCACACCCAGCTCGGCGAGCATCCGGGGCACCGAGCCGTACCGCTCGCGCTGCGCGCGGTCCTCGTCGGCCGACTCGGCCACGTGGATGTGCAGCAGCGCGGCCCGGTCCCGGGCCGACCCGGCGATCGCCACCAGCGCGTCGGGCGTGAGCATGTACGCCGAGTGCGGGCCGTAGGCCAGTTCGATCCGGTCCGCCGGCCCGAACCGCAGCCCGTCCGCGTCGATCCACTTGTCGATGTCACGTAGCGTCTGCCGCCAGTCCAGGCCCGGCAGGTCGAGCAGCGGCGCCCCGAAGACCACCCGCGACCCGGCCGCGAGCACCGCGTCGACGACCTCCTCGCCGTGGAAGTACATCTCCGCGCTGGTGGTCACCCCGGCGCGGAGCATCTCCACGCAGCCCAACAACATGCCGGCGCGCACGTCGGTCGGCCGCAGCCGCGCCTCCGCCGGCCAGATCACCTCGTTGAGCCAGCGCAGCAGCGGCAGGTCCCCGCCCCAGCCGCGAAACAGCGTCATCGGGCTGTGCGCGTGGGTGTTCACCAAGCCGGGCAACAGGATTCCCTCCAGCCGGCGCACCGGCCCGGTCGCCGCGGGCGCATCCGCTGCCGGTCCGACATAGCCGATCCGGCCGTCCTCGGTCACGTCCAGCACGGCGTCGCGGAGCACCGAGCACGCCTCGTCGCAGGGCAGGATCACCGGGGCATGGAAGCGTCGCGCGCGGGTCATGGCCCGATCCTGCCGCACCGCCGGCCGCGCGGGACGTGCGGCTACTGGCTGGGCAGCGGCGGCGCGCAGCGCTCCACGTCGATCACCGGCTGCCCCTGCGACCAGCCGATCAGCAGGTCGCAGGTGAGCGTCTGGTTGACCGGCACGACCGTGCCCACCGGTCCGGGCGGCCCGCTCGCGGTGGCCGCGGCCAGCTCAGAGCTGCCCACGCCGAACTGGGTGCCGGCCGGCAGCAGCCGGGTCGAGCCGCCCGAGCTGAGCCGGATCGGCGCGAGCAATGCCAGCTTCGCCATGCCGCCCACGTCGTCGCTGCTCACCCGCACACTCGTCCGTGTCGCCTGGATGGGTGACACGCTGGCCGTGGTGAGCACCCCCGCCGCGGCTTCCCCGGTCAACCCGAGTACGGCGAGGCATCCGACCAGCACCAACGCGTCGCGGATGAGCACTCGTCCACTATGCGGCCGGTCCCCGCAACCCGCTCGCCGAACGTGCTCAGCCGGCCGGCGGCGGCCCGTTGCGGGCCAGTTCGGCGCGCCCGGCGTCCAGTCGGAACACCGGCCGGTGCGCGGCCGGCCGCTGCCGGGACCGCAGCCAGGCCAGCCGGTGCGCGGCCTCGGTGTGGTGGTCGGTGATGGTCACCCCGGCCGCGTCGAAGGAGTGCAGCACCGCCCGGTTGAGCTCCACCACCGCCCGGTCACGCCACAGCGTGCGCTCGGTGGACGTGTCCAGCCCCAGCCGGTCGGCGACCTCCCGGGCCACGCCGTAGCCGCCCTCGTCGGCCAGGCTGCGGGTGCCGATCTCGGTGCCCACGTGCCAGCTGTTGAACGGCGCCGCCGGGTAGCTCACCCCGCCGATGGTCAGCCGCATGTTGCTGATCACCGGCACCGCGGGCCAGCGCAGCCCCAGTTCGGCCAACCAGGGCAGCTCCGGGTGGGTCAGCGGTACCTCACCGACCACGTCGGCGGGCACCTCGAAGAACCGGGGTCCCTCGTGCGCGGTCTGCACCACCAGCGGCAGCCGGTCGAACCGGCCGCGCGGCGAGGGCTGCGGCCAGCCCATCCGGCGCACCGTCTCGGTGAAGCCGACGAACCGCCGGTCGCCGATCGTGCTGTTGCCGGTGCGGTAACCGGCGTAGCGGACCAACTGGTCGTTCCACACGCACGGGCCGGGCGAACCCGGCAGATCGGGGGCGAACACCGTGACCAGCGGCCGGATCGCGCCACTGCCGGTGGCCTGGCGCAGGTGTGACACGCACTCGGCGGCGACCGCGGCGGCGTTGCGCAGGCCACGCAGGTCACGCACCTTCAGCTGGCGCCACGGCACCCCGCTGGTGCACCAGCCCGAGTCGCGCAACGCGACCCGGGCGCCGTAGGCGAGCTCCTCGGCGGTGTGCCGGTAGCTGCCGCTCTCGGCGATCTCGCCGCGCACCTCGGCCAGTCGCGCGCTCGTCGAGCCGGCCTCGGGGTGGGCGTCGTGGAACATCCGGACGAAGTCCTCGGCGGCCCGCGGATCGACCGGCGGCGGCGTCACCCGATCGGGCATACCGCCGATCCGGGTGAGTGGAGCCGTCGTGTCCGAGGCAGTGTGCGTGGCTGTGTCCGAAGGCCGGTCCGAAGGCCGGTCGGCGGCCGGCGGGGCGGGTTCGGTGGTCGCGAAGTCAGCACGTGCGGCGGTCACGGACCGCGAACTTACCGGCCGGAGGTGCTCACCCGTCACTGCCAGACGAGTCAATGTGGTGGCCGGTCGACCCTCGCCCGACCGAGTGACGCTCCGACCCAAAGTCACCCTGTCGGCGGCCCGTGTCCCTCGTTCGAGTTAGCCGCCGACCGGGCCGACCCGTTCGAAGATCAGGTCGACGCTGGTCCGGCCCTCTTCCCGGGCCCGGTTCTCGAACTTGGTCACCGGCCGCCAGTCCGGCCGCGGCGCCCAGCCGCCGGGCTCCCCGGCGTACCGGTTGCGCAGCAGCGGCTCGGCCGAGCAGACCGCGAGCATCTGCTCGGCGTAGTTCGCCCAGTCGGTGGCCAGATGCAGGGTGGCGCCCACGGCCAGCCGGTCGGCCAGCAGCGCGACCAGGTCGGGCTGGATCAGCCTGCGCTTGTGGTGGCGCGTCTTGGGCCACGGGTCGGGGAAGAACACCCGCGCGCCGGCCAGCGAACCGGCCGCGAGGTGCTCGGTGAGCAGCACCACCGCGTCGCCGCGCAGCAGCCGCAGGTTGGTCACCCCCAGCGCCTCGGCGCGCAGCATCAGCTGGCCCAGTCCGGGCGGGTAGACCTCGACGGCCAGATAGTTGAGTTCCGGGGCGGCCGCGGCCAGCTGCGAGGTCGTCTCGCCCATGCCCGAGCCGATCTCCAGCAGCACCGGCGCGGACCGGCCGAACCAGCCGGCCAGCTCGATCGGGCCCGCCGGCAACTCGTCGACCTCCCGGCCCAGCCGAGCCCAGTGGGTGTCCCAGGCACGCTGCTGCCCGACGGTCATCCGGCCGCCGCGCTGCACGAAGCTCACCACGGTGCGCCGACCGGACACCGGATCAGCCGCCTGGTCGGCTGCTTCGTCGGAGGTCGGATCGACCGGGTGTGGGGGCATGGGCTGGGACAAAAAGGCCACCTCCTTGTCCAGTGACCCTAGGTGAGCAGGGGCACGTGTCGGACAAGGAGGTGGCCGTAGTGCTTCAGCGGGCAGGACTCAGCCGAGTCGCTGCCGCAGCGCCGCGAGTTCGTCGCGCAGCGAGGTCGGCACCGTGTCGCCGATCTTGTCGAACCACTCCTCGATCAGCGGCAGCTCCGCGCGCCACTCGTCGGCGTCGACCCGCAGCGCCTCGGTGATGTCGGCGGCGCTGTCGGTGAGACCGTCGGTGTCCAGGTCGGCCGCGGTCGGCACCCAGCCGATCGGCGTCTCCACGGCGGCGGCCTTGCCCTCCAGCCGCTCGATCGCCCACTTGAGCACCCGCGAGTTCTCGCCGAATCCCGGCCACAGGAAGCGCTTGTCGTCGCCCCGGCGGAACCAGTTCACGTAGAAGATCTTCGGCAGCTTGGTCGCGTCGGCGCTCTTGCCGGTGTCGATCCAGTGCTGGAAGTAGTCGCCCGCGTTGTAGCCGATGAACGGCAGCATCGCCATCGGGTCGCGGCGCACCACGCCGACCTTGCCCTTGGCCGCGGCGGTCGTCTCGCTGGACAGCGTCGCGCCCATGAACACCCCGTGCTGCCAGTCCCGCGACTCGGCCACCAGCGGGATCGTGGTGGCCCGGCGGCCACCGAAGAAGATCGCCGAGATCGGCACGCCCTGGGGGTCGTCGAACTCCGGCGCGATGATCGGGCACTGCGACATCGGCGTGCAGTAGCGCGAGTTGGGGTGCGCGGCCGGCTCGTCGGACTCCGGCGTCCAGTCCCGCTTCTTCCACGAGGTCAGGTGCGCCGGCGGCTCACCCATGCCCTCCCACCAGACATCCCCGTCGTCGGTGAGGGCGACGTTGGTGAACACGCTGTTGCCCCGCTCGATGGTGCGCATCGCGTTGGGGTTGGTGTGCCAGTCGGTGCCCGGCGCGACGCCGAAGAAGCCGTTCTCCGGGTTCACCGCGTACAGCCGGCCATCCGCACCGAAGCGCATCCAGGCGATGTCGTCGCCCAGCGTCTGCACCTTCCAGCCCGGGATGGTCGGTTCGAGCATTGCCAGGTTCGTCTTGCCACAGGCCGACGGGAACGCCGCGGCCACGTAGTAGACTTTCTCCTCCGGCGAGATCAGCTTCAGGATCAGCATGTGCTCGGCGAGCCAGCCCTCGTCCTTGCCGATCGCCGAGGCGATCCGCAGCGAGTAGCACTTCTTGCCCAGCAGTGCGTTGCCGCCGTAACCCGAGCCGTAGCTCCAGATCGCCCGCTCCTCGGGGAACTGGGTGATGTACTTGGTTTCGTTGCACGGCCACGGCACGTCCTGCTGGCCGGGCTCCAGCGGCGCCCCCACCGAGTGCAGGCAGGGCACGAAGTCCGCGTCCCGCCCGTCGGGGGTGGTGAACTTGGCCAGCGCCTTGTCGCCCGCGCGGGTCATCACGTGCATCGAGGCGACCACGTACTCGGAGTCGGTCAGCTCGACGCCCAGCATCGGGCGGTCGGCCTCCAGCGGGCCCATGCAGAACGGGATGACATACATCGTCCGGCCGCGCATACAGCCGCGGTACAGCTCGGTCATGATGGATTTCATCTCGGCCGGGTCCAACCAGTTGTTGGTCGGGCCCGCGTCGGCCGGGTCCACCGAGCAGATGAAGGTGCGCTCCTCGACCCGGGCCACGTCATCGGGATCCGAGGCCGCCCAGAACGAATTCTCTTTCTTCGCAAGGGGGACAAAGGTGCCCGCCGCGACAAGCTTTTCGGTGATCCGGTTCCATTCGTCCGCGGAGCCGTCCACCCAGACGACCTGATCGGGCGTGGTCAGCTCGGCGACCTCACGGACCCAGGCCAGCAGCCGGGCGTGACCGGTTGGCGCATGGTCGAGACCGGCGATGCCGGCCTCCGATGTGACCTTCGTATCCGGCGCTGCGGTCATCTCGCCTCGTCTCCTGAAGAAATGGCTTCACCCCGCCCGTGGGTTAGACGGACGAGGGAAGTTGGTGGGATCTACCGAGGTTAACCGGACACCCTTCGGTTCGCCGAGCCCAAACCTGTCGTTTCTCTCACAAGAACAATCAAGTTATCGATTAAGCACTCGACCGCCGGGCACAATTGGCACCCTCCTGGCCGACAGTGCACACCGACGCACGGATGAATCGGAAAAGCGCTGTGATGTCCCACACCGGGACAACCCACCAACAACCCACCGACAGCCCACCGGCCCGCACCCGGGGTCGGATGCGGGCCGGTGGGCCAGGTCGCCGAAGTGTCAGTTGTTGCTGATCCACTGCCCGGTGCTGGCGTCGATGCGGACCACGCCCGCGGCGCTGCCGGTGCTGGTGAACGCCCCGGTCCAGCCGTTGCTGTCGGCGTTGGCGCCGTCGTGGCCCGCGGCCGCCGCGTCG
>DATATV010000004.1:0-27396 GCA_036268615.1 Pseudonocardiaceae bacterium
CCGAGCACGGCGGCGGTGATCCTCGGCTCGGCCGCGACGAGCGGCAAGCCCACCGCGCTGCCCAGCGACATGCCGTGGAAGCCGACCGGCCCGTCCACACCGACGCGGTCCGACTTCTGCAGCGCGTCCAGGGTGGCCCGCCACTCCGGAACGGCCCGGGCCGCGCACTGGGCGTTGTACCTGGCGATGTCCGGGCCGTTCGGCTTCCCGGCGACCAGTCCCTGCTGGATGGCCGTCCGCAGTTGCTCCTCCTGCTCGGTTCGCGGCCGCTCGCCATGGCCCGGCAGGTCGATCGCCGCCGCGACGAAGCCGCAGGCGGTCACGTAGCGGTGCGCCCGCGCCAGCACCCCAGGGGCCTTCTTGTGCTGGCCGCCGCCGTGGCACAGCAGCACCAGGGGTCGGCTGCCGGTGACCCCGGCGGGCGACCAGAGCACGCCGGTGATGTCGTCGAGAGTGAACAGTTGTTCCGCGACGCCGTTCGAGGTCGTCGTCGAGATGAAACGCATTGATTCAGTGCCTTTCGGGACGCCTTCTCGGCGCTCCCGCGGCCACCCGCGTCAGCTCAGCCGCGCGGTCCTGCCGGAGGGAGCACCCAACCAACTACAGCGGTAATGGGTCTCACCTCCTCCGGTCCGTCACGAGAGTCGTCACGCTACCAGAATTTCGGCCAGGAACGCGCCCGTGGCAGCGAACGACCGCTCGTCGGTGACCGGTTCGTAGGCAACGCCGGGCAGGTCACCGGCTACCGCGTGCTGGTGGGTGAAGCCGTGCATCGCCCGGCCGTAGACGATCAGCTGCCAGTCGGCACCGGCACGCGTCATCTCCTCGGTGAAGGCGGTGACGTCGGTCATCGGGACGTGCGGGTCCAGGGCGCCGTGGCAGACGAGAATCTTCGCGGTGACCGCGTCCGGTTCCGCCGGCGCGGTGGTCGCGAGGCTGCCGTGGATGCTCACCGCCCCGGCCAGGTCGGCACCGGATCGGGCCAGCGTGAGCGCGGCCATACCGCCGAAGCAGAAACCGATGGCGGCGATCGACCCGCCGACTTCCGGACAGTCGGACAGCGCGGTCAGGCCGGCCGCGCCCCGGCGGGCCAGCAGTGCCGGGTCGTCCCGAAAGGCGGTGACACACGCCATGATCCGGTCGCGGTCGCCCGCGACGCCGTCGCCGTACATATCGCAGGCGAGCACGGTGTAGCCGAGTTCAGCGTAGCGGCGTGCCTGGTCCCGTGCGTGCTCATCGAGGCCGGCGCCGCCGTGAATGAGCAGGATTCCCGGCTGCGGACCGGACTTCGCCTCATCCCGGTGGAGAAGACCGACGAGCGGGGTGTCGAGGTCGCGATAGGACAGTGGACGAGCCGCGATTGCCATGCCCAGGACGTTAGCAGAATCACATTCACACTAAAGCGCATCATAGCACAAATACTTTAATTTCGAAAGAGTCGCGAGATTCCGATTCGCTGCCGATCAGGCGTCCGGGACGACCGGCGCGCAGGTAGGACCGTTACGCCACAACGTGTCGGCCGAGCCGGCGGCGAGATGTTCCGCGTACAGCGAAACCTTCGCCTTGATGACGTCCAGCGCCTCCTGGAGATCGGCGACCTGCTGCGTAACCTTCGCCTCGTGCTGACGCAGCAACTCGAAGCGCTCGGCCTCGTTGCCAGATCCTTCCCGGACGAGTTCCACGTACCGACGAATATCGGGAAGGGACATTCCCGAGGAGCGCAGCTTCGTGCAGACCCGCAGCCAGCCGACCTCCTGTTCGTCGAACTCGCGGCGGCCCGCCGACGTGCGCCGCACCGGTTCGACGAACAAACCTTCCTGCTCGTAGAACCGCAACGTGTGCGTCGACAGGCCGGTCAGCTCGCTGACCTCGCCAATGCTCAACATCGTCCTCTGTGCGGTCATCTCGTTAGTATAGGAGTTTGACTTCGAGTCGGCTCTAGGTTCTACCGTCGGCAACGACCCAACGACGGAAGGAAAACACAATGCCCACAACGTGGTTCATCACCGGAACGTCCTCGGGTTTCGGTCGGCGGCTGACCGAACAACTGCTCGACCGCGGCGATCGGGTCGCCGCCACCCTGCGCCGGCCGGCGGCCCTCGATGACCTGCGCGCCGTCCACGGCGACCGGCTCTGGGTGGCCCAGCTCGACGTGACCGACGCCGACCAGGTCCAGCGCGTGGTGGCCGAGGCGTTCACCGCACTCGGCACCATCGACGTGATCGTCAACAACGCCGGCTTCGGCGTGTTCGCCTCGGTCGAGGAGGCCACCGACGAGCAGGTCCGGCAGGTGATCGAGACGAATCTGCTCGGTTCGATCAAGGTGATCCGCGCCGCGCTCCCCCACCTCCGCGCCCAGGGACACGGCCGAATCCTGCAGGTGTCCACCGCGGGCGGTCAGGCGACCTATCCGAACTTCGCCTACTACCACGCGTCGAAGTGGGGCATCGAAGGATTCTGCGAGACCGCCGCGCGAGAGATCGAGCCGTTCGGTATCGGCCTGACCATCGTCGAGCCGGGCGCGACCCCGACCGGGTTCGGTGGCGCCCTGACCACCGCGCCGATCATGCCGGAGTACGACAGCGGACCGGCCGGCGACATGCGCCGAGCCGTCACGAGCGGCACGATGGAGCTGGTCAACGACCCGGACAAGATCGCGACGGCGATGATCGAACTCGTCGACAGCGGCGCGGTTCCGCTACGGCTGCCGCTGGGCGCCGACACCTACCACGACATCCGGGCGGCGCTCATCAGCCGCCTCGCCGAACATGACGCACACCGCGACACCGCTCTGTCGGTCGTCCGCGACGACGCCCGCACAACGGTCTGAACCACGTCCTCCTGGCTCGACAGGGCACTCCTGGAAGGGTCAGATCAGGCTGTGCTGGATGGCGAACGCCACGGCGTGGGTACGGTTGCGCACGCCGAGGCGATCCACCAGGCGCCGCACCATGTTCTTCACCGACCGCTCCGAACAGGCGAACTCCCGGGCCGCCTCGGCGGTGCTCAGCCCGGCCGCGAACAGGGTGAGCAGCTCCCGCTCACGCGGGCCGAGCGCGACTCGGGTGGTGTGGTGATTTTCCTTTGACCGCAAGAGATTCTTCCAGTTGACCGGTTCGGCGACCGTCGCGGCCCGGACCGCGCCGGTCAACGTCGCACCGTCCAGGGTGAGCCGGCACAGCACACCGACCACCCGGCCGGCTGCCAGCGCGGTCGGCTCGACGTCGGTCAGTTCGTCGACGACGAGCAACACCCTGGCCGTGGACGCGGCGGCTCGTTCCAGCACGGCGTTCGCGTAGGCGGTCAGCGCGACGTCCGCGATGACGGCCACCCGGGCGTCCTCGATCCGGTCGAACGTCACCGGTTCGATGTCCGCCACCGACCGCAGCAGCACCCGGATTCCCTCCGCCGTCAACGGATCACGCGACCACACCGCGGTCAGCATCCGGTCCATCGTTTCCCCCTGAATTCCGACCGCTGGTCAGATCGCGCCGGCCCGCAGCGCGTACGCGACGGCGTGAGTTCGGTTGCGCAGTTCATGGCGGCGCATCAGGCCACGGATCACCTCGGTGACCGCGCGTTCCGACCAGCCGAGTTTCTCCCCGATGGCCTTGGTCTCCTGCCCGTCGGCGACCAGCCGGAGCACGTCGAGCTCACGCCCGGTGAGGCCGGCGGAGCCCGACGGTTCCACCGACTCCGGCCGGGCCTGGATCAGGCGGTCCAGCACCCGGCCCAGCACGGCCGGCGGCAGCACCGCGCCGCCCTGCGCGACGGCCAGCACGCTGTCGACGAGTTGGTCGCCGGTCAGGCCGTTGCGCTGCAGGATCGCCCGTACCCGGCACTGGATCGCGGTCGCCGCGTCCGTCGCGTCCAGGGTGTCGGTCACCAGCACGACGGGCACCGAACCCCGGGCCACGAGTCGGCGCAGATGGCCCAGCAGCCCGGGGACACCGCGTTCGGCGACCACGATCGCCGCGTCCGGCAGCGGCGCCCGGTCCACCGCCACCACGGCGAGTTGGTCATTCGTACCGAGCAGGCCGGCGATCCCGGCCGCGGTCAGTGGCGCGAACGTGTGGACGGCGACGCGCACGGGTCGGGTGCGGCCCTCGTGCATGGTCATACCGTTCAGGACGAGCAGACCGGCACCGACGGTTCACCCCGGTTCGAAAACCGGCCTTTCCGGCATCCCGGAGATCAGGCCGGCTCGATCCCGGCGAGCACGACATCGACGAAGCGGGACTCCCGGGTGGCGGCCTGCGGTACCGGTGAGGTCCGCGCGGCGCCCGTCACGGCACTGATCAGGATCAGCACCTCCTGGGCGTCGATGTCCGTCCGGGTGACCCCGGCGTCGTAGCCGCGCCCCAACAGCTGTTGGAAGTTCTTGCGCATCAGCGAGCAGGCGTCGGTGACCGGCTCGGACTCCGCGGCCAGCCGGGCGGCGATCCCCGCGCCGGAGCCGGGGTACTCGTGGCCACTGTTGACGTAGGCGCTGACCCAGGTCCGGATCGCCGCCCGCAGTTCGTCGGGCGACGGGGGGGCCGGCAGCCCGGCGTCGAGTTCGGCGGCCAGCTCGCCGAGCGTGGCCCACCGGTCGGCCAGCACCGCCGCGAGCAGGTGCTCCCGGGTCGCGAAGTGGCGGTAGAGCGTGCCCTTGCCGACGCCGGCCGCCTTGGCGATGTCCTCCAGCGGCGCGTCGATGCCCTCGGCCGCGAAGACCGATCTGGCCGCCGTCAGAACGGACGAGAAGTTCCGACGCGAGTCGGCCCGGGGTGTTCGCGGCGTACTTGTGCTCACCGGGTGATGGTACTTGACAAACGGACGGTGCGTCCATCTATAGTCAGAAGCGGACGCACCGTCCACTTAACTGGAGTCGAGGACCCCGCCATGAGCACACTTCCGCAGGCGCAACTCGGTACCGACGGCCCGATCGTGAGCGGCCAGGGTTTCGGGGCCATGGGCATCAGCATCGGCTACGGACCCACCGACCGCGACGAGGCCCGCGCCACCCTGGAACACGCCGCCGAGCTGGGCGTCACGCTGTTCGACACAGCCCACTCCTACGGCGACGGCGACAACGAGCGGTTCCTGGCGCCGTTCGTCGCCACGCACCGGGCCGAGCTGGTGATCGCGACGAAGTTCGGCATCGGCCATGACCCGGACGGCACGTTGTTCGTGCGCAACGACGCGGACTACATCCGCCGCTGCGTCGAGGAGAGCCTGAGTCGCCTCCGGATCGACCAGATCGACCTGTACTACATGCACCGCCGCGACCCCCGGGTGCCGATCGAGGACACGGTCGGCACGATGGCCGAGCTCGTGGCCGCCGGCAAGGTCCGTCATCTGGGACTGAGCGAGGTCACCGCGGCCGAACTGAGCGCGGCGCACGCGGTCCATCCGATCGCCGCCGTCCAGTCGGAATGGTCGTTGTTCAGCCGCGACATCGAACGGCAGGTCGTGCCGATGGCCGCCCGGCTGGGCATCGCGCTCGTGCCCTACGCGCCGCTGGGTCGTGGTCTGCTGACCGGCGCGACGTCGGTGGATGCGCGGGCCACCAACGACGTGCGCAACACGATGACCCGCTTCCAGGGCGCGAACGCCGAGGCCAACGCCGCACTGTTGGCACCGCTGCGCACGATCGCGGCCGCCCACGACGCGACCGTCGCCCAGGTCGCGCTCGCCTGGCTGCACCACCGCGCCGGCGTCTGGCAGACCGCGGTCGTGCCCATCCCCGGCACCCGCAGCCGCACCCGCGTCGAGGAGAACGTGGCTGCCGTGACCCTGTCGCTGGACGAAGCCGAACTCGCCACCCTCGAACCGATCGCCGAGCAGGTCATCGGGGCACGCTGGGACGGCCCGAACTTCGTGTCCTCCGGTCGCGAGTGAGCGGGAGCCGGGCCGGTGGCACGCACGCTGCCGGCCCGGCCACCTTCCTGACCAGGTCAGCAGACTCCCGACCGCTACGCCGGGAGCAGGCGGACCGCCGAGAGCCAGACGGAGGTCGGGTTGAGCCTGCCCGGGTATTCGGCGAGCACCCGGCGGAAGAACTCGGCGCGCGTCGGCTGGTCGCCCAGGATCTTCGCCATCGCGACAAGGTAGTCGCGGGTCTCGGCAATGATCGACGGGTCGTCCGCGCGGGTCTTGTCCTTGTGCCCGGCGACCACGAACCGCGGATCGAGCGACTCCACCACGTCGATCGCCGCCAGCCAGGCCGCGAGGCCACCATCGGCGGACTCCCCGACGAACTGGTGCACGTTGTTGTAGATCACGTCGCCCGCGACCACCAGGCCGATCGAGGGAGCGTGCAGCACGCTGGAGTTGTCGGTGTCGCTGTGACCGACGTCGATCGCGTGCAGCGCGTGCCCGTCCACGGTCAGGCCGCCGGCCGGGACCGGTTGGGCGACCACCGGGGTGGCCGACAGCTGACCGGGGAAGATGTCCGCGGACAGCGCGCTGGGCCGGCCGTCCGGCGTGGTCCGCTGCATCTCGGCGATGACCTCCTCGGTCGCGTACACGACGGCGTCCGGGAAGTGCGCGAGCAGCGTGGCCGCGCCATACCAGTGATCGCCGTGCGCGTGCGTGACGTAGACCGCCCGCAGCGTCCGCCGGAAGCCCCGCACCCACTCGGCCAGCCGTTCGGCCTGGTCGACGGTGATCTGCGGATCGGTGAGCACTGCTTCGGTGGGGCCGTAGATCAGCGTGCTGGACACCGGGGACCACCTCGGCGGCTCGCCGCCGGGCGGCTGTAACGGGGACGGTGTCGGCAGGTCCACCAGGTCGGAAACGTGGACGTCGTAACGAAGTTCCTGCGTTGCCATGGCCGAGCCTCTTCCTGTTGTCGGCTGGAAGCTGACGGCACCCGGCATCGCTCGACACCGACCACCCGACACCGACATAACCATTAGCTATACGACTATGTCAACGACTGGCGGCGAACAGGTTCAGTTCGGCGGCTCCGGCACCGCGGCGCCCGCGATGACCGTGGTGACCACCTTGTGCACCACGTCGATCTCCGGCGGCACGCCCTCCCGGCCGGCGAAGAGCAGGTGGCCGGTGCCGATCAGGCTGAGCGCGATCGTCTCCACGTCGGCCTCCGCGGCGAGGCGCCCCAGGTCGCGCTCGGCGCCGAGATATTCGGTGATCATCGTCGCCGCCTCGGCCAGCACGGGCAGGCCGGTCGACCGGTCCTTGCGCAGCCGGGCACGCAGTTCGTCCCGGAAGATGATCAGGCTGACGATCGCCAGGGCGACCGACCCGAACAGGTCCATCAGCACGTCGGTGAGGTTGTCGGCAACAGTGCCGCTGCCGGCGACCGCGCGCAGGGATGCCGACCGGGCGCTCATGCCCTGGACGCGGTCCTGCACGAGTTCGACCAGGAAGGCGTCGAAGTCGGCAAAATGGCGGTGCAGCACACCTTTCGCGCAGCCGGCCTCCGTGGTGACGGCCCGGCTGGTCAGTGCGTTCGGGCCGTCCCGGAGCAGGATGCGCTCAGCGGCGTCGAACAGTTGCTCCCGCACGTCGCGGATGGCCACCCCGGTTGGCACCGTGTTCCCTCGTTCTTTCGGTCGGCCCGCCCGATTGACGAGTGGGCATGTGCCCACTAGCGTGGGCACATGCCCACTTTACCGGCGCGCCCACCTGATTCCGGAAGCGAGCCGCACCAACAACGGCAGGTCGCGGAGTCGTTCGGTGCGGATGCTGGACGCTACGACCGGACCCGGCCGAGTTATCCCGCCGACCTGGTGGACCGGATCGTCGCCGAGAGCCCGGGCCACGACGTGCTCGACGTCGGCTGTGGGACCGGTATCGCGACCCGCCAGTTCCAGGCCGCCGGCTGCCAGGTGCTCGGCATCGACGCCGATGCGCGGATGGCCGAGCTGGCGCGCCAGAACGGTTTTGCGGTTGAGGTGGCGATGTTCGAGGACTGGCGGTCGGGCGGGCGGGAGTTCGACGCGGTGATCGCCGCGCAGTCCTGGCACTGGGTGGACCCGGTCGCCGGCGCGGCCAAGGCGGCGCAGGTGTTGCGGCCCGGCGGCCGGCTTGCGTTGTTCTGGAACGTCTCCCAGCTCCCGGCCGGGCTGGCGGAGGCGTTTTCGGCCGTATACCGCGAAGTTCTTCCTGACAAGCCGGTCTATCACCGGGCAGTGCCCGGTCTCGTCCTGTACTCGGGCACGTTCAGCAAGGCGGCCGACGGGATGCGGCAGGCGGGCGGGTTCGGCGAGTCCGAGCAATGGCAGTTCGCCTGGGAACGGCGTTACCCGCGGGCGGAGTGGCTCGATCAGCTGGCCACTTTTGGTGGCCACAGCCAACTTCCGCCAGCCACGCTGGCCGAGCTACAGGCGGGCATCGGTGCTGCCATCGACGGGGTCGGCGGCAGCTTCACGATGGAATACGTCGCGGTGGTCGTCACCGGAGTACGGCTTGGTCGGCCGTGACCGCCGGCGTTGAACTGCCCGCACGATCTCAACCAGCAGGTGGGGGCGATGTCGCAGTTCGCCGGGAACACCGTCGACGGGCGGCCCTCGACCGTCTGTCCGCCGCTGCTGGCGGACGCGACTCGCTACCGAACCAGCATCGCCGCGACGAGCCGGCAGCCCATCGGCTCACAGCCCGACCAGCAGGCCGACGCCGATCGCCAGCGCGACGCCGACCAGCGGCGGGACCTTGACCAACAACAGCACCAGGCCGACCACGGCCATGATGATGCCCAGCGGGGTGTGCGCCGCGGTCCAGGCGAGCGAACCGCTGGACGTGGCCAGCAGGGCCACCACGGCCAGGCCGAGCGAACGCAGTGCCGACCGGAACCGGCGCAGGTGGATGAGTCTGGCTCGCACCTTGTCGAGCAGCAGCACCAACAGCGGCGGCAGCAGCACCGCCAGTGTGGCGACCGCCGCGCCGACGTAACCGTCCACGAAGTACCCGACGGCGATCAGGTACAGGCCGTTCGGGCCGGGGCTGATGTTGCCGACCGCCAGCGAGCTGAGCAGCAGATGGTCGGGGGCGAGGCCGGCCGAGGACAGCTGGCCGCGCAGCACCGGAAGTGAGCCGAGGCCACCGAACCCGAGCAGACTGGCCAGGAAGACCGCGACAAACGTCTGGATCGGACTCATTCCGGTTCACCACCGTCGACCTCGGCCACGTCCTCGGTGTCGCCCTTGCCCCGGCCGCGGAACAGTGCGGGCAGCGCGACTCCGGCCAGGATCGCGGCGATCAGGATGACCAGCGGGTTGTTGATCAGCAACGACAATCCCAGATAGACCAGGAACATCAGCGGGCCGCGGACCCGGTGCGAACGCTTCAGGGTGTCGCGCAGCAGCTGCACCGCCAGTGCGAGCGCGAAACCCGCGGCCACCCCGGCCACCGCACGCAGTGGGGTGGCCGCCGAGGACAGTCCGCTCAGCCTGGTGTACACCCCGGCCAGCACGACGGTGATCACCACCGCCGGCAGCATCATGCCGAACAGCGCGGCCAGCAGGCCACGCACCCCGCACACCGCGCGGCCGATCAGGATCGCCTGGGCCAGGATGGTGATGCCGGGGGTGAGCCGGCTGAGCACCACCGTGTCCAGGAACTCCTCCTCGGTGAGCCAGCCACGGCTCAGCGAAAGCTGCCGCATGGCGACCGTGGTCGCGCTGCCGCCGCCGAACGAGGTCGCTCCGATCCGGGCGAATCCCAACAGGACGGTCAGCCACTGCCGGTCGGGCGGCTGACCGTCCGACCGGCGCGACCGCATCAGTCGTTGCCGGTTCGGCGGCGACAGCCGGAAGCTAGAATTTCCAGCTCCGGTCGGGGGTGGCCACGTCGATCTCGATGCCGTCCGGGTCGAGGAACTTGAAGAAGCGTGGCGGCTGCTGCTCCTTGTCCTCGCCGTAGATCTCGATGCCCAGTTCCTTGAGCGCCTCGACAACCGCGGCGGTGTCCTCGATCTCGACGCCCACATGCTTGGGGCCCAGCGTGCCGCGCGACCCCGGGGTGATCTGCACGCGCTCGTCGGGCCGCAGCAGGGAGAAGTTCACCTCGCCGTCGGACAGGTCCATCGCCTTGCCGGGGTAGTGGCCCGGCGTGCGCTCAGCACCGAGACGCTTGAAGCCGAACACTTTTTCGTAGAACGTCGCCGTCTTCTCCAGATCCGAGGTGACGACTCCGATGTGCCGAATTTGCATTTCGCCTCCGCAGGGTGCACTTTTCCACTGGACAGAAACTCTGTCCGGAGGGCCGACGGGAGCACTCTACGACGGTCGTTCGAACCCGGTCAAGCGCAGTTTCGGCAGAGTGGACATTACGCGCTCTTATGGGGCATACTGTCTGCTGTGCAGAAAGATGGTCCACAGGATGATGGCGCGGCTCCGACCTACCCCATCTCGTCGGTCGACAACGCGTTGCGGCTGCTCCAACTGTTCCGGGAGCAGCAGTCGGTCCGGCTGACCGACGCGTGCGCCTATCTGGACGTGGCCCACTCCACCGCGCACCGCCTGCTCGCCATGCTGGTGCACCACGGATTCGTGCGCCAGGACCCGACCACCCGGGCCTACCGACCCGGCCCGACGCTGGTCGAGATCGGCCTGGCCGTCGTGCAGAAGATGGACGTTCGCACCCAGGCCAGACCCCTGCTGGAGAAGCTGGCCGCCGAGTTCGAGGAGACCGTTCACCTGGTCGTTCTCGAAGGAGCGCAGGCCCGGTTCGTGGACGCCGTGGAGAGCGAGCGCGCCCTGCGAGTGGTCGCCCGCACCGGCAACCTGCTGCCCGCGCACTGCACCTCGGCCGGCAAGGTCCTGCTGGCCGAACTGACCTCGGCCCGGCTGCGCGAACTCTACCCACAGGGCAGGCTGGCCACCCAGACCTCGCACTCGCTGGCCAGCCTGCGGTCCCTCGAAGCCGCCCTCGCCGACGTGCGCGAACAGGGTTTCGCCACCAACCACGAGGAGAGCGAGGAGGGCGTCGGCTCGGTCGCGATGGCCCTGTTCGACCAGGCCAACCGGCCGGTGGCGGCGATCGCGGTGGCCGTTCCGGTCAGCAGGCTGAGCCCAAGGGTGCGCACCCACGTGGTCCGCGCGCTGCGCGAGGCGCAGGCCGAGTTCCGCGCGTCGGCAATCTGAGGAGACGCTCCGCCTGCTGCCGGCCGTATCGATTCATCACCACACTTCTCCTTATGTGACAACGACTCTGCCGTTCGTCCCAGTAGGATCAATCGCTGCGGGGGCGAACTCGACCCTTGACGCGTCGTCAACCAGCGGACTACGTTCAATGTCTGTGTTACAGACATAGTGTCTGTCCAATGGAGGACCGATGCACAGAGCGGATGTTGTCGCCGGCGCAGCGGTGGCCGCCCTGGGCGCTTTCGCCCTGGTCACGGCCCTCAATCTCGCCTTTCTGAGTAACAGCGGGGTACCCGGCCCCGGATTCTTCCCCACTCTCCTGTCCGGCCTGTTGGTCGTTCTCGGTGTCCTGCTCGCGGTGTTCGCCCTGCGCACGCGGCAGGTCGTCGCGTCCGGTCCGGACACCGGCGATGTCACCGATGTCGAGTCAGCAGAAGGAGAAGACGAGCCCAGCCAGGGCCGGCGGGCGCTGCGGGCCGGCGGGGTGTGGCTCTGCTTCGCCGTCGCGGTGCCGGTTCTCACCGTGCTCGGCTTCGTCCCCGCGATGGCGATTCTCATCGCGGTACTGCTGTTCGGGGTGGAACGCCGCTACAGCTGGCGGTCGCTGGTACTGGCCGTCGTCGTGCCGGTGGCCGTGTTCGAGCTGTTCGTGCATGTGCTCACCATCCCGCTGCCGGGCGGCCTGCTCGCTCTCGGTCCGCTCAGCTCGTGATCATCGACCGCGAGGATTCGTATGTCTGCGTTGGCTCATCTGCTGGACGGCCTCGGCACCGCCCTCACTCCGATGAATCTACTGTGGATGGTCATCGGCTGCGTCCTGGGCACGGTCGTCGGCATTCTGCCCGGCCTCGGTAGCCCGGCCGCCACCCTGGCCGTGCTGCTGCCGCTCACCCTGCGACTGCCCCCCACCACCGGTCTGATCATGATGGCCGGCATCTACCACGGCGCGAAGTTCGCCGGCTCCACCACCGCGATCCTGCTCAACATCCCGACCGAGACCTCGTCGGTGGTGCTCTGCTACGACGGCCACGAGCTGGCCAAGAAGGGCCGCGCCGGTCCGGCGATGGGCATGTCGGCGATCTCCGGCTTCATCGCCAGCACCATCGGCGTGATCGCGCTGACCTTCACCGCGCCGGCCATCGCCAACCTCGCGGTCAGCTTCGGCCCGCCCGAGTTCGCCTCGCTGATGACCTTCGGCCTGATGCTGGTGATCACGATGGCCGGCCGGTCGCCGGTCAAGGGACTGATCTCGATGACGCTGGGACTGCTGGTCGCCACGGTCGGCGTCGACCTGGTGTCCGGTGCGCAGCGGTACACCTTCAACAACATCAACCTCTACGACGGGGTCGAGTTCATCACCCTGACGCTCGGCCTGTTCGCGGTGGCCGAAGTGCTGGTCAACGTCGAGAAGAAGCGCGGCAAGTCACTGTTCACGGTGCCCAGGAAACTCAGCGAACTGTTGCCCAGCAAGGCAGACCTACGGCGTTGCGCGGG
Organism: Pseudonocardiaceae bacterium; assembly: GCA_036268615.1. Classification (GTDB taxonomy): domain Bacteria; phylum Actinomycetota; class Actinomycetes; order Mycobacteriales; family Pseudonocardiaceae; genus DATATV01. The sequence continues at coordinate 12,588 of DATATV010000004.1, forward strand.
TGCGATCGGGCTCGGCTCGGTGGTCGGCTTCCTGATCGGCGCGCTGCCCGGCGGCGGCTCGACGATCGGTTCGTTCGTGTCCTACACGCTGGTGAAGAACACCTCGAAGGACCCGGACAAGTTCGGCAAGGGCGCCATCGAGGGCGTCGCCGGACCGGAGGCCGCCAACAACTCCGAGGCCGGCGGCGCGATGATCCCGCTGCTGTCGCTGGGCCTGCCCGGCAACGCCAGCACGTCGGTGATGCTGGCCGCGCTGCTGCTCTACGGCGTGCAACCCGGCCCGCTGCTGTTCAGCGAGCACCCGGAGATCGCCTGGCCGGTGATCGCCAGCCTGTATCTCGGCACGCTGGTGCTGCTCGTGCTCAACCTGCCGCTGATCCCGATGTGGGTACAGATCCTGCGCATTCCCTACTGGGTGCTGTACCCGACGATCCTGGTGCTGGCCGTGGTCGGCGCGTACAGCGCCCGCGGCTCCCTGTTCGACGTGTGGATGATGGTCGGCTTCAGCCTGCTCGGCTACATCTTCCGCAAGCTGTCCATTCCGGCCGCGCCGATGCTGATGGCGTTCGTCCTGGGCCCACAGGCCGAACTCGCGCTCCGCCAGTCGCTCACCCTCTCCAACAACAACCCGATGATCTTCCTCGAACGGCCGATCTCAGCCGTCGTTCTCGCTCTCACCGTGGCCGTCATCGCCTTCACGACGGTCAGCCGCCACCGGCGTCGCCGCCGTGTGGATGCGGCCTCCGCCACCGTCCCCACCGAGGCCGTCGCCAGCCCGAGCGCGATCGACGAGCCGGTCAAATAAGGGAGTCGAGTCATGAAGTCGAGGACACGCCAACTCCAGGTGGCGGCCGCGTCAGCGGTGCTGATCACCGCGGTGACCGCCTGTTCGTCCTTCTCGTCGGGAACGTCCTCCGGCTCCGGCACGCCGAGCAACATCCAGATGGTGGTGGACACCGGGCCGGGCGGCGGCAGCGACATCTTCGCCAGGGAGATCGTCAAGCTGGCCCAGCAGGACAAGAGCATCACCAGCAACTGGCCGGTGCTCAGCGAACCGCAGGGCGGCGGCCTCGGCGCGATGGCCTTCATGAAGGGCAAGGCGAAGATGACCAACTTCGTCGCCGAGTTCACCTCCAAGTGGGTGATCGGCGCGCTGGGCACCGCGAACCCGCCGGCCAGCCTGAGCGATCTGACGCCGATCGCCGAACTCGCCGACGAGACGCAGATGGTCGCGGTGCCGGCCAACTCGCCGTACCACAACTTCCAGGACTTCATCAATGCCGCCAAGAAGGACCCCGGCCAGCTCGTCCAGACCGGCGGCGCACCGAGTTCGGTGGACAACCTGGTGGCGCTGAAGTTGCAGCAGGACACCAAGACCAAGTGGAAGTACCTGTCCTTCGCCGACGGCGGGCCGCGGATCACCGCGTTGCTGCGTGGCGACGCGCAGATGATGATCGGCTCGCAGAGCGACTTCCAGGACCAGGTCGACGCGGGCAAGCTGCGGATCATCGCGGTGTTCTCGGACAAGCGGATGGCCGCCTATCCGAACGTGCCGACCATGACCGAACAGGGCTTCACACTGGCCGGAATGCCCAGCCAGCTCCAGTTCCGGGGCGTCGCCGGGCCGCCGGGAATGTCGGCCGCGGCGGTCAGCTACTACGTGGGCATCCTGAAGAAGATGACCCAGTCCGCCGCCTGGCAGCAGTACATGACCAGTGAGGGTGACCAGACGGAGTTCGTCACCGGCACCGCGCTCACCTCGCTGATCAACACGTTCACCACGTCCATGCGACCACTGGTCACCTCGCTGCCCGGAGCCGGCCAGTGACCCCGACCTCGACGCCAGTTCCGATGACCCGACAACTCGCCGACTTCGGCGCGTCGATCACCGCCGACGCACTGCCCGAGGAGGTGGTGCACAACGGGCGGCGGGCACTGGTGGACTGGCTGGCAGCGGCGCTGGCCGGCGCGCGGGAACCCGCGACGGACAAGCTGAACCAGGTGGTCACGGCGGTCGGCCCGGACAGCGGCGCAACCGTGGTCGGCCGCAACACCGCCACCAGCGCGCCGTTCGCGGCGTTCGCCAACGCCTACGCCTCGCACCTGCTCGACTTCGACGACATCTACAACCCGGTGCACACCACGGTCCACCTCGGTTCGTGCGTGTGGCCGGTGGTGCTGGCCATCGGCGAGACCCGACGGTCCAGCGGCGCGGCCGCGCTGGCCGCCTACGTCGCCGGCTTCGAGACCGGCGCGCGGGTGGCCTGCGCGGCGGGAGTGCGGCACTACGAGAGCGGCTGGCACGTCACCGGCACCGCCGGGCATCTGGCGGCGGCCGGCGCCGCCGCCAACCTGCTCGGCCTGCCCGGCTCGGGCGCGGTGCACGCGCTGGGCGCGGCGGCCACTCAGGCGGCCGGCATCCGGGAGGTCTACGGCAGCGACACGAAAGCCCTGCACCCGGCCAAGGCGGCACTGGACGGTGTGCTGTGCGGGCTACTCGCCGAGACCGGCTTCACCGCGACCGAGACCGCGATCGAGGGACCGATGGGCCTGCTGCGCGCGGTCAGCCCGGAACCGGTGCCCGGCCGGCTGGTCGACGGGTTCGGCGAGCGCTGGCACGTGCTGGACAACGGGCACAAGCTGTACCCGAGTGCCTCGCTCACCCACCCGCCGATCGACGCGGTGCGGGCCGCACTGGCCGACCGCACCATCGATCCCACGCAGGTCACCGGGATCGAGGTGCGGATGGCGCCGTTCGCCGCGAAGGTCACCGCGTTGCAGCAGCCGGACACGGGCGCGGCGGCGAAGTTCAGCACCGCGCACTGCGTCGCGGTGGCTCTGCTGACCGGGTTCGTCCGGCCGGCGGACTTCACCGACCGGGTCGCCACCGACCCGGCGGTGGCCGCGCTGCGCGGGCTCGTCCGGATCATCTCGGACCCGGACATGAGCAAGCGCGGTTCGCGGGTCCGGATCGAACCGCGGGAGGGCGAGCCGATCGAGCGGCGGGTCGAGCAGAACCGGGGCACCCCGGCCGACCCGCTGACCGACGACGAGCTGACCGCGAAGCTGCTGGCCGCCAGCGAGCCCTACCTGCGCCCCGAACAGGCCCGTGACCTGGTGGATCGCTGCTGGGAGTTCGAGAAACTGCCCGACGTGGGCGAGGTGCTGCGGATGCTCGGCGACCGGCTCGCCACGGCATCGACCGCGCAGCAGGGGCCGCCACTCCCCCGGTGATCATCAGCTGTTCCCGGCGACGGCCGGTCGACGCGCACCGTCGACCGGCCGTCGGCGCTACGGTGTGGGCAGGCACAACAACGACCGGTGACAGCCGCCAGCTCGTCGGCCGAGGAGCCTGCGATCAGCACGATGAACACGGTGGAGACCGGCCCGCGGCGGATCACCGGCAAGCGGAGATCGCGGCATCGCCGGCCGAACTGTTCGCGCAGTTCGGCTTTCCCCACCGGATCACCAGCCGGTCCGCCAAGGTCCTGGAAATCAGCCGTATGCCGGGAAAGAACGCCGTCGGCATCGCCCGAACCCTGGAGCGGCTCCAGCAGCGCTTCGAACACTGAGCGGGTTCCGGCCGATCATCGCGCGCCGCCAAACTTGAGCAGGCGTCACGTTTTCCGGTCGGAGCTGATCGTGCACCCGGCCCGTCGGAGGCATGAATTCACCCGATCGAATCTCCGCCGGCTCGGCCGAATGGGATCGGTGTCCACGAAGTGGAATTCGGGTCCGCGCGCGCTACAGTGACAGTTCCAAGATGATCAACGGGAACCCCGGGAGGTAATGGATGCGTCGTAACGTCTCCCGGACAGCGGTCGACCCGGCCCAGGTGCGACAGGTGGCCGCCCGGGTCGTCCAGGAACTCGTCGCGGCGTTCCCCGAGTTGGGCACCGAGGCGGTCGAATCGGTGGTGTCCGCGGCGACGCTCGAACTCGCCGGCGCCACCGCGCCCGACCGACTGCCGGCTCAGGTGCGGCGCCGGGCGCGCGCCCGGCTGGAGGCCACGGCGGGCAGCCCCACCGCCATCCAGTCCACCTCCCGGGCCAGGCGGGCGAACCCGTCCAGCTGAACCGGCGCGCTACCCGCTGGCCAGCCGATCCCGCACCGCGCGTTCGACCAGCACCGGGATGAACGCGTGTACCCGCGCGTCGGCGAACCGGTCGGACTCGTCGCGCACGAACGACCGCACGGTCCGCGGCGACACGCTCGTGTAGTCACGCGCCAGCCGCGACGTCACCGCGTCGAGCTGCCCTTCCAGGTTCTCCGGCCGGCCGGTGAGCTTGTCCAACGAAGCATCGGACGTCATCGCGTCTCGCCTCCTCATCAACCGCGGCACACCACCGGGCGCGCACGGCAACGGCACAGGATCACCTATGGAGTGCCCCGCTCCAACCGAAACAACACCCGAAAGTCGCTACGCGACGAGATCGACCGGTTTGACCGACTCGATGCATTTCAACATCGCCTGCACCAGTGGCCGGGCGTCGTCCGCGCGCCACACCGCGTACAGATCGATCGTCGGCACCGGGTCGTGCAGCGCCACCATCGCCGTCTGCGCGTAGCCGGGCACCGCCGCGCTGGACACCGCACGCGGTGCCGAGGCGAAGCCGACCACCGGCTTCACCGAGACCATGATCGCGGTGGCGTTGGGATCATCCAGCCGGTACTCCACACTCAGCCGGATGCCGCTGCGCTCCGCCGCGGTCATGATCGCGTCGTGCATCGCCGGTGACTGCTGCCGGTCGAACAGGATGCACCGCTGGCCGGCAAGTTCGCTGAACGAGATCCGCGACCGCCCGGCCCAGCTGTGGCCGCGACCGACCACCGCCACCAGCGGCACCTGCACCAGCGGCCGCGACCGGAACTCGATGGCCGAGGGCCGTCCGTAGACCAGTGCCACATCCAGCGCGCCGTGCGACAACGCGTCCAGTTGCGGCCCGGTCCGGTTCTCCACCAGGGTGACCTCGACATTGGGCAGCATCGAGTTCATCCGGGCCAACGCCGTCGGCAGGATCTTCTGGCCGGCGAGGAAGTTGTAGCCCACCCGCAGCGTGCCGGCCCGGCCCAGCGCGACCTCGCGGACCGCGGTGGTGGCCTCCTCGACCTGGGCGACGATGTTGCGCGCCAGCTCGCGCAGCACCTCGCCGGCCGGGGTGAGCCGGACCTGGTGCGAGGTCCGCTCGACCAGGGTGACGCCGACCGTGCGCTCCAGTCGTTGGATCTGCTGGCTCAGCGAGGGTTGCGCCAGGTGCAACCGGGCAGCGGCCCGGCCGAAGTGCCGTTCTTCAGCGACTGCCAGGAACGATACGAGATGCCTGAGCTCCATCGTCTCCTCCGCGTGCCCGTGGCGGCCCAGCCTATTCGCGCCGGGCCGGGGCTTCGGAGAACAGCGGGTGAACCCTGACCGTGACGCCGAGCACGCCGGCGGCGCCACCGGTACGTGACTGGCTCCCGGCCACCATCTGATGGATGATCACCCGGTCGGGCGATGAACGGAGTCAGGTCATGGTCAGCGAGAACAGCGAGAACGCCGCCAAGCTCGCCGTGCTCATCGACGCGGACAACGCGCCGCCCTCGATCACCGTCGATCTGCTCGCCGAGATCGCCAAGTACGGCACCGCGCACGTCAAGCGCGCCTACGGCGACTGGACCGGCACCAGCCTCAAGGGCTGGAAGGACCAACTGCTCGCCCAGTCGATCCAACCGATCCAGCAGTTCGCCTACACCACCGGCAAGAATGCCACCGACGCGGCGATGGTCATCGACGCGATGGACCTGCTCTATTCCGGCCGCTTCGACGGCTTCTGCATCGTCTCCAGCGACAGCGACTTCACCCGGCTGGCCGCGCGCATCCGCGAGTCCGGCCTCACCGTCTACGGCTTCGGCGAACGCAAGACGCCCAAGCCCTTCGTCGCCGCCTGCGACAAGTTCATCTACATCGAGAACCTCGCCGCCACCGCGGTCGCCGACACCGTGCTCAGCCCGAAGCCGGTCACCTCCGCCGCGCAGCTCAAGGCGGACACCGCGCTGGTGAACCAGTTGCGCAACGCCGTCGAGGCGGCCTCCGACGAGGACGGCTGGGCCACCCTGGCCTCGGTCGGCCAGATCATCACCAAGCAGCGCCCGGACTTCGACTCGCGCAACTACGGCTTCACCAAGCTCAGCGACCTGCTCACCGCGACCACGCTGTTCGAGCTGGAGCGGCGCAGCCCCGGCGACGGCAAGCCCGCCGTGATCTACGCGCGGGCCAAGCGCCGCCGCCCGGACAAGAAGTCCGGCTGAAGATCCGTCGCCACCTCGACGCAACACTCTCGGTCCCCGGGACGTCTCCGACGGTGTCCGTCACCATTTCGACACCAGCGGTTTGGAGATCTTCTTGCCCCGGTACGAAATCACGCTCCTGGCGCGCGGTTGGCGACGCGCGGCGGCCTGTCTGTTCGCCGCCGTGTCCGCGACCGCCTTCGCCTGCGCCACGGCCGGGCCGGCCGTCGCCGACAGCACGCCCAGCCGCGTCGCCCTGCCCGATCCGACGCCGGCCTCCTACGACGGCGCCACCACGGTGCCGGCCGACCCGCAGTTCACCCTGTCGCTGCGGGTCTACCTGTCCGGCCGGAGCCCGGCCGGGCGTGTTCAGGCGGCACTCGCCGTGTCCGACCCGAGCAGCCCCGCCTACGCCCACTACCTGACCCCGGCCCAGTACGTGGCCACGTTCGGCCCGAGCGCGGCGCAGGTCAGCACCGTCAGCAGCTGGTTGCGGTCGCAGGGCATGACGATCACCGCGAGCACCCAGCACTACCTCGCGGTCACCGCCACCGTCGCCGAGGCCGACACCGCGTTCGACACCGCCATCAGCGAGTTCACCTTCGGGACCGCTCCGTTCACGTACTTCGGCATCGCCCCGCTCGGCGGCGCCTCGGTGCCGGCCGCGCTCGGCGGTGACATCGCGACGGTCACCGGCCTGGAGACCGCCAACGTCAACACGGCCAGTGCCGCGCGGCAGCAACCGAAATCCACCACGGCACCGGCACCGGCCTCGCACAGCGCCGCCGCCGCCGACCCGACGACGATCCCGTGTTCGCAGTACTGGCAGCAGTACAGCGCGCCGATCCCGCAGGCCTTCGGCCACACCACCGCACCCACCCAGGCCTGCGGCTACACCGCGAGCCAACTGCGCAGCGCGTACGGCATCACGTCCAGCCGCTACATCGGCAAGGGCGCCACGATCGCGATCATCCTCGACGGCGGCCTGTCCACCATGGAGTCGGACGCGAACACCTACTTCGCCGGCCAGGGCATCCCGGGCTTCGCGCCCGGCCAGTACTCGGAGAACGTCGACTCCACCTTCGCCAGCACCTGTGCCGGCAACGCGGACCTCCCGGAGGAACCCCTCGACGTGGAGACCGCGCACATCGCCGCACCGGACGCGAAGGTCGTCTACGTCGGTGCCGACTGCCTGGAAGGCGACACCGATGCGCAACAGCAGGCGTTCCTGGATGCGGAGACCCGGGTGGTCGACGCGCACCTGGCCGACGTGACCACCGACTCCTGGAGCATCGACGAGAGCGTCTTCTCCGCCGCGTCGACGGCGGCCTGGGACATGATCTTCCAGCAAGGCGCGCTGGAGGGCATCGGGTTCAACTTCGACGCCGGGGACGGCGGCGACGGCGACGGCACGACCTCGGTGCTGTTCCCCGCGTCCGACGCGTGGGCCACCGCGGCCGGCGGCACTACGCTGGAGATCGGCAAGCAGGGCACGCCGGTCGCCGAGTACGGCTGGGGCGACAACGACGACCAGATCACCGACGCCGGCTACGACTCCCCGCCGCCCGGACCGTTCGAGGAGGGGACGACCGGCGGCCCGAGCACGCTGTTCACCGAACCGGCCTACCAGCGCGGCGTCGTCCCCGACGCACTGGCCACCAACGGCACCGGTTCGGCCCGGCGGGTCGTGCCGGACGTGGCCGCGGACGCCGGGGGCGTCTGGCAGATCGGGTTCACCGGCGCGGACACCGACGGCGTCTACGGCGAGATGGCCAACGGCGGCACCAGCGGGGCGTCGCCGATGATCGCCGGCCTGGAGGCCGACGCGAAACAGGCAGCCGGACACGCGCTGGGCTTCCTCAACCCGGCCCTGTACCGGTTGTCGGGCACGTCGGCGATCCACGACGTGCTGCCGATCAACCCGGCGGACCCGCCGATCGAGGTCGGCCCGTTCGCGCCGGGTTATGACCAGTACGGCACGTATCTGACCACGATGGGCGAGGACTCGTCGTTGACCGTCACCAGCGGCTTCGACGACGTCACCGGTGTCGGCTCGCCGACCAGCTCGTTCGTCACCGCCTTCAGCCGGTTCTGACCGCGCCGACCCTTGACACTGGTTCAACAGGTGTTCACTGTGGTGACCGGTCGAACCAGTGTCAAGGGGGCGGACATGCGCGCGGTGTGGGTACGGGAGTTCGGCGCGGAGGACACGCTGACCGTCGCGGACACGCCCGATCCGCGACCCGGACCGGGCGAGGTGCTGATCGAGGTGGCCGCCGCCGGGGTGAACCGGGCGGACCTGCTGTTCCGCTCCGGCCGCTACCACAGCGGGCCCGCGCTGCCCGCGGTGCCGGGATCGGAGGGCGCGGGCACCGTGGTCGCCGTCGGTCCGGGGGTTGCCGAGTTCGCCCTCGGCGATCGCGTGTTGGCCTGGGGACCGCTCGGCGCGCCGGGCTTCTACCGTGAACTCGCGGTGGTCGACGCGGGTCGGGCGCTGCCGGTGCCGGCCGACGTCAGCCTGTCCGCAGCCGCCGCGCTGCCGGTCGCCTGGCTGTCGGCCTGGTACTGCCTGCACCGGCTCGCCGAGGTCCGCGCCGGCGAGACCGTGCTGGTCTACGCCGCGGCCAGTGGGGTGGGCAGTGCGGCGGTGCAGATCGCCAAGGACGCCGGGGCCCGGGTGATCGCCGTGGTCGGCTCGGCGGAGAAGCAGTCGTGGGTGCGCGAACTCGGCGCGGACGAGACGCTCGACCATAGTTTTGTCGACGTGGCAACGGAAGTAGGCCGGCTCACCGACGGTCGGGGTGCCGAGGTCGCGCTCGATCTGGTCGGCGGGGACGCGTTCAGCACCAGCGTGCGCTCGGTCGGCCGGATCGGTCGGGTGGTCGCGCTGGCCAACGTCGCGCTCGCCCCCAGCACGATCGACACCCGGGATTTCTATCCGAAGAACGTGACCATTCACGGCTTCCAGATCACCGACCTCATGCAGCACGGCTGGGACCCACGCCCGGACCTGCGCAGCCTGCTGGGCGCGCTGGCCGAGCGCCGGTTCACCGTGCCGATCGACGCGACCTTCCCGCTCGACCAGGCCGCCGAGGCGCACCGCCGGCTCGCGTCCCGGATCACCCGCGGCAAGATCGTGCTCACCCCGGCTTCCGGCTGACCTGCCGGTCAGGCGTGAGTTCGCTGCCGGTAGCCGGAGGTCTTGACCAGGTTGCCGCAGCGGTCCATCGAGCACCACCGCCGGCGGCCCGACTGCGAGTCGTCGAAGAACAGCAGCGAGCAGTCCGCGTGCTCGCACTCCTTGATCCGCCGGGTTCGATCACCGCTCAGCAACGCGACCGCGTCCCGGGCCACCGTGGCCAACGCCGCCGCCACCGGATCACGATCGCCCCAGGTCACCCGTCGGCCGCGCCCGTTGGCCGACAACTGCACCGACAGGTCCGGCCGCGCGGCCACCTCGTTGAGAAACCTGACATCGGCCCGGGCGGACGGCCGACCCGCCATGGCCGCGCGGACGAGGCGATTGATCACCTCACGCAGCCGGCGCGCCTCGTCGAGGCGGCCGGCGGGTTGTTGCCGACCGGGCAGGATCTCGGCCTCGACCAGCCAGGCCGCGAACGCGGCCTGGTCCGGAAGGCGCTCCACCGGATCAGCGTGTCGCCGACCGAGGGTGGCGATCAGGTTCAGGCACGGACGCCCGCCGTACAACGGAAACCGCCGCTCGGTCGCGCTCACGGCAGCCGAGTCTACCGGCCGATCGCGACGCTGCCGGCACAGCCGTTGACTTTACCGATAAGTAAAGTCAACGGTCAAGCACGACTTCAGGACTTCCGGACAGTTCCTTGTCCCACCAAGGAAATCCCGATGATCTCCAGAATAATGTTCTAGAACAGAGTTCTTGACAGTGGCCTGACCCCCGGCCGCGAGCCCGGCGGCCTCAGCCGCCCCCGCGGCCCAACCGCCCGCCACAACCGCGAATCCCGGCGCCGGACCGTCCTCGATCACCGGCCAGATCCCGTCCACCGCCGAACCCGTTGATCCCTCGCACAACTACATCTTCTACCACGTCACGCGGGTGACCGACGGCGTACAGCGGTTGACGGATCAGCACTTCCTGCTGCCCGAGGACGCCGCCTTCTCCGTCGACGCCGCCAAGCAAGCGCACGTGGTCAGCTGATCCACTGCCCACTCCGGACATCGCGACCGGCTCCGTGCTCGGACGGGCCGGCCGCGCCGCGGTGTCGGTCGGCGTTCAGCCCGCCGACTGCCGGACATCGCCCGTGTGGTCAGCGTGCTCAAGTAGCGTGGCGGGACCGTCGTCACACGTCGTGCAGTACCGGTTCACCCATTCGGCCCAACGACGGTGCGGACGGGCGCACTCACGGTGGATATCCGGCGCCGGTCCATCAATGGCACGATGGATGACCACCACCTGACCACGAGGACTTGATGACAACCGAACGCGTAGGCCCAGACCCCGCCTGCCAGCCCGACGACAACCAGCCCCCGCTGCGGACCCACCAAGAGGCCCGCGAGCAGGGCATGTTGGTGGTCGCGGCCGGCGAACTCGACATGAGCACCGCACCGGAACTGAACGAGCAACTCGACGCGGCCCTTCAGGCCGTGGTCGCGCCGGCGTCGCTCATCCTCGACCTGCGGTCGGTGACATTCCTGGGCAGCATCGGCCTCGCGCTGCTGATCGAGTACACCCAGCGTGGCGCTGAGCAGGCCACCCCGCTGCGAGTGGTGGCCGACCACCGGCCGGTGCTCCGCGGGATCGAGGCCACCGGCCTGACCGAGGCCCTCAACATCTACCCCGACCTCGACCAGGCCTGTCGCGCCAGCGACGGCTAGGTCAGGCCTGTCGCGGCAGCGACATCCAAGCCAGGAGCGAAGCGACCTCCCTGGCCACACCAAACAACAGCCGGAACAGCCTGCGTCCCTCACCCACCGTTGTCCGGAACAACCTGGCTCCCCCAACCACCGTTGTCCGGAACAACCTGGCTCCCCCAACCACCGTTAGCCGGATTCGCCTGTCCCGCAACCGAAGCCGATGCCCCCGCTGACAACGTCAGCACACCGGCCAGCGCCAAGCCGGCCGCCCCGGCGACCACTCGCCCCCACCGCCGCGAACTCGACATCATCGGTTCCCCTTCCTGTGACGACCTGTGACGATCCCCGGCAGCCGGCCAGAAGTACCTACCACCAACGGACATGAGCAGGTGCCCTCCACCCAGATACCTGCGCCAAGAAACCGGCGGTCAACAAAAGTTGCACCGACCGACAACAACGGCGACTTTCGTCGCCCCGCCAGACCCCGGTTCGCCGTATCGCGCAACCCGGCCCGCACGGTGTGCTGGGATCATGATTACCGATACCGAACCCGGGATCAGTCCGAACCGGACAGACATCCGGTCCGCCCGGCTGCCGGTGTTCTGCGTCGCCGGCGCCGTGTTCGTGCTGCTGCTCCTGGCCAGTCGCAACTACGGCTACTTCTTCGACGAAGCGTACTTCGTCATCGCCGGCCGTGATCACCTCGCCTGGGGCTACTTCGACCAACCACCGCTGGTGCCGTTCCTCGCCGGACTGTCCGATCGGCTGTTCCCCGGCTCGCTGATCGCCCTGCGGCTGCCCGCCACGCTTGCCGCGACCGGTGGGGTGCTGCTCACCGCGCTGATCACAAAGGACCTCGGCGGCCGGCGGGGCGTGCAGGTGGTCGCGGCGATCACGGCCGCCATGACCGGCGCGACGATCATCAGCCACTACCTCGCCACCTACTCGCTCGACCCGTTCTTCTGGACGCTGATCGTCTTCCTGCTGGTGCGCTGGACCAAGCAGCGGCAGACGGGCCGGGCCAACGACTGGCTGCTGCTCGGCGCGGCCGGGGTCACCGCGCTGTCACTGGAGACGAAGTTCCTGGTGCCGGCGTTGTGGCTGGCCGTGCTGGTGTGCTCGCTGGTGCTCGGGCCGCGTGACCTCGTCCGCCGGCCCGTGCTCTGGCTCGGCCTGCTGCTCGCGGCCGCGACCGCGGTGCCCACGCTGCTCTGGCAGGCCGGGCACGGCTGGCCCTACACCCGGATGCGGCAGGTGGTGACCGCCGAATTCCCCGGCACCGGGTCGTTCCTGCTCCAGGCGCTCACCGGGGCCGGGCTGCTGATCGGCGTGCCGCTGATGCTGTTCGGCCTCGGCCGGTTGTTCGTCGCGGCCGACGTGCGGCCCTACCGCTATCTCGGCGCCGCCACGGTGCTGTTGGTGATCGCGTTCCTGGTGTCCTCGGGCCGGTCCTACTACGTCTACTGCCTGTACGCGCTGCCGGTCGCGGCCGGCGCGGCCGGACTGCAACGGCTGCGTTGGCCCCGGGTGCTGTGCTGGTTGGGCAGGCTGTTGTTGGTCGCATCGGTGCTCGGCTGGCTCGTGGTGCTGCCGGTCTATCCGAAGTCGTGGGCCGAGCGGCTGCCGGAAAACCTCGGTCCGCTGCTGCCGAGCACCGCCCACGGCTTCGTCGACGGCGACTCCCTGATCGACGAGCTCACCACGGTGATGGCGTCGACCTGGCAGGCGCTGCCGCCCGCCGAACGCGCGCACACCGCGGTGCTGACCGACAGTTACGCGTTCGCCGCGGCGGTCGACCTGTTGGGTCCGGCCAAGGGCCTGCCGCGCGCCTACAGCGGGCACCGCGGTTACTACTACTTCGGGCAGCCGCTGGAGTCCGCGACCGACGTGCTCTTCTTCGGCACGCCCAGTGCCGCGATCGCGCACGACTTCCGCGCCCACACGGCGCTGGCCAGTGACTTCGCCACGCTGTACCAGGGTCGGCTGGCGCCGTGGCCAATGCTCTGGCCGGGGTTGCGCAGCCAGTAGGCGCTATCGGGTCAGGCCGGCCTCGCGAGCGAGCAGGCCGGCCTGGGTCCGGTTGGCGCAGCCCAGCTTGTCCAGCATCCGCGACACGTAGCTCTTCACCGTCGCCTCGGCAAGGAACAGCCGGCTGGCGATCGACGCGTTGGACAGGCCCTCGCCGAGGCAGGTGAGCACGTCGATCTCCCGCTCGGTCAGCCCGGACGTACGCTCCCGGGCGGCAGCGGTGTGCTCATGGTCGGCACCGGAGGAGGCGACCAGCCTGCGCATCGCCTCGGGCGAGAGCACCGACTGCCCGTCGGCGGCCACCCGGACAACGCCGATCAGGTCGGCCGGCGGGATCGACTTCAGCACGAACCCGGCCGCGCCGGCCCGCAGGGCGCGCAGCACGTAGGTGTCGGCGTCGAACGTGGTCAGCGCGACCACCGCCGGCGGGTCGGGCAGCGCGGTGATCCGCTCGATCGCGGTCAACCCGTCGACGCCCGGCATCCGCAGGTCCATCAGGACCACGTCCGGCCGGTGCCGGAGCACCGCCTCGACCGCCTCCGCGCCGTCGCAGGCGTCACCGACCACGTCGATGTCCGACACCGAACCCAGGATCGTGCGCAGGTGCGCCACCACCATGGGCTCGTCGTCAACCAGCACCAACCTGACCATGACCTGCGCTCTCCCCCGTCGGAACATATGCCGGCAGTATCGCAGCCACCCGCCAGCCCGCGCCCGCCGTGGGACCGGCCTCCAGTTGGCCACCGACGAGCTCGACCCGATGCCGCAGCCCGACCAGCCCGGCGCCGGAACCCGTGCCGGCCAGCGCGGGATCGGGCAGTCCGGCCGGTGCGGTGTTGTCCACCCGGACCCGCACACCGGCAACGCGGTAGACCAACTCGGCCCGCACGCTGGCGCCCGGCGCGTGCTTGCGGACGTTGGTCAGCGCCTCCTGCACGACGCGGTAGGCGGTGCGCGCGACCGTCGGCGAGACCTGCCCGGGCTCGCCGGTGACGGTCAGCTCGACCGGCACGCCGACCGACCGGGATTCGTCGGCCAGCACGGCCGGATCGGGCAGCGGCTGGTTTTCCTTCCTGGCAGGCAATGTCGCCGGTTCGTCCTCGGCGCGGAGCACCCCGAGCAGGTCCCGCAACTCGTCCAGGGCCAGCCGGCCGGCGGCCCGGATCTCCTCGGCCGCTCGCTGCGCGTTGTCGTCGGTGGTGGTGACTCCGAGCGCGCCGGCATGCAGCACGATCAGGCTCAGCCGGTGGGTGACCACGTCATGCATCTCGGTGGCCAGCCGCCGACGTTCTTCGAAGACGGCCCGCTCGGCCAGCAGGTCTCGTTCCCGTTCGGCTCGGTCGGCGCGGTCGCGCAGGGAGCGGAGCAGGCTGCGCCGGGCATCGACGTAGAGCGCGATGAGCGCCGGGACCAGGGTTCCCAGTAGGCCGGCGGGTGTCTGGGACCAGGTGGGTGCGAACAGTTGGGCGCCGAACACGACGAACGCCGCGACCAGTCCCCACGCCACTCGGCGCTCGGGCAGCAGCGCGATGCGGCCGACGACGATCGGCGTGGCCATCGGGGCGGTCATCAGGGTGACCGCCCCGACCGGCACCAGCGATCCGGGGGCGGTGGTGTTCGTTATGGACAGTGTGGCGATGACCAGCAGCGTGAGGACGGCTACCGAGCGGGGGAAGCGCAG
>DATATV010000005.1:0-143338 GCA_036268615.1 Pseudonocardiaceae bacterium
CATCCTCACTGACGGTGAGATCCGGCGTGAGAGCTACTCCAACCACTTCGCCACCGCACTCGACGGCATCGACATCGACAACCCCGGCACGGCGCTGGACCGCAGCGGCCATCCGAACCCGGTGCCGCGCATCACCGGCCCGATCCGGCGCACCCGGCCGATCGAGGTCGACGACGTGCGGTTCCTGCGTGCGCACGCGGATCGCACGATCAAGATGACGGTGCCCGGCCCGTTCACGATGAGCCAGCAGGCGCAGAACGACCACTACGCCGACGCCGAGGCCGCCGCGATGGACTACGCGGCAGCGGTCAACGCGGAGATCAAGGATCTGCACGCCGCCGGCGCCGACATCGTCCAGATCGACGAGCCCTACATGCAGGCCCGTCCCGACGCAGCCCGCGCGTACGGTCTTGCCGCCCTGAACGCCGCGCTCGACGGGGTCACCGGGACGACGGCCGTGCACATCTGCTTCGGTTACGCCGCGATCATCCATGAGCGGCCGGAGGGATATTCGTTTCTGCCCGAGCTGGCCGGCTGCCCGGCTGATCAGATCTCGATCGAGACCGCTCAGTCCGGACTCGACCTCGGCGTGCTCCCCGACCTGGCCGGGAAGACGATCATTCTCGGGGTGATCAACCTGTCCGACCCGGCGGTCGAGACGGTGGAGGTGGTGGCTGACCGGGTTCGTCGCGCCTTCGGTTACGTGCCGCCTGATCGGATTGTTGTTGCCACGGACTGCGGGATGAAGTATCTGCCTCGGGAGAGCGCTGAGGGGAAGATGCGGGCCATGGCCGGGGCGGCTGCGTTGCTGCGGAAGGAAATCTGACGGGTCTTCTCGTCTGGCCGCCGGATTGACAGGTTGGGGGCCGCGTGTGTGGGGAACGGCGCCGAGGTCGCCGCTGGCGAGACGTACTTGGGTGGGACCACCCCCGCGAAGGCGTCACCTCGACGCACTGGTCACCGCCTCCACCGGGCTCCCCCGCGCCTGCGGGGGAGACGTGCGGTAGCCGCCGCGCACGAACGTGACCTGGGGACCACCACCGCGCGCGGGGAAGACAGCACCAGGATCGCCTTCGTGGTCTCTACCTCGGGACCACCCCCGCGCCTGCGGGGAAGACATTCTGGGTGCCCTGGCCATCGTCGCCATCGTGGGATCACCCCCGCGCCTGCGGGGAAGACCCGCGTTCCCGATGCCGTACTCCGGTGGGGATGGGACCACCCCCGCGCCTGCGGGGAAGACTCTGGACGTCAACGGCAACGTTAACTCTGCTGCGGGACCACCCCCGCGCCTGCGGGGAAGACGCGACCTGGCCGAGTCCGGCGTTCACCTGCTCGGGACCACCCCCGCGCCTGCGGGGAAGACCTGCTGGAGGGCTGGCAGGAGGTCCTCGACCAGGGACCACCCCCGCGCCTGCGGGGAAGACGCGCTGATCGCCGCGGCGCAGGCCGCGCGGCGGGGACCACCCCCGCGCCTGCGGGGAAGACCCGGGCGTGCCCTCGTCATAGACGACCACGTCGGGACCACCCCCGCGCCTGCGGGGAAGACGGTGACCGGCTCGGCGCTCTGCTCCGCGACGAGGGACCACCCCCGCGCCTGCGGGGAAGACGCGCACGAGCGGGATCTGGACTTCGCGGAACTGGGACCACCCCCGCGCCTGCGGGGAAGACCACGATGTAAATCAGCAGGTCGACAACGGAACAGGGACCACCCCCGCGCCTGCGGGGAAGACGACGGGGCCAGTGTTGGTCTGTCGTTCGTGGCGGGACCACCCCCGCGCCTGCGGGGAAGACGCGGTGCGCGTGGCCTCGTCCGGCGGCATGTACGGACCACCCCCGCGCCTGCGGGGAAGACCGCCGAGTTCGTGTCGACCAGCGCGCGAACGGCGGACCACCCCCGCGCCTGCGGGGAAGACATGCCGCTCACCGCGAACTCGCCGAATGTCGAGGGACCACCCCCGCGCCTGCGGGGAAGACCGCAGACGCTTACTGCTCATCATCGGCTCAGGCGGACCACCCCCGCGCCTGCGGGGAAGACAAGGCGGCCCTAGTGGCTTCCTGGCTGACGCCAGGACCACCCCCGCGCCTGCGGGAAAGACTAAGAATGGCTTGCCCTAGCGGAAAGAAGCACGGGGACCACCCCCGCGCCTGCGGGGAAGACTCCGGCACGGCCACCAACACCGTCACGCTGTCCGGACCACCCCCGCGCCTGCGGGGAAGACCGGCGACCCGCTTGCAGGAACACCAGCGGACCGGGGACCACCCCCGCGCCTGCGGGGAAGACCAGACCAACGGCCTGCTGGTCGGGTCGCCCTGGGGACCACCCCCGCGCCTGCGGGGAAGACTCGCCGTCGCGTCGCCGGTCGTCATGTCGATCAGGACCACCCCCGCGCCTGCGGGGAAGACCAAGAACGGAAGCAACCTCGCGTTCGAGATCCGGGACCACCCCCGCGCCTGCGGGGAAGACCACGTTGGCCTGTACGGGGCGATCCCGGGGGTGGGACCACCCCCGCGCCTGCGGGGAAGACCGACCATGGGCCGGTCCTGGACGCCGTGGCCGCGGGACCACCCCCGCGCCTGCGGGGAAGACTGTTGTCTACTTCTGAACTGCAACTGCCTTGTGGGACCACCCCCGCGCCTGCGGGGAAGACACTTCTTGACCTGGTACGTTACCCGAGACTGCCCGCGTTTTCATTCACTTTGAACGCGGTGCCTGAGAGACCGCAGGCTCGCCCGACACGATGCGCGGGGTATGTCCGTCCGGCCGAGGTCCATCGGCGATCAAGTGCCCACAGTGGGCCGGTGACAATGCGGCACGCGGTTCGGGCGATCTTGCTTCATGAACACCACCGGATGCTGCTGTGCCGGATGACCGTCCAGCCGCCCGGCACGGTGGTGTGGGCCGCGCCGGGCGGCGGCGTCGAGGACGGCGAGTCACTCACCGGTCGGCTCGCGGCGTTGATCGACGGCGCGAGCCCGACAAAGACCGTGCTGCTCGGGGTCTGACGGTCAGAAGGAGGTCGCTGCGCCCCCGCTCCGCCACAGCGCGCGCAGGAGCGCGGCCTCCGCGCCGTGGTGGATGAGTTCGTCCAGCATGTGCAGTACGAACGACCGCCGAGTCGCGGAACCGTACGGCCCGGCGACCCTGCCGATCGGCTCGGCCAACGAGTCCTCGGTGCTCGCGGCGAGAAAGCCTTGCCACACGCCGTAAGCCGCATCGAGCGCGGCCAAGGCGTCAGCGGCCGTGCCGGGATCGCCGGTCGAGGACATCGGGGTGGTCGGCTGGCCCAGCCATGGCCCGTTGCGGTCCTCGGTCAGGAAGTCTGCGATGTGGCAGAGGCGCCAGGCCAATGTGGTGAACTCCGGGGGCGCGCCGTCCGGTGACGGGCCGTCCGAGCGGAAGCCGCCCTCGAAAGGGCGGACGGTTCGGCAGCCGGGCACGGGCTCCCACCGGTACTCCTCGTCGGTCAGCCCGACCAGCTCGCTGCGCAGCCGCTGCCAGACGTAGTCCGACGTCTCCACCAGATCGTCCCTTGCGGAGTTCATTGCTGGACTCTAGTGGCCGGTTCGGAAGTCCATCTGCTCCGCGCTGCTGCCAGCTTGCCGGCCACGGCGAGGTACGTTTCGGCTTCTTCGTGGTGGCCGAGGCGGAGCAGGAACAGCCGGTGGAGACCAGTTCGGTGAATGTCCACTGCCAGATCGACTCCGGGTCGACCCCGGCCAGTTTACCGGCGCGCCGACAGCGCCGGGCCACTGTCTCAAGCGCCGGTTGTGTGCCGCGGGCCAGCCCAGGCCGGCCATGGGCCGACCGAGACGCTCCAACCGCAGGGTGCGGCGCGGCACGTCGTAGCCGATCAGCCTCGCGTAGGGATCGCCGCCGGCCAGCCGCAGCGCAGCCAGCTCCCGCCCGAACGGGGTGAAGCCGTCGACTCCGGTGGGGATCGCCACTCTGAGAACAAACCTCGGTACCGCCTGAGCGGCGCCCCGGGTGCGCGTGGCAGCGAAGCAACCCATACCGCCACCGTGGCCGACAGCGTCAGCACGACCACCCTCCGGTGGCCCGCAAACCGATCGGCGCAGCCTCAGGGCAGTAGCACCAACCGTTTCACCAGTTTGCTCACCCGGTTGCGCGGCCCGACGATGCTCAGCGCGCAGTTCGCCAGGTCGGCCGGCTTCGTTTCGGCGAGGCCGGCCTGGTACTCGTCGTAGACCCGCACCTGTTGGGCGAGTATCGGCATCTCCACCAACAGAACGCCTTCGCTGGCCACGGTTTTCTCCCGCAGCTCGGCGAGTTCGGTGGCGTCGGCGGCCAGCAGCGTGCAGCCCGCCCACGGCAACCCGGGATGTTGGTGGCCGGACGCGTCCGGGCTGGGCGGGCCGATCAGACCGCCGACGAGGTTGCCGGTGCTGGCCGCGACGCAGGCGACCGCGTTGGCCAGCCGGCCGACCGGCAGGTCGCGGTCGACGACGATCACCCACTTGAGACGGGCGGCCCGGGTCGGCTCGCCGGTCAGGATCTCCGCCGGCGTGAAGCCGGGGACCTCGGTGGTGGACACGTTTGCTCGCTTTCGTACGGAGAATCAGCCGATCAGCGAATATGTGGCCGCTGAATGAGCCTGAAGCTACGCTGATGCTCGGCACTGGGAAATCGCGAGCGAACATAGTTCGGCCGCGCTATGACCAGGGCGAGTCGGAGCGAACGTGGTTCGGCGGGGGGCAGTGCCGGCCGAACGAAAGCGAGGAGGAGCGGTGGCCGAACTGGACGAGCTGGATCTGGCGCTGCTGCGCGAGTTGCAGCGGGACGCGCGGCGGACCAACCGGGAGCTGGCGGCGGCGACCGGGGTGTCGCCGTCCACCTCGCTGGAGCGCGTCCGGTCGTTGCGGGAGCGCGGCGTGATCCGGGGGTTCCTGGTGGACGTCGACCTCGCGCAGTTGGGCCGGCCGGTGCAGGCGCTGATCGCGGTGCGCATCCGGCCACCCTCCCGGGCGCACATCGACGCGTTCCGGGAGTGGGCGGCGCGGCTCCCGGAGACGCTCGGCGTTTTTGTGGTCACCGGCGGCGAGGACTTCCTGCTGCACGTCGCCCTGCCGGACAACAACGCGCTCTACGCCTTTGTCATCGACAAGCTCACCCAACGCCCCGAGGTCGCCGACGTGCGCACGAGCGTCGTCTACGAGCACCTGCGCAGCCCGGTGGTCGAACCCCCCGGGCCCCCGGTCGCGCGCGGCCGGGGGCGCCGAAACTAGCAGGTGGTGGAGTTGAGGATGAAGGCTGTTGGCGCGGCGTGGCTGGTCGAGTAGGTCGCGGTGAAGCCGATGGTCGCGGTGCCGGCCGGGGCGATCGTCGTGTTGTAGGCGGCGTTGGTCACGGTGACCTGTTCACCGGACTGGGTGTAGGTGGCGTTCCAGAGGTTGCTGATCTGCTGGTCACCGGGGAACGTCCAGCGCAGGGTCCAGCCGGTGATCGGCGTGCTGCCGGTGTTGGTCACGGTCACCCCCGCCTGGAAACCACCCTGCCACGAACTGGTTTCCGTGTAGGCGACCGAGCACTTGGCCGTTGGCGGAGTGGCGGTGGTGGTAATTGTTGTCGTCGTGGGTGGCGGGGTGGTGCCGGTGAGCGATGACTCAAGGGACGCGAGCAGGGACTGCTTGGCGGCGCTCACCGGGGTCGGGTCGTAGTTGTTGTCCAGCAACGCATACGAGTCCTCGCCGTTGAGTGCCCAGTAGGTCCAGCCCATGGCCGGGTTGGCGTGCAGGTAGCTGATCAGGCTGTCGAACCACTGGCCTTCCGAGCCTGCCGTGGTGTCTGTGACGTCGGTGCTGCCGTTGCCGGTGCCGAACTCGCCGACCCAGACCGGCGCGACCTGCTGGGTGGACAGGTAACCCCAGTACTTGGTCCAGACCGCGGCCAGGCTCGCCGCCGTCGTCGTCGAGTTGAACCAGGTCTGCTGGAACAGGTTCGGGCCGTAGTCGTGGGCCGAGTAGACGACGTGGCCGGGGGAGCTGAGCACCACCGGGAACTGGCCGGCGAGTTCCAGGTCGCCGCCCCACCAGGTGGTGTCGAAGCCGCCGGAAGCGTTGGGGGTGTTGCTGATGCCCTCGCAGAACACCAGCGCGTTCGGGTCCGCGGCGAGCACGGCGTTGCCGGCGTTCTGGTAGGCCAGCCGCACGTCGGTGTTCGGGTCGCCGGTGCCCCAGGTCGCGCCCTGGGCGTAGGTGTCGCCGGTCGGGGTGTGTGGCTCGTTGCGCAGGTCGAAGCCGATCACCGTCGGATTGCCGGCGTAGCGCTTGGCCACCGTCGACCAGTCGGCCAGCCAGTTCTGGTTGGTGTAGGTGCTGGTGTACCAGAGGCCGTTGTCCTCGGCCGACTCGCCGGCCTCCGAGCGGTGGTTGTCGATGATCACCTTCAGGCCGTCCTGGCCCGCGTAGGTGATGATCTTGTCCAGGATCTGCATCGAGGTGAGGCCCTGGAGGTCCCCGTTGATCGGTCCGGTGTTGTTGTAGAAGCTGAGGTTCTGCGGCACGACCGGGTGTTCCACCATCTGGTTCGAGATCGGGATGCGGATGGTGTTGTAACCCAGGTTCCTGATGTCGTCGACGACCGCGTGATAGTCCTGCGACCACAGGCCGTGCGCGACCTCGTCGGGGGTTTCGAAGCCGTACCAGTTGATCCCGGCGATCCGCACCGGCGCGCCGGTCGAGTCGAGGATCTGGTTGCCGCCGGTGAGCCAGTAGCCGGCGCCTGCCGCCGGGCTGGGCGCGGCGCTCACTGCCGGGGCCACCGCGACCACGCCCGCGCCGACCGCCAGCAGCGCCGCGCCGGCCGCGATCCAGCCGGTCAGGACCTTGCCGGAAACCGTGTGCATGCTTCCTCCTGTTGACCGGGTCACGGGGTGGTGCTGGTGGTGTAGGGCGCCGCGGTGTACGCGCCGGAACAGCCGTTGGTGCAGTTCGTCGGCAGGCTGAAGTGATAGACGCGGCCGGCGTTGAGCAGGGTGTCGGCGGAGTCGGTCACCCGGATCTCGTACTGGGTGCCCTGGGTCGGAGTGGTGGTGGTCGGGCCGATGATGTAGTCGTCACCAAGATCACTGTCCATTGTGGCCGACTTCCACACACCGTTGCTGTAGTACTGGATGCTGTGGATTCCGTTGGGCAGGTGCGAGACGGCGATGGCCGTCCACCACAGCTGGGCCGACTGCAGGAAGCCGATGTTGATGTCGCCGGAGTACGCGGGCGCCGGCACGAACTGCCAGCTGATCTGGCGGTTGTTCCAGTTGTTCGGGTACAGGTCGCCGACCGGCGTGCTGCCGTGCGCGAACAGGTTGAGTGAGTTCTGCGCCAGGTCGAGGTGGTACGGGTCGTCCCGGCACCAGGCGTTGCTGTCCGCGCAGCTGTCCGCGACGACCATCGTCAGCGTCGCCCCGTTGTACTTGTCGGCCACCCAGGAACCGTTGCGGCAGAACGGTTGGTTCGGCGCGCCGTCGTTGGTGCCGGTGCACCGGTCGCCGATCGTCACCTGGACGAACCGGTCGCAGTTGAGGCCGTTGTCGAACATGCCGGTGATTCCGGCCATCGACGCCGGGATCGGCCGGGGGAAGCCGCCGTAGTTGCCGGGCGTGTTGAACACGTTGAGCGCCACGAAGTTCTGGCTGTCCAGGTCGGCCTGCGGCAGGCCGCAGCCGCCGTAGGGCGAGCCGAGCCCGCTGAAGTAGGTGGCGTTGCCGGTGACCGGCGTCGGGGTCGCGCCGACGGTCAGCGCGGCCGCGGGCGACGCCCCGACCACGAGACCGACCAGGGCCAGCGCGGCCAGTAGACAGACCGACAGCCGTCGGCGGGCGCCCCGGTTGGCCATCCCGTCACCTTCTTCGACACGCCCTGCGGCGACCAGCGGTGCGGACGAGTTCGCCCGTCCGCACCATTGGTCACCCAGCCGCGCGCGGCGTCAATTTCTTGCGCCGTGCCAACGGGTTGAGCACTGTCGGGAGGTGAAAGTTACACCGTGGATCAGCGCGCGGTCGCCTCCTGGTACGGCTCGATCCGGACCGGGCCGACCAGGCCGTAGTTCTGTCGGGTGGCGATGCCGTAGATGGCCGGGGTGACCGTGCGCAGCCGGTTGAGCAGCGTCGTCGCCACGTCCACCTGGATGGTGTTGTTGCCCGGCTTGAGCAGGTCACCCAGGTCGAGCTTGCTGGTCAGCGGGCCGGCCGGCGGCACAAGGTGACCGTTGACCCAGACCCGGAACGTGTCGGTCACCGAGCCGAGGTCGAGCACGGCCCCGCTGACCGACCGCCAACTGCTCGGCAGCGTCACCGTCGTGGTGTAGTGGCCGATGCCGGAGGAGTCGATCAGCTGCGGGATCGAGGTCCACGGCACCAGCGTGTCCAGTTCGACGGTGACCACCGGCTTGATCGTCTCGCTGGCCGTGCCACCCGGCTTGGGCTGCCAGTCCTCGGCCCGGAGCGTCCAGGACGGTGGTGTGATCGGCGCCGGCACGGTGGAAATGCTGGCACGCAAGGATTTTCCGCTGGACAGGGTCGCCGTGTAGGTGCCGGCCGTGGTGGACCGCAGGACGACGTCCTGCCCGCTGAGTCGGACCGAGTCGGCGGAGGTCGAGACGACCTGCGTCGAGCCCGACCCGGCGGCCCAGCCGGGCGCGGCGAGCACGACGATCGTGCTCTCCCCGGGGTTGAGCACGACCTGCACGTCGATCTTGCCGGCCGACCGGGTGAACTCGGCGATCCGGCTGATCTCACCGGTCCACGCGTTGAGCCGGTAGGGCACCGCGGCCGGCGAGGTCGCGGTCAGTGACGCGGTCTGGTTGATCGGCACGAGCACCGTCTTCACCTGGTGCTGCGAGTTGGCCAGGTAGTAGAAGTCGGTCTCGCCGTCGATCCGGCGCACGGTCATCAGGTTGGACGTGTTGTACTGCACCGACTGTCGCACGCCCAACTGGGCCAGCGCGGTCGGGACGCCGGTCTGGTCGGCGACGGCCAGGGCCGTGCGCTGGGTGAGCAACTCCTTGATCGTGCTGTTCACCGCCGCGTCCTCGGCCGCGCTGACGTGGCCGGTGGACACCACGCCGCTCCAGTCGCCGATCAGGATCACCGGCAGGCCCGCCCTGGCGAAGCCGAGCAGCAGTTTCGCGCCCTCGATGCTGATCGCGTACTCGTTGCCGTCGAACTGGTCGGGGCCCAGGATGATCGCCTTGAACGCCGGGCCGTCCGGCGCGAGCACTCCCTTCTTGACGTTCACCCCGGGCAGTGAGAGCACCGCGTCGGTGGCGAAGCTGTGCGTCCAGCCGATCGGGATGCCGCTCGCGGTCGACCACGGCGCGCCGATGCCGGTGGCGGTGTAGCCCTTCTGCCGGTAGAACAGCAGGTCGTACTTTGGCGTGCCGGTCTGTAGCACCAGTTGGGTGCGCGCCAGGTACCTGCCGATGTCGGGCATGTGCTGCCAGGTGGGCTGGCGCGGTCCCCACGCCTCGCAGTAGCCGATGCCGGTTTCGTTGTAGGGCGAGAAGGCCGCGAAGCCCGGCCAGGTCGCGCCGGCCGCGTCGGCGTAGGGGAAGCCGTGGATCACCGTCTGGTTGACGCCACCGGCGTAGAAGCTGTCGATGGTGATCAGCGCGTTGTGCCAGAGCACCGAGTACGCCTCGTTGGCGAAGCAGATCGACTCGCAGGACAGCTTCTGGTGCCCGGCCAGGTCCCGGCCGCCGCACATCACCCGGTAGTCGTCCAGGTTCTTGAAGCCGAGCGACTCGCCCTCGGGAATGTCCAGCAGTGCGGAGAAGTCCAGCGAGTCGGTCTGTAGGCCGTAGGGCTGCACCCGCAGCTCCATGCCCAGCCGGTTGGCCCAGGACTGGAGCGCCAGCAGGTGGTTGTCCCGGTACAGGTCGGACAGGGTGAGGTTCACGTCGTCGCGGACGTGGTTGTTCAGCTCGGAGTTGTAGCTGAACTGGAACTTGCCCTTCAGCTCCACCAGGATCGGCAGGTAGGGCGCGAGGTCGTAGCCGGTCTTCTGTCTGAACACGGTCGGCAGGTTCGGTGTCCAGATGGTCGAGTTGGTCTCGATCTCCAGCGAGTCCTCGAAGAACGCGCCGCCGGCCACCTCCAGCAGCAGCCGGATGCGCGGGTTGAGGATGTCGCGGTCCCAGAAGTCGGTGACCGCCTGCGTACCCAGCTGGCTGAAGTGGTCGACCACGTAGGCGGTCGGCGTGGTGAACGGGCCGGCCTCCGGCTGCTGGGCCGAGCCGCGCAGCCAGTAGCTGATCAGCACCCAGGTGTCGCTGGTCGGCGCGGTCCAGGTGATCTGCCCGTTCTGGACGGTGGCCGTGACGTCGACGAGCGATGTCTGGTCCAGCGGGGTGATGCCGCTGACCGCCGGGCCGGTGGTGCGGGCGACCTGCACCGCGAACAGCGTCTGCTTGGTCACCGCGGCGTCCGGGACCAGGGCGGACGCGGGCACCGGGCCGGAGTAGGTGCTGCTGCCGGCGACGGTCACCACGCCGTGCGCGAGTTCGCAGGACGCGGCCGCGCTGTCCGGGGTGATCGTCGGCACGGCGGCCGGCCAACTCGGTCCCATCGTCAGGTCCAGGGTGAGGCCACGGCGGGCGGCCGTGGTCAACGCGGTGTCCAGCGCGTCCACCCAGTGTGCAGAGCCCCAGCCGTAGTGCTCGGTGTCCAACTGGATCAGGCCGCTGTGGTGCACGTCGGAGACTTCCAGGCCGCCGAAGCCCGCGTCGGCAACCGCGTTCACCTCGTTGGCGATCTCGCCGGGGTCGACCTGGGCGTTGGGCCACCACCAGCGGAACTTCGGCGCGACCGAGGCCGGGGGAGTGGTGAAGGCCGACGGGCCGCGCCAGCGCGCGCCGGACTGCGGCGCCGCGCCGAGCAGGGGATTGGCCGAGGCCAACTGTCCCCAGGGCAACAGCGTGCCGGCGACGGCGGCCGCGCTGATCCCGAGCATCCTGCGCCGGGTCACGGACGAGCCGATCCCGGTCGAGACTCTGTCGTGCTCCTGCCCCATGGGTGGGTGCCTCCTGTGCCGATCGAGGGGGTCCGGCGATCGGCAGGCCGCGCCGCGCCGGGGCGAAGCGATTATCGCCTCGCCGACAGGATCGATTGAAGCGTTTCAGTTGGCCACATCCGGCCAGTACTCGCACGTCACCGGCGGTCTGCGCGGAGAAAACGGGGCCTGCTTGCCAGTTGTCGCCCGGTGCGCTATACTGACGGCGTCTTTCCTGCGGATGTAGGCGTTTCAGAGCCCCCGCCGAAGTTCCTCTCAGTCAGAGTTCACCGCCAGGACTGAAGGCGACACCTGTCTTTTCGCCCCGATACGCCCCCTGCGTACCGATCGGGCCCACATATCCTTTTCAGGAGATTTACCGTGAACAACACCATGCTGCGGGACGACCCGCATACCGAACAATCCACCGGCACGCCCGAACGGGTCGCTGACTCGCTCCGGGCCGTGACCGGAATCGTTGACATACAAGAGAAATCCGCACACCTCCGGACCTCCGGCTACCTGGCCGGACCGGACGACGTGGTGCTGCCGATCTCCTTCGCCCGCGCCAACGGCCTGCGCTCCGGTGACCTGGTCACCGGCCTGGCCAAGCCGCCGCGAGCCGGGGGCGACCAGCAGCGACCGAGACTCGGCTCGCTGGTCCAGGTGGACACCGTCAACACGCTGCCCGCCGACCAGGCCGGCCGCCGACCCCGGTTTGCCGACCTGGTTCCGTTGCACGCCAACGAACGCCTGCGCCTGGAGACCGAGCCGGAACTGCTCACCACCCGCGTGATCGACCTGGTCATGCCGGTCGGCAAGGGTCAGCGTGCGCTGATCGTCGCGCCGCCCAAGGCCGGCAAGACCACCGTCCTACAGGACATCGCCGCGGCCGTCTGCCGCAACAACCCGGAGTGCGTGCTGCTGGTCGTGCTCGTCGGCGAACGGCCCGAGGAAGTCACCGACCTGCGCCGCTCGATCACCGGGCAGGTGATCGCGGCGACCTTCGACCAGGCGCCCGCGCAGCAGACCGCGCTGGCCGAGCTGGCCATGGAACGCGCCAGACGACTGGTCGAACTCGGCCAGGACGTGGTGGTGCTACTGGATTCCCTCACCCGGCTGGGCCGCGCGTACAACCTGGCGTCCTCGGGTTCGGGGCGCATCCTGTCCGGTGGGGTCGACGCCACCGCGTTGTTCCCGCCGAAGCGCCTGCTCGGCGCGGCGCGCAACATCGAGAACGGCGGCTCGCTGACGATCTTCGCCACCGCCCTGGTGGAGACCGGTTCCGCCGGCGACACGCTGATCTTCGAGGAGCTCAAGGCCACCGGCAACGCCGAGCTCAAACTGGACCGCGGGCTCGCCGCGAAGCGGACCTTTCCCGCGGTGGACGTGGAAAAGTCCGGCACCCGGCGCGAGGAACTGCTGCTCTCGCCGCAGGAACTCGCCGCGACCAGGACGCTGCGCCGCGTGCTTCAGGCGGTGGACGGTCAGCACGCGACCGACGTGCTGCTCGACGGCCTGCGCAAGACGCGGTCGAACGGCGAGTTCCTCACCCAGCTGGCTGCCGGGCCGGGAACCCGCCGTTCCTGACCCCCGGTCAGTCGTCGATCGATTGATAGACCGACGTCCAGAAATCTTGATATACCGGTGACAGCAGCGGGAAACCGGACCGCTGCGTCATCAGGATCGCCACCAGTTCCTCGGCCGGATCGGTGAACCAGGACGTGCCAAGGCCACCGTCCCAGCCGAACTGTCCCGGCACCGCCGACGGACTCGTCCGCGCGGTGGTCACCCCCACGCCGAGACCCCAGCCGCGGCTGTCGAAATAACCCGGCAGGAAGCCGGACACCGCCTTCACCGCAGGCGACAGCTGGTCGGTGGTCATCGCCCGCACCGTCGTGCGGGACAGGATTCGCTCGCCGTCGTGCCGGCCGTTGTTCAACAGCATCCGCCCGAACGCCAGGTAGTCGTCCGCGGTGGACACCAGTCCACCGGCCGCGGACGGGAAGGCCGGCGGCGTGGTCCACTGGCCGCCTTCGGCCTCGTCGAACACCGTCAGCGCGGCCGACCCCGGGTCGACCGCGTAGCTCGTGGCGAGCCGGTGCAGCTGGTCGGCCGGCACGCTGAAGCCGGTGTCGGCCATGCCCAGCGGCGCGAACAGCTGCTCCCGCAGAAACGTTTCAAGAGGCTGGCCGCTGGCTCGGGCGATCAGCACCCCGAGCACGTCCGCACCGGTGTTGTAGAGCCACCGTTCGCCCGGCTGGTACATCAGTGGCAACTCGCCCAGCCGGCGCAACCACTCGTCGGGAGCCGGCAGGCCCGCCGGGTTCGGCGGTCCCATCCCGAGTTCCGCCTCGGCCGCGGCCTGGGTGATCGGATACCGGTCCGGCGGCACGAACAGCTGGCCGAAGCCGAACTGGAAGGTCAACAGGTCGCGCGGAGTGATCGGCCGGTGTGCGGGAACGGTGTCGGTCAGCGGGGCGTCGAGGCTGGTCAGCACCATGCGATCGGCCAGTTCGGGCAGCAGGTCGTCGACCGGATCGTCCAGCCGCAGCCGGCACTGCTCGACCAGGATCAGCGCGGCCACCGCGGCGACCGGCTTGGTCATCGAGCTGATCCGGAAGATGGTGTCCCGTTGGATCGGCACGTCACCGCCCGCCGTCGTCGTGCCGAGCGTCTCGACGTGCACCTCGTCGCGCCGGCTGACCAGCGTGACGATGCCCGGCACGTCACCGCTGCGCACGTGCCCGGCCAGCACCTCACGCATCCGCTCCAGTCGGGCCTTGGAGAGTCCTGCCGTGCTCATGAAGACTCCTTCACGCGGTTGGGGTCACTCGGCGAAGTCCGGCACCGCGGCCCGCGCCGCGGCCGCCCGGCCCTTGGGCTCCTCCCAGTCCTCCTGCCGGCCCAGTGCGGTCAGGTCGAGGAAAGCGTAGGAGCCGCCGGTCCACTCCGCGCCGCGGCCGAACATCGAGTAGGTGTGGAAGATCCGGTCGCCGTCGGTCAGGAAGCAGCTGTTGCCGGGCCGTTCCAGCGGGCGGTCGCCGGCGAGTATCTCCGACGTGCCGGCCTGCTCGTGTTCGGCCGTGGTGCGGTAGTTGTACTCCACCGGGGCGACCGCCTCGTCCAGCGTCACGTGGAAGTCGTAGTTGAAGTCGTTGTCGTAGGAGGAGTACCAGTCGAACGGCCAGTTCCGGCCGGCCCGGTACCTGTCCAGCCTGGCCAGCGGGGCGCGGCTGACCGCGGCGAACGAGGTGTCCCGGGAGTTCAGGTGGCGCAACAGGCCCGCGGAGACCTCGTCGGAGCCCGCCGTGCAACTTGAGCAGCCCTCGTCCCAGTCCGGACCGAACATGAAGTGCTGCACGATGAGCTGCCGGCGGCCGGCGAACAGGTCGGCCAGTGTCGCCGGGCCGTTCGGGCCGGCGAAGACGTACTCCTTGTCGATCTCGACCATCGGCAGGTTGCGACGCTCGGCGCTCAGCGCGTCGCGGGCCTTGGTGGCCGCCTTCTCCTTGGCCAGCAGCTGCTTGCGCGCGGCGACCCACTCTTCGCGGGAGACGACATCGGGGAGGCTCATCCTCTGCTCCTGACCTGGTTGGCTTCTGACCTCTCCCGGTAGGACCCGACCACCGTCGAAAACTCATCGGTGTCGGACCCCGCGGTTAGGATCGGGTCATGCCCGGACGAGGAGAACGGACGGCTGGCCAGGCCAGTCTCGTCGCCGATCCGATCAACGGCGAGTTCGAGAACCACCGCCGCGCGCTGACCGGCTACTGCTACCGGATGCTGGGGTCCGGTTTCGAGGCCGAGGACGCGGTGCAGGAGACGATGGTGCGCGCCTGGCGAGGCAGCGACAACCTGCACAGTCCCGGTGCGCTGCGCTCCTGGCTCTACCGGATCGCGACCAACGTCTGTCTGAGCATGTTGACCGAGCCGCAGCGCCGGGCACGGCCGATGGGCCTCGGGCCGTCGTCGACGGCGGACTCGGAACTCGACGCCGGTCTGCCCGAACAGGCGTGGGTCAGTCCGATCCAGGACGATCGGGTGCTGTGCGCCGAGGGCGATCCGGCCGAACTGGCCGTGTCCCGGGAGAGCATCCGGCTGGCCTTCGTGGCCGCGTTGCAGCACCTGCCGCCCCGGCAGCGCGCGGTGCTGATCCTGCGGGAGGTACTGCGCTGGCGGGCCGCCGAGGTGGCCGAACTGCTGGACACGACGGTGGCCTCGGTGAACAGCGCCTTACAGCGGGCCAGGGCGACACTGGAGACGGTCGAACCGGACAACACCGGCCCGATGCCCGAGGCGGAGCAGCGCGCACTGCTCGACGGTTACGTCACCGCGTTCCAGAACTACGACATCGACGCGCTCGTCCAGTTGCTGCATGCGGATGTCCGGTTCTCCATGCCGCCCTACGCGCTGTGGCTGCGCGGCCCCGACCAGGTCGTCGCCTGGCTGCTCGGTCAGGGTGCGGGCTGCCGGGGTTCCCGGTTGGTGGCCACCTCGGCCAACGGCTGCGCTGCCTTCGGCTCCTACCGATCCGCGGGTCCCGGCCGGCACGAGCCGTTCGCCTTGCAGGTACTGGAGTTCGCCGACGGCCGGATCGCCGGCTTCAACAACTTTCTCGACCCGCGATTGTTCGCCGCCTTCGGACTGCCGCCGGTGCTGACCGAATAACCGTCCGTTGTGGACGTTCTCGCTCAGTGCAGCGGGAACGACACACCGTGCTCACTTTCCGGGCGGGGGCCGAAGATGCGCCGCTCGCTCTGCTCGATGCGTACGTCGTTGATGCTCGCCTCCCGGCGGGCCATCAGGCCGGTCTCGGTGAACTCCCAGAGTTCGTTGCCGTAGCTGCGCCACCACTGGCCGCTCGCGTCGTGGCTCTCGTACTGGAACCGCACGGCGATGTGGTCCTCGGTGAACGCCCAGAGTTCCTTGCGCAGCGCGTAGTCCAGCTCGCGGGCCCACTTGTCGGTGAGCAGTGCGACGATCTCCGCGCGGCCGGTGACGAACCGGTCGCGGTTGCGCCACACCGAGTCCGGTGTGTAGGCCAGCGAGACCTTCTCCGGATCACGGGTGTTCCAGGCGTCCTCGGCCGCCTGGACCTTCTTGGCCGCGGTCTCGCGGGTGAACGGGGGGAACGGCGGTCGGCTCTCGGTCATCTGGTGGCCCTTCCTGCGCGGAGAACGTTGGTTCTCTAGGTGGGTGCTACCGTAGAGAACGTTGGTTCTCAAGGTCAAGGGTGAGCGCACATGGATGTCGCGACGGCGGAACGGCAGGCGCTCGACGCGGCCGAGGACCTCTTCTACGCCAGGGGAATCCACACGGTCGGCATGGACGACATCCGGGCCGCCTCCGGCGTGTCGCTCAAGCGGCTCTACCAGCTGTTCCCGGCCAAGGACCTGCTGGTGGCGGCGTTCCTGCAACGGCGCGACATCCGCTGGCGGCAGCGCCTGGCCGACTACGTGGCCGGCCGGCCGGAGCCGGCTGAACGGTTGCTGGCGGTGTTCGACTGGCTGTTCGAGTGGTTCAGCGAACCCGGTTACCGGGGGTGCGCGTGGATCAACTCGTTCGGTGAGTTGGGTGCGGTGTCGGCGACCGTCGTGCAGGAGGCACAGAGCCACAAGCAGGCGTTCAAGCGCTACCTGGACGGCCTGGTCGCCGACGCCGGCCTGCCGGGTTGGCTCGCCGATCACCTGCTGCTGCTGGCCGAGGGAGCGATGGTGACAGCGGCGATCGCCGGCTCACCGGAACCGGCGCGGCACGCTCGCGAGGCGGTCCGGCTGCTGATGCGCGCGGCGGCGATCCCGCGCTGACGGCCGCGTGCCGCGGAACCGGTGTTGTTGCTGGGCCTGGAAAGGGCCGCTGCCGGTGATCTCGACACCACCTCGCGATCACCACCGGCCGCGGCCACCCAGTTCGTCGACGAAGGCGCGTCAGTGGTCCCCGTGCCGGCCGAGGGTCTGCACGGGGGTCGCACCGGGGCGGGTCCACTGCGGCACGGGGCGGCTGGTCGGTCCCCAGGTGTCGTTGCCGTCCGCGTCCGAGCGCCAGTACCAGCACGGGCCGCTCCCCTCGGGCCAGCCCTCGGGGCTGTCCTGCCACGCCTCGCCGCGGCCGTAGGGCGTCATGTCGAGCAGGGCGAAGGACGGGGCCAGTGCCTCGTTGCCGCGGCCCGTGGTGAAGTAGGTGAGGAACACCCGGTCGCCCTCGCGGAGGAAGCAGGTCAGGTGACCCATGTCGCCGCCGACGGGGGCGACCACATCGCGCACCGAGTACCAGGGCTGGGCGTAGCCCATGAACTCGACGTAGGCGGCCACCTCGTCCCACCGGCCCGTGGTCAGGATGGCGAACGAGACGCCGCGCGCGTTGAGGTAGGCGGCGTCCCTGAGGTGCCAGGCCGCGGTGGTGCAGCCCTCGCACTGCCCCTGGTGCGGCGCGCCGTCGTGCCACATGTGCTTGTAGACCACGAGTTCGTCGCGGCCCTGGAACAGGTCCAGGAACGGGACCGGCCCGTCGGGTCCGACCACTTCGACCGTCCCGTCGAACTCCACCATCGGCAGCCTGCGGCGGGCCGCGGCGATGGCGTCGCCCTCGTGGGTGTGGGCCTTCTCCCGGATCAGCAGTTCGTCCCGGGCCGTCTGCCAGGTGGCCAGGTCGACGACGGGCGGGCGGCCGGGCAGCGCGGTGGTCGGGTCGTCCGGTGTGGTTGTCATTGGTGTCCTCTCGCGGCGGGCGGCGTCGTGGGCGTCCTGCGACACCAGTACAGACTCGCGGCCCGGCCGAAACTCATCGCGAGGCGCGCTCAGCCGCCGGTGATCGCGGCGAGCAGTTCCGGCGTGGCCCGGTCGAGCAGGTCGTCGTAGTCGTGGTTGCGGCCGAGGAACGCCGTCACGAACGGGCAGAGTGCCACGATGCGCAGGCCGCGGGACCGGGCGTCGTCCAGTGCGGCGACGATCAGCTGCTTGCCCAGCCCGTGGCCCTTGTACTCCGGGTCGATCTCGGTGTGGATGAAGACGCGCTGGTTGCCGTGGTCGGCGAACTCGGTGAAGCCGGCGTCCGCGCCGTTCAACGCGATCCGGTACTGACTGTTCGGCTCGTCCAGCCACACCCTGCTGGTCGGCTCGTCGGCCGCTGGTGTGCTCATCTGCGTCCCTGCTTCCGAATCCGGGTCATGGCCTGATCTTCAGGCGGGCGTTGGGGAGCGTCGGCGCGGGCAGGACCGGGCCCCACTCGGCCGGAAAGGCGCCGAACGGTTCGCCACCGGTCTCGCCGTTCTCGTGTCGGGCCAACTGGTCCTGCCAGTCGCCGCGGAAGGCGACGATGTCCTCGTGGCTGCCGCCGATGAAGTTCCACCACATCACGAAGTGCTCGTTGAGTGGCGCGCCACCCAGCAGCAACAGCCGGGCCGGCTGCTCGCCCGGGTCGACCGTGACCGTGGCGGTGCCGGTGGGCAGGTAGCACAGTTCGCCGGCGGCGGTCGTCGTGCCGGCCAGCTGGATCTGGCCGGTGTCAACAAGAAAGCCGTGCTCGAAGGTGGGGTCGAGGTCGAGGGTGAATGGCGCCCGGGCGGACAGTCGCAGTTCGGCGCCGAGCAGCGGTGTCCTTGTGCGGACCGGCGAACTCGTGCCCGTCAGCGAGCCGATGAACACGCTCAGCCGGGCGCCGTCGACATGTTTGGGCTCGGGGGCGAAATGCTCGAACGCCGGTTCGGTGCGGCGGTCGCGTTCGGGCAGCGCCACCCACAGCTGTGCGCCGTGCAGCACGGTCGTGCCGGGGGTGGAGTACTCGGAATGAGCGATGCCCCGACCGGCGGTCATCAGGTTGACCTCGCCGGGCCGGATCAGGCTGGCCGTGCCGATCGTGTCCCGGTGCTCGACCTCACCGGCGAACAGCCAGGTGACCGTCTGCAGGCCGGTGTGCGGGTGGCCGGCCACGCCCATGCCACCGGTCCGGGCGACCTCGTCGGGCCCGTAGTGGTCGACGAAGCACCACGCGCCGATCAGCGTGCGGGAGCGTTGGGGCAGCGTGCGACGCACGGTCATCGCGCGCGGACCACCCAGTGGCACTGTTCGCGGCCGGAGCAGTTCGGGCGCGGCCGGCATCGCGTCGGTCGCGCACGCCACCACGTCGGGCAGTCGCTCGACATTGCTCACGGGCGCCCGCCGATCAACTCGCCGACCTGGTTCACATCGGGAAATATAGTCGTCGGCGGACGATGGCCGCACGGCCGAGCTGTGCTCGACAACAGACGGGACAGGCGCGATGAGCTCCACCCCCGGCACCGACGAACCGCCCGCCCGGCGCCGAATCCGGGACGACTACCTATCCGATCCGGCGCACGGCCCGCTGCCCGCGCTGCTGCTCGCGCTGACCGTCGCGACCGGGATCATCGACGCGGTGAGCGTGCTCGGCCTCGGCCGGGTGTTCGTCGCCAACATGACCGGAAACGTCGTGTTCACCGGCTTCGCGCTGGCCGGCGCGCCGGGCTTCGCGCTGGACGCGACACTCTCGGCGCTCGCCGGCTTCCTGGTGGGTGCGCTCGCCGGCGGCCGGGTGATCACCCGGTGGGGCGCGCACCGCGGCAAGCTGCTGCGCAACGTCACCGCCGTTCAGTTGCTGCTGGTGCTGATCGCGCTGGTGATCACCATCCTGGCCGGTTCGCCGCTGAGCGCCGTCATCCGCGACCTGGTGATCGTGCTCACCGCGATCGCCTTCGGCCTGCAGAACTCGGCCGCCCGCAGGCTCGCCGTCCCCGACATCACCACCACCGTGCTCACCATGACGCTCACCGGGGTCGCCGCCGACCTGCGCAGCGGCAATCTGCGGGTCGCCCTGCGTCGGGCGCTGGCCGTGCTGGCGATGTTGGTCGGCGCGATCGTCGGTGCGCTGCTCGTGCTGCACGCCGACATCCCGATCGCCCTCGGCTGCGCCGCCGTGCTGATCGCGGTCGTGATGATGACCGCCGCGCTGGGCAGTCGGACCACCGCGCCCTGGCAGGCGGGCCGGCACTGAGGTCCCGTTGACAGCTCGATTCATCTACGCAACTCTGGTGATCAGTGGCTTGCCCGGTCGCTGACCGGGCTCCCCGACGGCGAGGAGAACGAGCGGCCATGGAGTGGACCGGAGTCCGGTACGCGGACACGCCGACGGTCGAGGCGGAGACGTACATCGACGCCCCCCCACAGCTGGTCTGGCAGTTCGTCTCCGACATCGCGCTGATGCCGACCCTCAGCTCGGAGCTGCGCTCGGTCGAGTGGCTGGACGACGCGAGCGGGCCGGCCGTTGGGCACCGGTTCGTCGGTCGCAGCCGGCACGAGTCGCTCGGCGAGTGGGCGACCACCTCGACGGTGATCGAGTGCGCCGAGCCGGAGACGTTCGCCTGGGCGGTCCAGGACCCGGCGGAGCCCAGCTCGGTGTGGCGGTTCCGGCTGCGTCCGCAGGGCACTGGAACCGCGCTGGCCCAGTGGATGCAGATGGGTCCGGGCCGATCCGGGCTGTGCGTCGCGATCGACCGGATGCCCGACAAGGAGCAGAAGATCGTTTTCGTTCGGCTGCGGGAGTTCGAGGCAGCGATCACCAGCAATCTGGCGGCTATCAAGGCTTTGGCCGAGGCCGAGTAGTCGCGGTCAGCCCGCACTGGACCGGAGCGTCTGCGGCAGATCCAGGTTGTGCAGCTTGTCCCGGGCGCGTTCCGCGTCAGGGTGGTCGAGTTCGTCGAGGATCGCGACGGCCTGGGTCAGTGCGACCCGGGCAGACTCGACGTTGCCCAGGACCGCGTAGGTCTCACCGAGGCATTCCAGCGCGTCCGCCTCGCCGTAGCGCACCCCGAGGCCGTGGTAGTAGTCGCGGGCCCGCAGATAACTCGCGGCGGCCTCCGCATGGTCGCCGAGGTGCTGTTGCGCGTAGCCCACGCTGTGCCAGGTGTCGGCGAGGCCGTACCGGTCGCCGAGCTGTTCGAACAGCACCAGCGCCTCCTGGCAGCAGTCCAGCGCGTGCCGGTGGTCGCCGAGCAGCCCGTGGTACCAGCCGACCGCGTTGAGCGCCGCCGCCTGACCACCCACGTTGCCGAAGATCCGTTGCAGGTCAAGCCCTTTCTGCGCGTGGCCGAGCGCGTCCAGGTTGTTGCCCTGGCGTTCCAGCACCCAGCTGTAGAGCCGATGGGTGTGTGCCCGCTCGGTGTCGTTGCCCGCCTCGGTGAACAACGCCAGCGCCCGTTCCATCTGCACACAGGCTTCGTCGAACCGGGACAGGTCGGCCAGCGCGCGGGCCAGCCCACGATGCGCGTAACCCTGTCCGGCCAGGTCACCCAGCCGGTGCGCGGCCTGCAATGCGGTGCGTTGGGTCGTCACCAGGTCGTGCCAGTAGCCCCGCCGGTCCAGGAAGTGCTCCATCGTCCAGGCGAGCCGCCAGGTGTGCGGGTCGAAACCGGCGGTCGCCGCGGACCCGAGCACCGCGAGCAGCACCGAATGCTCGGTGGTGAACCAGCTCGACGCCCGGTCCTGGTCGGCGATCTGCTCGGCGATCACCCCGGCCACCGGTTCGACCAGCGGAATCTCGTCGCGCAGCGGGGAGAACAGCACGGCCGCACGGTAGGCGGTGTGCAGGTAGTGGTCGAATATCCGGTAGGTGGCCTGGTCCCGGCTGCTCTCGCTGTCCTCGGCGTTGATCAGCTCGGATGCGTACGCGCGCAACAGGTCGTGCCAGGTGAAGCGACCGGCCGACCGCTCGGCGAGTAGGTGCGCGCGGGTCAGTTCGGCCAGCAGTGGGCGGGTCTGCCGGAGCGGCAGGCCGGCCACACTGGCCGCGGCGGCGGCGCTCACGTCCGGCCCCGGATGCAGGGCCAGCAGCCGGAAGAGTCGGGCGGCGGCCGGGGTGAGCACCCGGTAGGACCAGGAGAAGATGGCCCGCACGTCCCGCTGGCCGTCCACGTCGGCGAACGCGTCCAGGCTGCCGCGCGCCTCCCGCAGTTCGGCCACGATGTCGGCGAGCGGGAACGTCGGGTGGGCCGCGGCGCGCGCGGTCGCGATGGCCAGGGTGAGTGGCAGCCGGGCGCACAGCACGACGAGTTCGCGCAGCGCGGCCGGTTCGGCGGCCACCCGCTCGGCACCGATCCGCCGGGCGACGAGTTCGTGGGCCTCGGCCGGTTCCAGCACGTCCAGGGTGAGCGGGTGGGCGCCCTGGCCGGCGACCAGGCCGGTCAGCTGGTTGCGGCTGGTGATCACGGCCAGGCAGCCGGGGGTGCCGGGCAGCAGTTGGCTGGCGTGGTCGGAGTCGCGCGCGTTGTCCAGCACCACCAGCACCCGTCGGCCGGCCAGCAGGCTGCGGTAGAGCGCGGCCTGGGTGTTCAGGTCGGCCGGGATGCGTTCGGGGATCACGCCGAGTGCCTCGATGAAGCCGCGGGGCTCATCGCCGCCGCGGACGGGTCGAAACCGCGCAGGTCGACGTAGAGCTGGCCGTCCGGGAAGCGGTGCGCGATGTGGTGCGCCCAGTGCACGGCGAGCGCGGTCTTGCCGATCCCGGCCATGCCGCTGATCGCGTTGATCACCAGGGCGGTGGGGGAGTGCGTGCCGTCATCATCGGGGAACAGGGACAGCAGCCGGTCCAGTTCGGCCCGCCGGCCGGTGAACGTGGGCAGGTCGGCCGGCAGCTCCGCGGGCCTGGTCAGCGGCACGGCGTGCACCGAGGCCGAGCCGGTGTCCGATTCGGTCGGGGGTTCGGGCCGGGTGTGCTGGCGCAGCACCCTGGTCTGCGCGTCGCGCAGTTCCGGGCCGGGGTCGATGCCGAGATCGTCGGCGAGCCGGCTGCGGGCCTGCTGGTAGGCCGCGAGTGCCTCGGCCTGGTGGCCGGCGGCGCCCAGCGCGAGCACGAGTCGGGCCTGGAGCGGTTCGTCCAGACCGTACTGGCCTGCGGCGTGCCGCAGCGGGGCGAGCACCTGCTCGGGCACCCCGGAACGTAACGCGAGGTCGGCGGCTTCCCGGACCACGACCAGGTATTCCCGCTCGACCGCGGCGAACACCGGGTGCGTCAGCACCTCGTCGGGTGCGCCGGCGGCGGTCGGTCCTTGACGCAAGGCCAGACCGGCCCGGTAGTGCACGAGCGCCTGCTCGGCATCGCTGCCGGCGCGGGCCTGTTCGACGAGGGCGCGGAAGCGGTGCAGGTCGACGCTGGCGGCGTCGACGTCGAGCCGGTAGCCACCGGCGCCGCGGCTGAGCCAGCGGCCGGAGTCGCGCGTGGCCAGTCCGGGTTCGAGCAGTCGGCGCAGGCCACCGACGTGCCGGTGCACGACGTTGGCCGCGGTGTCCGGCGGCGACGGTCCCCACAGCACGGTGAGGATCTCGCCCAGCGGCACCGGTTGGCCGACCCGTAGCAGCAACAGTGCCAGCAGGCTGCGCTGCTGGGGCGGTCCGAGGGCCAGTTCGGTGTCCCCGCGCCAGGCGCGGACCGGCCCCAGCACGGCGAACCGCAGACTGTCCGGCGAACCGTCGGTCAACATCGCTCCCTGGGCTGCCCGCCTCGTCCGGCAGGCCGAAACACGTGCCACGTCACACTCTGGTCAGTAATTCATCACTCGCTCTGCCTAACATCGTATCCATAGGGGTTCGGGGCACGACCGGTCCGAGGTGGGGTAAATCGGATCGGCCGGTTTGTGTTGCGTTGAGTGGTCCTTTCGACGTCGGGGAGTAGCCAAATCGTCGAGCGCCGAGCCGTTATGCCGAAACGACCGTGGTCGCCGCGCGGCCGGAATTGGCGACCGTGGGGGAATGGTTGGGAGGCATCGGGTGAGTGAGTTGGAAACGCCGTTACCGTGGTCGTCGACCCTGACAGCGCTGGCAGACGGCGTGGGGGCGTCCCTCCGCGAGCGGGCCACGTTGGTCCCGGTGGCGCAGCGGCGCGCCGGGTCGGTCACCGCGGAAGCCTGTTCCTGGGACGGCAGCGTGCGGGTGGTGGTGGCCGCGGATGGGGCGGTGACCTCGATCGCGTTGTCCCCGTCGGCCTTCGACCGGAACACCCCCGAAGCCTTGGCCACCATCGTCATGGCGACCGTGCAGACGGCAGCGGCAGAAGCACGTGCACAGGCGGGCGAGGCGTGGCAGTCGTTCCGGGCGGACGACGCGACCGTGCTCGCCGCGACGGCTCGTGCCGCCGGCGGCTTCGACGTGCTCACCGACCACTGGTCGCGGTGACCGCGGATGGGGGTCGTACTACCGGACGCGCTCGCCGGGACGCCGGACCGGACCGGTCTGCGTCGGTCGGTCCCGGACTTGTTTTACTCAGCTTCTGACAAACCGGCCGGTAACATCGGCCGGACCGAACGGTCGTCGGTGACGGATTTCCCCGGACCATCCGAACAGTTGTATTCGAATGAGGAGAAACTGTTCGGCGGACAACTCCGACACCCGGTCGGTGAACCGCGCGAAGCGACAATTGGTCTGGACATTTCCCCGATGCTGCTGGCCGAAATGAAAGCCGGCCGGCTGGGCATTCTCGCCTGCGAGATCATCGCCCACCGGACCGCCGCGCCGATTCCGTTCCGCCCGGCCGAGATCGCCGCCGCGACCGAACCGGCCGGCCAGTTGGCCCGCGGGATTCTTGAGCGGGTGGACGAATCGGTGGAGCGGGCGCTGCTCGGCCCGGTCGAAGGACCGGTCTTCTCGGTGTTGGCCTCGGCCGGCGCGGAGGTCGTCGCCCGGCTGCTCGGCTGGCCTCCCGCCACCGACCCGGCCACCGACGAGACCGCCGCCCACCCGTCCGAGGCCGGCCAACTGTCGCACCGGAAGAGGCGCTCGTGACCAGCACTACGCCGTTCCACGCCCGGTTCCGCCACGTCAGCCTGTCCGTGGCCGACCTGGATGCCCAGCAGCGGTGGTATCAGTGTGCACTCGGCCTCGACGAGGTCGTCGAGCGTTGCGAGCTGACCGACCCGCCGGTGCGCACGGTCGTCCTGGGGGCGGCCGACGGGGTGCGGATCGAACTGGTCGAGCGCGCCGGCTCGACCCGGCGCGAGGTGTACGGCGATCCGCTGGACACCGCGCGGGGACAGGGATATCGGCACTGGGCGGTGGAGGTCGACGACCTGGAGGCCGCGTTCGCCGCGCTGATCGCGCTGGGCGCACTGCCGGTCTGGCCGCCGGCCGACGCGGCGCAGCCCGGTGTGCGGTTCGCCTACATCAAGGACCCGGAGGGCAACCTCATCGAGCTGGTCCAGCCACCGGCCACCGCCTGAGCGAGCCGGAACGGGCCGCTGGCCACGGTCCCGTGTGGTGGACCGTGGCCAGCGGCTGTTGGACGAACAGTTCCTCAGTCGCGCGGGAACTTCTCCGGGTCCGGCCCGGTCCGCTCGGCCCGCTCCAGCGTGCCGATCGCAGCCAGGTCCACTTCGGACAGTTCGAAGTCGAAGATGTCGATGTTCTCCTTGATCCGCTCGGGCGTGACCGACTTCGGGAAGATGATGTTGCCCAGCTGGATGTGCCAGCGCAGCGCGACCTGAGCCGGCGTCTTGCCGTACCGCTGCGCCAACTCGGTGAGGACCGGCTCGTCGAGCACCTTGCCCTGGGCGATCGGACTCCACGCCTCGGTGGCGATGCCGTGCTCTCGGTCGTACCGGCGCAACTCGGCCTGTTGCAGCGCCGGATGCAGCTCGACCTGGTTGACCGCCGGCACCGTGTCGGTGTGTGCGGCGAGCGCGTCCAGGTGCGCGGGCTGGAAGTTGGACACCCCGATCGAGCGGGCCTTGCCGGCCTCGGCGAGCTGCTCGAACGCGGTCCATGTCTCCACGTACCTGCTCGCCCTCGGGCGCGGCCAGTGGATCAGGTACAGGTCCACGTAGTCGGTGCCCAGTCGGTTCAGGCTCTCGTCCAGCGCGGTGATCGCGCTGTCGCGGCCATGCCGATCGTTGGCCAGCTTCGTGGTGATGAAGACGTCCTCCCGAGGCACGCCCGACTGGGCGATCCCGGCCCGGACCTCGCGCTCGTTGCCGTACATCTGCGCGGTGTCGATGTGCCGGTAGCCCGCGTCGAGCGCGGTACGCACGGCGGCCGCGGTGTCCGACGGGTCGATCTGGAACACGCCGAAACCGAACTGCGGGATCGTGGCGCCATCGTTCAACGTGACGTTCGGAATGGAAGCCATGCCTGCGGCGTACCCCACCGGTCTGCCGGCAAAACGCGCCTACCCCCTGGCGGGTGACGCACGCAACGCCCGCCGATGCCGCCGCAGCTGCATGATCCGCAGCAGGACCACGACCAGCACGGCGATCCGCGCCTGGACCGGCACCCGGGCGAACAGGTCCGCCGCCCTGGCCGCTCCGGTG
Organism: Pseudonocardiaceae bacterium; assembly: GCA_036268615.1. Lineage (GTDB taxonomy): Bacteria > Actinomycetota > Actinomycetes > Mycobacteriales > Pseudonocardiaceae > DATATV01. The sequence goes on from DATATV010000005.1 coordinate 26,309, forward strand.
GCCACCGGAGCCGGCGCGGCGGCCAGGGCCTTGTCGCGCGCCTTGCGCAGCTCGCCGGTCACCTGCCTGGTCCGGCCGCTCAGCGCGCGCACCTGGCTGTTCTCGCCGACCAGCAGGAGTCGGGAACTGGTCCGGCGACGAACCTGGGCCGACACGTCGAGTTTGGCCACCAGCGCGGCAACCGTGTCGGCCGCGTCGTGGCGGGCCCTGTCGATCTCCGCGACGATCTCGCCGACACTCGCGTCGGGCGCGAGTGCTTGTGGGACAGGGCGTTTGGCCGCGCGGCTCATCGGTGCACACCCTTCTTGATCGCCTCGACGTCGTCCTTCACACTGCCGATCGTCCACTGTGGAACCGGCGGGATCGCCCGGCGCAGTTCGACCCGGCCGACCAGCGCGGCGAAGCCGGCCACCAGCAGCAGTGCCGCGCCGACGACCAGCGCCGCCAACCAGGCTGGCAGCACCAGCGCGAGGGCCAACACCGCACAGGCGACCAGGGTGACCAGTCCGATCACGCCGAACACCGCCGACGCGCCGAGCGCGCCGACCCCGACGCCGGCCCGCTTCGCCTTGCGCCGCACCTCGGTCACGGCCAGCCGCACCTCGGCATTGGCCAGCCTGCGCAGTTCCTCCGACAGGTCGCCGAGCAGCTCACTGACCGACCGGTCCACATCCCGGTTCGCTTCCCACGCCGCCACCATCGCGTGCCCCACTTCCGTCGTCGTGACTGGTCAGATACCCGCTGCGGGCGAACCTGACACAATCAGCCACGCAGCCACCGCCGTGCCTTGCCCGCGGCCAGCTTCCGCCAGGCCGTCGGGAACTGCCGTTCCCAGGCGGTCGCCGCGGCGCCGGCCCGGCCGTGCAGCAGGCCGAAGGTGAACGCACTGTTGTTGTCCAGCTGAGCCTGCACCGCCAACTCGCGCAGCGCAGCCCGGAGCGTGACCAGGTCGTGGTGCTCACCCAGCACGCCCTGTACCTTCTTGGCCCGCCGCCGGTACTTCGCGGCCGGCCGGCCGACCACCGGCTCGACCGCCTCGGTTGCGTAGCGCAGCCGCTTCGCCGCCTTGCGCACCTCGTGCAGCGCCGCGTCCCGGCTGCTGCCGGTGGCCCGATCCGCGGCCTCGACGGCCCGCTCGGTCCGCTGGTAGGACTTGGCCACCAGCGTGGGCAGCACGTCGACGGCCGGGCGTTTCGCGGCCGGCCGGTAGGGCGGGCTGGCGAGCAGCACGTCCAGTTCGTTGAGCAGGTCGAGATAACGCTGGTCGGCCAGGCCGGCCTTCAGGTCGGCCGTGACGGTGGCTTCGCCCCGGGCCAACTGTCGGTCGATCTGCGCCGGCACCGGGCCCAACACCAGGTCGGCCGGGGTGTGCCGCAGCTCGTCGGTCAGCTGCCCGCGCAGCACCTCCGCGTCGCGCGCGTCGCCGAGCAGGTCGGACAGCCATTTCAACTCGGTGACCAACGGCCGGGTGGCGTCCCGGTCGATCACCTTGCCGAACGCGCGCAGGGCGCTGCGCAGCCGCCGGACGGCGACCCGCAGGTCATGCACACCGGTCGGTTCGTCCAGCCGGACCGCGATGTCGGCGGTGCGCAGCTGGTCGACCTGGGTGCGCAGATAGGCGGTGATCACCTCACCGGCCCGCGAGCCGCGACCGGGTCGGTCCGGGGCGGTGCCGGGCAGTCGCTCGCCCAGCGTGCGGGCGAGCTTGCTGGCCGGGCCGGCCGGCGTGATGCCGGACTCGGCCAACCGGTCGGTCACCGCGGCGAGCAGATCGCGGCCGCCTGTGGCGAGTTCGACCTCGACCTCGTGCCAGGTCCGTATCGGGCCGTCCGTCAGACCGAGTGCCTGCGCCCGCACGCTGTCGTCGGCAACCTCGGCCAGCACAGCGCCCTGGGCGTCGCACAGCCGCCAGGTGTTCCGCTCGGTCACGATGTGCGCGCACGGGCGCAGCGGCCGGTCGCCGGTGCGGGCGCGCAGCAGGTCGGCCAGTTCGGCCGGCACCTGGTCGGGGGAGCGGCTGAGCGGCACCGCGAGTTCGGTGCGGTGTTCGGTGGCACGGGGGAGTTTGGCGTGCCAGCCTGCGTCCGTGCCGCCGCTGCGGCGACGCAGCGTGATGCCGGCGCGGGCGAGCCGGAAGTCGGACGTGTCGTAGTAGGTGGCGTCCAGCGAGGCGTGCTCCGGGCCGGTTACCCTGTGCACCGCGGTCAGTCCGCTGAAGGCGCCCGGGCTCAGGCCGGGGCCCTCGAATCTGCGTTCGATCTCTTCGGTTCCGGTGACCATACGGGTCGGGTACCCGATCGGGTGGCCGCCTGCACACTCGGTGAGCAGGTTCGGCCCGGATTGGTACGACCGGGTCATGGTGTGGTGAGCAGGTTTGGTCGGCCGGCGTGGTGGTAGTTGCTCTAGTGAGCACGCTGACCACGTCCTTGGGGAGTAGTGGGTCGGCGCCCCGACTCGGCTTCTTTCGAAGGGACAACGGCGATGGACTTCCCCCTGCACGAGCGGCGGCTGGCGCTGATCGAACAGGACCTGGCAGCCGACCGCAGACTGGTCTCGCTCATGTCGATCCTGGACACCAACCGCTCGAAGCGGGCGCGGTTGCTGCGCTACCTGGCGTGCCGAATCCGGCACCCCTGGCGCAGGCAGGTTGTCGTCCCGCACTACCGCCTGGCGTTGCTCTCGATGATTTTCTCCGGGTGGCTGCTGGTGGCGGGCGCGGCGTTGCTGGTGACCGCATTCGCCGTGCACAGCTCGGTACTCGCGGTGGTCACCGTGTCGGTGTCGCCGTTGCTGCCGCTGCTCTTCCTGGTGACCCGTCGATGGGTGCAGCGGCTGCGGCTGCGCGGCACGACCGGCTGAGGCGTCGACCCCGGAGTCCACCGCAGTGAGTCCCCCGCGCCGAGTCCACGCAGTCGAGTGGCGCTGTCCGTCCTGACGGGCAGCGCCACTCGACTTCTTTCGGTCGGTCAGGCGGGTTGGGCCGGATCGGCGATCAGCAGGTCCTCGCTGATGGCGGCCGATCGCGTCACGGCCAGTCGAGCCGTTCGGAGTCCGGCGCGGGCGGCGGGGTGTCCTCGACCTCGGTCCTGGCGTGGCTCAGGTCACCGGGCCGCAGCGACGGGTCGTCGTCGGCCGGCGGTTCCGGGTCCCGCCATTCGTCCACCCGGCTGGGCCGATTGCCCTGCAGCAAAGCACGCAACTCCCGTTCGAGTTCGTCGTCCTTGCGCGGGCTGTGCAGATCACTGTCCCTGTGCATGGCTACCTCCTCGCCAACGGGGCTGGATCATCTGACGATGAGTGACTGCCCACCGTGTCCCGGCGGCAAACCCACGTATTCGGGTGTTTCAGCTCGCTCGGCGCGGGTAAACCTGGCTGGAGCACGTGTCCCGGCAGTGCCGAGGGAGGAACCCGTTCATGATCGCGACACACATGGAGTTCGCCTCCGAGGTGGACGAGTTGACCTGTCCGGAGTGCGCCCGGCAGGCGGTTCGGTTGGCCGTACTGGTCAACCAGCACGGGCTGGTGCTCGCCACCGGACGGAGCTGCCTGAACTGCGGTCATGGCCGCCACCGGGCGGCCACGCGTAGCCGGCAGGACGAGGAGTTCCCGGCGATGAGTGGGTCCGCGACCGCGGCCTGACCCGGTGTCCCCGATGTGCAGTTGATCACAGCGGCCGAAAAGAGGTTTGGGCCGCCCCGCTCCAGCCAAATATCTGTAGGCCAACTGAATCAGCCCGGCGGTGGGACGGAACCGGGCAGAACGGAGTCGGGGCAGTGACAGACTCACTGGACGCGGCGGTCGACGCGGGATATGCGTTCGCCCGGGGCTTGTCCTACTACCTGGCCGCCACCGCGGCAGAACTCGGCATCGGCCTGGAGTCCAGCACCATCGACCCGGGTTCGCCCGCGTCGGCCTACCTCGCCCTTGACGGCGAACTGGCCCGGTTCCCCGGGCGGGAACTGGCGCTGCTGTGGGACGAACGCTACGGCTGGGCAGCCACCGTCGAGACCCACTCCGGCGAGGACCTGATCGTGCTCACCTATCTCGGCGGCGACCTGCTGCCCGCACCCGCCGCAGTGGCCCGGTTCGTCGCCGCGGTGCGCGCCGGCGACCATTCGGTCGGCCGGCCGGACCTGCCGCCCGCACCTACTCCGGAGGCTCTCGCCGATCTCAGCACCCGGCTCTACGCCTACAGCTTCGGTCTCCCCGCCTGAGACTTTCACCCCAGACATCCGACCGGCCACCGAGTTCGGCTCGGTGGCCGGTCGGATGTCAGCTGCGCAGCGTGGCGAGGAACCGGCGGGCGACCTCGACGAGTTTTACGTTGCGGTGCTGGGATTCCTCTACCAACTGGCCGAACGCCTTGTCGGCGTCCACGCCATGGATGGCCATCAACGCGCCCTTGGCCTGGTCGATCTCCGCGCGGGAGGTGAGCGCGCTGCGCAGTTGCCGGCTGAGTTCCCGGGAACGCAGGTAGCGCCGGGCGTTGCCGATCGACGCGGTGGCCATCGAGGTCAGCAGCCGCAGCAGCGACTCGTCGAAGGGATCGAAGGCGTCAGGGGTGAAGCCGTAGACGTTGAGCGCACCGACGAGTTCGTCGTCGCTGTCCCGGTCGTTCTCCTTGTCGGCGGGGAACACCAGTGGCGCCGACAGGTACGCGCGCACCCCGGCGGCCTCGGCGGCCCTGGCGAACTCGGGCCAGCGTTCCCGGGCGCCTTCGACCGAGACCCGCACCGGCCGGCGAATCCGGGCCGCTTCCAGGCACGGCCCGTCGCCGCAGGCGTACTGGTCCCGGTCGATCGCCTCGACCTTGGACGAGGTGGACGCGACCGTGCGCGGCTCCGAACCAGTGACCAGCGTGACGCTGACCGTGTCGGCGCCGTCGATCGCCCACAACGCCGTGTGCACCAAGCGGTCCAGGACCGTGTCCAGGCCCTCTTCGCCGCTGAGCACGTCGAGCAGGCTCTCCAGCAGTTCGCTGGCCTCGTCCATTCTGTCCGGTAACGCAGCCCTGTCCGGCTGCTCGGGCTGGCTGGTCATCGGTCCCTTTCCTGGGCTTGTCCGGCTAACGACGTCCTTCTGCCGACACAGACAAGTACCCCGACAGCGGCCATGCCACACGTCACAGCTGACAGATAGTGAAATCTGTCAGTCCATGGTTCATAATGGGGTCAGGACAACCTCGGGAGGCAGTGATGAAGGAACGTCAACTGGGCACCACCGGCCCTCGGGTCGCCGCGCTCGGACTCGGCGCGATGGGCATGTCGGACCTCTACGGCCCGGCGGACGAGCAGGAGAGCATCGCCACGATCCACGCCGCCCTCGACGCCGGGATCACCCTGCTGGACACCGGCGACTTCTATGGCATGGGCCACAACGAGATGCTCATCCGGGACGCGCTGCACGACCGCGTGCGGGACGACGTGACGATCAGCGTGAAGTTCGGCGCGCTGCGCGACCCGGCGGGCGGCTGGGCGGGCAACGACACCCGGCCGGCGGCGGTGAAGAACTTCCTCGCCTACACCCTGCGTCGGCTGGGCACCGACCACGTGGACATCTACCGGCCGGCGCGGCTGGACCCGGCGGTGCCGATCGAGGACACCGTCGCAGCGATCGGTGAACTGGTGCAGGCGGGCTACGTCCGGCACATCGGCCTGTCCGAGGTCGGCGCGGAGACGCTGCGCCGGGCGCAGGCCGTGCACCCGATCAGCGACCTGCAGATCGAGTACTCGCTGTTGTCCCGTGGCATCGAGCAGGAGATCCTGCCGGTCACCCGCGAACTGGGCGTCGGCGTCACCGCCTACGGCGTGCTGTCCCGGGGGCTGCTGTCGGGTCACTGGTCACCGGAGCGCGAGCCGGGCGCGGCCGACTTCCGTACCTACTCGCCGCGTTTCCAGGGCGAGAACCTGACCCGTAACCTGGCACTCGTGGACGCACTGCGGGAGGTCGCCGAGGCGCGTGAGGTCACCGTGGCGCAGGTGGCCATCGCCTGGGTGCTCGCCCAGTCCGCCAACGTCGTCGCCCTGGTCGGTGCGCGCAGCCGCGACCGGCTGGCCGAATCGCTCGGCGCCGCCGAACTGAAGCTGACCGCCGAGGACCTGGCCGCGATCGAGCGGGCGGTGCCGGCCGGCGCGGCCGCCGGGGACCGGTACGCGCCGGCCGCGTTCGCTCAGCTGGACAGCGAGCGCTGAGCCGGCCGATGGTGGAGAACACGCTGACCGCCGAGACGATCCTGGGCGCCACCGAGGAGGTGCTGCGCCGGTACGGTCCGGCCAAGGCGACCGTGGTCGACGTGGCCAGGGCGCTCGGGGTCAGCCACGGCAGCGTCTACCGGCACTTCCCGACCAAGGTCGCGCTGCGCGAGGCGGTCACCGAGCGGTGGCTGGCCCGCGCCCACGAGGGCCTGGCCGAACTCGCCGCGAGCGACATGCCCGCCCCCGAACGGCTGCGGCAGTGGCTGATCGCGCTGTTCGATGCCAAGCGCCGCAAGGCGTTGGACGACCCGGAGCTGTTCGCTACCTACTCGGTGCTGGTGGGCGAGCACAGCTCGGTGATCGACGCGCACATCGCCGACCTGGTCAGCCAGCTGGCCCGGATCATCGGCGACGGGGTGACGGCCGGAGCGTTCCAGGCCGCCGATCCGCTGGTGGCGGCGCGGGCGGTGCTGGACGCGACCGGGCGGTGGCACGATCCGGTGCACGCGGCCGAGTGGTCGCTGCCGGAGATCAAGCCCCAGCTCGACGCGGTATGCGGGCTGCTGTTGGCCGGTTTGCGGGCCGACTACCGGCCGCGTCACCGGTAGTCGGGCACCCACCGGGTCCGCTCGACCGCCTCGTCGATCTCCGCGTCGGTCAGTTGCGGCGCGACCTTGTCGGCGACGGCGGCCCGGGCGGCGGCGCGCGCCACCGCGGTGGCGGTGTCGGCCAGCTGGGCCCGGTCGGGCAGCAGGGCGCCGTTGGAGTCCTGCTGGATGGTGGCCCGCTGCGCTACCGCCTCGGCCGCCACGGTCATCATCGCGTCGGTCACCCGGGTGGCCCGCACGGCCGTCACGGCCAGGCCGATGCCGGGGAAGACGTAGACGTTGTTGCACTGGGCCACCGGCACCCGGGTGTCGCCGACGATCATCGGCGGGAACGGCGATCCCGTTGCCACCAGAGCCTTTCCGTTGGTCCAGTCGGCGAGTTCCTGCGGTCGCGCCTCGCTCCGGCTGGTCGGGTTGGACAGCGGCATGATGATCGGCCGGTCGACGTGCGCGGCCATCCGGCCGACCACCTCCTCGGTGAACGCACCGGTCGCGGTGGACAGGCCGATCAGCGCGGTCGGCCGCACCGCGTCCACGATGTCGGCAAGCCCGGACACGCCCTCGGGCACGGCGTCCGGTGGCTGGGCCAGCCTGCGCTGCGCCGGGTCGAGGTCGGTGCGGTCGGTGGTCAGCAGGCCGTTGATGTCCACCACGTACACCCGCGCGCGAGCGTCCTGTTCGGACAGTCCGTCGGCGATCATCGACCGCACGATCTGTTCGCACACCCCGATTCCGGCCGAACCCGCGCCGAGCATCAGCACGGTCTGCGCACCCAGGTGCGAGCCGGTGGCCAGGGTGCCGGCAGCCAGCGCCGCGTTGGCCACCGCCGCGGTGCCCTGGATGTCGTCGTTGAAGGTGAGCAGCTGGTCGCGGTAGCGCTCCAGGATCGGCAGCGCGTGCGGGGTGGCGAAGTCCTCCCACTGCAACAGCACCTCGGGCAGTTCCGTGCGCACCGCCTGGACGAACCGGTCGATGAACTCGTCGTAGTCCGCGCCGCTCACCCGGCGGTGCCGCCAGCCGAGGTACATCGGGTCGTCCAGCCGCTCGGCGTTGTCCGTGCCGACGTCCAGGAACACCGGCAGCGTGCGGCCGGGCGCGATGCCGCCAAGGCCGGTGTAGAGCGAGAGCTTGCCGATCGGGATGCCCATGCCGCCGATGCCCTGGTCGCCGAGGCCGAGAATGCGCTGGCCGTCGGTGACCACGATGACGTCCACCTCGGCCCGCGGCCGGTTGCGCAGGATCTCGCCGATCCGGTCCCGGTCGGGGTAGGAGATGAACAGGCCACGCGGGCGCCGGTAGATCTCGCTGAACCGCTGGCAGGCCAGGCCGACCGTGGGCGTGTAGATGATCGGCAGCATCTCCTCGACGTGCTCGGAGACCAGTCGGTAGAACAGCGTCTCGTTGGTGTCCTGGAGGGCGCGCAGGTTGATATGCCGGGCGATGTCGGTCGGCTGGTCCTGGTAGGCCTGATAGGCGCGGTGCACCTGCTGCTCCAGCGTCTCCACCGTCGTCGGCAGTAGTCCGTGCAGGCCCAGCCGGTCGCGCTCGGCCGCGGTGAACCCGGTGCCCTTGTTGGTCAGCGCCTCGGCCAGCACCCGGACACCGGAACCCTGCTCAGCCATCCACTTCACCCTTCACCGCGGGCGGGCATGTCGGAGCCGATGGTAAGGGGTGGCGAACCCGCTGACACGTGGGACACAACGACGGCAGGGCGATCAGTCGTTCGCGCGGACCGGGCGTCTCCGGCGCGGCGCCGCGCGGCTGGCCGACCAGCCGGGTGCCTGCCGAGGACAACAACATTCTCCTCAGCGCGGGGCGTCATCCGGGCAGCACGCATCCGAACGGACTTCGGGAATTCCGGAGAGGAAAAAGGAACAGCCGGTCAGCTCGGGACGCGGAGCTCTGCCGGGTTCGCGACCAGTTCCGAGTCGTAGGTGAGATTGATGCTGGTGCCCCTGCGGGTGATGTCGGCGCCGTAGACGTGAATGGAGATGGTCTTCGCGCCGCTGGCGCAGGTCACCTTGTGAATGTCGGGGCCGGCGGTCAGTACGGACACCTCGCCGATCTCGTTCATCACGGTGTCGCCCTGCCGCAGCCGGGTTCGGCGCAGTTGGCCGGTGATCCGGTCGAACCGGTGCTCGCGCTCGCGGCCGGTCAGAATGCCCGCCACGCACCACGCGACGTGGTCGTGGATGGGTGTTTCGTGGCCGGGCAGCCAGACCAGTGCGACCACCGAGAACCGGCCGGCCGGGTCGACGTGCAGGACGTGCTGGCGGTAGCGCTCCGGATCGGGTTCGCGTTCGGACGCCTCCAACACGTGGTCGAGCGCGAGCACCGATTCCAGCATCTCGCCGACCTCGGTGGCCAGCACCGCCGGGTCGGCGGACCGCTGGGACGCCGTGCTGATCCGGTCCACGAACTGACGCATCACAAGGCTGGGCATGGGATTCTCCATGGGCTGATGGACGCGTTCGGCACGTCGGGCCGACTCATCGGACGGCCTGGTGTCGGTGCTGCGGCCGAGGTGGCCATCCGGACCGGGCCGCCGTGGGTCACCACGACGATCTCCTTGCCGGGGTTTTCCGTTGCGTGCCGGTGCAGAGCGGCGTGTACTCGTCGGTACAGCTGCGCGATGCTCTCCCCGCCGGGCGGCGACCGGAACGGTTCCCGCCAGAGCGCGTCGACCGCCTGAGTGACCGTTCCGTTGTCCCATGGCCCGCTGAACGGGTGACCCTCGAACTCGCCGAGTCGCTGCTCGCGCAGTTGTGGGTCGAACCGGATCGGTAGGTGCAACCGGGCGGCGATGATCTCCGCGGTCTCCCGGGCTCTGGGCAGATCACTGGCCACAATGGACTCCGCCTTCGGTACGCGTTCGGCCAACAACTCTCCGGTGTGGGCGGCCTGGGCCCGGCCGGTCGCGGTGAGCGACTCGGCGGACGAGGACTGGCCCTGCACCCGATCGGCGAGATTCCAGCCGCTTTCTCCGTGCCGCACAAGGTACAGCACCGCGGAATCGAATGATTGTCCGGTCATTTCAGAACTGTAGCCGCGGGTCGTCATAGTTCTTGAACTCGATGACATTGTTGGACGGGTCGCTCAGAAAGATGGTGCGATGCTGCTCGGCGGTTCCCTCGAACCGCAACGCGGGTCCGGACAGGACCTTCAGTTTGCGGTGCTCCACCAGTCGCACCAGCCGGTCGAAGTCGTCGGCCTGCGCGAAGCTCAGTCCGAAGTGGCGCGGGTAGGCGACCGCCTCCGCGGGCACCTCCTCGCACAGGTGACAGACGAGCTGGTCGCCGAAGAAGTCGAAGGTGACCCGGTCGGCATAACGGCGGGCGAGTTTGGCGCCCAACCCGAAAACGTAGAACTCGACCGCTTCGTCCAGGTCCCGGGCCGGGACGGCGAAGTGGGCGGCGTCGTGCATGGATCGCATTTTCTCAGGTCTCCCAGGTCTTTCCGGTGACTTCGATGTGTCAGGCGGCGAACGGGGTGCGCCGGGCCCGGTTGGCGGCGGGGTCCACGCCGGTGGTCAGCTGGAGCAGGGTGTCCCCGCGCAGGCCGCGGCGCAGCGTCTCCAGTCCGATCAGGTCGGCGGCGGCCACGTTGCCGAGGTTGACCTGCGGGCCGACCGTGAGCACGAGCTCGACCTGCAACTCCTTGGTGGGTGCCTCGAACATCAGCAGCGTCGGGTCGATCGCGTCCAGCACCGCGTGCAGCACGTCGTCACGCATGTGTCCGTCCGGATCGGCGATGCCGCTGCGGCCGCTCTCCCTGGCCTCGGTGATCACCGTCACCGCGCCGGCGTCCAGGTCCTCCTGGAGCGCGCTGACCCAGTCGGCCGGGGTGAGCAGCGCGGAGCGGTCGGCGTCCTTGTAACCGACCTCGGACAACACCGGGCGATGTCCGGACATTTGCCGGACATACTCGGCTTTGCTCTGCTGGTCCAACGGAATCGTGCCGTTGGACACCTCGATGTGGGTCGCACCGGTACGTTCCACCAGCGCGAGGTAGTCGCGCAGCCGGCCGGTCCACACGTAGTGCTCGAACAGCGTGCCGCCGAAGTAGAAGCCGATCCCGGCGTCGCGCAGCACGCCGATCTTGCGGTCGATGTCACGGGTGACCAACGCCGTGCCCCAGCCGAACTTGACCAGGTCGATGTAGTCGCCGTGGCTGTGCACCACGTCGGTGAACGCGCCGGTGGGCAGACCGGGGTCGATCATCATGGTGGTGCCGCGGTCGCGAGTTGTCATCGGGAACCTCCGGAGGTCGGCAGTGCTTGGGCAACTGGACGGTCGGTTGGCTGAGCGACCGGGCGCGGCGTGGCGGCCGGCACGGTGGTGGTGCTGGCGGGTCTGCGCCGCAGGCGGGCGCGGCCGGTGAGCGGCAGGCTCATCGGGGTCCGGCGCAGGGCCGAGGAGAGCAGCCCGGCGGCAAGGTAGAGCGCCGGCACGACGATGACCAGCTCGATCGCGATGACCAGGCCGCTGGGCGCGCGCCGGGCCACCGAGGTGAGGCCGACCGCCGCCGAACCGGCGAGCAGCGCCTGGAGCAGCAACGGGTGGGACAGGTAGATGCCGAACGAGGAGTCCGAGCCGGCAAGCACGACTCGGCTGCCGGGCCGGCCGCGCTCCTGCCAGAGCAGGCCGGTGGCCAGGAACCCCCAGGCGATGCCGACGCTCTCCACGACGACAACCGGCTGGAACACCGCGCTCGCGGTCAGCGGTCCCTGGCCGCCGATCAGCACCTCGGCCAGGAACACCCCGACGCCCAGCGCGATCGACGCGGCGCAGCCGGCGTACACCCGGCCGATGTTGGCCCGGGTCCAGCGCACCAGCGCCTCGGTGTGCCAGGCGGCGACCGCACCGGCGACGATGAAGCCGAGATAGCTGGGCAGCAGCGCGTCCGGCGTCCGCAGCCACCCGCTCAGTGGGCCCAGCGACCAGCCCTGCTGTACCGCGAGATAGAAGGCGAGCTGGTAGACCGCGGACACCACGAGCAGCGCGCGGTGGTGCTTGCCGGTCATCCGCAACAGTTGGCGCAGCAGCGGGAAGACCAGGTAGATCTGCATGGACACGAGCAGGAAGTAGAGGTGGTAGCGGGCCGTGCCGATGAGCAGCTCGTGGGTGAACAGCCGCAGCGCCGGACCGGACGCGTCCAGCCGCGGCTGGTCGGCGAAGAAGTACACCACCGTCCACACCACGTAGGGCACCGCGACGAACAGGTAGCGCTTGCGCCAGAACGACGGCCACCGCACGGAGGACCGGCTCCGGTAGCCGTAGGTCAGCACGAAGGCGGTCAGCAGGAAGAAGACCTCACGGCTGACGTGCATCACGGTGAGCAGCGCGCCGGTGGCCAGGGTGGTCGGGATCGGTTCGAGCGCGAGCACGTGCACCGAGATGACCAGCGCGACGGTCAGCACCCGGACCATGTCCACGTAGTACAGGTGCGCCGACTTCCGTGGTGCGACCGGTTTCGTGGCCACTTCGGGCAGGTGGCTGGTCACCGCGGCCCGCCGGCGGCGGCCAGGTCGGCGCGGAGGGCCCGGCGCAGCACCTTGCCGGTCGGGCCGGTGGGCAGCGCCGCGATGATCTCGATCTGGGTCGGCCGCTTGTACCGGGTGAGCTGTTGTTCGCACAGGTGGTGCAGGGCCGCGGCGAGGTCCTCGGCAGCGTCGGGTCGGGCGGTGACGAAGGCGACCGCGACCTGGCCGAGCCGCTCGTGCGGCGCGGCCACCACCGCGGCCGAGCGCACCGACGGGTGGGCCAGCAGGACGTTCTCCACCTCCTGCGGATGGATCTTCTCGCCGCCCCGGTTGATCACGTCGTCGGCCCGGCCGGCCAGCCGCACGAAGCCGGCCGCGTCCTGCTGGCCGAGGTCCCCGGTGCGCAGCCAGCCGGCGTCGTCCAGGGCCGGTCGGGTGCGTTCCGGGCCGTCGCAGGCCAGGTCCAGGTAGTGGCTGACCACCTGTGGGCCGCGCAGCGCGACCACCCCCTCGACCCCGGGCTCGACCGGCCGGTCGTCGGCGCCCAGCACGGTGAGCTCGATGCCGACCGGCAGCCCGACCGAGCCGATCCGGCGTTCGGTCGGGTCCAGCGGGTTGGCGGTGATCTGGCCGGCGGCCTCGGTCATCCCGTAGGTCTCCAGCACGGAGATCCCGGTGTGCTCGACGAACCGGCGCAGCGTCGACTCGGGCAGCGGCGCGGACGCCGAGCGGGCGAACCGGATGCGTCGGGTGAGCCGTTCGTCCGGTGCGGGCCTGCCGAGCAGCGAGGCGAGGATGGCCGGGACGGTGTTCAGCCAGGTGGGTGACCACGTCTCGACCACCGACCAGTAGGTTTCCGGGTCGAACCGGCGGTCGAGCACGAGCGAGCCGCCGCTGACCACGGTCGCCAGCAGCCCCATCACCTGTGCGTTCACATGGAACAGTGGCAGCGGGGTGTAGCCGCGCTCGGCCGGCCCGAACCCGTGGTGCGCGGCGACCCGGCGGGCCGCGTCCAGCAGTTGCCACTCGGACAACGGAATCCCTTTGGGCGCACCGGTTGTGCCCGAACTGGCGAGCAACACCGCCGGCCGGAGCGCGGCCTGGGCACTGGGCCGCAGCCGCTCCGCCCGGACCAGGGCCGGCCCGTGCGTGTCCACCGTCCACGTCTCCGACTCGGCCGGTGGCCGCGCGGAGTCGGTGGCCAGCACGTCCACCCGCAACCGGATGAGCGAAGCCGTCAGCTCGGCGGGGGTCAGTCGCGGATCGATCGGCACCGCGGTCAGGTTGGTGGCGAGCGTGCTGAGATACACCGCGGTGAACACGAGTGGGTCGTCGATGACCAGGCCGATCCGGCTGTGCGGCGGGAGATCACGCCGGGCGGCCAGCGCGGCGAACCGCTCGGCGTAGTCGGCCAACGCCCGCCAGGAAAGCCGGCGACCGTCGGCGCCGACGATGAACGCCGCCACTTCGGGCCGTTCGCTCGCGCGGACGGTCAGCAGCTCGGAGACCACGGCCATGAACCCTCCAACATGTGGGATTGCTCAACTGAGTCTTGACCGCACCCATGTGTGGGCTCTGAGATCTGACTAAGAAGCGGTTAAAGACAGCGGATTTAACCAATTCTCATCTTGATGTCCATAATGGATTGACAGGGAACTGACAGGAAGAACATTGCTGGTTCACAGTGGACCGGCGTCCTGATCGGGCTGTTCGGCGGACTGGCACACTGGCTGTCGTGACGGCGCGCTCCGGACTTCCCGTGACCCCGGCCAGCCCCCGACCCCACCGCACCGGCGTGCTGGTGGTGCGTCTGTGTGTGGCGCTGGCCGTATTGCTCACCGCGTGCTCGATGCCCGCGTCCGCGTCCCGGGCGGCGCTGACCACACCGCCCACCACGATCGCGACGGCCCGCGCGGTGGCGCAGTTGGGCACGACCACGACCACCCGGACGCTGACCCTGGACGGGCTGTCCCGCTCGTACCTGGTGGTCGTGCCGGCCGGCCGGCACGGACGGCTGCCGCTGCTGATGGTGTTGCACGGCCGGGGCGTCACCCCGGCGCAGGAGGAGCTGCGGACCGGGTTCGTGCCGCTCGCCCAGGAGGGCAAGGCGGTGCTCGTCTACCCGGCCGGCTACGGCGAGTCGTGGAACGCGGTCGGCTGCTGCGGCGAGGCGCAGCAGTTCAACGTCGACGACACCGCGTTCCTGGCCGCGGTCGTCGCCGACGCGACCAGTCACCTACCCGTCGACCCGTCCCGGGTCTATCTGGCCGGCTACAGCAACGGCGCCCGGATGGCCTTCACCGAGGTGTGCGCCCATCCCACGCTGTTCACCGCGTTCGCCACCTTCGGCGCGGTGCCGACCCAGACCTGCCAGGACACCAGCGTGCCGGTGCCCGCCCTGATCAGTGCCGGCGCGGCCGATCCCGAGCTGGCCACGACCAGTCCGCCGCGGACGACCACGCAGGTGATCGACTCGACGGTGGCCCTCTGGCGGGAGCGCGACGGCTGCACCGCGACCGCCGAGAGCCGGACGATCAAACCCGCGCAGCTGACCCGGTGGTCGGACTGCCGGGCCGGTACGGCGGTGGAATCGGTGCTCTACGACGGGGTGACCCACTACTGGCCGAGCGCCAACCAGGTGGACATCCCGTTCAACATCACCGTTGGTCCGTCGGCCGCAGCGGCCACGCTGATGTGGTCTTTTCTGTCCGCGCAGCACTGAATCGCGCCGGTGACGACGGCTCCGCCGGGAGCCTTGCCGTAGATTGTCTGACGAGCATA
Source organism: Pseudonocardiaceae bacterium (assembly GCA_036268615.1). Taxonomy (GTDB): domain Bacteria; phylum Actinomycetota; class Actinomycetes; order Mycobacteriales; family Pseudonocardiaceae; genus DATATV01. The sequence continues at coordinate 41,374 of DATATV010000005.1, forward strand.
TAGTCAGGCGGTCGAAGCAAGGGAGCTGACATGTCCGAATCTGCCGCGCCCGCACCGGGTCTTGAGGTCGTCCAGGTCCGCTACGGCGAGCGGATCACCCAGAAGAGCAAGGTGCTGCACGACTACGCCACCTACGGCCAGCCCGACGGCGACCTGCAGATGGACTACAACTTCTGGGTCCTGCGCACCGGGGACACGGTGATCCTCTTGGACACCGGCTACGACATCCCGGCCCGCGACTGGCTGGGCGAGCAGCCGGTCAAGGCGACTCCGGACGCGCTGGCGTTGCTGGGCATCGAGCCCTCGGCGGTGCGCATGGTGATCACCTCGCACTTCCATTACGACCACATCGGCTACCTCAGCCTGTTCACCAACGCCGAGGTGGTGTCCGGCCAGGCCGAGCACGACTACTGGTTCGGCAAGTGGGATAACGACCAGCTGGACGGCGAGTTCACCATCGCCGAGCACCTCAGGGCGGTGCGCCGGGCGGAGCAGGAGAACCGGTTGCGGCTGATCTCGCAGCGCACCGAGGTGTTCCCGGGCATCACCGTCTTCCCGGTCGGCGGGCACTGCCCCGGCGAACTGGTCACCCTGGTCCAGGCGGCCTCCGGACCGCTCATCCTGGCCTCGGACGCCGCCCACTTCTACGAGCAGATCGCCCACGAGTGGCCGTTCTTCGCGTTCACCGACCTGGACGAGATGCGCGCGGCGCTGTCGTTCATCAACAAGCTCGCCGCCGAGACCGGCGCGACGGTGATTCCCGGGCACGACGGCCGGGTCCGGGACAAGTACCCGGCCTTGACCGGACCGGCCGGCGCGATCGCCACCGTGCTGAGCTGATCGGGGGGAAACGAACGCCGTGTCCGACAGCTACGAGGTCGTGATCGTCAAGTACGGCACCCGCGAGGCGACCAAGGGCGAGGTCTACCTCAACTACCCCGTCTACGGCGTTGCCGACGAGCCGATCCGGATGGACTACTTCTTCTGGGTCGTCCGCAACGAGGACCGCACGGTGCTGGTCGACACCGGCTTCTCCCAGCAGGGCGGCGCGGTGCGCCGGCGGACGTTCCTGATCGACCCGGCGGCGGCGTACGCGGCCCTGGGCGTCGACCCGGCGAGCCGACCGACCGTGGTGATCACCCACGCGCACTACGACCACATCGGCAACCTGGGCCTCTTCCCGGCGTCGCCGCTGGTGATCGCGCAACACGAGTACGACTTCTGGACCGGGCCACATGCCGGCCGGACCCAGTTCCACCATTCCGTGCAGGACGAGGAAATCGATGCCCTGGCCGCGGCGCACTCGTCCGGCCGGGTGCGCACCTTCACCGACCGGCTGGAACTGGCGCCGGGCATCGAGCTGATCGAGGTCGGCGGCCACACCCCGGGGCAGAGCGTGGTCCGGGTGCGCACCGCCGACGGTCCGGTGTTGCTGGCGTCCGACGCGATCCACTACTACGAGGAGTACGAGCGGGACCGGCCGTTCGCGTTCGTCGCCGACCTGGTCGCGATGTATGAGGGCTTCGACCGGATTCGGGCCATGGTCGGGTCGGGTGAGGTGCGACACCTGGTCAGCGGGCACGACCCGGACACGCTGGCCCGGTTCACGCCGGTCGAGGGTGAGCTGGCCGGGCTCGCCGCGACGATCGGTTCCCGTCGGTGACAGGGGAGGAGAAACAGTGACGGCACAACGGACAGGTTTCATCGGCCTGGGCAACATGGGCGGCCGGATGGCGAAGTGTCTGCTGGCTGCCGGCCAGGACGTACTGGGCTACGACCTGCGGCCCGAGGTGGTCGCCGAGGTCGGTGCGCGGCCGGCCGGCACCGTGGCCGAGGTGGTCGGCGGCGCCGACGTGGTGCTGCTGTCGCTGCCCGACAGCAAGGTCGTCGAGAAGGTCGTGCATGGCGGCATCCTGGCGAACGTCCGAAGCGGACAGACGGTGGTCGACCTGAGTACCGCCGCGCCGGAGTCGACCCGGCGCATCCACGGCCTGCTCGCCGAGAAGGGCGTCGAATATCTGGACGCCGGCATCTCCGGTGGCGCGGCCGCGGCCGAGAAGGGCGCGCTGACACTGATGGTCGGTGGGTCCGCCGCCGCGCTGGACGCGGTGCGGCCGGTGCTGGATCTGTTCAGTGCCAACATCTTCCACTGCGGGGAGAGCGGTGCCGGGCACGTCACCAAACTGCTGAACAACTTCCTCAACGCGGTGTCGCTGGCCGCGACCGCCGAGGTGATGGTCGCCGGCAAGAAGGCCGGGCTGGACCTGAAGGTGCTGCTGGACGTGCTCAACCTCAGTTCCGGGGTCAACTTCGCCACCCAGAACCGGTTCCCGAAGATCATCACCGGGGACTACCTCAAGGGCGGGCTGAGCAACACGCTGATGCTCAAGGACGTCACGCTCTACACCGAACTCGTCAGCCAGCTCGGCGTGGCCAGCCTCAACTCGGCCGGCCCGGTCGCCGCCTTCGGGCTGGCCCGCGCGCTGGGCTACGCCGACGAGATCAGCAACACGGTTGTGGACGCCATCGGGGACATCTCCGGCGGCGTGCGGGTGCACGACGGGAAGGTGGATTCATGATCATCGTTCGGGGCGACGCCGAAGGGCGGCCGTCGCAGAAGCGCGGCGCGACGTTCACCGGTGAGGTGTGGGCCGACCCCATCCTGCCCGGGGTGGACGGGGTCACCATCGCCACCGTCGTCTTCACGCCCGGCGCGCGCACCTTCTGGCACCACCACGAGCGCGGCCAGATCCTGCAGGTCATCGCCGGGGACGGGATCGTCTGCCCGAAGGACGGCGAACCGGCCCGGCTGCGGGCCGGCGACACGGTGTGGGTGCCGCCGGGGGAGCAGCACTGGCACGGCGCCGCGCCGGACTCGCTGATGTCCCACATCGCGACCTCGCTGGGCACCACGCAGTGGGCCGACGAGGTGACCGAGGCGGAGTTCGCCTCGGCGAACGACATGCAGAGGAAGACTTCCGAATGACGAACGACGAGACCCGCCGCGACATCTACGAACGCGGCCTGGAGATGCGCAGGACCGTGCTCGGCGATGCGCACGTGGACCGCTCGTTGGCGCAGGTCAGTGACTTCTCCCGGCCGATCCAGGAACTCGTCACCGAGTACTGCTGGGGCGCGGTGTGGACCAGGGACGCGTTGCCGCCGCGCACGCGCAGCCTGCTCAACCTGGTCATGCTCACCGCGCTGAACCGCCAGCACGAGTTGGGCGTGCACGTCCGGGGGGCGCTGCGCAACGGCGTGACCGTGCCGGAGATCCAGGAAGCGCTGATGCAGACGGCCATCTACGTCGGCGTGCCGGCCGCGCTGGAGTCCTTCCGGGTGGCCGAGCGGGTGCTCGACGAGTACGCGAAGGAGACGGCCGAATGACCGCGCTGCCGGCCGGCGCGACGATCGCCTTCGTCGGACTGGGCAACATGGGCACACCGATGTCCGGTCACCTGGTCGACGCCGGTTTCCGGGTGCAGGGCTTCGATGTCTCGGCCGACGCGCGGGCCCGGCTGGCCGAGCACGGCGGCGTCGCGGCGGCCGACCTCGGGGCGGCGGTCGCGACCGCGACGGTGGTCGTGCTGATGTTGCCGGACTCGGGTGTGGTCGAGCGGGTGCTGCGCGACGAGCAGGCGGTGCGCGGGCTGCCCAGCGGCACCGTCGTGGTCGACATGAGCTCGTCGGAACCGTTGCGCACCAAGGATCTCGCCGTCGAGCTGGCCGAGCGCGGGGTGAGCCTGGTGGACGCGCCGGTGTCCGGCGGAGTGGCCAGGGCGCGGACCGGAAAGCTGACCATCATGGCCGGCGGCGACGCCGAGGTGATCGCGGAGCTGGGCCCGCTGTTCGGTCCACTCGGTACGGTCACGCACACCGGCCCGGTCGGTGCGGGCCACGCGATCAAGGCGCTGAACAACCTGCTGTCGGCCACCCACCTGCTGGCCACCGCGGAGGCGATGCAGGCCGGCGAGCGCTTCGGGCTCGACCCGGAAGTGATGCTCGCGGTGATCAACAGCTCCAGTGGGCGCAGCGGGTCGACCGAGAACAAGTGGCCCAACTTCGTGCTCACCGAGAAGTACGACTCGGGCTTCGGCCTGCGGTTGATGCTCAAGGACATGCGCATCGCCGTCGGCCTGGCCGAGCGCGTCGGCGCGCCCAGCAGGCTGTCCGCGGACGCGGTCGAGCTGTGGGCACAGGCGGCCGAGGCGCTGCCCGACTCGGCCGACCACACCGAACTGGCGCGCTGGGTGCGTGCGCTGGCCGATCAGGAAACCGACTGAGGAGCGGATGGACAATGGCGCTGACCGCAGAGCAGGAACAGCTCAAGGCCGACTTCATCAGCAGGCGCGGCACCTGGAGTGACTCGTGGCAGGGCATTCTGGAGCTGCATCCCGAGTTCCTGGCCGCCTATCTGAAGTTCTCCACCGTGCCGTGGCACAAGAACCACAATCATTTGTCCGACAAGGTCAAGGAGCTTGTGTTCATCGCCGTTGACGCGGCCGCCACGCACATGTATCTGCCGGGGGTTCGGCAGCACATCAGGGCCGCGTTTGCCGCTGGGGCCACTCCGCAGGAGATCATGGAGGTGCTTGAGCTGACGGCGACGCTCGGCATCCACGCGATGAACATCGGTGTTCCCATCCTGGTGGAAGTGTTGGAGGAGAAGGGGTTGCGGTCCGGACCTGCGCCTCTTTCCGAGTTCCAGGAGCGGTTGAAGGCGGATTTCACCGAGACCCGGGGGTACTGGCACTCGTTCTGGGACGAGATGTTGGAGCTTGATCCGGAGTTGTTCGATGCCTATACCGAGTTCTCCAGTGTTCCGTGGCGGCATGGGACGTTGGCGCCCAAGGTCAAGGAGTTCATCTATATCGCGTTCGATACGGCTGCCACGCATCTGTACGTGAAGGGGCTTCGGCTGCATATTGAGAATGCGGTGGGGTATGGGGCCACGGCCGGGGAGATACTTGAGGTGATGGAGATCGCCAGTGTGATCGGGATTCACGCTGTCACCTCGGCCGCTCCGATTCTTCTTGAGGAGATGAAGGTGTTGGCCGAGAACGACTGATTGTGGCTGTTTCGACAGTCGGGTTCGGCGGTGCCTTCATCCCGATTCGCGGTCGTCTTCAGTTCGTGACGGTGCGTCAAGCGCGCTCCGCGTCGCCTGCGGCGATTGTCCCTTCGGGCCAACCCCTGACACACCGTCACAAACGTCAGGGCGCTTTGTATCGGGGTGAAGGTGTAGGGCGGTCGACGGGTCGCTTCGCCTCGCGCTGTGGAACTCGCTACGGCTGCGGGGCCGATGTCTTTCGCTTTCCGGTCGTCACCGGCTCGAATTCCGCCAGTTTGATCAGGCCCGCTTTTGCCGCGTTTCGCACGTGTTCGGCGCAGGCGTTCGCGGCGCCCTCGGCGTCGCCGGCCTCGATCAGCTCGACCACTCGCCGCAGTTCCTGGGCTGCCTGCGCCGCCCGGCCCGGAACGGACAACGACGTCGCGCGGAGGACCTGCACCCGGCCCTGGAGGGTGGTCAGGATCTGTGCCAGTGGCTGACTGTTGGCCCCGACGAACAGCACGTTGTAGAAGGCATCCTTCGCCCGCAACTCGGCCAAACGATCCGTGTCGGTCGCGCTGACCTGCTCCAGTGCCACCAGCGACGCGCGCAGGTCGCGGACGTTCTCCGGGGTGGCGCGCTCGATGAACCTGCGCACCACCAGCGCCTCAAGGGACTGGCGCATCTCGTAGATGTCGGCGGCCTCGGTCGCCGAGAGCACGCTGACGATCGCGCCCTTCTGCGGGATGACCGTCACCAGACCCTCGGACACGAGCAGTGCCAGCACCTCGCGCACGGTGGCTCGGGACACGCCCAACTGCTCGACGAGCTCGCGCTCGATCAGCCGCTGTCCGGGGCGCAGCTTGAAGTCCAGAATTGCCTGTCGAACGACGTTCAACACCTGGTCACGCAAGGGCGCGGCCACCCGACCGAGCGGAGCGGTGACCCACGTCGCGGGCTGCGGGTCCAACGTGCGTCTCCCTTCGAAACGGCTGTCGGGACTGCCGGGACTTGCATCGTCCGACCGGCGGACCGTCGGTCCAAGTGTAGGCGACAACCCTCCCAGCCGGACGAGCGGTCGGTCACCCCAGGTAGGCGTCGATCACATCCTGTCCGTCCGAGCCGACCAGGTTGGGTCCGCACTCGTCGGTGATCGCGCCGTCGGTGAGGATGTAGACCCGGTCGCACACCTGCTGGGCCAGATCGACCCGCTGCTCGACCAGCAGCAGCGAACCACCCCGACCACGCAACTCGGCCAGCGCGTCGGCCACCTTCTGGATGGCCAGTGGTGCCAGGCCGAGGGACGGCTCGTCGAGCAGCATCAGGTCGGGCTCGCCCATCATCATCCGACCGATCGCGACCATCTGCTGCTCACCGCCACTCAGCGCCGTCACCGGTCGAGCCCGGTACTGCTCGACCACCGGGAACAGCTCGAACACCGAATTCAGCAGCCGGGACACCCTCGCCCTGTCCCGGCGGAGGTGCAGGGCACCGAGCATCAGGTTGTCCTCGACGGTGAGGTTCGCGAACAGCCTGCGCCCCTCCGGTACGAGGGCGGCGTGGCCACGGGCGACCCGGTGGGTCGGCAGGTGGGTGACCTCGGTGCCGGACACGGTGATCCCGCCTCGGCGCTGCGGCACCATGCCCATGATCGCCCGCAGCAGCGTCGTCTTGCCGGCGCCGTTCGGGCCGAGCAGGGCGACTGCCTCGCCGTCGGCCACGTACAGGCTGATCTCGCGCAGCACGTCGTACCGGCCGTAGCCCGCGGACAGCGCGCGGATGTCCAGCGCGTGCCGGGTTGTTGTCAACACTGGTGTACTCACTGTCCCAGGTAGACCTCTCGCACGCGGGAATCGACCCGGACCGCCGCGGCCGGGCCGGTGGTGACGAGTGAACCCGCGGCCAGCACGGTCACCTCGTCGCACATCTCGAAGATGAACTTCGTCTGGTGTTCGATGATGATCACCGACACCCCGGCCCGCTTCAGTTCGGTGAGAATCCCGGCGACCGCGGTCACCTCGCCGGTTGACAGGCCGGCCAGCGGCTCGTCCAGCACGAGCACCGACGGCTCGCCGACACACGCGGCGGCCAGTTGGGTCAGCTGCTCCACGCCGTGCGGCACGTCGGCCACCCGGGACTCGCGCCACCGGCTCATGCCGACCGCGTCCAGCGCCGCACCGGCCTTCGTCGCCGTCGCCCGGCTGTCCCGGCGGGCGCCCGGGAGCACGGGCCAGACCAGCGCCCTACGGCCGATTCGGGGTGTTGTGCGGTAGAGGCCGATCGCCACGTTGTCCCTGGCGCGCAGTTCGCGGACGAGTACCGCGGTCTGGAACGTGCGGCTCAGGCCGTGGCCGGGTCGGGCCGCCGCGTCCAGTCCGTGCACCGGCCGGCCGTGCAGGCGGATGCTGCCCTCGTCGGGACGGAGGTGACCCGCGATCAGGTTGACCAGGGTGCTCTTGCCCGAGCCGTTGGGGCCGATCAGGCCGTGGATGGTGCCCGGCCGGACGGTCAGGTTCACGTTGTCCAGCACGAGGCTGCCGCTGCCGTAGCGGAACCGGATTCCGCTGCACTCCACGGCCGGTAGATCGGGGTCGACGGACATGGTGTGCACCGGAAGGTCGGTGCTGCGCAGCGCTGCCGGGTCGACCGCGAGTGCGTCCGCCTCGGCTGCGGACACGGGTGTGCGGGTGGTGCCTCCGGGGCGGCGGACCAGCTTTGTCAGCACGCCCAGCACGCCGCTGGGAGCGAACACGATGACCAGTACGAAGATCGCGCCGAAGACGAGTTCCTGCCAGAGCGGGTCGATGTGGACGTACACCGGGAAGACACTGATGAACGCGGCCCCGATCAGCGGCCCCCAGGTCGTGTTCATCCCACCCAGGATGACCATCACCAGGATGTTCACCGACACCGTCCAGCTGAACTGGCCCGGCGAGACGAAACCGAGGAACGAGAACGCCCAGCCGGCCATCCCGGCCATCGCCGCGGACACCCCGAAGACGAGCACCTTGACCAGCCGGGTGCGCACACCGTTGGCCGCCGCGAACGGCTCCGCGTCCCGGATCGCGAGCAGCACCGGGTAGAGCGCCGAGCGCCGGATGCTCCACACCGCGCCGACCGTGACCAGCAGGCAGGCGGCCACGCACCAGACCAGCGCGGTGCCGAAGCCACCGATGGCGTAAGGGAAGTCGGGGAAGATCGGGCCCGGTAGACCCTGTAGGCCGCCGGTGATCGTGAGGTCGCTGGCGAGCACACCGATCACCAGGGTGAAGACGAACGTGGTGATCGCGAAGTACAGGCCGCTGACCCGGAAGCTGAGCAGCCCCAACACGATCCCGACCAACCCGACGCCCACCAGGCACACCGGCAGCAGCACGAAGATGTTCCAGTCGAGATCGGCGTTGAGCAGCGTGGTCGCGTACGCGCCGAGCGCGAACAGGCCGGCGTGGCCCAGCGAGTACAGCCCGGCCATGCCCGCGACCAGATCCAGGCTGACCGCCAGGATGCCGAACACCGCGGCCACCAGGACCAACGACTGGGTGTAGGACGAGGTCAGCGCGACCACGTGGGTGACCAGCACGTAGGCCACCAGTACGACGGGAACGACCAGCCGGCCGGCCGTACGGCGGGACGCGACGGCTGCGGTGGCGCGACCGAGCGCGGTGGGCGTCATGAGGTCCCTTCCGCCATCGGAGTGGTGGTGCGGCGCAGTCGGCGCAGCACCTCGCCGGAGGAGAACAGTCCGCGTGGGGCGAGCAGCAGCACCGCGACGACGACCACGAACGGGAACCAGTCCGAGGCGTGCGAGTTGATGAAATGGTTGGCGCCCTCGTCCAGCAGGCCGAGGATGAAGCCGCCGGCCATCGCGCCGGCCGGGCGCTCGATGCCGCCGATCATCAGCGCGACGAACCCGGCGATGCCATAGGTGTCACCGAGATACGGGTTGGCGAAGGTGATCGGGCCGATCAGCACACCCGCGACCCCGGCCAGCAACCCGGCCACCCCGAACGCCACCCCGGCCGCGAGTCGGGTGTTCGAGCCGACCGCCCTGGCCATCTCCGGGTCCGCCGAGATCGCCATGCCCAGCTTGCCGAACAGGGTGAACCGGCGGACCAGTTCGAAACCGGCGACCGCGAGCAGCGCCACCACGACGGTCAGCAACTGTTGCAGGGTCAGGCTGCCGGTGCCGACGTGCACGGTGTTGTTGTTCAGCATCGCCGGAAACGCCCGGGAGGTCGGGCCCCAGATGATCGCCGCGCCGGTCTCCAGCACGATCGCCACGCCGAGCGTGCTGACCAGCCAGGCGAACGAGAACCGGTCGTAGGCCAGCACCGGCCCCACCGCGACGAAGTACATCAGCACGCCCAGCGCCGCCGACCCGACCAGCCCGGCGAGCGCGGCCAGCCAGGTGGGCAGGCCGGTGGTGCTGAGCGCGGCGGTGACCATCACAGCCACCATCAGCAGTTGGCCCTGCGCGAAGTTGATCACCCGGGTCACGTAGAACGCGATCGCGAAACCGAGCGCGACGAGGCCGTACACCCCGCCGATGGCCAGGCCACTGAGCAGAACCTGAAGCATGGTGCGCCTTTCTGGTCCGAACGGCGGTCGTGGCCTACTGGTTGCCGATCGGCTCCCATTTCTTGTCGGTGCCGTTGAACTTCACGATGGTGAGCTGCTCCGGGCCGATCGTGGTGTGCTTCTGCGGGGTGAAGCTCAGCGTCCCGGTGAGACCGTCGAAACCGGACACCGCGTTGAGTGCCTTCTGCAGGTCGGCCGGTTTGGTGGAGTTCGCGGACTTGATCGCGGCGCCCAGCATGATGATCGCGTCGTAGCTGGCCTCGGCGAACGGTGTGGAGGCGACCTTGAACCGGGCCTGGTACTTCTGCTGGAAGGCGGCCAGCTTCGCGTTCGGCTGTACCTCGGTGCTCAGCAGGGCGGAGACCACGCCGTCCGCGTCGCCCTTGGCCAGGTCGGAGAACGTGCTGTCGGCGTCGGTCTCGTCGTTGCCCAGCACGGTCAGGTTCGCGCCGAGGCTCTTGGCCTGCTGCACGAACGCGGCCTGATCCTGCGGGGTGAGCCAGACGTCCACACAGTCCGCGCCGGACGTCTTGATCTTGTCGATCTCCGAGGTCAGCCCGACGGTCGCGCCGGTGCTCCAGTTCTCGGTGATCGCGTCGTCCACGGTGAGCTGCTTGCCGCCGGCCTGGTAGGCCGTCTTGATGCCGGCCTCGCCGCCCAGCCCGTAGCTGCTCGGGTCGTGCAGCAGCGCGAGCCCGGTGCAGTTCTTCAGGGCGTACTGGGCCACCGCCCCGCCCCAGGCGAAGGTGTTCAGGCCGGTGTCGAACACCCAGGAGTAGGGCGGATTGCTCGGCCCCTTGGGATAAACCGTGAGGCCGCCGTCGTCGACGACACCGACGTTGGGGATCTTCGCCCGGTCGGACTCGGCGGCCGTGGTCGGGCCGGTGTCACCCGAACCGGCGATGGCCACCGCGCCCGCGCTGACCAGTTTGCGGAACAGCTGCGAGGACGTCGTCGCCGAGGCTTCGTCGTTGTACCACTGGAAACTGTACTTCTTGCCCAGCGCGCCACCGGCGGCGTTGAGGTCGTCGATGGCCAGCTGGGCGCCGTTGACCATGGCCTGTCCGGTGGTGCCGTAGGCGCCCGTCGTCCCGGCGATCTCGCCGACGAGGATGGTGCTGCCGCTGCCGCCGGACGCGCCGCCCGGTGAGCCAGCACAACCGGCCACGGTCAGCGCTGCGGCGGTGAGTACCACCGTCAGAATCTTCGCCCTGGTCGCTGTTGTCATCGGGTCCTTCTTTCTCGCGAGCACGAGCCGTCGTTGGCTCGGCCGGCGTACCCGCCGACGGGTGTGCGTCAGTGCGGGCGGGTCGGCGACCCGCCCTGCGGTCTGCGCGGTGTGTCAGCGGTGCTTCAGAAATGTGGGGGAGGCGGCGGAACCTGACCGGTCGCCCGGCTGCCTGTTTGCCTGATCGACTGACAATCTGGGGACAGCGGTATGTTCCATCCCGCATCGAGCCCGGTCAAGCGTTCGCTCCAAATTGGTACCCGGCCGGACCAGGCTGGCTGGTCACTGCGGTTCCGGCAGGCTCAACGGCCCGCGTCGGCAGGGCTACCGGCCGTGAGCGCGTTGACAGACTGTCTGATTGCCTTACAATCTGCTCGTATGGTCGGCGGTCAGGCTGGCCAAGACATGTTTTCGGTGATGGGGCCGAGCCGGTGCGATTCGGCGCTTGACGGCCCCGCCGTCAGGAGGCCGACGTGGTGAACCCGGTGGTGACCAGTCCGCGGTCGATCCGCTGGAAGACCGGTGCAGCGGTGGCCATCGGCAACTTCATGGAGTGGTTCGACTTCGCTGTCTACGGATTCTTCGCGGCGAGCATCGGAAAGTTGTTCTTTCCCAACGGAAATCCCGCCGTCTCGCTGCTGTCCTCGCTCGCCGTGTTCGGCGTCGCGTTCTTCATGCGGCCGATCGGCGGCCTGGTGCTCGGCTCGATCGCCGACCGCAAGGGCCGGCGATGGAGCCTGACCGTGACCGTGCTGATGATGGGCGTGACCACCACCCTGGTCGGCGCGCTGCCCACGTTCGGCCAGGTCGGTGTGCTCGCCCCGGTGCTGCTGGTGATCATCCGCTGCCTCCAGGGTTTCTCCGCGGGCGGCGAGTGGACCGGGTCCTCGGCGTTCCTGGTCGAGATGGTGCCGACGGACCGTCGCGGCCTGTTCGGCAGCATCATCTCGGCGACCGCCGCGCTGGCCACCATCGCCGGCGGGCTGATCGCCCTCGGGCTCACCTCCTGGCTGTCCGACGCGCAGCTGCTGTCCTGGGGGTGGCGGCTGCCGTTCCTGCTGGCCGCGCCGATCGCGCTGGTCGGCCTCTACGTCCGGCTGCGGCTGGCCGAGACGCCGGTGTTCGAGTCGATCCGCGCGCACCGGGAAGTGGAGAGCAAACCGGTGCGCGCCGGCACAAAACGTGACTTCCGGGCGATCCTGCTGAGCTTCTTCTTCGCCAGTGTGCAGGGACTCGGCTTCTACTACCTGGCCACCTATGTGGTCACCTACCTCGGCGAGACCGTGCACCTCAAGCAGGCCACCGCGTTGCTGCTGACCGCCATCGGGCTGGCGCTCTACGCGCTGCTCTGCCCGCTGGCCGGCCTGGCCGCCGACCGGTTCGGCCGCCGGCCGGTGAACATCCTGGGCAGTGCCGGGCTCGCCTTGTTCGTCTTCCCGGCGTTTCTGCTGATGAGTACCGGCAACTCGGCCGCGGTGGTGTTCGGCTTCTTCGTGTTCGCGGTGTTCCAGTCGATGGTCAGCGTGACCACGGTGGTGCTGCTGACCGAGCTGTTCCCGGCCGCGACCCGGGGCAGCAGCAGCGCGATCGGCTTCAACCTCGGCCTGGCCATCGTCGGCGGTCCCGGCCCGTTCGTCGCCGAGGCGATCGCCGAGGCGTCCAGCAACAAGGCGATGCCGGCGATCTACATGGTCGGCATCGCGGTGATCGGCTTTGTGATCGTGCTGCGCTGGCTGCCGGAGACCCGCGGTCGCGACCTGCGCTCGACCCGCGGCGCGCTCGGCGAACGCACCCCGGCCGCGCCGGCGAGCAGCTGGCTGAACCGACAGTCAACGGAATATCGATGAGGAGTGCCGGTGACAGGGTACGGACTTGACGGCAAGGTCGCGGTGGTCACCGGTGCCGGTGGCGGCATCGGCGCGGCCAGTGCACGGCGGCTGGCCGACGAGGGCGCGAAAGTTGTCGTGGTGGACATCGACGGCGCCGCGGCCGAGGCGATGGCGCGCTCGCTGCCCGACGCGATCGCGGTGCGCGCCGACATCGCCGACGAGGACGACGTGGCCCGGTACGTCGCCGCGGCGGTCGACCGGTTCGGCCGGATCGACCTGCACCATCTCAACGCGGGCATCTTCGGCACGTTCGACCGCCTCACCGAGATCTCGATGGCCGACTTCGACCGGGTGATCGCGGTGAACCTGCGCGGCACGTTCCTCGGCCTGCGCGCTGCGTTCCGCCGTTACGCCGAGCAGGACAGCGGCGGGGCGATCGTACTGACCGCGTCCATCGCCAGCCTGCGTGGCAGCGCGGACCTGTTGCCCTATCAGACTTCCAAACACGGTGTACTCGGCCTGCTGCACGGCGCGGCGATGTACGGGGCCGCCCGAGGGGTGCGGGTGAACGCGGTGGCGCCGGGCCTCGTGCCGACCCAGCTGTTCGCCTCCGGCGGCGCGGCGGCCGGCGGTGGCTCGGACATGGCGCAGCGCGGGACGACCACGCCGATGCGCCGGGTCGGCAGCCCCGAGGAGATCGCCGGGGTGGCCGCGTTCCTGCTCTCCGCGGACGCCGGCTACGTCACCGGCGAGGTGGTGTCCGCCGACGGCGGCGCGTCGATGGTCAACACGGTCCGCCCGTCCGGCGGCGCCGGCGCGTGGACGCCCGACGCGGTCGACTGAGACACATCCTGGAGTGTCTCAGTGCTCCTTGCCCGCCGGTCTCAGGATCTTCTCCACGGCAAGCTTCAAGATTAGTGGACTGGATTCACCCGGCGAACGCTCTCCTCGACAACTACGCGCACGGCCGCGTGCTCGATCGCCAGGACCGGCCGGCAGTTGCTCTTGCGGATACGGTGGCGGAGTGGCCGGAACCCTTCGCCGAAGAACGCGCATGGCCCGTTTGACGAGAGGATCACGCGCAGCTGGCATCCAGGGTTGGAAGGTACGTTTGCGCTGATTCGAGTAGGTCGGTTCAATCGTTGACGGATTTCCGGTCAGGGCGGGTCAGACTGCCGGCTGCCAGCCCAGTGCGGGGCCGAGCTTGCCGGCCATATCGGTGAGGATCTGCACATAATCCTCGTGCTCGAAGGTGAACGGCAGTGCGAAGGCGACTTCGTCGACTTCGCGGAACGCCGCGTGGGCGTGCAGTTGTTCGGCGATCTGGTCGGCGGTGCCGACGAGGTCGGGGGAGAACAGCATCCGCGCCGGGCCCTGCGGGTCGGCCGTGCGCGGCAGTCGGGTGCGCGCGTACGTCTCGTACCTGGCCCGCTGGTCGGGCGTCGCGCTGTCGGTCGGGATGACGACCAGGCCCTGGCAGACCCGGGCCCGGTCACCGTCGGGGTGGTGCGCCCGGAACCTGCGGATGTGCGAGAGCTGGATTTCCGCGAAGTCCGTCGCCTCCTCGGCTCGCACGACGCTGCTGGTCAGGAAGTTCATCCCGTGCTCGCCGGCCCACTGCGCCGAGCGCAGGCTCGCGCCGCCGTACCAGAGCCGGCTGCCCAGGCCCTCGGCGTGCGGCTGGACCCGGTCGGAGAACGTCTCGAAGCCCTCCTGGCCATGGAAGTCGGTCGCCGGTTCGCCGCGCACGAAGGCCAGCAGTCGCTCCACCCGGGTGTAGCCGAAGTCCTCGACCTCGGCGGTGTCCGGGTAGAGCGCGTCCTTCCACTGGTCGTAGTGCATCGGTGGCCCGACGCTGATGCCCGGGTTGAGCCGACCGCCCGACAGGATGTCGACCGTGGCCAGATCCTCGGCCAGCCGCAACGGATTCTCCCAGCCCAGCGGGATCACCGCGGTGCCGAGCTCGATCCGGCTGGTGCGCTGCGAGGCCGCCGCGAGCACCGCGACCGGCGAGGAGATGCCGTACTGGAGGTGCCGGTGACGCACCCACGCGCTGTCGAACCCGAGCCGCTCACCGAGCTGGATGATCTCCAACGTCGACTCGTGACCCCGCCGGGGATCGGCCTCGTCGAACAGCCCGATGGTCAGGAAACCCAACCTGCGCAACGGTCGCAACGTTACTTACCGTCCTGGTCGGAGCCGAGCAGCCAGCCGTCCGGCGCGGCCAGTTCGTCCGCCGCGGCCGGGCCCCAGGAACCGGCGGCGTAGGGGAACGGCGTCGGCTTGTGGTCGAGCAGCGGGCCGGCCACCTCCCAGACGTCGGCCAGGCCGTCCGGGCGGGTGAACAGCGACCGGTCGCCGAGCAGCACGTCGTGCACGAGCCGGGCGTAGGGCGGGATCGGGTGGCCGTTGGGCACCGTGGCGAGGTCGATCTCGGCGTCACTGGTGTCGAACTCCAGCGTGACGCCCGGCTCCTTGACGACCATCCGCAGGATGACCTTGCCCGAGCCGGCGAGCGAGAACTGCAGGACGTTGCCGTTTCGGGGCAGATTCTTCAGCGGACCCTCCGGGTCGCGGAACAGCAGGCTGACCACCTGCTGGCTCCTGGCCAGCTGCTTGCCGGTGCGCAGCAGGAACGGCACGCCGCGCCAGCGGTCGGTGTCCACCCACAGCCGGGCGGCGACGTAGGTCTCGGTGGTGGAGTCGTCGGCGATGCCGTCGGTCTCCCGGTAGCCGTCGTACTGGCCGAAGACGATCTCGGCCGGGTCCAGCGGGCGGAACGCGGCGATCACCGACTCGCGGGCGGCCTGCAGGTCCTCCGGGTCGAGGCTGGCCGGCGGCTCCATCGCGACCTCGGCGGCGACCTGGAACAGGTGGGTGACCAGCATGTCCAGGGTCGCGCCGGTCGCGTCGTAGAAGCCGGCGCGGTCGGCGATGTCCAGCGTCTCGGGCACGTCGATCTGCACGGCCTTCACGTGCTCCCGGCTCCACGACGCCTCGAACGGCTTGTTCGCGAACCGCAGCACGTGCAGGTCCTGGGTGCCCTCCTTGCCCAGGAAGTGGTCGATCCGGTAGACCTGTGACTCGTCCAGGACCTTGTGCACCGCGTCGTCGAGCTTGCGGAAGCCCTCCGGCGACGTGCCGAACGGCTTCTCGTAGACGGCCCGGGCGCCTTCGGTCAGGCCGTGTTGGCCGAGCGCGGCGGTCAGCGATTCGAACGCGACCGGCGGAACCGCGAGGTAGTGCACGAACTGGGCGTCCGGCCCGATGCCCTCGCGCACGTGCTCGATCACGTCCAGCAGGCTGCCCGGGTCGTCCGTGGCGAACCCACCACCGGCGAAGTACAGGTTGTCGGCGAACTTCTGCCACTGCTCGGGGTCGGGCTTCGCGCTGAACTCGGTCAGCACGCCGTGCACGTAGTCGCGGAAGTCGAGGTGGGACACGTCCCCCCGGCCGTTGCCGACCAGCCGCCACTGCTCGGGCAGCAGTCCGGCGGCGTGCAGTTGGTAGAACGCCGGCAGCACCATTCGCTTGGCCAGGTCGCCGGTCGCCCCGAAAAGGACGAAC
Source organism: Pseudonocardiaceae bacterium (assembly GCA_036268615.1). Classification (GTDB taxonomy): domain Bacteria; phylum Actinomycetota; class Actinomycetes; order Mycobacteriales; family Pseudonocardiaceae; genus DATATV01. The sequence continues at coordinate 57,626 of DATATV010000005.1, forward strand.
AGCGTGGAATCGGGACGAGCGCCGCTTGCCGTGTCCATCAACATCTCCCCGGGAGATAGCCCAGCCTGACCTTCCGCCGAGATCGTACTCAACGGCCGGCCGTCCTCGCTGGGAAAGCAGGACACGACCGGCGGGTTCGGGTCCCTTGCGTCCTAACAGGACAGCCCGACGGCTCCGTGTGGGGACAGCGGTGATCGACCCGCCGCGTAGGCTGCCCGGCCATGACCGACGTGCAGGATCAGGACCGCCCGGAACCGCCCTCGGCCGGCGACGAAGCAGCCACCCTGCTGGGTTTCCTGGACTTCCAGCGGGCGACCCTGGCGTGGAAGTGCGCCAGGCTGGACGCGGCCGCGCTGCGCGCGACGCTCCCGCCCACGTCGATGACGCTCGGCGGCCTGCTCAAGCACCTGTCCTACGTCGAGGACGTCTGGTTCTCCCGCCGACTGTGCGGGCGCGACCCGCACCCGCCGTGGGACACCGTGGACTGGCGGGCCGACCCGGACTGGGACTGGCACTCGGCTGCCGAGAACACCCCTGCGCAGCTCGTCGCGTTATGGCAGGACGCGGTGGACCGGTCCCGCGCGCTGATCACCGAGGCGCTGGCCGCCGGTGACCTCGGCCAGCTCGCCCGCAGCCCCGCTGGCGACGGCAACTTCTACAGCCTGCGCTGGATCGTGTGCCACCTGATCGAGGAGTACGCCCGGCACAACGGCCACGCCGACCTGCTCCGGGAATCGATCGACGGCAGCACGGGGGAGTAGTCGCCGGAACGATTCCCGGATGCCGGAAACGGCTCCGCAAGGCAGCGCAAGAATCGCAAGAATTTCGCAGAATCTGACAATTTCTTACCGCAGGTAGGCGGTTCGGTGCCCGGCGATTTGTCCCGATATGCGCAGATCGCGAACCGACTGATCCGCTCACGACTTGACCTCCGGCGGCTGGCCGCTCCTGGGACGCACCCGGCTGACCGGCGCCTTTCCCGCACTGTCAGCGAATTGCGCCCACCGTGAACCGCGCTCGTCCGTGGTCTGCAAGTCCACTGACAAGCCGGCCATGCTGTCGTGGATTTTCGTTAACATGTATGGATTTACCTGGTATCGATCCGTATATTGCGTCGTGGTGCCGGCGAAGTTACCGTCCTCTACACCACCTGTCCGGGTGCCCGTGATTCCGCCGACCCCTGTCCCGGCTCACCCCTTCACCGTCGAAAGTGAGCACACGATGTTCCCACCGATCCGAAGTCTTCGACGAATGTTCGTCCTGGCCTCCGGTGCCGTCCTGCTGGCGGCCGGCGCCAGCACCCTCGCGGCCTTACCGGCGACCGCCGCGTCCACCGCGACCGGCGGTCACGGCGCCACCCTGCCCTACGTGGAGGTACAGGCCGAGAACTCCGCGACCAACGGGACGATCATCGGCCCGAGTTACACCCAGGGACAGTTGGCCGACGAGGCGTCCTACCGCAAGGCGGTGACGCTGCAGGGCTCCGGCCAGTCCGTCACGTTCACCACGCCGGTCGCGACCAACTCGATCGACTTCCGGTACAGCATCCCCGACACCTCCGGCGGATCGGTCTACACCGCGCCGCTCTCGCTCTACGTCAACGGCACCAAGCAGACCGACTTCTCCCTGACCAACGCCTACAGTTGGTACTACGGCAGCTATCCGTTCACCAACACGCCGGGCAGCGGCAACCCGCACCACTTCTTCGACGAGACGCACCGCCTGTTCACCACGACCTATCCGGCCGGCACCACGTTCAAGCTGCAGGTCGACTCGGAGGACACCGCGTCGTCCTACACGATCGACTTCGCCGACTTCGAGCAGGTCGGCTCGGCGCTCACGCAGCCGGCAGGTTCGGTTTCGGTGACCAGTGAGGGTGCCGACGCCACCGGTGTCGCCGATGCCACGTCCGCGTTCAACGCCGCGATCAGTGCCGCCGGTTCCGGTGGCACGGTCTGGATTCCGCCAGGGACCTACAACATTCCCGGCCACATCAGCGTGAACAACGTGACGGTCGCCGGTGCTGGCATGTGGTATTCGACGGTCACCGGCACCGCGCCCGGCTTCTACGGCAACTCCGCGCCGAGCCCGAGCACGAACGTGCACCTGCAGAACTTCGCGATCTTCGGCAACGTCCAGGAACGCGACGACAGCGCGCAGGTCAACGGCATCGGTGGTGCGCTGAGCAGTTCCAGCGCGACCAACATCTGGATCGAGCACATGAAGGTCGGCGCGTGGATGGACGGCCCGATGAACGGGCTGACCTTCAGCGGTATGCGCATCCGGGACACCACCGCGGACGGCATCAACTTCCATGGCGGCGTGACCAATTCGACCGTCACCAACAGCGACATCCGCAACACCGGTGACGACGGCATCGCCACCTGGGCCGACTCCAGCCTCGGCGCGGATGCCAACGACACGATCTCCAACAACACCGTCGAATTCCAGATGCTCGCCAACGGCATCGCGATCTACGGTGGCCACGACAACACCGTCAGTGGAAACCTGGTGCAGGACACCGGAATCACCCAGGGCGGCGGTATCCAGGTCGGCCAGCGGTTCACCTCCACCCCGGTGGGCACGACGACGATCAGCAACAACACCCTGGTCCGCGACGGCAGCCTCGACCCGAACTGGCTGTTCGGCGTGGGCGCGCTGTGGTTCGACGGCAGCCAGGGGTCGATCACCGGTCCGATCAACGTCTCCAACGCGCTGATCGAACAGAGTCCGTACGAGGCCATCCAGTGGGTGGAGGGCACCGTCAGCGGGGTCAACCTCAGCAACGTGACCATCGCCGGCGCCGGCACGTTCGCGTTGCAGGAACAGACCGGTGGTGCGGCGTCGATCACCAACCTCACCGCCACCGGCGTCAACGGACCGGCCCCGGTGTACAGCTGTGAGGGCGGCAACTTCACGGTGACCGACGGCGGCGGCAACTCCGGCATCAGCGGAACCCCGTACTGCGGCAACTTCCCGGCCCCGGTCTACCCGCCGTACCCGGCGTCGAGTGTGACCACCGCACCCGGCGCGCTGAACTTCGGTTCGGTGGCCACCGGCGCGACCAGTGCCGCGCAGACCGTGACGGTCGCCAACCCGACCGGTTCGGCCGCCGCCGTCTCGTCGATCGCGGCCACCGGCGACTTCGCCCAGACGAACAACTGCGGGTCGTCCATCGCGGCCAACGGCTCGTGCACCGTCACGGTGACGTTCAAGCCGACGGCGGCCGGCAACCGCACCGGCAGCCTGACGGTGAATGCCGGCGGTGTCACCAACACGGTCAGCCTGTCCGGGACCGGCACCGCGCCCGGCCCGGTGCTGGGCACCAACCCGGCGAGCCTGTCCTTCGCCAGCACGGTGGTCGGCGCCACCGCCACCGCCCAGACGGTGACGGTGACCAATTCGGGCACCACCTCGGCGACGGTCTCCGGCGTCTCGGTGACCGGGGACTTCAGCCAGACCAACAACTGTGCGACGGTCGCGGTCGGCGCCTCGTGTGCGGTGACCGTGTCGTTCAAGCCCACCGTGGGTGGCGCCCGCACCGGCACGCTGACCGTGAGCAGCAACGCCAACAACAGCCCGACCACCGTCGCGCTGAGCGGGACCGGCATCGACAGCAGCACCAACATCGCCGCCGGCAAGTCGGCGTCGGCCAGTTCCAGCACGAGCCCGTACGTCGCGTCGAACCTCACCGACTCGGACGCGTCGAGCTACTGGGAGAGCACCGACGGCTCGTTCCCGCAGTGGGCGCAGGTCGATCTCGGCCAGAACTACAGTGTCGGCAAGCTCGTCCTCAAGCTCCCGCCGGCCACGGCGTGGGCGGCACGGACCGAGACCCTGTCGGTGCAGGGCTCCACGGACGGCTCGAACTTCTCGACCATCGTGGGCTCGGCCGGGTACACCTTCGACCCGAACGCCAACAACAACACCGTCACCATCCCGATCAACGCCACCACCGCGCGGTACGTGCGGGTGAACATCACCGCCAACACCGGCTGGAGCGCCGGACAGCTGTCGGACTTCGAGGTGTTCCCCAGCGGCAGCAGCAGCACGCCGTCGGCAACCCTGTCCGTCGCGCCGAGCTCCCTGACGTTCGCCAGCCAGGCGCTCAACACGACCAGCGGCGCGCAGAGCGTGACGGTGACCAACACCGGCAGCGCGGCGGCGAGCGTGTCCGGTATCGCCACCACGGGTGACTTCGCCCAGACCAACACGTGCGGTTCGTCGGTCTCGGCGGGCGGCTCGTGCTCGGTGAGCGTCACCTTCAAACCAACCGCGTCGGGAACGCGCACCGGCAACCTCACCATCACCGGCAGCGCGGCCAACAGCCCGACCACGGTCGCGCTGACCGGCACCGGTGCCGGCTCGACGAGCACCAACCTGGCGGCCGGCAAGGCCACCAGCGAGTCCAGTCACACCGACGTGTACCCCTCGTCCAACGTGACCGACAGCAACCAGGACACCTACTGGGAGAGCACGAACAACGCGTTCCCGCAGTGGGTGCAGGTCGACCTCGGCTCGGCGCAGAGCGTCAGCCGGGTCGTGCTGGAACTGCCGGCCGGGTGGGGTGCCCGCAACCAGACGCTGTCCCTCCAGGGCAGCACCGACGGTTCCACCTTCAGCACCCTGAAGGCGTCCGCCACGTACGCCTTCAACCCGTCCAGCAACAACACCGTCACCGTCACCTTCCCGGCGACCACCCAGCGATACCTCAGGGTGAACGTCACCGCGAACGACGGTTGGCCCGCGGGCCAGTTGTCCGAGTTCCAGGCCTGGAACAGCTGACCTGAGCCCGGATCGACCGAACGACCCTGCCCGATCCGGGGAGGGTCGTTCGGTTACCGCAGCCAGCGGCTCATGGTCGGTGCGGTGCCGATCAGGCACTCGATCTCGGTCGGGAAGCCCGCCAGGGCGTAGGCAGTCAGCCGCAGGTGGCCCTCCAGACACACCAGTTGGTCGGGCTGCTCACCGACGAGGATCAGCGGCGGGAACCGCGCGCCGCCGATGACTGCCTGAGCTGCCTTCGTGAACCCGTCATTGCTCTGGTCGAACGCCCGCAGCCCTGCCCTGATGCGGGCAGCGGCGTCGGCCGGCCTGCGGCTGCCGCCCGACAGTTCTGTCCAGTAGGAATAGTCCAGATACCGCACCTCGGCCAGCTCATCAGCGGCGAGCACCGCCTTGATCCAGCTGACCCGACCGGGAAAATTCTCGAACAGCTCACGGTCTTCGCCGTACCCGCGGGTCGAGGCGAGCACGGCACGGCGGGCGGTGTTCTCCTCGGCATCGGCGAGGTCGGGCTGCGTGAGCAACCGCTCGGCGTGCCCGCCGGCCATCAGTTGGGACCGGATGTCGCCGCCGAACCTCTCGCTGGTCAGCTCGCCACCCAGGAAGCAGGCGATCATCTCGTCCGCGCTGCTCACGCCCAGTACCCGCACGACGGTCAATATAGGACGGACGATCAGGTGGATGTCGGTTCGACCCGGGCGACGCGCGATCAACGAGGACTGTCAGCCCTGCCCGCCGGGCGGCTACTTCGCCGCGCGGTAGGCGACGCCGACCTGGGTCGGAGTGGTTCCGTTGCTGTACAGGCCGGTGTCGTCGCCCTGTGAGGGCAGGGCGAACCAGGCGTAGCGCTCGACGTAGGACAGCGAGTCGAGCATCGCGGTGGACCCGGTGGCGAACGCGGCCTGCTGCGCCTGAGTCGGGTACTTCGCCCCGGACCCGAAGTTGATCAGCGCGTACTCGGTGAGCCAGATCGGCTTGTGGTAACGGTTGTAGACCGCCTTGACATAACTCTCCAACTGGCCGACCGCGGCCGAACCGAAGTCCGAGCCGTACCAGTGCAGGGTGATGAAGTCGACCCGGTAGCCCTTCGTCGCCGCGCCGCTCATGAACTGGTCCAGCCAGCCGCCCGGGGTGTCCCCGCCGAACGCGACGGCGGGGCTGCCCAGCCGCATACCGGTCGCCTCCAGTTGCGGCCACAGGTCCAGCGCCTGCGACACCGACATGTTGGCCTGACCGCTCTCGTCGGGTTCGTTGAAGCCCAACAGTTCGCTGCCCTGCTGCTTGGCCTGCGCCAGGGTCGAGGCGGTGACCGAGCCCGCACCCCAGATCATCGGCACGTACTCCACCCCGGCCGGCGCGGTGATGTTGGACCGGGTGGACGACCAGTTGTAGTACCAACTCGCGCCGACGTCGTGCAGCGCGCTGGTCACGCCGTCGAAGTACCACGTGCTCACACCCTTGCGGCTGGACTGCGCGGGTGGCGGCACCACCACGGGGGCGCGCGTCGTGGTCGGCGGTGCGGTCGTGGTGGTCGGCGCGACCGTGGTCGAACTGGTGGTCGGCGCCGTCGTGGTCGGGTTCGTACTGGTGGCCGGCTGGCTGGTGGTGGTCGGAACGGCCAGCGGCAGCGCGTCCGAGGTCGGCTGCTGGTTGTGGTGCGCCGGCAGCACGATCACCGCGCCGGCCGCGGCGAGCGCGACCACCCCGGCGACGATCGGCTTGGCCGCCGCGTGTGCCCACAGCCGGCCCAGCCGCCCGGCCCGCCGGCCGTGACCGGTCGCGTGCCGCAGCGCGGTGGTGTGCGCCTGGGTCGTCCGGCCGAGGTGGGTCAGGGCGGTGCCGGGCAGGGCGAAGCCGACCGGCAGCGGGACGACGGGCAGCCGGGCGAGCAGGCCCTCCATCGGCACCAGACCGGACCAACACTCCTGACAACGCACACAGTCCTTGGTGTGCCGGACGATTCGCTTGCGCCACAACGGATTCGGCTGACAGTCCCAGTCAGCGACCAGCTCGTCGAGCTGGCCGCAGCGCGGTATCAGGTCCAGCGCGCGCACCACCGCACGCGACGAGTCCAGCTGGGACTTCATCCGCTGCACCCGCACGGCGGTGTGCTGCATGGACAGGCCGACGCCGGCGGCGACCTCGGTCCTGGTCAGCTGGTCGGCCGCTTCCAGCCACCACAGCGACAGCAGCTCCCGGTCCTCGTCGCCCAACCAGCGGGTCGCCTCGACCAGTTCCCGGCGCTGGTCCACCAGTTGTAGCCGGGCGATCGTCAGGTCGACGAAGTCCGCGCCGGGGTCGGCGACCTCGTCGGGCTGGTAGCCCGAAGCCGGAAAGCGCTCGGTGGCGCGGTAGCGGTTGCGCACCTGGCGCATCGCGATGACCACCAGCCAGGACCGGAAACTGGCCGGATCGCGCAGTCCGGGCAGGCCGTCGAGGGCGCGCAGCATGGTGTCCTGCACGATGTCGTCGGTGTCCGGGTGACCACCGACCGCGCGCCCGACGATGTTGTAGACCAGCGGCAGGTAGGCCGCGACCAGCGCCTCCAGCGCGTCCGGTCGCCCGTCCCGCGCCGCGAGCACCATGTCCACGTCCGGCTCGTCCGCAGTGCGCATACCCACCTCATCTCATCGGCCGGCCGCACCGGTCCTGACCAGGAGACACCCGGTCCCAGCGGCGATAACACAAATCTTCCGTCGCGTTCCGGGGTGGATCAGGGTGTGGTGCCGAAAGTGATCCGGTAGTCGCACTCACCGGTGCAGGTGAAGGTGCTGGTCGCGTCGTCGTCGACGTAGGAGTACGCGTAGGGCTCGGCTTTCTTGAACACCGCCGCCGCGTAGTCCTCGGGCTGCCACTTGGTCGGGTCGCAGGCTGCCCGGGAGGCCCATTGGCCCTGGCAGCAGTACTGGTCGCCGCCGAGTTCGGCGCACGGCGAGGAGCACGCGGCGCCGCCGTCGACAACAAGTTCGGCCGGGCAGGCGACCGGGGTGGTGCAGCCGGCCGACTCGCAGCCGGTCGAGCTGATCGGGTCCTTGGTGGCGCCCTTGGTGAGGTTGATGAACATCGGCAGGTTGGACCCGTCGACCATGCTCACGTCGTAGAAGTCCATATTCTGCCAGGCATTCAGGTTGTACTCGGCGAGCGTCGCCGGGATCGCGCCGTAGCCCTTGCACTGGAACAGGCCGCCGCAGTCGCCGGTCGCGCAGTGGCCGTGGCCGGTGCTGTCGAAACTGCACCCGGTGCGACCCCAGAACCGGCCGTTCCACTTGTCCGGCACGATGACGCTGACCTGTTGACCTGCGGGAAGGACCCAGCCGCTGGCTGGCAGCGCGGGGGTGGCGGTCTGCTGCCAGCCGGCCACCCAGATCGTCTGGTCGACCCTGTTGACGAAGGTGAACGTACGACTGCCGGCCGGTGCGTTGACCGCCGCCACCGGCGCGTTGACCACCGGTTTCGGCGTGGCCGGTGGGGGAACGGTGGTGCTTGGCGAGGTGCTGGACGTGCTGCTCGGCGGGATGGTCGAGGCGGGCACGAGGCTCACCGGGGAACTCGGGGCGGCCATCGTGGTGGTCGCGAGGGCCTGCGGGATCGCGTCCGAGTTCGCCGTCATCAGCGTGCCGGAACCGGTGGTCGCCCAGATGGCGAAGCCGGTGGCGGCGAGCACGACGGCCACCGCGACCGGCAGGAAGCGTAATGCCGGGCGGCGGTCACCTGAGCGACCTTGGCGCATGAGGGCGGGCCTTCTCTCTGTCGGGGCGCGCCGGCCGATCGGCGCAGCACCCACTGCCGGTGTGCGGCGCGAAGTATGCTGCCTGTCCCGGCGATGCGGCAAGAGTGGCCTACAGGAAGCTGCGGTTACCCGGAGTCGTCACCTCCGGGGCCGTCGGTCGTCTCATCGCTGGCCAAATAGTCTACGGTAGACTGTCCTATTAGGATTATTCGATCAGCTGGTGAAATCCGCGATCGAAAGGTTCTTGCCGGTGAGACCGTGCTGTAGCTGGCGCTCGAACGGCGAGGGCGGCACGGTCAACACACAGCAGTCGGCCTGCGCCACGCAGTACCGGGCGACCGAATGTCCGAACACCCGGTGTAGCAGCCCGCGCCGGCCGGAGCCGAGCACAAGGAGATCGCCGTCACGCTCGGCGACCTGGGTGAGCACCGCACCGGCCGGGCCGCGCACGACGAGCAGGTGCACCTCAAGATCGGTCGGCACACCGCCGAAGGTCTCGTTCCACGCGGTTTGCAGTCGCTCGGCGGCCTCCTCCTGCCAGAGGTGGATCAGCCCGGGACACGGCGCGCGCCGGTTCATGCCCTCGCCACCCGGCGGGGTCCAGGCAAGCACCGCCCAGACGGAGACATGACGGTCACGCGCCTCGGCGACGCCACGGCGCAGTGCCTGGAGGCTGCCCAGCGAGCCGTCCACGCCGATGATGACTCGCTGACCCGAGTTGTCCACGGTCGTTTCCTGTTCCGCGCGAGAGAAAATATGGTAGCCGATTTGCGGGTACCTGGGCCAGGAAATCCTGTTCGGGGCCGGGCGGCAATGACGCTGACGCGGTGTTTGTGGGGCCTGTCGCGGCAGCGACGTCCAGGCCAGGAGCGAAGCGACCCTGTGCCGATGGGTTCGCGCGTGTGCTGGGCGCGGTCTCCCCACCGGCCTGAGCTGGCCTCAGCTCGGGCCGAAGCGTTCTGTCTTCACGCGGTGTGGGTCGTGGCCCAACGCGACCAGGATGTCGGCGACCGTTTCCACGAAACCGGTCGGCCCGCAGACGAACGAGTTCGGTTCGAAGTCCGCCGGCCACGCCTGGTTGTTCATGTCGACCACGCTGATTCGCTTGGGCTCGCGGGGAAAACCTGCCGGCGCGTCGCGCGTGTACACGTACGTGACGTCCAGGCCGCCGTCGCTGCTCGCCCGTCGGCGCAACTCGTCCGCGTAGTACACCTCCTCGGGTGTGCGGACCGAGTAGATCAGCCGGAACAGCGCCCGGTTGCCGGCCTGCGCCCGCGCCCGGACCATCGACATCAGCGGCACGATGCCCGATCCGCCGGCCACCAGGGTGACCGGCATCGTGTCGGTCGCCCGCCAGACGAACCAGCCGCCGATCGGGCCGCGTAGCTCCACCTCGTCGTCCACTCGCAGCTCACCGGTCAGGTATGGCGAGACCTCGCCGTCCGGGACCTGTTGCACGGTGACCTCGACGCGCTCGCCCTCAGCCGGGGCGGACATCGAGTAGCTGCGTTGGGCCTGGTAGCCGTCCTCCGCCGTCAGCCGGATGTCGACGTGCTGGCCGGGCAGGTGACCCGGCCACCCGGGCACGTCGAAGACGACCGTGCGGGCGGTCGGGGTCTCCTCCCGCACCTCGACGACCTTGCCGACGCGCCAGGCCAGCCGCCCGGTCAGTCGCCCTGGTACCGCTGCTCGCGCCATGGGTCCCCATAGTCGTGGTAGCCGAGTCTTTCCCAGAAGCCTGGCTCGTCCCGCACCAGCAGGGTGATGCCGCGCACCCATTTCGCGGATTTCCACAGGTACAGGTGCGGCACCAGCAGTCTTGCCGGCCCACCGTGTTCGGCGGCCAGTCGCGTGCCCTCGTACTGGTTGACGAGCCACGCCTGCCCGTCCAGCAGGTCGGCGAGCGGCAAGTTGGTCGTGTAGCCACCGTAGGCGTGCACCAGCGCGTAGTCGGCGACTGTTTCCACGTCCGCCAGCAGCGTGTCCAGTGAGACGCCGCGCCAGGTGGTGTCCAGTTTGGACCATCGGGTCACGCAGTGCAGGTCCACCTTCGGTGTCTCGGTGGGCAGCGCGGTCAGCTGCGGCCAGGACCACCGGTGCACCTGGCCGGTCTCCGTGGTGATGGTGAACTCCCAGTCCGCCAGCTTGATCTGCGGGGTCGGACCGGCGGAAAGGACCGGGAAGTCCTTGGTCAGGTACTGGCCCGGCGGGGTTCGGCCGTCGTTGGTCCGAGGTCGACCGTGGAAGCCCCGCGACACGATGCCCATGCCGTGCTCCTTTCCGTGCCGGACAGCGTAACCAGGATTCCTCGCTGTGCCAACCGACTCCGGTGTCGGATCAGGACCTGTGCTCGCCCCGGATCACTACTGGACTATTAGGTCCACTATACAGTGAGTCAGGACAGGCCGGCCGGGACCTCGCCGGTGGCGCGGGTCAGGGCGCGGGCGGTGAGCACGGTGGCCAGGTGTCGGCGGTAGTCGGCGCTGGCGTGCGGTTCGTCGGCCGGGTTGCCGTCCTCACCGGCGAGCGCGGCCGCGTCGGGGATACTGGCGCCGTCGGCGAGCGCGGCTTCCACGCCGTGCGCGCGCAGCGGAGTGCCGCCCATGTTGATCAGCGCCACCTTCTTACCCAGCGCGGCCACGCCGACGATGGCCCAGTCGATCTCCCTGCGGGTGAACTTCTCGTAACCCCAACCGATGCCGGTCTGCTTGGGCAGTCGGATCTCGGTCAGCAGTTCGTCCTCGGCCAACGGCGTGGTGAACGGCCCGACGAAGAACTCGTCGACCGGGATCTCGCGCTCGCCCTCCGGGCCGCGCAGCACCAGCACCGCGTCGGACACCAATACCGCCGCCGGCAGGTCGCCCGCCGGGTCGGCGTGCACGAGCGAGCCGCCGATGGTGCCGCGGTGGCGGACCTGGGGGTCGCCGATCGCGCCGGCCGCGTGCGCGACCAGCGGTGCGTGCTCGGCCAGGATCGGGTCGATCTCCAGGTCGCGGTAGCGGGTCAGGGCACCGATCGCGATGGTGTCACCCTCGTCCCGGACGTAGCGCAGTTCGTCCAGACCGGCCAGGTCGATCAGCACCTCGGGGGCGGCCAGCCGGAGCTTCATCAGCGGCAGCAGGGAATGCCCACCCGCCAACAGTTTGGCCTCGTCGCCGTGCTCGACCAACAGGTCGAGCACCTCGCTGACCGACGACGGCCGGCGGTACGTGAATGCAACCGGGATCACCGATCGACCTCCTGCCCGGACGCCGCGATCACGGCGCTGACGATGTTGTGATAGCCGGTGCACCGGCAGAGGTTGCCCTCCAGCGCCTGCCGCACCTGCTCGCGGGTCGGCGTCGGGTTCTCCTTGAGGATCGACACCGACGCCATGATCATGCCGGGCGTGCAGAACCCGCACTGGAGGCCGTGCTGCTCGCGGAACGCCTCCTGCATCGGGTGCAGCTCACCGTCCCGGCCGGTCAGCCCCTCCAGCGTGGTCACCGTGTGTCCGTCGGCCTGCGCGGCGAGCATCGTGCAGGACTTCACCGACTCGCCGTCCAGCAACACGGTGCATGCGCCGCAGGAGGTGGTGTCGCAGCCGATGTTGGTGGCGGTCAGCCCGAGCGTGTCACGTAGGTGGTGCACGAGCAGCGTCCGGTCCTCGACGTCCTCGGTGGTCGTCTTGCCGTTGACCTCGATGGTGACCTTCACGCGGACTGCCTCCTCGCCTCGTTGAGCGTCTGCCAGACCCGCAACGGGGTGGTCGGCATGTCGATGTGTCGAACGCCGAGGTGGGCCAGGGCGTCGACCACCGCGTTCTGCACGGCCGGCGTCGAGCCGATCGTGGCCGCTTCGCCGATTCCCTTGACCCCCAACGGATTGCGCGTTGTCGGGGTCTCCATCTCGACCAGCTCGAAGTCGGGCAGCTCGGTCGCGGTGATGAACGAGTAGTCGGCGAGCGTCGCGGTGGTCGGATTGCCGTCCTCGTCGTAGTTCATCACCTCCAACAGTGCCTGCGCACTGCCCTGGGCGAGGCCGCCGTGTCGCTGGCCGCGGAAGGTGAGCGGGTTGATCACCGGGCCGGCGTCGTCCAGCGCGATGATCCGGCGCAGCTTCACCTTGCCGGTCTCGGTGTCCACCTCGACCACGGCCAGGTGCGCGCCGAACGGGAAGGTCGGACCGACCTTGCTGAACCACACGTCGGCGGCGAGGTCGACCTCGCCGGCGTGCTCGCTGACCTGCGCCCAGCTGATCGCGCCGGCCGAGGGCGCACCGCGCACCTGCCAGACGCCGTCCTCGATGTTGAGTTCCACGTCCTCGGGAGCCGCCTCGACCAGGTCGGCGACGAGCTCCTTGGCCTTCGCGATGACCTCCTCGGCCGCCTGCCGGATGGCCGAACCGCCGAACTGCAGCGAGCGGGAGCCGAACGTGCCGACCGCCTTGGGTACCTCGTCGGTGTCGCCGTGCCGGATGGTGATCTTGTCCATCGGCACGCCGAGCTGGTCGGCGAGCATCATCTTGAACGTCGTGCCAAGGCCCTGGCCGTGCGGGGAACTGCCGGTGAACGCGGTGACCGAGCCGTCCCGGTTGATCACCACCTTGCCGCTCTCGCCGCCCGCATCGCCGCCGGTGATCTCCACATAGCTGGCCACGCCGAGCCCGAGCGCGACCACGTCACCGGCTGCGCGCCTGCGCGCCTGCTCGGCCCGCAACTCCTGGTAGCCGGCCGACTCCAGCAGCAGGTCCAGCGCCTTGGCGTACTCGCCGGTGTCGTAGTTGGCGCCGCTGGCGGTGGCGAACGGGAACTCCTCGGGCCGGATGAAGTTGGCCCGCCGCACGTCCGCGGGGTCCATCCCGATCTCGATGGCGAACACGTCCATCGCCCGCTCGATCGCGGCGGTCGCCTCCGGCCGGCCGGCGCCGCGGTAGGCGGCGATCGGCGTCGTGTTGGTGACCACGCACGTGCTGGCCGCCTCGACCACCGGAATGTGGTAGACGCCCGAGGACATCAGCTCGGTCAGCGTGGGCAGGAAGCTGGCCCGCGGGTAGGCGCCGGAGTCCTGGACGATCTCCAGCCGGAAGGCGAGCACCGTGCCGTCCCGCCGGCCACCGATCGTGAACGTCTGGCGCTGGGCGCGACCGTGGGTCATCGAGGTCAGGTTCTCGCTGCGGGTCTCGGTCCAGGTCACCGAGCGGCCGAGCGTGCGGGTCACCCAGCCCAGCACGACCGCCTCCGGATCGGCCCCGATCTTCGCGCCGAAACCGCCGCCGACGTCCGGCGCGATCACCCGCACCGACGTGGGTTCGAGGCCGAGCGCGCCGGCCACCGTGGCCCGGGCGATCTGGGCGTTCTGGGTGGACAGCCACAGTGTCAGCCGGCCGTCCTCGGCCACCGCCGCCGCACCGCTGCGCACCTCCAGCGGGGCCGGTGCGACACGCTGGTTGACGATCGTGCGGGTGATCACGACCTCGCAATCGGCGAACGTCGACTCGGCGAACTCCGCGCCATGGGTCTGCACCACGTTGCTGCCGCTGTCCGGGAACAGCAGGGTGTTGTCGGCGAGGGCGTTCTCGAAGCCGATCACCGCGTCCAGCGGGTCGTAGTCGATGTCGACGAGTTCGGCGGCGTCGGCCAACTGGTAGCGCTGCTCGGTGATCACCACGGCGACCGGCTCGCCGACGTAGCGGACCACGTCCCTGGCCAGGAACGGCTCGGCCGTCGGGCTCTCGGCGGGGGTGATGTCGAGGTCGGCGGCGGTGTAGACGGCCAGCACGCCGGGCGCCTCGCGGGCGGCGGACACGTCCAGCGCGGAGATCCGGGCGTGCGCGACCGGACTGCGCAGGAACATCACGTGCCCGGCGCCGATCAGGTCGGGTTCACGCAGGTCATCCACGTAGTGGCCGCCGAGGGTGATCAGGTTCTGATCCTCGGTGCGGACCACCTGGGTGCCCATCACGCTCATACCGGCCTCCACCACCATCACGACGACCCGAACGACTGATCCTATTCGACCCTACGTCGGGTCCGGCCCGCCGCCATAGCCCGCGTCGTTGCTCGGGCCTGTCCTGATCGCTTTCTGGTCCACTGTGGACGGACAACGGTACGCGGGGTCCGGCCGGCTGCCGGACCCCGCGTCGGATCAGTATCGGATCACCGTCGGTTCAGTACTTGAACTCCTGAACCTGCACGTTGTCCCCGGAGAACGTCCACCCGGTGCGGGTGGCCGGGTCCAGTTCGATCCGATGCTGGTTGTAGATGTCGTACTCGATGCTGTTCAGGCCGGTGGCGAAGCCGAGGCCGGTCACCGTCGACACCGTCTTGCCGGTGGTCAGGTCGATCACCGCGATCTCGCCGGTGGCGTTGTTGTTGGTGATCCGGCCGTTGACGTTGCCGAACTGCGCGATGCCCTGCGGCGCGTTGAAGGCGACCAACCCCAGGTTGTGCACCGGGTCGATGGCCAGGCCCACCGGTGCCTCCTGGCGGACCGCGATCGCCGTGCCACCGGCCAGCGTGTCGCCGTCGACCGGGAGCAGGTTGGTGGTGCCGACGATGTTCACGCTGAACGACCGGTAGGACATCTGGTAGAGCTGGTTGTTGCCCGAGTCGTCACCGATCTGGATGGCACAACCGTCGCTGGATGCGGACGGGGTGACCGTGCCGGTGTCCAGGTCGACCGACGCCACCGATGCGATCCCGCCGGCGAAGCAGATCAGGCTGGAGCTGATCCGGGACAGGTACACCGTGCCGGTGGCCGTGTTGATGTCGATCAGCCCGTAGGTGCTCGGGCTGACGCCCGGCGCGTCGGCCACGATCGGTGTGCCGAGGGTGCCGGTGGTCAGGTCGACGGTCAGCACCATGTCGGTGTTGTCCGACGTGCGCCGGGCCAGGATCGCCGCCCGGTGCCGCGTCGGATCGACCCGGCCACCCAGCACGGTGTACTGGTCGGCCGCGCTGACGCTGTTCACCTCGGTGTTCGTCGAGGTGTTGTAGGTCTCCAACGACCAGCCGGTCGCCGTCCAGTGCAGCAGCAACGCCCGCTTCGCCGTGCCGTCCGTGCCGAGCACCTCGTAACCCGAGGTCGGGGACGGGTCGGCGGTCAGCGTCGCGCCATAGGTGCCGGTGCTCGGCTGGTAGCCGCGCACCGACTCGCTGCCGTCCGGGTCGCGGACGGCCACCAGCGACACCCCGCTGCCCTGCACGCCGAGGCTCGCCACGTAACCGCCGTCCGGCGCGAGCCCGCCGTCGAAGGCCAGCAGCGAGGTCGGCGACGCCTGGCCGAGGATCTTGCCCGACCGGTCGGTGGCGAACACCCGCACGTTGTATTCCACCGAGTCGGTCAGGCCCAGCGTCACCGCGTTCAGCGCCGCCGTGCCCGACGTGCCCGACAGTCGCTGGTAGGCGGTCGCGCCGGAGTCCACGCCGTCGTTGTCCCTGGTGGTGCCGTTGGCGTTGGTGACCGTGTTGAGCGCGTTGTAGATGGTCGGCGCAGGCGCGGACACCTCAACCGCCGCGCCGGCCGCGCCGGGCACCCCGTGCACGTCGTAACGCAGCGAGAAACCAGGCGTCGCCCGGTTGATCTCCAGCACGTGCCCGAACTGGGCGTTGCCCTTCGTGGCCAGCGTCGGTGCGATCGGCCGGGCGGCCGCGGTCGAGCCGGTGACCCGGATCGACGCGAACTCGCCGTAGACCGGCCCGGCGAAGGACGACGAGGTCGAGTCCTGCACCAGGCCGATGCCGTAGATGCCGCCGCCGCCGTCGAAGGCACTGGCCGGAACCGTGACGGTGCCGGTGGTTCCGGTCAGCGCCACCGTGTACGCGGCGGTGAAGACCGGTGCCAGCGCCGGGTTCCAGTGCCCGACCGTGGACACCACGAGTTCCGGCGCGTTGACCGACTTGACCCCGGTCAGGTCGTAGTGCACCGACACCGACCGGCCCGCGGCCACCGTCGCGGGAGCGACCGGGGCCGGTGCCTCGGCGAACGTCCCGTCGGTCGCCGAGAAGGTCAGCGGCTGCTGCGCCGAGGCGACGACGCGACCGCCTTCCTTGACCTGGAAGGTGACCTGGACGGTGCGGTTGGCGGTGGACACCACCGGCAGCCCGGCCGCCTGCAACAGCTGGGTCGGCGTGAGCCGCACGTCCGGCACGGCCGAGGTGAACTGTTTCCTGCCCACCACCAACACGTACTGCGGTGTGGCACCGGTGGGCAGGCCGGTCACGTCCGCGCCGATGGTCACCGGCCCGACCAGGCCCTCACCGGTGCCCGACGGCCCGGCCAGGTCGATCAGCGACGGGTCGGTCGCCTCGACGTAGTTGCCGCCAAGGTTGCCGACGGTGACCCGGTGGGCGACCGACAGCCGGGCGATCTTCGGCGTGGGCTGCTTGCGGGCGACGGCAGACCCGAGCACCGCGTTCACCGCGGCGGTCACGTCCACCTGGTTGCCGACCTGGAGCGGCTGGTCGATCTGCGGCGGGGTGGCCACCGGTCGACCGGTCTGCTCCAGCAGGGTGCGTACCTGGTCGGGGTTCATCGACCTGCCGGCCAGCCGGGCCGCCTGCAGCGCGACCGCCGCGGCCGCGGCCACCTCCGGCGCGGACGCCGAGGTGCCGCCGTTGAGCACCGGGAGGACATCCTCGGCGGTGCCGCCCTGCGGGTGTTCGAACGCGGCGATGCCGTCGCTGGGCGCGGACACGTCGATCCGGCTGCCGAAGCCGGAGGAGAAGTCGCCGCCGCCGTCGGTGCGGGTGGCCGCGAAGGTGCCGTTGGTCGACGCGGCGCCGCCGTTCTGCGGCGGCACCGCGAGGGTGTCGTCCAGGGTGGTGCCGCCGACCGCGATGGCCCCGCTGTCCAGCACCTCGCTCGGGGTGGTCGAGTACTGGTCGTCATCGATGGTGGTGGTGGCCCCGGGATCACGGGTGACGTCGGTCGGCGTGCTGCCGCCGTCCGGCCCGACCGCGGCCGGGGTGTAGAGCCGGGTGCCGTCGTTGGCCGAGATGGACACGACGATGTGGTACTCCTGCACGATGGCCGCGATCACCGCCTGGGTGACCGGGTCGTCCTCCAGGTAGCGGCCGGGGAAGCCGATCGTGTCGGTGCCGTAGCCGAGGCTCGCGGTGATCACGTTCGGCCGCGGGTTCTGCCGTGCGGCGGCCAGCAGCGCGACCGCGATCTGGTCGAAGGTCGGCTGCTGTGGGACGACCAGCCGGTACTGCGCGCCCGGCGCGATGCCCAGCAGGTCCGTGGCGCCGCTGCCCACCGCGCCGGCCCGCTGCTGGTCGTGCGGCAGCGGTGCCATCACGCCGAAGTCGAGCATGACCTCGCCCAGCCACGGGTCCTGCTGCTCGGTGCTGCCGGTCGGGTCGAGCGTGCCGGCGGAACTGGCCGTGTAGGTCGGGATCAGCGGCAGGGACGGCAGGTCGAGGTAGCGCTGGCCGTTCTTGACGATCGTCGTCGGGCCCTCGGACTGTACGTAGGCGTCGCCGGCGTCGGCCATGCCCTGGTCGGTGAGGTCACCGATGGAGACGTTGGTGATCACCTCGCCGGTTCCGGGCAACTGGCCGTAGCCGTTGCGCAGTTCGCTGTAGGCGCCCATCGCGTCCACGCCACCGGCGTTGAGGAACGTCGACAGGGACGAGGTCAGCCCGTAGTTGTCGGGCAGTGTCGGGCTGCTCGGCGGACTGGGCTGATGCTGCGGGATGGCCGCGGCCCAGGCCGGCAGCGCCGTCGGCGTAGTGTCCATTGTGGACACTGTCTGGTCCGGTTCGGCGTACAGCACACCGGGTGTCGCGCTGAGCGCCTTGGCGGCGGCGGTCGGGTCGCCGCCGCGCAGGTGGATCACGACGATCTTGGACAGGTCGGGCGCGGTGCTGCCCAGTCGGCTGCGTTCGCCGGCGGTGAGCGCCTGCGTCTGGTCGGCCGGGAGCTGGCCGAACAGCGGGGTCACCGAGTCGGCCGCCACCGAGCTGAACGCCGAGTTGACCGCGAGATTCGTGGTCAGCGCGGACCGCGCGCCGCCGGCCAGCGGAGCGCCGGTGACCGAGGTGGCGTCCGACAGGATCGCCAGCACGTCCTCGGGCTGCGCCTTCGCGGTGTTCGCGGTGGCCGGCTTGCCGGTGGGCGGAGCGGTGGCGGTGGTCGGTGGGGTGGCGAGCTTCCAGTTGCCGCCCAGCGCCGAGGTGCCGGTGAACACCGAGGTCGGCGGGGGAACGGGCGTCGGGTTGGTCGCCGCGGTGGCCGCGGTGCCGGTGGCGACGATGGTCGCGGCGATCAGGGCGGTGGACACGGCGAGCAGTGCGCCGCGCCGGGCAGCCGGTCGATGGCCGAGCATTTAGCCTCTTTCTCGGAGCAGAGGGGGAGCGGGAACGCGGTCCTGGCGGCGGCATCGATGCCGGTGCGGAACTTCCCGTCAACTTCCCAGTCGACCGCTGGTTGACGCAAGATAGCCATCATGACCAATAGTCGCCAGCTGGCGGAATCCCGCCACGAGCCCGACGAGCTGGACGCCCTCGGCATGGCGCCGGCGGACGCGCGCACATATCTGGCGTTGATCGCCCATCCGCGGGCGACCGCGGCGGAACTGGCCGAGCAGTGCGGGCTCTCCCCACAGCGGGTCGGCCGCGCGCTGGCCCGGCTGACCGCCGACGGCGTGGCCGGCCGGGTGCCCGGTCGGCCACCGCGCTACCTGGCCACTTCGCCGGACGTGGCGCTCGGCGCGCTCCTGGCACGCAAGGAGAATGAGCTGCGCGGGGCGCGGGCCCGGATGCACGAGCTGATGGACGTCTTCCGCGAGACTTCCCGGTTCACCCACCCCGCCGAACTGGTCGAGGTGCTGACCGGGCAGGACAACATCAACAACCGGGTGGTGCACCTGCACAACGTTGCCCGGCAACAGATCCGTGGCTTCGACCGGCCGCCCTACCTGAGCCGGCCGGGCAGCAACATCGGCCGGGAGACGACCCGACTGGCCGAGGGCATCGTCTACCGGGTGATCTACGACCGCGAGGCGATCGCGCTACCGGGACGGTTGCAGCAGGACATCCTGGCCAGTGGCGAGCAGGGCGAGCGGGCCCGGGTGCGCCCGGAGCTGCCGATGAAGCTGCTGCTGGCCGACGAGCGGCTGGCGATCATCCCGATCAGCCCGTCCCGGCATGTGGTCGACGCGGCCTACGTGCTGCACCCCTCGGCACTGCTGGACGCGCTGGTCACCCTGTTCGAACTGGAGTGGGACCGCGCGGTCCCGCTGGCGAAGGCGATCGGTGGGGCGGTCGACGAACCGGCGGCCGAGCCGGACGAGGAGCGCGCCACCCTGTTGACCCTGTTGGCCGCCGGTCAGACGGACGCCGGCATCGGCCGGGCGCTGGGCTGGAGCCCACGCACGACGCAACGCCGGGTCCGTGACCTGATGGCCGAACTCAACGCCACCACCCGGTTCCAGGCCGGATTGGCGGCCAAGGACCGGGGGTGGCTGTGACGCCGCGGACTCAGCCGCCGGGGAGCTTGTAGCCCAACGAGAGGTTCAGCGTGGTGGCGAAGGTGAGGTACATCAGCCAGAGACCGACCAGGACGTGGAACAGGCCGAGGACGCGTTCGGCCGGGTTGCTCACCACGACCAGTTCGTCGCCGGTGCCGGTCGTGCGCGCGCCCAGTTGGAACGTCGCGGCGAACTCGGCGACGTAGACGGCGGTCAGGCCGGCGAACAGCAGCCCGACGGGCCAGGCGCCCGCGGAGAAGAAGACGGTCGTGCCGAGGGCCGAGATGATGGTGAACGGGATGGTCATCAGGCCGGTCGGCTTGCTGTCGTTGCCCTGGTAACGGTTCCAGCCCAGCGCGAACCAGTGGATGCCGTACGCGGAGAAGGCCAGCGCGGCGGTGTAGAGCACCGGGTCCTTGAGTGACCCGAACAGGGTCAGCGCGAGGAACAGGTACACGCCCGTGACGAACTGGCAGAACCCGGGCATCCAGATTCCCCAGATGCCGCTGGCGCGGTCGACCGACCTGCTGCGGACCGGGAAGCCGAACAGCTCCTGCGGTCCGTAGATCAGATAGCCCGTGCCGAGGCCGAAGAATCCCAACACGACCGGCGCGAAGGCGGTCGTGGCAAAGGTGACGCTCACCGATGCTCCTTCTTGAGAAGATCAATGTGTGAGGCCTGGAGCGTACCTACTTGTGATCGTCATGTCACAACACGCATCCGGGTCATTGTGGACAAATCGCGGGGGTCCCGACAGGACGGACGCACTGATCGATCATGCGCGAGCAGGACAAGTCGGACTCGGCCGTGTCGGGTGGACGGACGGCGTTCGGCGGCGGTGCTCAGCCGGCCCAACGGGGTCATGTTCGTCAGGAACGACAGCACTTCCGGCGGGTTCGACTCGCGCAGTATGCCGGTGGCGCCGGGGGACACCGAGTTGACGGTGATCCCGCGGGCGCCGAGTCGTAGGTGCCCTCTTCCGGTTCGGCCACGGTCCCGCCGCCGACCACTCCCGCGTTCAGCACCGCGATGTCCAGTCCGCCAAGGCTTTGCTCGGCCTGCTCGAAGAGCGAGCGCACCTCGGGCAGCGAACCGAGGTCGGCGCGTAGCGCGATGGCCCTGCCACCGGCGGCTGCCACCACCGACGAGACCTTGCCCTCCTGTGCCAAGCGCTGCACGACCGCGCGGCCGATACCCAGCGAACCGCCTGTCACCACAGCTTTCCGACCGGTCAGAGCGCCCATTGTCACCCCTCCTCGGTGGTCCCGGGGCCGAGCCTATCGGGTTCCGGCGGTGACGAGTTCCGGTTGGCCGGCCGGCGATTGCCGGCCCGGTACGAGCAGCAACACGGTCAGCGCGATCATCGCAGCGCACCCGCCGACGAAGACGAACACCGGCAGGTAACCGAGTCCCAGATAGATCTGACCGATCACCAGCGGCCCCACCGCGTTGAGGATTCTGCCGACGCCGTAACAGAAGCCGGTGCCGGTGGCGCGGACCTCGGTCGGGAACAGCCGTGGTGTGTGGGAGTACATCAGCGCGACGAGTGTCTGGTTCGTCGCGGCGACCAGGATGCCGAACACGATGATCGCGGCCGGCTGGAAGGTGAGCCCGTAACAGAGTCCGCAGCCGGCGAACACCAGACTGAAGCCGATCACCGGGCCGCGCAGGCCGAACCGGTCGGTCACCGGCCAGGCCAGCAGCGCGCCGGGCACCGCGCCGAGCGTGGTCAGCGCCGCGTAGCCGACGCTGCTGGTCAGGCTGAATCCGTGCTCGTGCAACAGGGTCGGCGCGTAGGAGGCGAAGCCGTAGTAGCTGATCGTGAGCAACGACCAGACCACCGCCAGCGTGATCGTCCGCCGGGCCAGCGATCCGCGAAACAGCTCCCGGATCGGTACGGCGTCGGTGCCGAGGGTGTCCGGCTCGTCCGGGAGCGGTGGCAGCGGGTGGGCACGAGCGACCTCGGCCTCGATCGAGTCGAGTACGCCGAGCGCTTCCCGGGTCCGGCCGTGCGTCACCAGCCAGGCCGGCGACTCGGGTAATCGGCCGATCAGCAACAGCGGCAGCACACCGAGCGCACCGAAGACGAAGACCAGCCGCCAGCCGTCCGGGCCGATCCCGATGACACCCCGGGCGAAGAAGGACATCGCCGGGATGCCCAGCAGGCCCAGCGCGAGCGTGCCGGACTGGAGCCGGCCGCGCTGCGCCCCGGGCACGAGTTCGGCGAGATAGGTGATGGCGATGACGGTCATCGCACCGAGGCCGATGCCGGTGGCGAACCGCGCGAGCAGCAACGTGGTGGTGTTCACCGCGATGGCGTTGAGCAGCGAGCACATCGAGAACCAGGCGACCGACCGGCGCAGCGACGTGCGCCGGCCCAGCCGTTCGGCCAGCCGGCCGCCGAACACGGCGCCCAGAAAACTGCCGACGAAGGCGGCCGAGGTGATCAACGACACCCCGCGCACGGGCACGTCCAGATAGTCGCGCACGGCCGGCGCGGCGTAGGCGAAGGTGTTGATGTCGGCGAGTTCGAAGGCGAAACACAGGGCCAGCGTGCCGACCACCCGGCGCTGGTGACTCGACCAGGGCAACCGGTCGAGCCGGGCGGTCACGGTGACGGACTCGGTCATGGCGGATACCCCCGGAAGACACGGCCGGCGGGCGATGCCGGCAGGTGGCACGGACTCGCTCAGTTGCAGTGCGCCAGCGCGGTCCGCACGGCGTGCAGCAGGGTGAGCTGCCGTGGGTGCTCCTCCAGTGCGGTCCGGGTGATCACCAGGTCCAGTTGGGGCAGCACGAAGACGGTCTGGCCGAGGCTGCCCAGGGCGTAACAGGCGGCCCGGTCCTCGGCCGGGCCGACGTGGCCGTCCCGGTTGAGCCAGACCGACGCGCCGTAGGGATGCTGAGTCTCCGCCGGCCCGACGTGTCGGCCGGCCAGTGTGGCCGGCGACTCGGCCAGCATCGTGGCGATCCACTCGGCCGGCAGCGTCTGCCGGTCGGCCAGCCAGCCGCCCCGCAGGATGAGTTCGCCGATCCGGGCCAGGTCGGCCGGAGTGGTGTACCAGGAACCGCACAACAGCGGCACACCCTCGGCGTCGGTCTCCAGCAGGCTGTGCCGCAGGCCAAGCGCCGGCAGCACGATGCCGGACAGGTAGCCGTGCAGTTGCGCGCCGAACACCTCGCCCAGCGCGACGGCGATCGCGAGATGGTCGATGCTCTTGTAGCTGAACAGCTCCCCCGGTTCGGCCTCGACGTCCACTTCGGACACCATGCGGTCGACCGAGACCGGGCGGAAGTACATCGCGAAGTACTCGTCGGCGTCGGTGAGCAGGCCGTCGGTGCCCTCGGCGAACTGGCGGACGGCCAGGCCGCTGCTCAACCGCAGCAGGTCCAGCAGTCGGATGCGGGCGCGTGGGTCGCCCAGCCGCATCCAGGCCGGGATCGTCGTCGGCGCGGCCGGGTCCAACTCGCCCTGACCGGCCAGCCAACCGACGATCAGCGCGGTCAGTGTCTTCCCGGTGGACCAGCCCCGGGTGCGCACCGTCAGGTCGAAGCCCCCGGCGAACTCCTCGACCACCAGTTCGCCGCGATGCACGACGGCCACCCCGCGCGCACCGGTCGTCGCGAGGTGGTCGAGCACGGCGGCCCGGACCGGCGCGTAGTCGTCGCCCGGTCTTCGCGCGTCCCCGGCCGGCCACGGCCGGCGGTCCGGTTCGACCGGGGGCAGCGGGCCGCCGGGCCGGTCCAGTCGGATCGTGTCGACGAGCGCGGCGCCCTTGTCCCCGCTGGCGATCGCCCGGTGCCGGGAGCCGTCGGCAAGACCGCCCTCGACCACGCCGCGGTCGCGGTCCACGGTGAACAGGATCTCCGCCGGGTCCAGCGCGCCCCCGGCGAACCGCCGGCAGATCACGCCGAGGTCGTGCCGCACCACCTCGTCCACCGAGCGGCCGGACACGAACACCGCCGAGCACAGTTCCTTGGTGCAGAAGCCGAGCGCGTTCGTTCTGCGCTGGTCGAGTGGGCTGGACGGACGCGTTGCCCCCATCGGTCGATCCTCCATCGTTCGGACCTCGTCGTCCGGCCGGTCAGCTCAGCCAGCTGGTACCGAGTCGTTCGTTGACCGCGGCCGGATCGGCCGCGGTGGACATCAGCGCGAACATGCCACGCCGGCCTTCCAACGGCTGGGCCGCCGAGGTGACCCCGCACTGCCCCAACAGCGCGGCCTCGACCGCGTTGCCGGCGGCCTTGCCCAGTTGCAGTGCGTCCGCGTCGGTGCCGGTCGCGCCGGCCAACCCGGCCGCCTGGGTCGCGCACAGCCCCAGCGCGTCCCGCAGTTGACCGGCGTCCAGCCCCATCAGCCGTCCGGCCGCGGCGCCCGCGCCGATCACCCCCGCGGTGGCGCGCACCGACCAGCCGGCCGTGGTGTGCGTCGGCCCGAGGGCCTCGGCGACCCGATCGGCCACCTCGTAGCCGATCGCGGTGGCGGTCGCGGTCTGCTGCTCGTCGCTGCCGAGCGCGTCGGCCGCCGCACATACCGCCACCCAGGCGAGCTCCGGGTCGGCCGTCGCGGCGGCCGACCCGGAGATCCACGCTGTCCACAGTGGATTCCTGGCCGGCCCGACCAGCCCGACGATCGCGGTGGGCACCGGTCCTCGGGCGCCCCGGTCACGGGCGGCCCGGAAGCACTGCAACTGGTCGGCCGCGGACTTGAGTACCCGCTCCGGCGGGGTGGCGGTGCGCACGAACCGCACCACCCGTTCGGTCGTGGTCATCGGCCGACCCCCGTGGCCGGTCGGATCGCGGCCAGCAGCGCGTCCGGGTTCGGAGCGCTGTCCAGTCCGATGACCGCGTTCCGGACGGCCCGGGTGGCACCGGCGCCGAGCACCGGTTCGACCAGTTGCCGGACCTTGTCGAACAGTTCCTCGTCGGTCAGTGGCCGGGCCAGGCTGCCCCGGGCGTGTGGGACGTGCAGTTCGACCGCTGCGCCGCCGGTCTGCTCGACGAAGATCGTCGCCTCGTCGCGGGCGCAGCGGGTGGTGGGCAGCAGGCTGGTCAGGTTGCGCAGCCGGGTCACGTCCGGCGCGACCACCCGGGCGTCGGTCAACTGGGCCAACCCGACCCGGCCGTCCAGCAGTCCGACCGCGGTGGTGTGGTAGGCGCTGAACCGGGCCTGCAACCCGTCGCGCGGCTGCCGTCGGCCCATCAGTTCGGGCACCAGCGGGTGGCAGGCGACCGACACCGCGACGATCGAGGCCGGGTCGCCGAGCTGCCCGGACACGCCAACGGCGGCGTCGATCGCCGGGTGCGCCACGATCCCGCACGGGTAGGGCTTGAACGCGTTGCGCTCCAACTCCCAGCCCCGCTCCCACGAACCGGCCAGCTCGGCGGCGTCCACCACGTCGGCGAACACCGGCAGCACCCCGCCGCTGCCGAGTGGGTCCGCCGAGCCGGCCAGTCCGGCCACCGCCAACCGTGCGGCCAGCACCCCGTTCGCCGCGGCTTTGCCGGGGTGGAACGGTTTGGTCATCGAGCCGAAGCCCTCCCGATGCCCGATGACCATCGTCGACACCAGTTCGAGTGCCCGTTCGGTCTGCTCGGCTCCCAATCCGAGCAGCACCGCGGCCGCGACCGCCGCGCCGAACACCCCGCAGGTGCCGGTGATGTGCCAACCGCGGTCGTAATGGTTGGGGGAGATGGCGTTCCCGATCCGCAGCTGTGCCTCGCAGCCCAGCGCGAACGCGGTCAGGTAGCGCTCACCGGGCACGTCCAGTCCCGGCCGGAGGGCCAGGATGGTGGCCAGGATCGCCGCGCCCGGGTGGATCACCGTGGCCAGGTGCGTGTCGTCGAAGTCGTCGAGGTGCGCGGCGGCTCCCACGAGCAGCGCACCCCAGTAGCCGTCCACGATCTCCGGCCGGCCCGGCAACACCACCCCGCCGGCCGGGTCGACTCCGCCGAGCCGGTCCGCGCCGGTCAGCAGGGCGCGCACGGCGGGCGCGTCGGCGGCGCCGATCGCGGTGCCGAGCACGTTGAACAGGCTGCGTCGGGCGGCGATCGCCGCCGGAACCGGCAGTGGGCGGTGGGCCGCATCCAGCAGCCGGGTACAGAACTGCGTCGTTGCCGACGCGGTGGTGACCCCAGGTGACATGCGAGCACGCTAGGTCTGGATCATCGGGCGAACAACGCCAATCAAGGTCGGGATTGTTGCGTCCTGCGCAACGATGTGGGCCGCTGGGCCGCCTGGTCCGTCGCGATCCGGACCAGCGCGCGCACGCTGTCCTGGGCCGCGCTCGCGGCCTGGTGGATGAGGAAGATGGTGCGACTGGCCAGCGCGGGCTCGGTGATCCGCAGCCGGGCCACCCGCGGATGGTGGTGGCCGTTCATGCCCTCGGGTACCAGGGAGACGCCGATGCCGGCGCCGACCATCGACTCGACCACGAACAGATCGCTGCCCTCGACCGCGATGTGCGGCACAAATCCGGCCCGGGCGCAGGCATTGATCATGTTGTTGCGGCTGCTCGATCCGGGTTCCATCGCGATGAACGTCCGGTCGCGCACCTTGGCCAGCTCCACCGCGCCCTCCTCGGCGAGCGGGTCGTCGGCCGGGACGGCGAGCAGCACCGACTCGGTGAACAGCGGGTACACCGTCATTCCGGGCTCGGTCGGCGACAGTGAGGTGAACCCGACGTCGGCGTCGCCGCGCAGCACCGCGGACACCACGTCGGTGGCCGGGTTCTGCCGGGCGTGGAAGCGCAGCTCGGGCTGGTTGCCGCGCAACTCGGCGAGCACGGCCGGCACGAAGTCCAGACCGAGCGAGTAGGTGTGCGCGATCCGCAGCAGCCGCTGCGCGTGGCCGGACTCGGCCAGTGTCGTGCTGACCGCGTCGGCGCGCGCCCGCAGCACCGTGTGCGCCTCCCTGACCAGGATGTTTCCCTGGTGGCGCAAGCGAACCCGGCGGCCGTCCTGCTCGACCAGCTGCACGCCGAGCTTGCGCTCCAACGCCCGGATGCTGCGCTGCACGGTGGCCACGCTGACCTCCAACTCGGTCGCGGTCTGGCCGAAGTGCTCGGTTCTGGCAAAGGCGAGGAACATCTCGAGATCGCCGAAAGTGACCTCATTGGCACGGACGTCGTCCATGTGCGCAATTATGACCTTCGCGTTGTGATCATTCTGTGATTGGCCAGGACTTGGACATCAAGCCAGCCCGGCGACCTTCCGCAACAACACCGCACGCTCCCGAACATTGCCACACAGTCGGGCGGCCAATTCCAACTCTGTCCGGGCCTCTCGGGTTCGCCCGAGCCGGGTCAGCAATTCGCCGCGCACGCTCGGCAGCAGGTACGAGCCGGACAGTTGGTCGGTCGCGACCAACTCGTCCACCAACTCCAACGCCTCCGCCGGCCCACTCGCCATCGCGACGGCGACGGCCCGGTTGAGTTCGACGACGGGCGAGGGAGCCACCCGGCCGAGCGCCTCGTACAGCAACACCACCCGTTCCCAGTCGGTGGCCGCCACCGAGGCCGCCGACGCGTGGCACGCGGCGATCGTCGCCTGTAGCCCGTAGGGACCAAGGCCGCGCCCGATGGCGGTCGCCCTGCCGATCGCGGCCAGCCCGCGGCGGATCGCCGACCGGTCCCACCGGCTCCGGTCCTGATCCTCCAACAGCACAGCGTCGCCGTCGGGCCCGGTGCGGGCCGGAAACCGCGCGGCCGTCAGCTCGAACAGGGCGAGCAGGCCGGACACCTCCGGTTCCTCGGGCAGCAGCGCGACCAGCGTCCGGGCCAACCGGATCGCCTCGTACGCGAGATCGACACGCAGCAGGCTGTCCCCGGTCGTCGCCGTCGAGCCCTCGCTGAAGATCACGTACAGCACGTTCAGCACCCCGCCGAGCCGCCCCGCCGCTCGGCGGCGAGCGGCAGTTCGAACGGCACGCCCGCCGCGGCGATCGTCTGCTTCGCCCGGGTGATCCGGGCCTGGATCGTCGGCACCGGCACCAGGAATGCCCGCGCGATCTCCGCACTGGCCAGGCCGCCGACCGTGCGCAGGGTCAGCGCCACCCGGGCTTCGGCCGAGAGCACCGGATGGCAGGCCACGAACATCAGCGCGAGCACGTCGTCATCGACCCGGTCGGGTTCCCAGGGCAGGTCGACCGCCCGGTCCCGCGCGGTAGGCGCGCCCGAGTGGGCCTCGCCCTCGGCGAGCTCGTGAGCGAGCGGGGCGTAGCGCTCGTCCAGGGCCGATCGGCGGCGGAAGGCATCGATGGCGCGCCGCCGCGCGGTGGCCAGCAACCAGCCCACCGGGTTGGCCGGCGCGCCGGCCCGCGACCAGCTCACCAGCGCCTCGGCCACCGCCTCCTGCGCGACATCCTCGGCCAGCGCGAAGTCCCCGGTGTAACGGGCCAGCGCGCCGACGATCCGGGCGGACTCGATCCGCCAGACGGCCTCGACGGCCCGCCGCGCCGACTCGGTGTCCGGCGGGCCGTCGCCGGCCGTGGGCATCAGAGCTGGCCGTTCCGCTCGCGCCAGGCCCGCTCCTTGGCGATCCACTCGTTGTCCTGCGGGAACTCGTCGATGCCCGGCACCCGACGGATCTCGCACTTGGAGCCGGCCACCGCGGGGAGCCGCTTGGCCCACTCGACTGCCTCCTCCTTCGAGGCCACGTCGAGCAGGTAGAAGCCGCCGAACAGCTCCTTCGTCTCGCCGTACGGCCCGTCGGTGACCACCGGCGGGTCGCCGCTGAAGTCGACCACCACGCCCTGGTTCGCATCGTCAAGGCCCTCGGCGGCGACCAGCACGCCGGCCTTGATCAGCTCGTCGTTGAAGCGGCCCATCGTCTCAAGCATCTGGTCGAACGGCGTCGACATCATCTTCGCGATCGATTCGTCGGTGCCGCGCATGATCAGCATGTACTTCGCCATCATCGATCTCCTTGTACTCGGGGCCGCCTCCCGACCCTCTCGCCACCCAGGTCGAACGGGGCGGGCGCGGATCGACACGGTAGCCGGAAATGGGCGGATTTTTCTTGCTGAACTGGTCAGCCACCGTCAGTTGATCGGTATATATTGGTGAAGTGGCCAAGCGCTCCATGCAGGAGGCGTCCTTCCTGATCCTCACCGCGCTCGCGGCGGGCAGCCAGCACGGCTACGCGATCATCACCGACGTCGCGACGATCTCGGACGGACGCGTGCGGTTGCGCGCAGGCACGCTCTACGCGGCGCTGGACCGGTTGCGGGTCGACGGGTTGGTCCAGATCGATCGGGAGGAGATCGTGGACAACCGGCTGCGTCGTTACTACCGACTCACCGCCGACGGTCGCCAGCAGTTGGCCGCCGAGGCCGACCGGTTGCGGGCCAACGCGGCCGCCGCCTTCACCAGACTCACCCTGGCCGACGGAACAAGCGGATGACCGCGCACGCCGAGTTGGAACGACGCTACCGCCGCTGGCTGTGGTGCTATCCCGGCTGGTTCCGACGGGAACACGAGGCGGAGTTCCTCGGCGTACTGCTGGTCGGCGCGCGCGAGGGCCAGCGTCGGCCGGAACCGCGGGAGTGTCTTGACCTACTGGTCGGCGGGCTGAGCATGGTTCTTCGGTCACGGGTGGCCCGGTCGGACCGGGCGGCGGTGCTCGCGCTGCGGCTGATGTACCTTGGCGCCGTGGTCGAGCTGGCGACGGTGCTCGCGGTGCTGGCCAGCATGGGCGAGGTCAGGTCGGCCACCCTGGCCGGCGATCCCGGCTACACCGCGGCCCAGTGGCACGCCGAGGTGACCCACGGCCTGGACCCGATCGTCGTGGGCGGCGCGGTCGCGGTCGGGCTGTGGCTCTGGCTGGCCTGGGCGAACGGGCGGGGCCAGCGGTGGGCTCGCGTCGTCTTCGTGTTGTTCTTCGCGCTGAACACGTGCAGCCTCGCCACTGGGATCGGCGACGATTCCGCGGTGTACGCCCGAGTGGACCTCGCCGCCGGGATCACGCTGTGGCTCGTCCAGTTGGCGGCGGTCATCTGTGTCGTCCGCCAGCGATCGACCGTGCCGGGCTCCGGCCGGACGAGTCCCGGGAAGTCGTGACCGGGGGCGCGGCCTTGTCGGTCGACCAACTGACCAAGCGGTTCGGCGACCGGGTCGCGTTCGAGGACGTGTCCTTCGAGATCGGCCACGGCGAGGTCTTCGGCTTTCTCGGGCCGAACGGCGCCGGCAAGACGACAACGGTGCGGACACTGGGCACTCTCATCGCGCCGACCTCGGGTTCGGCTGTCGTGGCCGGTATCCCGCTCACGCCGGACAACGGCGAGGAGGTCCGCCGGCGGATCTCGATCATGCCCGAGTCGCCGGGCCTCTACCTGCGGCTGAGCGTGCTGGAGAACCTCGGCTGTTTTGCCGACCTGTACGGGGTCTCCGATCCGCCCGGTCGCATCGACCGGGCCTTGCGGGCGGTCAATCTTGTCGACCGGGCGCGGGATGCCTGCGGAACGCTGTCCAAGGGCCTGCGCCAGCGGGTCGCCCTGGCCCGGGCGCTGCTCAGCGACCCGGAGATCCTCTTTCTCGACGAGCCGACCGCCGGCCTCGACCCGGTCGCGGCCCGGGACGTGCACGAGCTGATCGACGGGCTGCGGCGGCGTGGTGTCACGATTTTCCTCACCACGCACCGTCTTGAGGAGGCCGAGCGGCTCTGCGACCGCGTCGCGATCCTGAACACGACGTTGCGCCGGATCGGCCGGCCGAGCGACCTGCGTGACCAACTGTTCAGCAAGACGCTGCTGGTCACCATCCGAACTCCGCTCCGCGACCCGGGCCGGGTTTTCGCGGGCCTGCCGGCGATCGACGGGTGGCAGCAGGACGGGCCCGCCGGCTACGTGCTCGCCGTGTCCGACGTGACGGTCGCCGCGCCGGCCGTCACCCGGGCCCTCGTCGCCGCCGGGGCCGACGTGCTGTCGGTCGGCGAGGCGCGGCGTTCCCTTGAGGACGTCTACCTGAAGCTGGTGGAGGGGGACGGGTGAGCATCAACAGGCGCCGCGTCCGGGCGATCTTCCGCAAGGAACTCCAGGAGTTCCGGCGCAATCGTTCGCTCGTCGTCGGGATGTCCATCGTTCCGGTGATCTTCAGCATCCAACCGTTGATCACCGTCTTCACCCTGAACACGGCGGCGTCGGCCCCGCTCCGGCACGAGCACGTCCTGCTCTACCTGCTGGCCATCCCGGCCCTGGTGCCGTCGCTGGTAGGCGCCTACTCGGTGGTCGGCGAGCGCCAGCAGGGCACGCTCGAACCCGTGCTGACCACGCCGATCCGCCGCGAGGAACTGTTGCTGGGCAAGGCTTTGGCCGCGTTTGTGCCCTCGGTTGTTGTTGCCTACGTCGTCTACGGCCTGTTCCTGCTCTGCGTCGAACTGTTCGCCGTGCCCGCCGTGGCGACCGCGCTGATCCGTCCGTCCGACCTGCTCGCGCAGCTCGTGTTCACCCCGCTGCTCGCCGGTTGGTCGATCTGGTTGTCCATCTTCATCTCGTCCCGGGCCAGTGACGTCCGGGTGGCGCAACAGTTCGCGACGCTGGCCAGCCTGCCGTCGATCGCCGTGACGACCCTGCTGGCCCTGAACGCCATCACGGCGTCCTTCCCGCTTGCCGTTGTCGGCGTGGTGGTGCTGCTCCTGCTCAACCGGCTGGGCTGGCGGCTGGTGTCCGCATCGTTCGACCGTGAACGCCTCATCACCGGCACGCGGTGAACCCGGCTAGACGGCGTAGGTGTGGTCCGGCACGTCGGTGATGAACATGTTGCCGGGGGCGTGGGTGATCGCGAACGGCGGCCGGGACGCCATGATCGCCGCCTGCGGGGTCACGCCACACGCCCAGAAGACCGGCACCTCGCCGTCGCGGATCTCCACCGGGTCACCGAAATCGGGGCTGGACAGGTCGGTGATGCCCAGTCCGGCCGGGTCGCCGACGTGCACCGGCGCGCCGTGCACCGCCGGGAACTGGCCGCTGATCCGGACCGCGTCGGCCACCTGGTCGGCCGGGATCGGGCGCATCGACACCACCAGCGGGCCGCTCAGCCGACCGGCCGAGCGGCACGGCCGATTGGTGCTGTACATCGGCACGTTGCTGCCGGCGGTGATGTGCCGGACCTCGATGCCCGCGGCGAGCAGCGGTGTCTCGAAGGTGAAGCTACAGCCGATCAGGAAGGTGACCAGGTCCTCCGACCAGTGACCGGTGATCTCGTCGGGCTCCTCGACCAGTTCGCCGTCCCGCCAGATCCGGTAGGCCGGCAGGTCGGTGCGGATGTCGGCGCCCTCGGCCAGCGCGGTGTGCGGGCTGCCCGCGTCGGTCACGTCGATGATCGGGCACGGCTTGGGGTTGCGCTGGCCGAACAGCAGCGCCTCATAGGCGTACTCGCGCGGCACGATGATCATGTTGGCCTGGGCGAAGCCCGGCGCCCAACCCGCTGTCGGCACCCGCAGTCCCGCGCGGAAACGGGCTCGGGCCTCGGCCGGGTCGGTGGTCGCGATCGTGCTGGACATCTGCGTCTCCTCTTTCCGAAGCTAGCTGAAGATCGTGCCGATGGACGCGATCGACTCGACCGCGGCGTAGGCGGTGAACAGCCAGGCGGCGATGCCGAAGCCGAGCAACACCCGGGGATAGCGGTAGTTCGCGATCAGGTCCCGGCGGCGCAGCGCGACCCAGAGGACCAGTGCCAGCCCGACCGGCAGCACCAGCCCGTTGATCGCCCCGGCGAACACGAGCATCGACTGCGGGGTCTGGCCGATCAGGATGAACACGATGGTGGCCAGGCCGATCAGCACGACCACGGTCCGGTCGAAGTGCCGGCGGATCGGTGCCGAGTAGGACCGCAGGAAGGTCGCGGTGGTGTAGGAGTTGCCGATCGTGCTGGTCATCCCGGCCGCCCAGAACACCAGCCCGAACAGGTGCAGTCCGACCGAGCCGAACGCGGCCAGGAAGCTCGACCCGGCCGCGTCGTCGGCGTTGGCCAGGTGCGCGCCCGCGGCGATCACGCCGTAGAAACCGAGGAACAGCACGATCCGCAGCACGCAGGCGATCAGCACCCCGGTCAGCGCACCGCGGGAGATCCGCTTGACGTTGCCGATCCCGGTGATGTCCGCGTCGATCATCCGGTGCACGCCGGAGTAGGTGATGAAGCCGCCGACGGTGCCGCCGATCAACGTCAGGATCGGCAGGAACGGCAGCCCGTGCGGGTCGACCGTGCGCGCCGCGGCCTCGCCGACCGGGGGAGCGGTGGCGATCACCAGCGCGATGATCAGCCCGATCTTGACCACGCCGAGCACGACCATCACCCGGTCGGTCGCGGCCGCCGCCGACCGGGACAGGAAGATCAGGATGGCCAGGCAGCCGCTGATCGCGGCACCGATCCGACTGTCCAGCCCGAACAGGTCGTGCAGGCCGAGGCCGGCGCCGGCGATGTTGCCGATGTTGAACACGATGGCGCCCAGCACCACCAGCACGGTCAGCAGCGGGCCACCGCCGCGCACCACCTTGTTGACCAGATCCTGCGCGTGCAGGCCGGAGATGCCCAGGATGCGCCAGACGTTGAGCTGCACGGCCACGTCGATGATCATCGAGAGGACCACCGCGCAGGCGAAGGACGCCCCGTAGAGCGCGGTGAACGACGCGGTCTGGGTGATGAATCCCGGGCCGGCTGCGGTCATCGCCATCAGCGCCGCCGCGCCGAGCAGCGGGGGCACCCGCAGCCGTGGCCGGCGGCCGGTTTCCTGGGCGGCGGTACTGTGCTGGCCGGTCATCTCACTCCTTGGTCGTACTTTCCTCCGGTCCGGTTTGACTTTAGGTTGGAGGTCAGACGTCTAGCGACGTGTTTCAGACTGTGGGAGGTGCCAGTGGCCGCCGAGTTGCCGTCCGTGTGGATTCAGGACCTGACCTGGGAAGAAGTCAGTTCCTATCTGGAGCACGACCGGACCGTGATCGTCCCGATCGGCAGCACCGAGCAGCACGGCCCGGCCGGCGTGCTCGGCGTCGACTCCTATGTGGCCATCACGCTGGCCGAGGACGTGGCCGAGCGCAACGGCATCCTGGTCGCACCGCCGATCTGGTACGGCGACTCCTCGCACCACGGTGCGTTCCCGGGCACCATCACCGTGCGCCCGGACACCCTCGTGCTGCTCATCCGGGACATCGCCCGCAGCCTGGCCCGGCACGGCTTCGACCGGATCATCCTGCTCAACGGCCACAAAGGCTCCAACCTGCCGGCGCTGAACAGCGCGCTGCGGGTGCTGCACGACGAGGAACTGCCCGAGGTGCTGTTCGTCGTGGCTGACCCGCTGCACCTGGCCCGATCGGCCTCGCCGACGATCAAGGAGACCAACGAACACCACGCCGGTGAGCTGGAGCTGTCCCATGTGCACTACCGCTACCCGGGCAAGATCCGCACCGACCGGCTGACCGACGCCGGAGTCGACTTCGAGGCGGTGTTCGGCGGTTTCGTCGGCAACGACCTGTTCGGACCGGCACCCGACGGCGTGGAGATCATCTGGTCGGGCGACGAGCAGCGCGCGTTCACCCCGACCGGCAGCTTCAGCTCCTCGCTGGGCCTGTCCGAGGACAAGGGCAAGCGTTACCACGACCACATCGTGGGCCGACTCGGTGAACTGGTGGAATGGCTGCGCGGCTACCAGGGGCCGATCGGAAAACGCACGGAGGCCTGAACCAGATGGCAGTACAGCCGCCCACCCAACCGCCACTGCGGATAGAGGCGATCAACACGGACGCCTATCGGCAGGTCAAGGACCGGTTGCGGGAAGTGATCACCCGGCTCGGTGAGCAGGGAACGCTGCGGCTGCCCTCGGAGGCCGACCTGTCCACCGCGCTGGGCGTGAGCCGCGCCACGTTGCGCTCGGCGCTGCAGTCGCTGCAGAAAGAAGGCCGGATTCGCCGGCTGCACGGCCAGGGCACCTTCATCAACCGGCGGGCGCTGGGCCTCGGCGCCAACCTCGCCGAGGCCGGCGCGTTCGTCGACCTGATCGCGCAGGCCGGCTACCGGGCGTCGGTGCGCATCGCCGAGCAGGGCCTGGTCGAACTCGACCAGGAGACCGCGGCCATGCTGGAACTCCCGGCGGGCGAGCAGGGCCTGCGGGTGGAGCGCATCTTCGCCGCTGACGACGCGCCCGCGGTGCACAGTGTGGACGTGTTCCCGGTCCGGCTGCTCGGCGACGACGACCCGGAGGAACTGGACCCCACTCGGTCCACCTTCGACTTCGCCAAGGAACACATCGGCACCGCGGTCGCCTACTCGGTGGCCGAGGTGCGGCCGGTGCTGCCGCCCCCCGCGGTGGCCGCGGCGCTGGACATTCCGGCCACCCGGCCGCTGTTGCGGTTGCGGCACACGCACGTCCGTGCCGACGAGCGGGCGGTCGCGGTCACCACGGCGCACGTCAACGACGAGTACGTCCGGTTCTCGGTGATCCGTACCTACCTGGACGATTGAGGGAGAACATGACGCGCGTGCCGCTCACCCTGGCCTGCGGCAACTACGACCGGGTGTGGCCACTGGCGGACGGTCGGGTCAGCCCGGAGGGGGTCGACCTGAACCTGATCACGCTGGAGCCGGAGGAGTGCTTCTTCCGGATGATCAGCAATGCCGAGTTCGACGTCGCCGAGATGTCGCTGGCCAGTTATGCGATCGCCAAGGCCAACGGGGACGACCGGTTCGTCGGCGTGCCGGTGTTCCTGTCCCGCAGCTTCCGACACTCCACCATCTACGTCCGGGAGGGCTCGGACATCACCGAGGCGGCCGACCTGGCCGGCCGCCGGGTGGGCGTGCCGGAGTACCAGATGACCGCGTCGGTGTGGACAAGGGCGTTGCTGCGACACGACTTCAACGTCGACACCACCGGCATCGTCTGGTGCACCGGCGGCCTGGAGCAGGCCGGCCGGCACGAGCGCCAGCCGTTGACCCTGCCCGACTGGGTGCACACCGAGCACGTGCCGGGCACGCTGTCGCAGGCCCTGGTGGACGGTGAGATCGACGCGCTGATGGCACCCCGGGTGCCCTCGGTGTTCCGCGAGCCGGCCAGCCCGGTGCGCCGGCTGTGGCCGGACTTCGCCGCCCGGGAGACCGAGTACTTCGGCCGCACCGGGATGTTCCCGATCATGCACATGTTGGTGATCCGGTCCGATGTGGACCGCGCGCACCCGTGGCTGGCCCGCAGTCTGTACAAGGCGTTCAGTCAGGCCAAGCAGGTCGCGCTGGCCGGTCTGGCCGACGCGCCGGCGCTGCGCTACACGATCCCGTTCCTGCTGGACACGTTGGAGCGGCAGCGCGAGGTGTTCGGCGCCGACCCGTGGCCCTACGGCCTCGCGGCGAACCGGGACATCCTGACCAAGTTCATCGGCTACCTGGTGGAGCAGGGCCTGCTCGCCGCGCCGCTGGACGTGGACGGCCTGTTCGCGCCGGGCACCCGGGTGGAGTCCCGGATCTGAGCTCCGCGCCGATCGGCGCGGGTGGACACAACTTCACGGTCGCCGGCACCGGTTCCGCGTAGCGGGCCGGCGCCGGTGGCGCGGCCGATCGACGACGTTCGTGCCGGAGCGGAACATCCCCGGTGACGGCTTCCGTCGCCACCCACCGAGCACCGGCCGCGCGGGCGGCCCGCGCACGGAAAGGCAGTAACCATGACCGCATCGACGACCCTGGAGCCTCCGGCGTCCGGTCTGGACCGCCGGGCCTGGGGTGTGCTCGCGCTGACCCTGGTGTTCTGGGTGGCCGACGGCTACGACACCTTCGTCCTGCTGATCACCGCCCGACCCACGCTCACCGAGCTGTTGCCGCACAACGAACTGCACAGTCTGTCGGCCTACCAGGGTTACCTGGTGGCGATCACCCTCGCCGGCTGGGCGACCGGCGGCGTCATCGGCGGCGTGGTCGGCGACAAGCTGGGCCGGCGGCGCACGATGGTCAGCGCGGTCGCCGTGTACAGCGTGTTCACCGCGCTGTCGGCGCTGTCGGGCAACTGGTGGCTGTTCGGGCTGGCCCGGTTCTTCACCGGGATCGGCATCGGCGCCGAGTGGGGCGTGGGCACCTCGCTGTTGCAGGAGGTCTGGCCGCAGCGCTGGCGGACCAGGGGAGCGGGGCTGCTGCAGAGCGGTTTCTCGCTGGGCGGGGTGCTGGTGTCCGCGCTGTGGGTGCTGCTCGGTTCGACCTACGGCCTGTCCTGGCGGTGGATGTACCTGTTCGGCGTGATCCCGCTGGTGATCGTCCTCGCGCTGCGCAAGCACATCCCGGAGTCGCAGCGCTGGGTGGCCGCGCACCGCGGCAAAACACGAATCCGGGACCTGTTGCGGCCGGGGGTGCGCCGCAACCTGATCGGCGCACTGGTGGTGTCCATCGCGATCACCGGCGGCTGGTGGGCGGTCAGCTCCTATCTGCCCAGTTTCGTCGGCAGCCTGGTGCACGATCCCAAGCGGGTCGCGTTCTTCACCGGCTGGGCCGGCGCGCTGTACAACCTCGGCGAGATCGCCGGCTGCATCCTGCTCGGCTTCGTGGCCGAGGCGTGGGGCCGCAAACCCGCCGTGCAGTTGTACTTCGTCGGCTGCCTGATCATCGTGCCGGTGGTCTTCCTGACCGTGCACACCCCGGCGCTGGCCACCTGGCTGCAACTGATCGCCGGCTTCCTCACCGGTGGCGTCTACAGCTGGTACACGGTGCACACCCCCGAACTGTTCGGCACCGCGCAGCGCGCCACCGCGATCAGCATCGTGTTCAGCGGGTCGCGCTACCTGGCGATGGTGGGTGCCGTGCTGACCGGCACGCTCGCCTCCGCGGTCGGCGGATTCGGCCACGCGGCGGCGATCTTCACGCCGATCTACCTGGTCGGCGTCCTGGCCGTGCTGTTCCTGCCGGAGACCAAGGGCCGGCCACTGCCGGAGTGAGCCGGTCTGCCGACAAACCCATAGAACGTAAGGAGAACGATGACCGTCAAGGTCGACATCCGGGTGCCGATGGGCCGTCCGCTGCCCGAACTGGTGAAGTTCATCAGGACCGTCGAGGACGCCGGATTCAACGGGGTCGGCGTGCACGACCACCACCATTCCGGTCGGGACGTGTACTCCGTGCTGACCCTGGCCGCCGCGGCGACCGACCGGCTGGCCCTCTACCCGGCCACCAGCAACCCGATCACCCGGCACCCGCTGGTGCTCGCGTCGATCGCCAACTCGCTGACCGAACTGGCGCCCGGCCGGATCATGCTCACCCTGGCGCCGGGCTTCCTGGCGGTGGAGAAGGCGGGCAAGCCGCAGGCCCGCCGCCAGCAGGTCGGCGAGGCGGTCACCGCGCTGCGCAACTGGCTGTCGGGCAAACCGGCTGTTCTGGACGGTCAGGAACTGCGGATGAACAACGTCGCCACGCCGCCGGCGAAGATCTTCATCCTGGCCGCCGGGCCGAAGATGCTGGAACTGGCCGGCGAGGTGGCCGACGGCATCGTCATGCTGGTCGGCCTGCACCCGGACTCGATCGAGGCGGCCCGGTCGCACGTGCGGGCCGGCGCGCTGCGGGCCGGTCGGTCGCCCGAGGAGGTCGAGGAGATCTTCATCGTGCCCACCGCGATCGAGGACTTCGAGACCGCCCGGGAGTGGCCGCGCCGCTACTTCCGCCCGGACAAGCCGTTCCTGAACTACCCGAGCGTGGCCAACCTGCGCTGGCTGCGCGCGGCCGGCATCGACATCCCGGCGGACCACGACCCGGCGAGCCTGTCGCCGGAACTGGCCGCCCGGGTGTGCGACGCGTTCGGTCTGTTCGGGCCGCCGGAGTACTGCGCGGACCGGCTGTTGCAGGCACACGAGCAGTCCGGCGTGGACCACGTGTTCTTTTTCCCGTCGCACACCGCGGAGAGCGGCTACGACCTGCCCGAGCAGGACGTGCGGTTGTTCGGCGACGTGATCGGACCGCGGCTGGCCGCCGGGTCCTGATCCCCGGTGGCGGTGCCCGACCGGGTACCGCCACCGCCCTCAGCCGATGGCCACCTCGGCCTCGATCTCCACCGGAATGCCGAACGGCAGTTCGGCCACGCCGATGGCCGAGCGGGCGTGGCTGCCCGCGTCGGGGCCCCACAGTTGCAGGATCAGGTCGGAGCAGCCGTTGATCACCGCCGGGGCCCGGCCGAAGCCCGGCGCCGCGGCGATCATGCCGAACACCCGTAGCCACGCGGTGACCCGGTCCAGGTCGCCGAGTTCGCGGCGCAGGCTGGCGAGCATCGCGAGCGCGATCAACCGGGCCGAGGCGTAGGCCTGCTGCTCGGTGACGTCGTCGGTGCCGACCTTGCCGAACGGGCCGGCCAACGAGCCGTCGGGCAGCAGCGGGCCGTGGCCGGACACAAAGGCCCGATCGCCGTGCAGCCGGACCCATGGGAAGGGCAGCGCCACGCCGGCGGGCAGCCGGACCGGCTCCGGCAGCACGAGTCCCAGGTCGGCCAGTCGCTGTTCGATCCGCACGATGTCCTCCGGTTCCGACCGCGAGTGGTGTCCGGACGGACTGTGCCACGAGTGGTCTGCCACCCGACCAGCCGGCCCGGCCCGGCGCACCCGCTCCGGCCTGCTTGTTATCCGTGATCGGGCTGTATTGGTCCAGACCTTGACACGTCAAGTGGTCTAGTCCACCTTGATTTGTGACGGGGGATCTCTCCGACACCTGTGGAGGTGGAAACGTTGAGAATCAACCGATTGATCTCGGCGGCGGTGGTCGCGCTGCTGGCCGGCGGTGGAACCGTGCTGTTGGCCGGTCTCGGCTCGGCGGCCGGCGCGAACCTGGTGAGCAACAGCGGTTTCGAGAGCGGAGCCACCAGCGGCTGGTCCTGTAGCAGCTCACCGGCCGGCGTGGTCACCAGTCCGGTGCACTCCGGCACGTATGCCCTGTCGGCGACGCCGGCCGGGCAGGACGACGCCCAGTGCACCCAGACGGTGAGCGTGCAGCCGAACTCGGCGTACTCGCTGTCGGCGTGGGTCGAGGGCGACTACGTCTACCTCGGCGCGAGCGGCACCGGCAGCACCGACGTGAGCACGTGGACCCCGGCGGCGTCCTCGTGGACCCAGCTGACCACCAGCTTCACCACCGGCGCGGCCACCACGTCGGTGAGCGTCTACCTGCACGGCTGGTACGGCCAGCCCACCTACTACGCCGATGACGTCTCGCTGACCGGTCCCGGCGGCTCGGCCCAGGCGCCGGCCGCGCCGACCGGCCTGAAGGTCGGCACGGTGACCTCGTCCTCGGTCGCGCTGTCCTGGACCGCCCCGACCGGCTCGGTCACCGGCTACAACGTCTACGTCAACGGCACCAAGAAGGCCAGCAGCACCGGCACGTCCGCCACGATCAGCGGGTTGGCCGCGGCCACCGCGTACACCTTCGCGGTTACCGCGACCAACGCCGCCGGTGAGTCCTCGCCCTCGGGCAACGTCTCGGCGACCACATCGGCGGCCAGTACCGGCGGCGGAGGCGGCACCGGCAACAGCGGGCTGCCCGCGCACATCCTCACCGGTTACTGGCAGGACTTCACCAACGGCGCCGAGGCACTGCGGCTGTCCGCGGTGCCGACCACCTACGACGTGGTGGCCGTGGCGTTCGCCAACGCCGACCCGAGCAAGCCCGGCGGGGTGACCTTCAGCATCGACTCGGGCCTGTCATCGGCGCTGGGCGGCTACACCGCCAGCCAGTTCACCAGTGACATCGCCACCCTGCATTCGCGTGGGCAGAAAGTGATCATCTCGGTCGGCGGCCAGAACGGCACGATCAGCGTGAGCGACTCGACCTCGGCGGCGAACTTCGCGTCCAGCGTCAACGCGCTGATCAGCCAGTACGGCTTCGACGGGGTGGACATCGACCTGGAGAACGGGGTCAACCCGACCTACATGGCCCAGGCCCTGCACTCGATCGCCTCGGCCCACCCGGGCGCGATCATCACGCTGGCGCCGCAGACCATCGACATGCAGTCCACCGGGATGGCCTACTTCCAGCTCGCGCTGGCCATCAAGGACGTGCTGACCATCGTCAACACGCAGTACTACAACTCCGGCACGATGAACGGCTGCGACGGCAACGTCTACGCCGAGGCCACCGAGAACTTCCTCACCGCACTGGCCTGCATCCAGTTGCAGGGTGGCCTGAGCGCGAGCCAGGTCGGCCTCGGGCTGCCCGCGTCCAGCCCTGCCGGCGCCGGTTTCCAGTCGGCCGCCAACGTCAACGCGGCGCTGGACTGTCTGGCCGGCGGCACCAACTGCGGCAGCTTCAAACCCAGCACGACCTACCCGGCCATCGGCGGGGCGATGGACTGGTCGATCAACTGGGACGCCTCAAACGGCTACGCCTTCGCCAACACCGTCCACCCGCACCTGGCCACGCTGCCGTAGTCGGGGCGGATCAGACAGAGAAACACCGGGCGGCGGACCACACTGTCCGCCGCCCGGTGCTCGATTCCTCGGGCCTACCGGAATGTGATCGGTGGCAAGGAATCGATGGTCACGGCAGGGTCCAGCGTTGCGCCGCCGTGCCGTTGCAGTCATAGATCTGTAGTTGCGTGCTGTTGGCCGTGGACGCGGCCGGATCGTCAAGGCAGCGGCCCGACTCCGGGTTGACCAGTGCCCCACTGGCCTGGGCCTGCCACACCTGCGCCCCGGTGCCGTTGCAGGTGTAGAGCTCGACCTTGCTGCCGTTGGCCGTTCCGGCCGCGTTCACGTCCAGGCACTTGCCCAGCGACTGAAGAGTCCCGTTGGACTCCACCGTCCACTGCTGGGCAGTGCTGGCGTTGCACTGGTAGATCTGCACCGGCGTGCCGTCCGCGGTGGCGGCCGCCCGCACGTCCACACAGAGCGCGGCCGACACGCCGGCCACGATCGGCCCGGTTCCGCTGGCGGCGGTGACCGATGCGGTCGCGGTCCAGACGAACGAGGTGTTGCCGGTCGCGCCGGTGCTGTCGGTCGCGGTGACGGTGATCGTGCTGGTGCCCGCCGTCGTCGCCGTCCCGGAGATCGTTCCGGTGCCGGTGTTGATCGACAGGCCGGCCGGCAGGCCGCTCGCGGTGTAGGCGAGCGTCTGGCCGGTGGCCGAGTCCGCTGCGGTGACCGGCAGGCTGGCCGCGCTGCCGACCGGGCTGCTCATGCCCTGCGGGTCGGTCACCGTGACCGTGTTGCCGGTCGCCGTCGAGGTCACCGCGAGCGTGCCGGTCAGCTGCGGGCTGGCCGAGGTGTCGCCGACCATGATCCCGTAGTTGCCCAGTGCGGTGGTCCAGGCGCTCGTCGAGTCGTTCCAGTAGGCCAGGTCGTGCACGGTGACCGGGAAGCTGACCGTGCTGCTCGCGCCCGGCTGCAGGGTCACCCGCTGGAAGCCCTTCAACTGCGTCGGCGGCTCACCGGTGCTCGCCGGGTCGCCGACGTAGAGCTGGGCGACATCGGTGCCGGCCCGGGTGCCGGTGTTGGTCACCGTCGCGGTCACCGTGGCCCTGCCGTGCGCGTCCAGCGCGGACACACTCAGGTTGCTGTAGCTGAAGTTGGTGTAGGACAAGCCGAAACCGAACGGGAACAGCGGTGCGATGTTCTTCGCCTGGTACCAGCGGTAGCCGACATCAACACCCTCGGAGTACTGCACCTGCCCGTTCACGCCCGGCCACTGCGCTGCCGTCGACGCCGGCACGTCGGCCAGGCTCTTCGGGAAGCTGACCGGCAGTTTGCCCGACGGGTTCACGTCGCCGAACAGCACCGCGGCGATCGCATTGCCGTCCTCCTGGCCCGGATACCAGTTCTCCAGCACCCCGGCGACCGAACCCAGCCACGGCATGGTGACCGCGGAACCGGTGTTGAGCACGACGATGGTGTGCGGGTTGGCCGCCGCCACCGCCGAGATCAGCTCGTTCTGGTCACCCGGCAGGTCGATGCTGCTCAGGTCGCTGCCTTCGGACTCGAAGTTGCTGGCGAAGACGACCGCCACCGACGACGCCTTGGCCGCGGTGACCGCCTGCTGGATGGCAGTCGTGGTGTACCCGGGCGGTGCCCAGCCGAGGCTGACCTGGTCGGAACCGCCGTCCTGGTAGTAGTCCAGCTCGATCGACACCGGCTGGCCCGCGGTCAGGTTGATGGTGCCGGTGGCCGTGTTGGCCGCCTGGTCCTGCCACTGGTTGACGATCTCCTGCCCGTTGACGAACAACCGGCTGCCGTCATCGCTGGTGGTGGCGAACGTGTACGTGCCGGTCGCGGTCGGCGTCAGCGTGCCGGTCCACTTGGCCGACCACTGGGTCGCGCCGACGCCGGTGCCCGGCGAGCCGCTGTTCCAGTTGAAGTCGACCGTGCTGTCGGTGCGGGTGAACGCCGGTGTGCCGGACAGGGTCATGTTGTTGTAGTACTGGCCGGTCAGGCCGCTGCCACTGCCCGAGGACGGCTTCAGCACGCTGGCCGGCACGTCCGGCAGGGTGGCATTGGCGGTGTTGCCAGCCGCGTACTGCACGGTCACGCCGGAACCGGCCCGGGTGGTGATGCCCTGCAACGGGGTCACCGTGCCCGACGAGGTGACCCCCGCGCTGCCGCCGCCCGCGGTCTGCGGCGAGGTGCTGCCGTCGGTGCCGATCACCGCGACCGACTTGTCCGTCGTGGTGCTCAGCGGCAGCGTGTTCCCGTTGTTCTGCAACAGAACCGTGCCCTCCTCGGCGATCTGCCGAGCGGTGGTCACGTGCGCGGAGCTGGTCACCGTCGCGCCGGTCGAGCCGTGCGGGGCGTTGTCGAACAGGCCGAAGGTGAACATCTCGGTCAGGATGCGGCTGACCATCGAGTTCAGCGTCGCCTGGGAGACCTGGCCGTTCTGTACGGCGGTCTGCAGCGCGGTGCCGAAGTAGGCGTCGTCCGGCATCTGCTGGTCCAGCCCGGCATTC
The DNA here is from genome assembly GCA_036268615.1 of Pseudonocardiaceae bacterium. Taxonomy (GTDB): domain Bacteria; phylum Actinomycetota; class Actinomycetes; order Mycobacteriales; family Pseudonocardiaceae; genus DATATV01. The sequence goes on from DATATV010000005.1 coordinate 101,463, forward strand.
GCCGAGGCGACCGTGGAATGGGTGGCGCCCCAGTCTGAGGTGACGAAGCCGGGGAACGCGAACTCGTTGTCCAGGTCGCCGTTGAGCAGCGTCGGGTTCTCGCACGCGTAGGTGCCGTTCACGGTGCTGTAGGAGCACATCACCGAGGACGCGGCGCCCTGCTGGACGCTCGCCTGGAACTGCGGCAGGTAGATCTCCTGCTCGGTCCGCGGGTCGATGATCGCGTTGTCCTGCGGGGTGTTCCGGTTGGTCTCCTGGTTGTACACCCCAAGGTGCTTGACCTGCGCCAGCTCGCCGGTGTCCTGCACGCCGCGGATCTCCGCCGCGCCGAGCTGGCCGTCCAGGTAGGGGTCCTCCGACATCGACTCGAACGCGCGTCCCCAGCGTGGGTCACGGGTGATGTTCACGGTGGGGCCGAGGTCGATGTCGGCGCCCTTGCCGCTCTCCTCGCTGCCCACGACGCCGCCGTACTGCTGTTCGGCGGAGGTGTCCCAGGTGGCCGCGGCCGCGACCGGTGCGGGCAGCTGGGTGACGCCGGTGAGGCCCTCGCCGACGCCGGCCGGGCCGTCCTCCAGGCCGACGGCCGGGACGCACAAGGCCGGGATGGCCGGGGTGTTGCCGACGTAGTTTCCGCTGGTCCCGTGGACCAACGAGATCTTCTGCGTGATCGACATCTGCGCGAGCAACTGCGCGACCCGCTGCGGCACAGGCGCGGTGGAGCCGACCCACGGACAGGCCGCGTTGGCCGCCGGTGCCGCGGTCGCCGCGGGGGCGGCGACGCCGGCCACGGCCAGTCCGATGATCCCGACCAGACCCAACCATCGACTCGGTAACACAGAGCCTCCTTGCTCAACCGACACGATCACACACGCTCAGTAATCAACCGAGCCCGGCGGCTGCTCCGGCCGTTACACCGAGCGTGTCCGGCGTTACGGTGAGGAAACAGCCACACATGAAGGTGACATATGTTGCAGGCCACAACAATCACGATTAGGTAACGTTCGTGGCGCGCGTCACACCGGTACCGAGGCTGGTCCGGACCACCGTGCCGGGTGGGTCGGTCAGTGCGGGAGCGGGGTGTGCCAGTCCAACTCGCGGTGCAGGTGCTCGTCCGGCCGGGCCTGGGGGCGGTTCGGCGCCGGCCGGCCTGCGGTGAGACCCGCGCTCGCCAGGATGTTGTGTTCCACCCGAGGGCGTCGAGTCCGGTCGTAGACCTGCTGGGCGGCTTCGAGCGACGGGTTGTCGCGCAAGGCTTTCGCCAGCACGACCGCGTCCTCCAAGGCCATCGACGCGCCCTGGCCGGTCGCCGGGGAGGCCGCGTGCGCCGCGTCGCCGATGAGCAGGCTTCGGTTGCGGTGCCAGGGAATCCCGATCGGCAGGTGCTGGGCGTTGGTGCGCATCAACTGGTCGCCGGTGGCCGCGACGATGTCCGCGGCCGGGGTGTGGTCGGGCCGCAGCAGTGGCACGAGCTCGGCGCGCAGCTCGGTGGGGGAGACCGCATCGACCGCGGCCGGGCCGGGCACCCGGGCGAACCAGTAGGTCTCGCCGGCCGGTGCGACCGTGTAGCCGAAAGCGACCACGCTGCCCCGAATCATGGTGATCCGGTCCGGTTCGGACGGTGGCCGGGCGTCGGTGGTGTAGCCGTAGAACACCCGTTGTCCCGCGTACTGCGGCGCGGCCGGCAGCAGTCGCGAGCGGACGGTGGAGTTCAGGCCGTCGGCGCCGATCAGCAGGTCGCCGGTGGCGGTGCTGCCGTCGGTGAACCGTGCGGTGACGCCGTCGGCGTCCTCGGTCACCTCGGCGAGCCGGCGGCCGTGTCGGATCGGGATGTCCCGGCGGCGCACCTCGGCACGCAGGACCGTGCCGAGGTCTGCCCGGCGCAGGCAGCGGTAGCGGGTCAGCGGGTCGCCCGGCTCGCCCAGCGGCACCGTGGCCAGTTCGGCGCCGGTGTCGGCGAGTACCGACATCGAGGTCAGCGGGAAGCCGCCGGCGGCCACCGGCTCGGCCGCGTCGAACTGGGCCAGCGCGCGCATCCCGTTGCTGGCCAAGGTGAGGAACGCGCCGATGTCCTGCCCGCTGTCCGGATGCGCCTCGAACACACCCACCTCGAAGCCGGCCTTGTGCAGCGCCAGCGCCGCCGCCGTCCCGGCGATGCCGGCCCCGATGATCACTACCCGCGTCACGTCCGCCCCCGCTCCCAGCATGTCCCCGCCGCCGGCCCGCATTCTTCCTGGTCCGGTTCGCGGTCGGGCAGTCGGATCACGATGTGGTTCGACCGCCGAACTAGTTTGCTATGTTGGAGGGCATGACCGAGTCACCTCAGGCTGCCGGCCGGGACGCGGACGCCGTCGAGGCGGTCCGGGCCCTGGCCAGGGCGTCGCGCCTGCTCGAACGCGCCTCCGGCGAGCTCAACCTCGCCCACTACCGGGTGCTGTCCGCGGTCGCCTCGGGGGACGAGCGCGCCTCCCGGGTCGCCGCCCGGCTCACCCTGGGCAAGCCGACGGTCAGCGCCACCGTGGACACCCTCTGCCAGCGCGGCCTGCTCACCCGCACCAACGCCGAGCACGACCAGCGGGTCGTCGTGCTCCGGCTCACCGACAGCGGCCGGGCGCTGCTGGACGAGGTCGAGGCGGAGATGGTCAGCCGGCTGGAAGGGCTGCGGGCCAGGACGCCCGGCGGCGAGCGGCTGATCGAGTCGCTGGTGTGGCTGGGCAACGCGATCGACGAGGCCGTCATCGAGCGGATCGCCGCCAGGAAGGCCGGTAGCCGATGACCGAGCCCACGACCGTCGAGCCCGAGACCACCGAATCGAAGAACACCGAGCAGACCGGGCCCGGCTGGATTCGCCGACTGTCCGAATATGTGTTCCGCCACAAGAGGAACGTGCTGATCGCGTTGGCCGCGGCCATCCTCGGCAGCGCGTGCCAGACGGTGGTCCCGCTGATCGCCCGGCAGATCGTCGACGGCGTGATCCTGGAGCACAGCTCGCCGCTGTGGATCTGGCTGGTGCTGTTGGTCGCGGTCGGTGTGGCCGCCTTCGTGTTCGCCTACATCCGCCGCTACCGAGGCGGCCGGGTCGGCCTGTCGGTGCAGTACGACCTGCGCAACGCGATGCACGACCACCTGCAGACGATGGACCAGGAGAATCTCAGCCGGATGCCCACCGGCCAGCTGGTCGCCCGGGCCAACTCCGACTCGACGCTGGTGCAGGGCCTGCTCAACTTCCTGCCGATCATGAGCGGCAACGTGCTGCTGATGATCCTCTCGTTGGGCGTCATGCTGTTCCTGTCGCCGCTGCTCGCGCTGGTCAGCATCGCCATCGTGCCGGTGCTGATCGTGGTCTCCTACCGGATGCGCTGGCGGGTCTTCCCGGCCACCTGGGACGGCCAGCAGCGCGAGGGTGACGTCGCGCAGATCGTGGACGAGGACGTCAACGGCGTGCGGGTGGTCAAGGCGTTCGGCCAGGAGCGGCGTGAACTGGAACGGCTCACCGGCGCGGCCCGGGTGCTCTACGGCTCCCGGATGCGCGCCGTCCGGCTCCAGTCGCGCTACCAGCCGCTGCTGGAGGCGATCCCGGCCATCGGCCAGGTCGCCATCCTCGCCGTCGGCGGCCTGATGGCCCTGCACCACGACATCTCGCTGGGCACCTTCCTGGCGTTCTCCACCTATGTCGCCCAGTTCGTCGCGCCGGCCCGGCAGTTGGCCGGCGTGCTCACCGTCGCCCAGCAGGCGCGGGCCGGCGTCGAGCGGATCTTCCAGCTGCTCGACCTGCCGCCGAGCATCGCCGACGCGCCGGACGCGGTGCCGCTGCCGGAGTCGCGCGGGGAGATCACCTTCCGCGACGTGCACTTCGGCTACGACCCGAAAACCCCTGTCCTGCAAGGCATCGACCTCACCGTCGTGGCCGGTGAGCGGGTCGCGTTCGTCGGACCGAGCGGCAGCGGCAAGTCCACCCTGGCCCAGCTCGTCTGTCGGTTCTACGACCCGGACGAGGGTGTGGTGCTGGTTGACGGGCACGACGTGCGCACCGTGACGCTGCGCTCGCTGCGCAGCCAGATCGGCGTCGCGTTCGAGGACAGTTTCCTGTTCTCCGAGACGGTTCGGGCCAACATCGCCTACGGAAAGCCGGACGCAACCCAGGAAGAGATCGAGGCGGCCGCGCGGTCCGCACAGGCACACGGGTTCATCGCGGAGCTGCCGCGTGGTTACGACACGATGGTCGGCGAGCGCGGGCTGACCCTGTCCGGCGGGCAGCGCCAGCGCATCGCGCTGGCCAGGGCGATCCTGTCCGATCCGCGCATCCTCATCCTGGACGACGCGACCAGCGCGGTGGACGCGAAGATCGAGGAGTCCATTCACGACGCCCTGCGCGGGGTGCTGGCCGACCGCACCACCCTGCTGGTCGCCCACCGCCGCTCCACGCTGCACCTGGCCGACCGCATCGTCGTGCTCGACGAGGGCCGGATCATCGAATACGGCACGCACGAGGAACTTGTCGAGCGCAGCGCGATCTACCGCACCCTGCTGTCGGGTTTGGACGAAGAGGGCACCGCGCAGGTCGGCGACCAGATCGAGGCGCTGGCCACCATCGCCGCCGGCAACGGCGGGGACGGCACCACCGCCTCGGCGTGGACCGGCAGCCGGCAGGCCCGCGGTGGCGGCGGCTCGGCCCGGCTCGGCGTCGGCGCGCCCAGCATCGGCCCCGGCCTCGGCGGCAGTGCCGGCGGCGGCTGGCGACTCAACCTCGCGCCGACCCCGGAACTGCTCGCCCGGGTGGCCGCGCTGCGGCCGGTGCGCGACTTCCCCGAGGTCGACCTGGACACCGAGGCCCGGCACGTGAAGCGGTTCTCGCTCACCGGGCTGCTGCGCGAGTTCCGCCGGCCGCTGCTGATCGGGCTGGTCCTGGTCATCATCGACGCGGTCGCCGGACTGTTCGGCCCGATCCTGGTGAAGACCGGCATCGACAACGGCGTGACCCAGGGCTCGGTCGCCGCACTGCTGCTCGCGTCCGGCCTGTTCCTCGTGGTCACGCTCGCCGACCTGGTCGACCAGATCGGCGAGACGTTCGTGACCGGCCGGGCCGCCGAGCGGATCATGCTCTCGCTGCGCATCCGGATCTGGGCGCAGCTGCAACGACTCTCGCTGGACTACTACGAACGCGAGATGGCCGGCCGGATCATGACCCGGATGACCACCGACGTGGACCAGTTCGAGTCGCTGATCGAGAACGGGCTGCTGTCCGCGCTGGTCTCCATCGTCACCTTCGTCGGCGTCGGCATCGCGATCGTGCTGATCAACCCGGTGCTCGGGCTGTGCACGCTGACCGTGGTGGTCCCGCTGGCGATCGCGACGGTGGTCTTCCGGCGTAAGGCGGCCACGCTCTACGACCAGGCCCGGGAACGGATCGCCATCGTCAACGCGGACTTCCAGGAGAGCCTGTCCGGGGTCCGCGAATCGCAGGCGTTCACCCACGAGAACGAGACCAAAGCCCAGTTCCATCACCTGGGACGGCAGTACTTCGACGCCCGGCTGGCCGCCCAACGGCTGGTCGCCACGTACTTCCCGTTCGTGCAGTTCGTCTCGGCCGGCGCGGACGCGATCGTGCTGGGCGTCGGCGCCACCCTGATCGCCTCGGGCCACCTCACCGCGGGCGCGCTGATCGCGTTCCTGCTCTACATCGACATGTTCTTCTCGCCGATCCAGCAGCTGTCCCAGGTGTTCGACTCCTGGCAGCAGACCCGGGTGTCGGTGGGCCGGATCGCCGAGCTGATGCGGCTGGACACGTTGACCCCGCAGGCCGAGCAGCCGGTGGAACCGGGCCGACTGAGCGGCGAACTGGCCCTGGCCGACGTGCGGTTCTCCTACCCGGTCGCGGTGAACCGTCCGGGCGCGCGGGACACGGAACGGCGTGGTCCGGCCGATTCCCGGATGCCGCAGGCCACCCGGACCGGGAACGGCAAGCCGCCGGAGGCGCTGCGCGGGATCGAGCTGCGGATCGCACCGGGCGAGACGCTGGCGATCGTCGGCGAGACCGGCGCGGGCAAGTCGACGGTGATGAAGCTGTTGGCGCGCTTCTACGATCCCGACGCCGGCAGCGTGCGGGTGGACGATCTGGACCTGCGTTCCGTCGACCTGCACGCCTTCCGCTATCAGCTGGGCTACGTGCCGCAGGAGGGTTTCCTGTTCAGCGGGACGATTCGGGACAACGTCGCCTACGGTCGGCCGGACTCCGCCGACGCCGAGGTGGAGGCGGCCGCGCGCGCGGTCGGCGCGCACGAGTTCATCGCCGCGCTGCCCGGCGGGTACCTGCACGAACTGTCCGAGCGGGGGCGGTCGTTGTCGGCCGGTCAGCGCCAGCTGATCGCGTTGGCCAGGGCGGAACTCGTCGACCCGGCAGTGCTGCTGCTGGACGAGGCCACGTCCAATCTCGACCTGGTGACCGAGGCACACGTCGCGGCCGCGATGCAGCGGGTCGCGGACAACCGGACGACGGTTGTCATCGCTCACCGACTCCAGACCGCGCGCACCGCCGACCGGATCGTCGTGCTGGACAAGGGCACCGTCGCCGAGATCGGCTCGCACGAGGAACTGCTGACCCTGGGTGGCCGGTACGCGTCCATGTGGCAGGCGTTCGAGCTGGTCAGCGGAACGGGTCAGCAGCCGAGTCGAACCCCGGCGTGAGCCAGGTGCGGACTTGGCGGTGGTAGCCCCCATGCGGGGGTAGGGGAAACACCCGGGTCGACTCGGGGACTGCCCCCATGGTCATCAACGTCCCCGTGCAAGACGCTTCTTTCGTGGGATCACATGGGGTGGACACGCTCGGGGGAACCCCGGCGGACCTGACTGAGGGAGAGCAGTCGGCCGGCGGGGCCCAGGGGCGAGCGCGGTCCGGGGTACGGGTCGGGCTGGTCGGTGTCGTGTGGGGTGCGCTCGGGGTGGCCGTGCTGGCCATCGCCGCGCTGCACCTCATCGGTGTCGGCCGGCTCGACCCGGTCACCACGACTGTCAGTGACTATGTGTCGGTGCCCGGCGGCCCGGTGCTGCTGAGCCTGAGCATGCTGGCCGTGGCGGTCGCCACAGCGGCCGTGCCGGTGGGGCTGCTGTGGGCCGGCCTGGTGAAGCCGGCCGGGCGGGCGGGGTCGGCGCGAGTCGGCCGGCCGGCCGACGCGGGTGCGTCGGGTGGGCGCGGGGGTGCGGGTACCGACCGGTCGGGTGCGGTCGCACTGGCCGTGGAGCTTGGTTCGGCGGAGGCGTCCGGGGTTGAGCGGGCCAGTTCCGCGCGGGTCGTCGGGGCGATCGGACTTGCGGGGGTTTCGCGGGACGGCCGGCACCATGCGGTCGGGCGGATTGTGCGGTCGGGTTCGGTGGAGCTGCCCGAGGTTGGGCGGGACGGTTCCGCACGGGTCGGCCGGGCGGTCGGTCCGGTGGGGCTTTCGCGGAATGGTGGGGTCGCACGGGTTGTGCTGCCGACTTCGTTCGGAGTGCCCGGGGCTGATGCGGTGGCAACGCCCACCGCCGACCGGGACCGGCCGGCGGCGCACCGGGCCGGCGCCTTCTGGCGGATGGCTTTGCTGCTGGCCGTCGTGCCAGGTGCGGCCGGCCCAACCGCACAGGGCCATGCCGAAAAACCAGGCGGTCCGGGCCGTGCCGGGCGGTGGGAGGTACGGCCTCGCGGTAGTCGGCGGTCGGCACGACCATCGCGTGCCGGGGTCGCCGCGATCGTTCTCCACGCGTTGGCCTGTGCCGGCCTGCTGGCCGCGATCTCCTTTCCTACCAACGCTGTCGGCGCGGCGGTCTCGCTGGACACCGTGTTGCACCGGTACGCGGCCGGGTTCTTCCTGGTCGGCCTGCCCGTGGCCACGTTGCTCAGCCTGCGTCTCCTGCCCGACCGGGCGGTTCGCTGGCTGACCGCGGCCAGCGTGTTGGCCGGGCTCGCCTTCGTGGCCAGCCACGTCCCGCTGGTACTGCCCGACCTGCCGGGCGCCCACAGAGTGGCCGAGCTGCTGCCGCGTGGCATCGCCGAACGAGTCCTGCTGCTCGTCGACCTGACGCTGCTGGGCGCACTGGCCCGCGCGATCGCCGGCGCGGACCGGCAGGTGACCCGATGATTGCCGCCGGCATCGGCCTCTCGGTCGTCGCGGCCTGCCTCTACGCGGTCGCCGCGGTGCTCCAGTCGAGCGTCGTGCACTCCGTCACCGAGGAGAACGGCCGGCTGCGGGCGCGCCAACTGCTGAGGCTGCTCCGGCAGCGCCGGTGGCTGCTCGGCCTGCTCGCCACCTGCACCGCCGCCGGCATCCACGTCTTCGCGCTGTCGCTGGCCCCGCTGGTGATCGTGCAGCCGATCGGCGTGCTGGCCATCGCGTTCACCGCGTTGCTCGCCGGCCGGGCCGCGTTGGACCGCACCACCGTGCTCTCCGTGCTCGCCAGTGTGCTGGGCGTCGGACTGTTCCTGATGTTCGCCGCGCCGCAGGCGAACGGCGCGGCCGTGCCGGAGCTTGCCGCCGGCCGGGTGTTGCCGGTGAGCGCGGTACTGGTCGCCGGTTGCGTGCTGGCCGCGGGCATGATTCGGCGCGGCTGGGCGCGCTGCCCGCTGCTCGCCACCGGCGCCGGCATCGCCTACGGCACCGTGTCGGTGCTCACCCGATCGGTCGCCGAACAGGTGCGCACCAACGGAATCGGCAGCCTGCCGGTGCTGCCGATCACGCTGACCGTGCTCGGTGGCCTGGTGGCCATCCTGATCGGCGGGATCTGCGCCCAGCAGGCCTACGCCGCCGGTCGGGCGGACACCGTGCAGGCGTGCCAGACCGTCGTCGACCCGCTGATCGGCGTCCTCTTCGGACTGATCATCTTCCACGAGACCATCGGCAGCTCGCCGGTCGCAGTGCTGGGCGAGTTGACCGCGAGCGTACTGGTCGTCGCCGGGGTGCTGGGGCTCGCCCGGCGGCGGGCCAGGACAACCGACAATCCCGTCATCCCGAGCAGAAGGCAGACCATGGACCGTCCATTGCGGATCATCATCGGCGCCGACACGTACCCGCCGAACATCAACGGGGCAGCCAAGTTCGCCCACCAGCTCGCCTCCGGGCTGGCTGACCGCGGTCACGACGTGCACGTGCTGGCTCCCTCCGACACCGGCCCGGCCGGCAGGTCGATCCTGGACGGGGTGACCGTGCACCGGGTGGCCGCACACCGCACGCCGGCCCACCCGTCCTTCCGGGTCGCGCTGCCGCCGGCCACCCACCGTGCTGCCCGGGCCTTGATCGAGGAACTGAAGCCCGACCTGGTGCACGTCCAGTCGCACTTCACCGTCTGCCGGACGCTGGTGCGGGCCGCGGCGAAGCGGAACATCCCGGTGGTGGCGACGAACCACTTCATGCCGGAGAACCTGTTCGGCTACCTGCGGGTGCCCGGCTGGCTGCGGACCTCCGCGGCGCGGCTGGCCTACCGTGACCTTGCCCGGGTGCTGACACCGGCCCAGGTGGTCACCGCGCCGACGCCGACCGCGGTGAACCTGTTGTGCCGGCAGGGCTTTGGTGGTCGCGCGATCGCTGTGTCGTGCGGTGTGGATCTGGACCGGTATGCCGGCGACGGGTCACAGGCGGACGGGCGGACCGTGCTGTTCGTCGGTCGGCTGGACCCGGAGAAGCGGGTGCACGAGCTGCTGGCCGCGCTCGCCCTGCTGCCCGAGCGGCTCGGCGTGCGGGCCGAGATCGTCGGCGACGGCGCCTGCCGGACCGAACTGGCCGCGCTGGCCGACCGGCTGGGCATCGCCGAACGGGTCCGGTTCCGCGGTTTCGTCAGCGACGCCGACCTGGTCGAGGCCTACCGGCGCAGCTCGGTGTTCTGCATGCCCGGGGTGGCCGAACTACAGAGCCTGGTGACGTTGGAGGCGATGGCCGCCGGCAAGCCGATCGTGGCCGCCGACGCGGTCGCCCTGCCGCACCTGGTGGTGCCCGGCCGCAACGGGTGGCTCTACCCGCCGGGCGAGGTCGGCGTGCTGGCCGGGCGGCTGGCGGCGGTGTTCGAGCAGACCGGTGCGCTGGCCCGGATGGGTGCGGCCAGCCGGGAGCTGGTCCGCCGGCACGACATGCACGCCAGCCTGGACACCTTCGAAAGCCTCTACCTGCGGGCGATCGGCGCGGACCCCGTCCGGGTGCTGGTGCCGGCGCAGCGGGTTGCGCTCAAGGCAGCGGTCTGACCGCGGTGGGCCTGTCCCGAAACGGACAGGCCCACCCTCAGCTCAGGAGACGCGCGGGCGGAAGCCCTTCTCCTGGTGCGGAACCTCCTGCTGCGCCGTGGGCACGGTCGGCAGCGGGAACTGGCTCGTCTCGTACTGGGCCAGGTTGTAGGGACCGTTGGTGTCCGGCAGCGACGGCGCGTGCGCGCTGTTGCCGAAGCGGAACACCGAGGTCAGGTCGCCGACGGTCTTGCGCCGCCACGGGGTGATGTTCGTTTCCACCACGCCGGTGATCTTCTCCAGGAAGCGCAGCTGCGAGGTGTGGTCGAACAGTTCCGAGCTGACGTAGCCGCCGACGGTCCACGGGGACACGATGATGCACGGCACCCGGAAGCCGAGGCCGGTGGGCAGGCCGTTGCCCTGCACACCGGTGGGCGACGTGCCGAAGACGAACTCGCCGGGCGTGCCGGTCGGCGGGGTGGGCGGCAGCACGTGGTCGAAGATGCCGTCGTTCTCGTCGTAGGACAGGATGAACGCGGTCCTGGCCCACACGTCCGGGCTGGCCGCGACCGCCTCGATCTTGCCGGCGACGAACGTCGCGCCGGCCGCCGGCAGGTTCGCCGGGTGCTCGTCGAAGCCGGCCGGGGGCAGGACCCAGCTCACCGTGGGCAGCTGGTCGTGCGCCGCGTCGTACTCGAACTGGCCCAGCGGCTGCGGGTTCATGCCCTGGTCGAACAGCGGATCGCCGGGCTTGGCGTTGAAGTACTGGGCGATCAACTGGAGCGCGCCGAACCCGGTGACCGAACCCGGCTGGTGGTAGATCTTCCAGCTGATGCCGGCCTCGGTGAGCCGCTCAGGGTAGGTCTTGAAGGTGTAGGTGGCGTTCGGGCCGCCGGTCTCCAGCGACGGGCCGCCGAACTGGCCGTCCGCGTCGATCGTGCCGGCCATCCACATGTGCCGGTTGGGTGCTGTCGGGCCGAGCACCGAGCAGTGGTAGGCGTCGCAGATGGTGAACGCGTCGGCCAGCGCGTACTGGAACGGCAGGTCGTCGCGGGTGAAGTAACCCATCGTGTAGGGACCGTCGGTGGCGCCGTCGGAGGCGATGTGCGCCGGCAGCCAGTTGTCCATCTTTCCGTTGTTCCATGCCTGGTGCTGCACGTCCCAGGCGTGGCTCATCGACGGGATCGCCTGCGCGGCACTGATCTTGGTGTTCAACCGGTAGGGCAGCAGGTAGCCGTCCGGGTTGGTCGGGTCCGGCTGGTAGAACACCGGCCGGCCGTTGGAGATGCGCATCGCGTGCTGGTCGTCGAAACCGCGCACGCCGGACAGGGTGCCGAAGTAGTGGTCGAAGCTGCGGTTCTCCTGCATCAGCATGACCACGTGCTTGACGTCGGAGAGCCTGCCGTTCTTGGGCGCGGGCGCCGCGACCGCTTTGCGCAGGTTGGGCGGCAGGGCCATCGCGGCCGCGGCCATGCCACCGACGGTGGCGGCGGAACCGAGAAGTCTGCGCCGGGTCATGCCGGTGGACTCGCGCGGGGTCTCCGGGGTGTCGGTCATCGAAGTCCTTTCCTGATCGGCCGTTCGGCCGCAGAAGGGGTACCTCGCCACCCTCGTCCGTCTTGTTGATGGTCATACCGTTGACTTGATGACCAGGATCTGAACTTCGGCTGAAACTGTTGCGGCCCACTGATAGCCACCTGTGGGCGCGATCACCGCGAAACCTGTGACCGTGATTACGCCAGGTTCGGCTAGCTGTCCTATCGGGACAGTGAACGGATGTTCAATGGGTGCGGGCGGTCGAGGTGATCGGCGTGGTCGTGGTCCGCCTGCTGGTCAGGTCAATGTCGAGCACCGCGTGGTTGGGCACCGCGGTCCAACCGCCCGGATCGGACACGATGCCCGAGGACACGGTGACCGCGAAATCCTCGGTCTGCCGGTGAATCATCGGGAAGTAGGCCGGCGGGTCGATCCCGCTGGCCAGCTCGTCCGCGGGCCACACCTGGATCGTGGTGGCCCGCCAGTCCGCGTCGTGCCAGCTGATCACGTGCAGCGCGGTCGGGCCCAGCAGCATCGCGTTCAGACTGGAGGCGGTCAGGCCGGCCTCGTCCAACCGGTGCACCACCCGGTCCACCGCGGCCGGCACCACCCCGCCGGTACGGTCCAGTTCGTGGCGCAGCGCGAGAAAGTAGCGCTCGGTGTCGGTCGCGCCGCGCGGTCGCCGGTCACTGTCGGGTGGCAGCAGCAGGTCCATCCGGTCGCCCGGCGAGATCGCGCCGTTGTGCGCGAGTGCCCACGGGCCGTCGACGAACGGGTGGTTGCTCGACTCGCCGTAACCGCAGCCCGGCGTGCCCAGTCGCAGGTGCACCACGGCGGCGCGACTGGCCAGGCCGGTTGCGAACTCGGCGAACCGCTCGTCGGTCCGGGCCGGTTCGGCCGAGCGGACGACCCGCAGGGCGCCCTGCTCGTCGTGCCAGCCCGCGCCCCAGCCATCGGCGTGCACCTGGGAGAGGTGGTGCAACCGGTCCACCGCCGCGCGGCCGAGCACCTGTTCCAGGGTCACCGGCACGCGGGCGACCCAGCCGACCAGTCGGCACATCAGACGTACTTCCCCATTCCGCCGGCGACATCGATGACCGCGCCGGTGACGTAGCTCGCCCGGGCACTGGCCAGGAACGTGACCAGGCCGGACACCTCGTCCACCCGACCGAACCGGCCCAGCGGCACCTCGGCGGCGGCCAGATCGGTCAGGAACTCGGCGCGGTCGCGCTCCGGCGCGCGGCGGGCATGGATGTTCGCCCACTGCGGGGTGTCCACAAAACCGATGTTCACGCTGTTGACCAGGATGTCCTCGGCGCCGAACTCCTGGGCGAGCACCTTGTTCAGGTTCAGGCAGGCGGCCCGGATCACCGTGGTGGCGAAGAAGTTCGGGTCCGGGTACTTCGCGTACACCGCGTTCACGTTGATCACCCGGGCCGACCGGCTGGTCCGCAGGTGCGGCAGCGCGGCGCGGAAGCAGCGGATCTGCGAGAACAGCTTGACGTCCAGGTCGCCCTGCCAGTCGGCGTCGCTGAGTGACTCGAAGTTGCCGGGGTGCGCGCCGCCGGCGTTGTTCACCAGGATGTCCACCCCGCCCAGCGCCTCGGCCGCGGCCGCGACGAACCGGCGCACCTGCTCGTCGTCGGTCACGTCGGTGGGCTGGTGGAACACTGCGGTGCCGGGGGAGTGCGCCTCGATCTCGGTGGCCGCCTCGGCGAGTTCGCTCCCGGTGCGCGCGCAGATGGCCAGCGACGCGCCCTCGGCGGCCAGTTCGCGGGCGACCGCGAGCCCGATGCCCTTCGAGCCGCCGGTGACGATCGCCCGCCGGCCGGTGAGTCCCAGTTCCATCGTCAGCGGGTGCCTTCCACCGCGGAGTTCGCCACCTGGTCGCGCGCGTGGTCGAGCAGGGTGGCCCGGGGCGGGGTGAACACGTCCAGTTCCCGGCAGGGCAGGTCGCCGGTGCGCGCGCCGTGCGGCACCCACGGCGGGATGATCGCGATGTCGCCGGCGCGCATGGTGCGGGTGCTGCCGTCCAGGGTGAAGTCGAACTCGCCCTCGACGACCACGACGATCTGCTCCTCGACGTGGCTGTGCGTGGGTGCCTCGGTGTGCGGCGCGAAGGACACCACGTTGACGATCGCGTGCTCGCTGAGCACCGGCTGGAAGTTCAGGCCGGGCAGCATCTCCACGGCCTCGATCTTCGCCACGTCGACGAACCGCCCGGCGGCGGTGGGCGTGCCCGCGCCCTCGGTGCTGAAGTGGTTGGTGCTGCTGGTCATCTGACTCCTCGGACGAATCGGAACGATGCTCGCGCCGGGTAGTGGGCTCAGCGGCCGGTGGCCCGGCGCACGGCCGCGGCGAGCCGGGCGATACCCCGGTCGATGTCCGCCTCGCTGACCCGGCTGTAGGACAGCCGTAGGTGTTCGTGATCGGCGTGCTCGGCGAAGAACCCGGCACCCGGCACGAACGCGACGTTCGCCTCCCGTGCGCGCACCGACAACTCGGCGGTGTCCACCCCGGGTACCCGCACCCAGCTGAAGAAACCGCCGTGCGGCACGGTCCAACTGCCCAGCCCGGTGAAGTGTGTGGTCAGTGCATCGGTCATCGCCGTGGCCCGGCTGCGGTAGTGCGCCCTGGCCGTGGGCAGGTGCTCGTCCAGGTGGCCGCCACGCAGGTACTCCTCCAGCATCCGCTGGCCCAGCGCGCCCGCGCACTGGTCGGAGTTCTGTTTGGCCACCGCGAGTTGGGCGATGATCGGCGCCGGACCGGCCGCCCAGCCCAGCCGCACGCCCGGGAAGAAGACCTTGGAGAACGTGCCGATCTGCACCACCACGTCCGGCCCGAGCGACCACAGCGTGGGGCGGGCGGTGTCATCGAAACCGAGCTGGCTGTAGGCGACGTCCTCGACGAGCAGCACGCCGTGGCGCCGGCAGAGGGCGACCAGCGCGCGCCGGCGGTCCGCGGACAGCGTGCGGCCGCTGGGGTTCTGGAAGTCCGGGATCAGGTAGAGCAGCTTCGGGGGAGTGGCCGAACCGCTCAGCAGCGTGCCGAGCGCGTCCACGTCCAGTCCGTCCTCGTCCACCGGCACCGTGCGCAGCCGGGCGTCGAACGCGGTGAAGCCGGAGACCGCGCCGAGATAACTGGGTTCCTCGACGACGATCGTGTCACCGGGGTCGAGCATCGACTTGGCGAGCAGCGTGACCGCGTCGATGCCACCGCTGGTGATCATCAGCTCGCCATCGGCGGGCCGGTGGCCGTCGGTGGCCAGCAGCCGGTCGGCGACGGCCTGCCGGGTGCTCCGGATGCCCTCGCTCGGCGCGTACTGCAACGCCACCGAGGCGTCCTCGGTGAGCAGCCGGCGGGCGATGTCACCGAGCACGTCGGTGGGAAACAGCGACGGGTCGGGGAAGCCGCCGGAGAAGTTGATCAGGTCCTCGGCGTTGGCCAGTGCCAGGATGCCGCCGAGCAGATCGGGTTGGGTGGTCGTGCGGCGGGCCAGTCGGGTCGTCCAGTCGATCGACCCCATCGGGCCCGGTTCGACGCTGTGTTCGGCCTCTTTCACGAGGTTGCCCATCTGACGTCCTCGATCCCTACACCTTGACAGGTCTTACATATGAAAGGAAACTACCCGCCACGACCTTACGTACCACAGGCGATCGTGTCCAGAACTCGTACATCTGACAACAGCGGTTGACGGCAGCACGGTGAGGCGACGATGGCAGCGGGCAGCAAGCGCGACGGCAGACCGACCGAGGTCAAGCCGCTGGGCTCGATCGGCGGTTACGCGGCCGTGCCCTCCGAACCGGCCGCGCTGGACACCATCGACCTGCGGCTGCTCCTGCTGCTCAGTGAGAACGCCCGGATCTCGCAGCGCAGCCTCGCCCGCGAGCTGGGGATGTCCGCGCCCGCGGTGGCCGACCGGCTCGCCCGGCTGGACCGGCAGGGCGTCATCCAGGGCTACGGCGTGCGGCTGAACTGGAGCGCGCTGGGCTACCCGACCATCGTCTACCTGACCGTGACCGCGGTGCAGGGCCACGAGCAGGGCACGATCATGGAACGGCTGGCCGCCCTGCCCGAGGTGGAAGAAGTCATGCTGGTCACCGGCAACTTCGACATGCTGGTCCGGGTCCGCGTGCGCGACCACACCCACCTGCGCGACCTGCTGATCAACAACGTCTGGCAGATCGAGGGCATCCAGCGCACCGAGACCTCGCTGTCCATCGCCGAGATGAAGCCGAAGAACACCGCGCGCGAGCTGCTGGCCGACATGCTCGCCCGCGCGAACGTGACCGTCGCGGCCGAGCAGACCGACCAGGAAGGCGCGGCCGGATGAGCCGGCCACCCCGCCCGGCGGGACTGCCGCCGAGAAAGCCAGGGTGCTGATCCATGACCGACGCGGACACCTCACCCGCCGCCACCGCCGGCATCGGCCGGCGCGGCTTCGTCGCCGAGCACGGCCTGCACACGGCCGAGCAGCAGGCCGCCGCGGCCGAGGTGATCAACCAGATCGAGCGGCAGGACATCAGGACCGTCCGAGTGATCGTCGTGGACCAGCACGGCTCGCCAAGGGCGAAGTTCCTCTCCCCGCACGCGGCGATCGCCGCGCTGACCAACGGTGTCGACTTCTCCGGCGCGATCTACAGCATGGACACCGGCAACTTCGTCTTCCCGCCCGCGTTCGCCGCGGGCGGCGGGTTCGGCATCGAGGAGTTCACCGGCTTCCCGGACGTGGTCATCGTGCCCGACCCGACCACCTTCCGGGTGTTGCCGTGGGCCCCGGACACCGCGTGGCTGCTCTGCGACGCCTACTTCGCCAGCGGCCGGCCCGTTCCGCTGGACGCGCGGCGCATCCTGCGAAACCAGCTCGACCGGTTGGCCGGTCACGGGCTGACCTACGTCACCGGCCTTGAGGTGGAGTTCTACGTGACCCGGCGGCAGAGCCCGGCGATCGGCCTGGCCGAGACGACCCAGCCGGCCGCGACCCCGCTGGTCGAGCCGTTCGAGCTGGGCTACCAGTACCTCTCGGAGGTGCGACTCGACTCGGTGAACGACCTGCTCACCGTGCTGCGCGACCAGTTGGCCGCGGTCGGGCTGGCACCCCGGGCGATGGAGGACGAGTGGGGCCCCGGCCAGCTGGAGTTCAGCTTCAGCCCGATGTCCGGCCTGGCCAGTGCGGACGCGATGGTGCTGTTCCGTTCGGCGGTCAAGCAGATCTGTGCCCGGCAGGGGCTGCTGGCGACCTTCATGTGCAAGCCGCGGCTGCCCAACTTCTTCGCCTCCGGCTGGCACCTGCACAGCTCGCTGGTGGACGCGGCTGGGGCGAACGCGTTCCGGTCCGAACAGGACATCCTGTCCGACACCGGCCGCCGGTACGTCGCCGGCCTGCTCGACCACGCGCCCGCGATGACCGCGATCGCCACCCCGACGATCAACGGCTACAGCCGGTTCGCGCCCTACTCGTTCGCGCCGGACCGGCTGTGCTGGGCGGTGGAGAACCGCGGCGCGCTCGTCCGGGTGCAGGGCGGTCCCGGCGATCCGGGCACGCACCTGGAGAACCGGCTGGGCGAGCCGGCTGCCAACCCCTACCTGTACCTGGCCGCGGACCTTGCCGCCGGGCTGGACGGAATCGAGCGCGAGCTGACCCCGCCGGCGCCGATCGAGGCCGACCCGTACGCGGCCGACGCACCCGCGCTGCCGGCCACGCTCGGCGAGGCACTCGCCGCGCTGGACAAGGACCCGCTCTACCGGGAGCGGTTCGGCACCGGATTCGTCGACTACTACCTGATGATGAAACGGTCCGAACTGGCCCGCCACGAGAGCGCGCTGGACGGGGCGGCCGACCGCGACGCGGCCGACGCGGCCTGGCAGATGCGTGAGTACTTCGAGTTCTACTGACCGTTTTGTCGAGCCCGAAGGGAGAACGCGACCATGGCGTTGCAGCACATCGTGCTCTTCAACTATTCGACGGATCTCAGCGCCGAGGACGAGGCGGAGATGCGCCGGCAGATCCAGGCGTGGCCGGGCGTCATCCCCGGCATCAAGGCGCTGCGGTTCGGCACCGACCTCACCGGTGAACGCACCCGCGGCCACCAGTACCTGCTGTACATGGAATTCGACGACCAGGACACGCTTCGCGCGTACCAGGGCCATCCGGTGCACCAGCAGTTCCTCGGCTGGGTACGCGATCACTCGTGCACTCCGCTGGCCTTCGACTACCACCTGACCGACCAGACCGTCTTCGTCGGCGGTTGAGGCTCGCGTCCGTCCCGCAGGAGTACTGATGGCCGACACCCCGTCCAACTCGCCGGTCCCCGAACAAAGACTCGCCAAGGGCACGCTGTCCACCGCGGATGCCGTGGCCATCTCCGTCTCGGTGCTCGCCCCCGGCATGGCCATGCTGCTCAACGTCCCCGGCGTCGCGGTGATCGCCGGCGGTTCGACCCCGCTGGCGTTCCTGCTCGGCGGCATCGCCTGCCTCGCGCTGGCCTTCGTGGTCATCGGCTTCACCCGGCGGATGGCCTCGGCCGGCTACGCCTACACCTACGCCAGTCGCAGCCTGGGCAAGCCGGCCGGCTTCATGGCGGGCTGGCTGTACGCGTTCGGCCTGATCTGCTTCGTGCCGATGACCATGGCCGGGGTCGCCTACCTCGCCACCGACCTGCTGCACCTGTCCATCAACTGGTGGTTCCCGCTGTTCCTGGTCGGGATGGCACTGCTGGTGGTGCTGTCCATCGTGCGGATCAAGGTGACCACCCGGTTGCAACTGGTGGTCGGTGGGATCACCGTGCTGGTCATCCTGATCGTCAACATCGTGACCACGGTCAAGGGCGGTGCGCACGGCAACACGCTCGCGCCGTTCACCTTCGGGCACACCGTCAAGGGTGGCTTTTCGGGTGTGTTCTACGGCATCATCCTGGGTATCACGTCCTACATCGGGTTCGAGACGGCGGCCGACTTCGGTGAGGAGACGGCGAATCCACGACGGTCGATCCCGATCGCGGTGATCGCCTCGGTGGGCTTCGCGATCGTCTTCTACCTGTGGACGACCTACAGCATGGCCATCGGGTTCGGCGTGGACAACGGCGCGAAGTTCGGCAGCGACGGGTTCGCCCTGAAGACGATCGCGGCGACCTTCGTCGGCGGCCCGCTGCCGGTGCTGGTGGAGATCGGCGCGCTGCTCTCGGCGTTCTTCGTCTGCGTCGGCTGCGCGACCGCCGGCACCCGGACGCTGTTCGCGATGGGCCGGGAGGGCGTGCTGTCGCCGTGGCTGGGCCGTACCCATAAAAAGTACTCCACCCCGGCGAACGCGACCATCACCGTCGCGGTGATCAGCACCGTGCTCGCCGCGATCGTCGGCTTCGGTCTGGGCACCGACGACCTGGGCGGCCAGCCGACGACGGTCTACTATTTCTTCGCCACCCTCGGCACGCTCGCGGTGATCGTCGTCTACATCGGACTGTGTGTCGGCGGGGCAGCGTACTTCAAGCGCACCCACCGCAACTACAATGTCGTCTCGCACCTGCTCGTGCCGGCGGCCGGCGTGATCCTGTTCGCGGCCGCGCTGTACGGCTCGATCTATCCGACCCCACCCAGTCCGCTCAACGCCACGCCCTACATCACCGTGGTCTGGATTCTGCTCGGCCTGGTGGTGCTGTTCACGCTGAAGGCGCGTCGGCCCGAGGCGGTCGAGCGGATCGGGTCGATGCTGGGTGAAGAGGGCGGTGTCGACGGCGACCCCGCGGACGCGGCGGTGGTCGCCCCACAGACGGCCAGCTGAATCGGCCGAGAGACGGCCGGGGCGGGGTCAGCGTCGACCCCGGCCCGGCCGTCCCTTGTTTGCTCCTGTTGTCAGCGCTGTTGTCAGCCTTCGGACCGCTTCCACCACGTTCGTCCGGTGGGATTCGATCTGCTGGTGGTCCACGCCGGGGAGGGCGAAGGGGCTGCCGGGCATCCAGGCGCTGGCCAGGGCGAGGGTGAAGACGAACAGGTCTTCCGGGGTGAAGTCTGTTGGCACTTGTTGGTCGGCCTGGGCTTGTGCTACCAGGTCGGCGTTGCCGCGTTGGGAAGAGCTCAGCTCGGCCGGGTCATGGCCGGTGCCGGCGCGTTCCAGGCGGTGCCAGGTGGCCAGCCTCAGTTGATGTGGGTTGGCCAGTAGGAAGTCGAACAGTCTTCCCGCGTAGTCGGGGAGGTCGGCCGGGGTGAAGGGGACCTGTTCCAGGACGCGGGTGACATGGGTGTCCATTACCGCGTCGAAGAGTTGGTCCTTGTTGCCGAAGTAGGTGTAGATGAGGGCTTTGTTCACTTGCGCCGCGGTACCGATTCGGTCCACTCGGGCGCCGGCTATGCCGTGTTGGGCGAATTCTTCCGTGGCTGCCTGGAGGAGGCGGGCCTTGGTGGCTTCGGCGTCTCGGGTTCGGCCCTGGCGCGCCAGCGGCGCGGGAGGGCCAGGAGCGAAGCGACTTCCCTTGTCTGTCGGATCAGGATCTTGTTGTCGGGGTTCGCGCACGGGCGAGTTGCCTCCGGTTTTGCGGTGGGTCCTTCTTCCCGATGCGCGATTGTCTTGGGGCGCTTGGTATCGGGATGAAGGGGTAGGGCGGTCGAAGGTCTGCTATCGCATGGAGGCACCCGGCGGGTTGGTGCCGGGTGCCTCCATGTGTTCTGCTCTTTCGTCAGCCTGCGGGGGTGCCGCAGGAGCCGCAGAAGCGGGCTCCTGGGGGGAGTTCGGTGCCGCAGTTGGTGCAGTGCGGGGCCGCGGCGGCCATCGGCTGGCCGCAGCTCATGCAGAACTTCGCGCCGGCGGGGTTGGCGGTCTCGCAGCCGGCGCAGGTCGGGCCGGCGGCTGCGGGCGGCTGGTCCTGCGGAGTGCCGCCCTGGGCCTGGCCACCCTGCGGGAGGGCGTTCTGCTGCTGGCCGGGGTAGCCCGCAGGGGGCGGACCGGCGTAACCGGCCTGCTGGCCGCCGCCGGCGAAACCCTGCTGCGGCGGGGGACCGGCCGGCAACTGCTGGGCCGCCGCCTGGCCGCCCATGCCGAGGCCCGCTGCCAGGAACGCGCCGCTCACCGCGCCACCGCCCTGAGCCATGCCCTGACCGGCACCCAACGCCATCTCACCGGCGGCGTACTGATTGAAGCCGCCCGCCAGGCGCGAGTAACTCGTGTCCTTGGCCAGGGTCTTGAGCTGTGCGGCATCCTCCGGCGCGAGGTTGATGTCGAAGTTGCCCATTCGGGTCATCGCGACGCCGTAGTTGGCCAGCTGCTCATTGGCCTTGGCGATCACCGCCCGCTCGATCTCGGGCGTATAGGCGGAAAGACCCAGGATCGGCCAGCCGGCGCGGACGATCTGGTTGGTGATGTCGCTGCGCATCACCTTGAGCAACTGGTCGCTCACCCAACTGGACACTCGCTCGTTGTCGGTCACGTCGACCGTGCTGAGCAGGTTGGTGATCAACCGAATGGGGTCGGCCACCCGCAGTGCGTAGTCACCGAACACCCGAAGGGTGACGATCAGACCGGTTGCCTGGTCCTGCACATCGTCGATCCGGCCACCGAACGTGAAGCCGGTGTACTCCCGGCTGCCGACGAAGTAGAGCTCGGCCCGGTAGGCGTTGCCACCGGTGGCCATGTCGATCAGCGCGCCGAGGCCGGGCAGTTCGTTGGCGTCGATCTGGTGTCGGCCCGGGCCCATCGTCTGCACGACCTGGCCGGTGTTGACGAACAGCGCGACCTCGTCGGCGTTGACGATCGCCTTGGTGTAACGACGAATGTTCACATCTGGCCACTTGAAGACCAGTTGACCTTTTCGATCATCCGGTACCGCGATGAATTCCCGGCTGAACAGTGCCACCACTACCTCCACGACCACCCGTTTGACGCCAAACTCTACCTGGCGACCGCGCGACATGTAGGGAAGTACGCACTTCAGCACCCCTCCGCTGATAACTTTCTCCTGATCCACGCCGGCCGGTTGGGGCCCCTGGGTGAACGGAGAACGCTGTGGACCGGATCGAGTGTCAGTGGTGTCGTGGGCAGAACCCACCAGGCACCACCAGCTGTATTACCTGTGGTGCCCCGCTCGACGAGCGGAACAAGGTATCCGACTCAGGGTGGCGGGAAGCGCCCCGTCTGCGCGATATGACCGAATTCCGATTCGGCAACAGCACCTGCCAGGTCGAGGGCGAACTGGTGCCGGTCGCCGAGGTCAGTCTCGCCCAGGGTGATGCGGTGTTCTTCGAGCATCACGTGATGCTGTGGAAGGACGAGCACACTCCGATCGGCGCGCTCAACACCGGTGGCGGGCTCAAGCGCGCGCTCGGCGGAATGCCGTTCGTGGTGACCGTCGCCCAGGGCCCCGGCCGGGTCGCGTTCTCCCGGGACGCGCCCGGCGAGCTCGTCGTGCTGCCGCTGCACCCGGGCATGGAACTCGACGTGCGGGAGCACGCGTTTCTGGTCGCTTCCGGCAACATCAACTACTCGTTCGTCCGGATCAAGGGTCTCGCGAACGTGCTGCACGGGGGCGGCGGCATGTTCATGGACCGGTTCGTCACGGCCGCCGTGCCCGGGCTGCTCATGTTGCACGGCAACGGAAACGTCTTCGAGCGGCAGCTCCGGCCGGGGGAGAAGATCCTGGTCGAGCCGGGCGGGTTCCTCTACAAGGACTCCACCGTGCAGATGGAGGCCGTGCAGCAGAAGGTCAAGACCGGCATGCTTCGCCACGGCATGTACCTCGCCGAGATGACCGGTCCGGGCCGCGTCGGCATTCAGTCGATGTACGTTCACCACCACTCCGAGTGAGGGGCCGACGATGACCTCGCCAGGAGCGAACCAGTACGTCTGCCGTTACTGCCGCCAGATCAGCGACGCCACCGTGCCGTCCTGCCCGCGCTGCGGCGCGCCGACGGACGTCCGGGAATCCGTCAGCGACTCGGGCTGGCGCAAGCAGCCCGCGATCAAGGACATGGCCCGCATCCAGTTCGGCCAGTCCACCCTGCAGATCGAGGGCACCTACGTCCCGGTCGCCGACTTCGCGCTGGCCGGCGAGGAGTCGATCTACTTCTCTCACCACGTTCTGTTGTGGACGGACCCGACGGCCCGGCTCGGCAGTATGGGCATGGCCGGTGGGTGGAAGCGGATGATGGCCGGCCTGCCACTGATCATGATGGAGGGTCGCGGCCCCGGTCACATCGCGCTGTCGGACAACCATGCCGGCGATGTCGTCGTGCTCCCGCTGGAACACGGGCAGCGGATCTGGACCCGCGAACACCGGTTCCTCGCGGCCACCGGTAACATCAACTACGGCTGGGAGGCCTCGCCGGTCTGGTACACCACCGGCAGCGGTGACGACCGGGAAACCCACTATCCGATGGGCATGTTCGGCGACATCTTCACCGCGCAGAACGCGCCGGGACTGCTGTTGCTGCACTCGCCGGGCAACACCTTCGTCCGCGACCTCGCGCGGGGGGAGAGCCTGCTGGTCCAGCCGAGTGCGCTGCTCTACCGGGACATCTCGGTGAACATGCACCTGCACCTGGAATACCCGCACTCGCAGGGCCGGTTCAGCTGGCGCACGTTCAGCTACCGGACCGTCTGGCTGCGGCTGACCGGGCCCGGCCGGGTCGCCGTGCAGTCGGTCTACCAGCGTCCCGAGGAAGCCGAGATGATCACGTCCCATTCCTATGCGACGTCCCGTAGTTGGTGACATCCCCGGACTGGCCGTCGGACCGGTGGCGCAGGTCCTCGGCCAGCGTCCGTAGCTGGTCGGAGGCCAGCTCGTCGCGGACCGAACCCGCGATGAGCTGGGCCGCCGGCCCGCCGGGCAGTTCCGCGCGCTCGGTCGCGGCCAACTGGGCCAGGTCGGCCTCCAGTGCCTGCAACCGGTCGGCGTACACCGACAGCGCGGCCACCCGGTCGACCAGCGCGTCCCAGCTCTGGGTCAACTCGTTCGCCGGTTGGCCGGAGTCCGGTCGACCCGGGTCCGGTTCGCCGGCCTGGTGGCGCAGGGCGGCCAGCCGGTGCGCCTGCTCGTCGATCTCGTCCAACTCGGTCAGCAGGTCCAACCGGACCCGGTGCTCGTCGAGATAGGCGGAGCCCCACGCGTCGCTGGTGGCGATCCGGGTGACGATGTCCAGTGCGACGAACACCAGTCGCCGCTCCCGGGACTGTCCCAACGGACCCAGCCACGGCTGCCTCGACTGCCAGGACCGGCTGCCGCCACTGGACTCCGGATGGTCGGCGGCGGCCAGCAGCGCGGAGTGCCGGGTCGCCCGCCGGCTGACCGCACCGGCGCCCGCACCCAGTCCGGCGACGCCGACCACGGCGATCAGCACAGCCAGCAGCGTCCCGGCGGTCAGGGCGGCGACGGTGACCGCACCGGCCACGACGAGCAACCCGAGCAGACCGAGCAGCACTGTCGGCGCGACGATCCGGGCGAGTGGGCCGGGGTCGGTGCCGACGGCCGGCCGGGCGCCGTCCATGGTGCTGTCCACGGTGTTGGCGACAGTGCCGGCGACGGCGGTCGACGGTGGGCGCAGCGGTAGTTCGGTGTGCAGTTCGGCCGGGCGCAGCGACAGCCCACCGTGTTCACCGAACCGCACGACCGCGTCGAGCACGGCCGCTCGCGCGTCAGCCGGCTCCGAGTTCCCCGCTCCGTCAGCCACCATGTTGATGGTCCCCCTCAACCCGCCCCACCACCACTATGGCCGATGAGCGCGCCGGCGTTACGCCCGGCGCGCCCACCGGTTCGGATGGAGTGCGTCGATCAGGGCAGCTGGCTCGCCTTGTCCACGATCGCCATCGCCAGGGTGCTCGACCCGCCCTTCTCGCCGTGCGCACCGGTCGTCTCCAGGCCGAGGCTCGCGGAGCTGCTGCGCGCGCACCTGGCAGCCCGGTCGGCGGGCCAGGTAGCGGTGGATGTGCGGGCCGTGCCGATCGAAGACCAGCGCGAACCGCTCAGGTTCGCGCAGGGACAGCGTGATGACGGTCGCGTCGGTGATCTCGGTGTTCGAGTCCACCGCGACATACGGTGTTCGGGCCATGGACAACCTCTCGCCGGCAGGGATGGTTCACCCTGCTATCCGTCGACGGCCCGATTCGAGTTCACGGCCCCGCTGCGCGGACGCGCGAGTGGCGATGCCCGTTGCCCCGGACATCGCCACCCAGGCGTGCTGATCAGGTAGAACTCAGTCCTCGTCGGTCTCCGGGATCAGCCAGAGCACCCCGGCCGGCGGCAGCTGGAGCACCGCGGACGCGGGCAGGCCGTGCCACGGCTCGGCCTCCGCCTCCACCACTCCCAGGTTGCCGACGCCGGAACCGCCGTAGACCTCCGCGTCGGTGTTCACCGCCTCCCGCCACCGGCCGGCGAAGGGCAGCCCGACCCGGTAGTCGTTGTGCGGCATACCGGCGAAGTTCGCGACACAGGCCAGCCGTGAGCCGTCCTCACCGATGCGCAGGAAGCTCAGCACGTTGCCGGCCGAGTCGTTCGCGTCGATCCACTGGAATCCCTCCGGCCGGGTGTCCGCGCTGAACAAGGCGGGCGTGGACCGGTAGGTGGCGTTGATGTCCCGCAGCAGCGTGCGCACACCCAGGTGCAGCGGCTGCTCCAGCAGCTGCCAGTCCAGCGAGCGCGACTCCGACCACTCCTGCGGCTGGCCGAACTCGCCACCCATGAACAGCAGCTGCTTGCCCGGGTGCGCCCACATGAACGCCAGCAGCGACCGCAGTGCGGCGGCCTTGTTCCAGTCGTCGCCGGGCATCCGCTGCCACAGCGAACCCTTGCCGTGCACCACTTCGTCGTGCGACAGCGGCAGCACGAAGTTCTCGCTCCACGCGTACACCAGCGAGAAGGTCATCTCGTTGTGGTGGAACGACCGGTGCACCGGCTCGCGGCTCAGATAGTGCAGCGTGTCGTGCATCCAGCCCATGTTCCACTTGAAACCGAAACCGAGCCCGCCGAGGTGGGTCGGCCGGGTGACGCCGGGCCACGCGGTCGACTCCTCGGCCACCATCACCACGCCGGGGTGTCTCTTGTAGACGGTTGCGTTGAGTTCCTGGAGGAACCGCACCGCGTCCAGGTTCTCCCGGCCGCCGAACTCGTTGGGCAGCCACTGCCCTTCCTTGCGCGAGTAGTCCAGGTAGAGCATCGAGGCGACCGCGTCCACCCGCAGCCCGTCGAGGTGGAACTCCTCGATCCAGTAGAGCGCGTTGGCCACCAGGAAGTTGCGCACCTCGTTGCGGCCGAAGTCGAACACGAGCGTGCCCCAGTCGGGCTGCTCGCCGCGGCGCGGGTCGGCGTGCTCGTAGAGCGGCGAGCCGTCGAACCGGGCCAGCGCCCAGCTGTCCCGGGGGAAGTGCGCCGGCACCCAGTCCACCAGCACACCGATGCCGCGCTGGTGCAGCCGGTCGACGAAGTAGCGGAAGTCGTCCGGACTGCCGAACCGCGAGGTCGGCGCGTAGTAGGAGGTGACCTGGTAACCCCACGACCCGCCGAACGGGTGCTCGGCCACCGGCAGCAGCTCCACGTGCGTGAAGCCGGTCTCGGTGACGTAGTCGGCCAGTTCGTCGGCGAGCTCGCGGTAGCCGAGGCCGGTCCGCCACGAGCCGAGGTGCACCTCGTAGACGCTCATCGGGGCATTGGCCCAGTTGGTCGCCGCGCGGGTGGCCGCCCAGTCGTCGTCGCCCCAGACATGGCCGGACCGCGTCACCACCGACGCCGTCGCCGGCGGCTTCTCGGTCGCGAAGGCCATCGGGTCGGCCTTCTCGTGCCACGCGCCGTCCGTGCCCAGGATGCGGAACTTGTAGCGGGTGCCCACCGGCACGTCCGGGATGAACACCTCCCAGACACCCGAGGAACCGAGCGACCGCATCGGGTTGGCGCGCCCGTCCCAGCCGTTGAAGTCGCCGATCACCCGCACCCCGCGCGCGGTCGGCGCCCACACCGCGAAGGACACGCCCTCGACGATCCGTTCCGGCGTCTCGTAGTCCCGCAGGTGCGCGCCGAGCACGTCCCAGAGCCGTTCGTGCCGGCCCTCGCCGATCAGGTGCAGGTCGAGTTCGCCGACGGTGGGCAGCCACCGGTACGGGTCGTCGGCGGTCACCACCCGGCCCTGGTAGTCGACCTCCAACTGGTAGGCGCCGGGGTGTTCGGGCAGCGCGCCGGCGAACAGGCCGTCGACGACGCGCTTGAGCTCGAACCGGCGGTCACCGGAGACCACGGCCACCGCGCTGGCGCCGGGCCGCAACACCCTGGCCACCACGCCGTTCTTGCCCTTGTGCACGCCGAGAACGGAGTGCGGGTCGTGGTGCGAGCCGGCCAGCAACCGGTCGATGTCCTGGGCCGACGGCGCAACGCCGGCGAGGTCGACAGGCACAGCGTTCACGGATTATTCGCCTCCAGCGGTGATCCTGGCGATGGACGACAGTGGCACGGCCAGCCACTCCGGACGGTTCGCGTGCTCGTAGGCCACTTCGTAGACGGCCTTGTCGAGTTCGAACGCCCGTAGCAGCGCACCGTGTTCGCGCGGGTCGCCGATGGTGTCGGCGGCCGCCTCGGCGTAGCCCTCGCAGAACGCGGCGCGGTTGCGCCGGGCCCATTCGATGGCGCGCTCGGTCAGTTTGGGGTCGTCGGGGTGCCCGACGAGCATCTGGTGGGCCGCGTAGTCGAAGGATCGCAGCATCCCGGCCACGTCGCGCAGCGGCGACCGCAGCGCGGCCCGCTCCGCGGCCGAGGCCGCGGGTTCGCCCTCGAAGTCGATCAGCAGCCAGCCGCTGACCGTGCGCAACACCTGCCCGAGGTGCAGGTCGCCGTGGATGAACTGCATGAACACCGGCGCGTCCACGTCGCGCACCTGCTCGAACGCCTCGGTCAGTGCCGGGGCGTACTCGGCCAGCTGCGGCACCCGCCCGGCGACCAGGTCCAGCCGCACCTGCATGGCCTTGACCGTGCGCTCGAACTCGTCGGCGTCGGCCTCCTGGGTGCCCAGCGCGCGTTGCAGGTCGGTGTGCACGGTGGCCACCGCGTGGCCGAGCCGCTGTGCCTCGCTGGCGAAGTCGCCGCCGACCTCGTCGGCCCGGAACTCCGGGTCGGCCATCAGGTCGCGCACGCTGGTCTTGGCCATCGCCCAGCCGTCCACCGCGTCGGGCAGGAACTGCGACAGCATCCCGATGGTGACCGGCGAACCGGCCAGTTCGCCGGTGATGGAACCGAGCGGCTGGGCGATGTGCTCACAGCCCACCGCCCACAGCGCCCGGTGCAGTAAGAGGTCCGGGTTGAGCCCGGGGGTCAGCTTGCGGAACAGCTTGAGGATGTACTGGTTGCCGAACACCAGCGAGGTGTTGCTCTGCTCGGAGGTGATCGCCCTGGCACGCAGGTCACCGACGAGCTCGACATCCGGCTCGGGTGCGAAGCGGAGGGAGCCCGCCTGACCGCCGGCCACGATGAGGTCCAGCAGGTGAGCGGTCAGGTCCGCGTCGGTGCTGGCCTCATAACAGGGCAGGCCGTTCTCGGTGCCGATCCAGCTGGACCCGAGGTACTCGGGCAACTGCGCTCTGCTGCCGATCAACAGCTGGTAGGGCTCGCTGCGGTCGGCCTGGACGACCTCGACGACCAGGTGCAACAACAGCGGCTCGCCGTCCAGCAGCACCGTGGTGGCCAACTGGTTGACCGCCGTGATCGGCCGGTCCTTGCCCGCGAACCACCGCCGGGCGGGCAGCCAACCCGGTAGTTCGGTTACCAGTTTGTCGACCAGCTCGTGGGGGTCGGTCAAGTGACTCACCTCCGCTTCGCCTCAGTCGCCCGGCTCGACCAGCTGGAACCAGTAGAAACCGTGTCCCGGCAGAGTCAGCAGATACGACAGCTCACCGATTTGGGGGAAGCGCACGCCGCCGGTGAGCTCCACCGGAGTGCTTCCGTGGTGCTGCGACAGATCCAGCTCGACCGGCTGCGGGAAGCGCGACAGGTTGTTCACACACAACACGACGTCCTGCCTCCCGTCCGGTCGGAGCCACTGCCGCTTGTAAGCCAGCACGCTGGGGTTGGAACCACCGAGATCGATGAACTCGCCCTCGGCGAACGCATGGTGCTGCTTGCGAACTTCGATCATCCGCCTGGTCCAGTTCAACAGCGAGGAAACGTTGTTCAACTGAGCTTCGACGTTGATCGCCTGGAAACCGTAGATCGGGTCCATGATCACCGGCAGATAGATCCGCCCAGGATCGCAGCCGGAGAATCCGGCGTTGCGGTCGGGTGTCCACTGCATCGGTGTCCGCACCGCGTCTCGGTCACCAAGCCAGATGTTGTCGCCCATGCCGATCTCGTCACCGTAGTACAGAACGGGCGAGCCGGGCAGCGAGAGCAGCATCGCGGTGAACAGTTCCTGCTGGTTGCGGTCGTTGTCCAGCAGCGGCGCGAGCCGTCGGCGGATGCCGATGTTCGCCTTCATCCGCGGGTCCTTGGCGTACTCCGCGTACATGTAGTCGCGTTCCTCGTCGGTGACCATCTCCAGGGTCAACTCGTCGTGGTTACGCAGGAAGATGCCCCACTGGCAGCCGTCGGGGATCTTCGGGGTCTGGGTCAGCACCTCCGAGATCGGGAAGCGGCTCTCCCGGCGCACGGCCATGAAGATCCGGGGCATCACCGGGAAGTGGAACGCCATGTGGCACTCGTCGCCGCCGACCGCCGGGTCGCCGAAGTACTCGACCACGTCGGAGGGCCACTGGTTGGCCTCGGCCAGCAGCACCCGGCCCGGGTACTCGTCGTCGACCACCTTGCGGCAGCGCTTGAGGAACTCGTGCGTGCGCGGCAGGTTCTCGCAGTTGGTGCCCTCCTGCTCGAACAGGTAGGGCACCGCGTCCAGCCGGAAACCGTCGATGCCCAGGTCCAGCCAGAACCGCAGCACGTCCAGCATGGCGTCCTGGACGTCGGGGTTCTCGAAGTTCATGTCGGGCTGGTGGGAGAAGAACCGGTGCCAGTAGAACTGTCCGCGCACCGGGTCGTAGGTCCAGTTGGACGTCTCGGTGTCCACGAAGATGATCCGCGCGTCGGCATAACGCGTGTCGTCGTCGCTCCACACGTAGTAGTTGCCGTACGGTCCGTCGGGCTCGGTACGCGACTGCTGGAACCACGGGTGCGCGTCCGAGGTGTGGTTGAGCACCAGGTCGGTGATCACCCGGATGCCGCGCGCGTGTGCCTCGTCGAGCAGGTAGACGAAGTCCTCGACGCTGCCGAACTCGGGCAGCACCGCGCGGAAGTCGCTGATGTCGTAGCCCCCGTCGCGCAGCGGCGACGCATAGAACGGCGGCAGCCACAGACAGTCGACGCCGAGCCACTCAAGGTAGTCCAACCGGCCGGCCAGCCCGCGCAGATCACCGGTGCCATCGCCGTTGGAGTCGCTGAAGGCCCGCACGAGCACTTCGTAGAACACGGCTCCCTTGAACCACTCCGGACTGCTCGGGGCCTGTATCGCCGAGCGGAAATCCTCCGCCTGCGGCTCGACCAACATGCCGTCGGCGTCGATCGCCTCACCTGTGTGCGGCACGCCATCCAGGTCGAGCGCCGCGTCGGGCCGGTGCCCGTCGTCCATGAGCTTCACCTCGTCCCACCTCATTGCGGGTGCGTTCGGTCAGCCCCCGCGTGCCTGCTGGCCCGGGGGTTCGGGTGCGGATCTTCGATTGTTCGACTAGTTGCCGAGTTGGCGCCGGACGCTCACCACGTGCGCGGCGGTGCGCCACGGTTCCAGGCGCACGAAGTTGGCCTGACCCCAGTTCCACGTCTCCCCGGTGACCTCGTCGTGCGCGATGAGGCCGTCCTGCCACTCGAATCCCAGCTCCGGCAGGTCGAGCCAGAGCGTGCCCTGCTGAGCTTCGTGGGGGTCGAGGTTCACGACGGTGATCACCGTGTCACCGGTCGCCGGGTCCTGTTTCGAGTAGGCGAGCAGCGCGTCGTTGTCCACGTGGTGGAAGCGCAGCGTGCGCATCTGCTGCAACGCCGGGTGCGCCCGCCGGATCTCGTTGAGTCTGCGCAGCCACGGTTCCAGCGACCGGCCTTCGGCCAGCGCGCCGGCGTAGTCGCGCGGCCGCAGCTCGTACTTCTCCGAGTTGAGGTACTCCTCGCTGCCCGGCCGCACCGCCTGGTGCTCGTAGAGCTCGAAGCCGGAGTACACACCCCAGGTCGGCGACATCGTCGCGGCCAGCGCCGCACGCAGCGCGAACACGCCAGGACCGTGGTGCTGGAGCGACTCGTGCAGGATGTCCGGGGTGTTCACGAACAGGTTGGGCCGGCCCTCGTTCCAGTGTTCGAGCAGGTCGACGCCGAACTCGACGAGCTCCTCCTTCGAGGTCCGCCAGGTGAAGTAGGTGTAGCTCTGGGTGAAGCCCAACCGGGCCAGGCCCCACATGATCGCCGGGCGGGTGAACGCCTCGGAGAGGAAGAGCACCTCGGGGTGCGCGTCCTTGACCGAGCTGATCAGCCAGGCCCAGAAGTCTGGTGGCTTGGTGTGCGGGTTGTCGACCCGGAAGATCTTGACCCCGTGCTCGACCCAGTGCAGTACGACCCGCAGCACCTCGGCGTAGATCGCCTGCGGATCGTTGTCGAAGTTGATCGGATAGATGTCCTGGTACTTCTTGGGCGGGTTCTCGGCGTAGGCGATGCTGCCGTCCGGCCGAGTGGTGAAGAACTCCGGGTGCTTGAGCACCCACGGGTGGTCGGGCGCGGCCTGGAGGGCGAGGTCGATCGCGACCTCCATGCCCAGCTCCTCGGCGCGGCAGACGAACCGGTCGAAGTCCTCGATCGTGCCGAGGTCCGGGTGGATCGCGTCGTGCCCGCCCTCGTCGGCGCCGATCGCCCAGGGCGACCCGACGTCGTTCTCGTCGGCGTCGAGGGTGTTGTTGGCGCCCTTGCGGTTCACTCGTCCGATCGGGTGGATCGGTGGAAGGTAGACGACGTCGAAGGCCATGTCGGCGATCCGGTCCAGGGCCGCGGTCGCGGTGGCGAAGGTGCCGTGTACCGGCCGGCCGGACTCGTCGACGCCGCCGGTGGAGCGCGGGAAGAACTCGTACCAGGAGCCGTAGGCGGCGCGTTTGCGGTCCACCCACATCTTCTGCGGCTTGGACTTGGTGATCAGCTCGCGCACCGGGTAGTCGTGCATGATCCGGATAACGTCGGCCGAGAGCGCCGGCGCGACCCGCTCGGCGAGGCTGCGGTGCTCGTCGCGCAGGGCCGCGGCGGCGGTGGCCAGCATGGCCCGTTCGTGCCGGCGGTCGGGGCGGCGGGAGACCCGGTCCAGCAGGCGGGCACCCGACTCAAGATCGTTGGCCAGTTCGTCGGCGCCCTGTCCGGCGGCAACCTTCACCTCGACCGTGTGCCGCCAGGTCGCCCACGGATCACTCCAGGCGTCCACCCGATAGGTCCACATGCCCTCGATGTCGGGCACCACGACGGCGGCAAACAGGTCGAGCCCCTTGCCCTGTTCCACCATTCGTGTCTGCCGGGACACCCGATCGTTCGGCCCACGCCAGAACACGGTGGCGGCGACCGCGTCATGGCCGTCCCGCCACACCGTGGCGGACACCGGAATGTGTTCACCCACAACAGCTTTGGCCGGATACTGGCCACAGCCGACCCGTGGGGTCACGTCGTCGATGCCGAGCCGACCGGTCATGGACAGCGCCCCTTTCGCTTTTTGCAGCGCGGCCGGGCCGCGGCGTCGTTAGTGTGCCCTGTTCGATCAACTCGCCTGTCACCGGGGACTTTCAAATGACAGGTACCCAGTCCTGGGTCAATGCACACGTGTCGGCTCCCACTCTCCGTTTCCGGGCGTCCGCTGTCCAGAGTGGTCATTCAGCGGTAACCCAGCTGTCGCGTGCCCGTCGCCGGGGACGGGGCCGCAGGTCGGTGCCGATGATCCAATCGGCCGGCCGGTAGGGTGCCTCGGCATGCGAGCAGCACGCCGGTTGACAGTCCGGGCCAGCCTTCCGGCCGCCCTGACCGCACTGAACACCCTCGCCAGCAACCTGCGCTGGACCTGGCATCCACCCACCCAGGACCTGTTCGCCGCGATCGACCCGAGGCTGTGGGCCGACACCGACGGCGACCCGCTGCGGCTGTTGGCCGAGGTCGATCCGGCACGGTTGGCCGCGTTGGCCGAAGATGAACAGTTCGTGGCCAGCTGCGTGGCCCTGGCTGATGATCTTAATCGTTATGTTTCTGAGCCCCGTTGGTATCAGCGCGGTGATCATGACGCGGCGGGCGCAGCCTTCACTCACTCGATCGCTTATTTCTCCATGGAGTTCGGTGTCACCGAGGCGCTGCCCAACTACTCCGGTGGGCTGGGCGTGCTGGCCGGCGATCACCTCAAGGCCGCGTCGGATCTGGGCGTGCCGCTGATCGCCGTCGGCCTGTTCTACCACTCCGGCTACTTCCGCCAGACACTGTCGGCGGACGGCTGGCAGTTGGAGCACTACCCCGAGTTGGACCCGCGCGAGCTGCCCCTGGAACTGCTCACCGAACCGACCGGTGCGCCGGTGTTGGTGCAGGTAGGGATGCCGGGGGACCGGGTGTTGCTGGCCAAGGTCTGGCTGGCCACGGTGGGCCGGATTCCGCTGCTGCTGCTCGACTCGGACGTGGCGGGCAACGACGAGGACCTGCGGGCGATCACCGACCGGCTCTACGGCGGGGACCAGGACCACCGCATCCGGCAGGAGATCCTGGCCGGCATCGGCGGGGTCCGCGCGGTCCGGCTGTACTGCGAGCTGTCCGGCCGTCCCGAGCCCGAGGTCTTTCACACCAACGAGGGACACGCCGGCTTCCTGGGCCTGGAGCGCATCCGCGAACTCGTCGCCGGCGCCGGTCTCGACTTCGACCAGGCACTGTCCGCGGTGCGCGCGGGCACGGTGTTCACCACGCACACGCCGGTCCCGGCGGGTATCGACCGGTTCCCGGTGGACATGGTGCGGCACTACTTCGGTACCGACAGGTTGCTGCCTGGTCTGCCGTTGCAGCGCATCCTCGCGTTGGGTGCCGAGGACAACCCGGGCGTGTTCAACATGGCCCACATGGGCCTGCGCCTCGGCCAGCGGGCCAACGGCGTGTCGAAGCTGCACGGTGCCGTCAGCCGGGAGATGTTCCACGGCATGTGGCCGGGCTTCGACGCGACCGAGGTGCCGATCGGCTCGGTGACCAACGGCGTCCACGGCCCGACCTGGGCGGCCGAGGAGACCACAACCCTGCTGGGTGAACCTGAAGATCACTCGGCCGGGTTGCCGCGTGACCTCGGGGGAGTGTCGGACGAACAGCTGTGGGACCTGCGTTGCGCGCTGCGGGCCCGGCTGGTCGGCGAGGTACGGCGGCGGGTGCGCCGATCGTGGTTGCAGCGCGGCGCGTCCGAGCTGGAGTTGGGCTGGACCGACTCGGTCTTCGACCCGGACGTGCTGACCATCGGTTTCGCCAGGCGGGTGGCTACCTACAAGCGGCTGACCCTGATGCTGCGCAACCCCGAGCGCCTGCGCGAGATGCTGCTCGACCCGCAGCGCCCGGTCCAGCTGGTGGTCGCCGGCAAGTCCCACCCGGCGGACGACGGCGGCAAGACCCTGATCCAGCAGATCGTGCGCTACGCCGATGAGGCGGGTGTGCGTCACCGCATCGTGTTCCTGCCCAACTACGACATGTCGATGGCGCGCTACCTCTACGCGGGTTGCGACGTGTGGCTGAACAACCCGATGCGCCCGATGGAGGCGTGCGGCACGTCCGGAATGAAGTCGGCGCTCAACGGTGGTCTCAACCTGTCCATCCGCGATGGCTGGTGGGACGAGTTCTACGACGGCGAGAACGGCTGGGCCGTCCCTACCGCCGACGGTATCCCGGACCCGAACCGCCGCGACGACCTGGAGGCCGCGGCCCTGTACGAGCTGCTCGATCAGCAGGTCGTCCCACTGTTCTACGACCGTCCCGAGGGCGTGCCCACCGGTTGGCTGGCCAAGGTCCGCCACACGCTGGCGACGTTGGGCCCGCAGGTGCAGGCGGCCCGGATGGTCCGGGAGTACGTGGACAACCTGTACACCCCGGCAGCCCGCTCAGCGGCCGCGATCGTCGCCGACGGCTTCGCCGGAGCGAAGGAGTTGGCCGCCTACCGGGACCGACTGCGCGCGCACTGGACCAGGGTCCGAGTAGTCGATCTTGAACTGGCCGCGCTCGACTCAAGGGACACCGGAGTGGCGTTCGGCGACCCGGTGCGTGTGTCAGCCGTGGTGGAGCACGGCGACCTGGACCCCGCCGAGGTAGAAGTACAAGCAGTCTTCGGCCGAGTGGGCGAGACCGGCGAACTGTACGACCTGGTCACCACCCCCATGCGCTACGTAGGCACCGACCACTACGAGCTGGAGCTGCCGATCCCGAGGACCGGAGCAATCGGTTACACGGTCCGAGTGCTACCGAAGCACAACTCACTGGCCCTGTCGGCAGAACTGGGCCGAGTGGTACTACCCCACTGAGCAGAGCAAGGGGAGAAAAACCCCGGGCAAAGAGAGTGATCCAGTGCCATCTCGTCGACCTGGCCGCCCGGCGAGGGCACTCTTGAATCTTTGGACCGCCGCACGGCGGCAAAGAAGACCACAACAGCCCGATAGCAGTCGCGCGTGGGGGAGCGCGCCGCCCAGCAGCATCGCCTGAACTTCGGCCCGCTCCCGCTAACAACCAAAGACTCAGCGCTACGCGCTGAGCCGAGGCGCCCGCAACAACAACAACGAATGCGCCACCAACAAAACCGTCTCCCCGGCCCCCAACGCCCCAGGCGTACCCGGCGACCCGTCAGCCGTAGAGGTATCCAACGTGGGCTGGAAGGTAACCCCGAACTCGGCCTGCGGCAGCACCACCTCCACCGCCTCCTCGCCCGAATGCATCAACAACAACCACGAGTGATCAGAGATCAACTCGCCATTCCGGGTCCGCGACTGACTGTTGGACCCGTCGATCCACATGCACAACGTCCGACGGCCCTCGTCGAACCAGTCGGTCTCGGTCATCTCGGTGCCGTCGACCTTGAGCCAGACAAGATCGGGATCGCCGGTCGGCGTGGTCCGACCCTCGAAGAACTGCGGCTGCCGCAGCGCCGGACTGTTGGCGCGCAGATGCACCAGCCGCCGGGTGAACGCGAGCATCGAGTCGGCGTCGGCCGAGGGCATCCAGTTCAGCCACGAGGTCTCGTTGTCCAGGCAGTACGCGTTGTTGTTGCCGTTCTGGGTTCGCCACAGCTCGTCGCCCGCGGTCAGCATCGGCGTGCCGGTGGACAGCAGCAGGGTGGCCAGCAGGTTGCGGGCCTGCCGCGCGCGCAGCGTCAGCACGTCGGCGTCGACCGTGTCGCCCTCGGTGCCGTGGTTCCACGAGCGGTTGTCGTTGGTGCCGTCGCGGTTGTCCTCGCCGTTGGCTTCGTTGTGCTTTCCGTTGTAGGAGACCAGATCCCGCAGCGTGAAGCCGTCGTGCGCGGTGATGAAGTTGATCGACTGCCACGGTCGGCGCAGGTCGTCGGCGTACAGGTCGGACGAGCCGGACAGCCGGTAGGCGAGGTCGCGCACGCCGGTCTGGCCGCGCCAGAAGTCGCGCACGCTGTCCCGGTACCTGCCGTTCCACTCCGCCCACTGCACACCGAACTCGCCCACCCGGTAACCGTCGCCGGTCGCGTCCCACGGCTCGGCGATCAGCTTGCACCGGGAGAGCACCGGGTCGGTGGTGATCGCGGTCAGCATCGTGGAGTTCCGGTCGAACAGACCCCCGCCGGGCCGACCGAGTGTGCTGGCCAGGTCGAACCGGAAGCCGTCGACCCCCAGTTCGGTGGTCCAGTACCGCAGTGAGTCGGTCACCAGCCGGACCACGGTCGGCGAGCCCGCGTCCAGCGTGTTGCCGCAGCCGGTGATGTCCACCGGCCGCCCGCCCGCCCGGTGCAGGTAGTAGGCGGGCGCGTCCAGGCCGCGCCAGCTCAGGGTCGGACCCTCCGGTCCGCTCTCGCACGTGTGGTTGTAGACCACGTCGACGAGCACCTCGATGTTCACCGAGTGCAGCGCGGCGACCATCGTGCGGAACTCCTCGACCTCCCGGCCGGGCTCGCTGGCGTAACCGGCGTGCGGCGCGAAGTAGCCCAGCGGCGAGTAGCCCCAGTAGTTGTGCCGGCCGCGCCGGATCAGCGCGGGCTCGTCGGTGAACGAGTGCACCGGCAGCAGTTCGACGCTGGTCACGCCGAGCCGGACCAGGTGTTCGATCGCCACCGGGTGCGAGATGCCCAGGTAGGTGCCCCGCAGTCGGGGCGGAATGTCGGGATGTGCCTCGGTGAAACCCTTCACGTGCAGCTCGTAGATCACCGTCTCCTCGAACGGGATCTCCGGCCGCGTCCCGGTGTCCGGCCCACCGGGCGAGGTGACCACCGACAGCGGCACGCTGCCCAGCGAGTCCCGGGTCGACATCCGCCCGCGCATCGGGTCGCCGATGTAGCCCTGCGCCGCGCGCAGGTCGGTCAGCTGGCCGGTGATGCGCGTCGCGTACGGGTCGACCAGCAGTTTCGCCGGATTGCAGCGCAGCCCGCGGGAGGGCTCATACGGCCCGTGCACCCGGTAGCCGTACTGCTGGCCCGGCGTCACCCCCGGCACCAGACCGTGCCAGACACCGAACGTGCGCTCGGTCAGCTCGATCCGCCGCTCGGCGCCGTCCTCACCGATCAGGCACACCTCAACGGCGTCGGCGACCGGCGAGAGCACCGCGAACCGGACCCCGCCCGCCTCCGGGTGCGCGCCCAACGGAAAGGGTTGGCCGGGTCGGAGGGCGGCGTCGGTGACGGATCGGGTGGCCATATCTGAACATCATTCCAGCGATCTTGGGTAACTGGGCAGTCGCGTTGCGTAGTTGATCGACCGGCTGCTCGCCGGCACGTCAGCTACCAGCGGAAACGTCGATCAACACGAACGAGTCGGGCGGCAGGTTCGCCTGATCGTCGGAGGCCGACGCGCCGCCCCGGGACAGCAGCACGGCGCCGGCCCACCCGTCCAGCGGTACCGACTGTGCCGTCGGACCGAAGTTGACGGCCAGCCGCAGCTCACCTCGGTGCAGCACGAGCCACGAGTCGTCCGGCGCGGTCCGCACGACCAACCGGTGCAGCCACGGGTCGGCGAGTTCCGGATGTTCCCGGCGCAGCCTGATCAGCGACCGGTAGAGGTCGAGCATCTCGCGGTGCTCCGGCTGGGCCACCTCGGCCCAGTCGAGCCGGGACGCGCGCACCGTTGCCGGGTCCATCGGGTCGGGTACCTCGGTCTCGCCCCAGCCGTGCCGGGAGAACTCGCGGCGTCGGCCGGTCCGCACCGCCTCGGCCAGCTCCGGATCGGGGAACGACGCGAAGAACTGCCAGGGCGTGCTGGCCGCCCACTCCTCGCCCATGAACACCATCGGCGTGTAGGGCGAACAGAACAGGATGGCCGCGCCGCAGGCCAGTCGCCCGAGTGGCACGGTCGCCGACAGCCGGTCTCCGGTGGCCCGGTTGCCCACCTGGTCGTGGTTCTGCAGGTAGCCCAGGAACCGGTGGGCGGGCGTGCGCTGGGTGTTCACCGGTCGCCCGTGGGTCCGGCCGCGGAAGGACGACCAGGTGCCGGCGTGGAAGAACACCTGGCGCAACGTGCGGGCCAGCGCCCCGGGCGCGGCGAAGTCGGCGTAGTAGCCGTCGGTCTCCCCGGACAGCCGTACGTGCAGGCTGTGGTGCAGGTCGTCGGACCACTGCGCGTTCAGCCCGTAGCCGCCGCCGTCCCGGGTGGTCACCAGCTTCGGGTCGTTCTGGTCGGACTCGGCGATCAGCGTGAGCGGGCGGCCCAGCGCCGCGGCCAGTCCCTCGACCGCGACGGCGAGTTCCTCCAGCAGGTGCGTCGCCCGCCGGTCGGTCAGCGCGTGCACGGCATCCAGTCGCAGGGCGTCCACGTGGAAGTCGCGAAACCAGCCCAGCGCGTTGTCCAGCACGTACCGGCGGACCTCGTCGGAGTCGGGGCCGTCCAGGTTGAGGCTCGGACCCCAGTCGCTCTGCCCGGCGAAGTACGGGCCGAACCGGCCGAGGTAGGCGCCGGACGGGCCGAGGTGGTTGTAGACCACATCCAGCACGACGCCGAGGCCGCGGCCGTGGCAGGCGTCCACGAAGCGCTTGAAGCCGTCCGGCCCGCCGTAGGGCTGGTGCACCGCGCCCCAGAGCACGCCGTCGTAACCCCAGCCCGCGGTGCCGTCGAACGAGTTGACCGGCAGCACCTCGACCAGGGTGATGCCCAGCTCGACCAGGTGATCCAGCCGTTCGATCGCCGAGTCGAACGTGCTGTCGGGGGTGAACGTGCCGATGTGCAACTCGTAGACCACGCTGCCGGGCAGCGCGCGGCCGGTCCAGCCGCCGTCGGTCCAGCCGAAGGCGCCGTGGTCGTAGACCCGGGAGGGCTGGTGCACGCCCTCGGGCTGCCAGGCCGAGCGCGGGTCGGGCAGCGGGGTGTCGTCGTCGCCGAGCAGGAACGCGTAGTCGGTCCCGGCGGTGTCGACCCGCCACCAGCCGCCCTCGCCGCCGGTCATCTCGTGGTCGACGCCGTCCACCCGGGCCCGGACGCGCTCGTGCGCCGGCGCCCACACCGCGAAGCTCACAGCTCTCCCCGGACCAGGAGCGCCACCGGATACCGGCCGAGCAGCTCACCCAGCGCCGGGAGGTCGCCCTCGACCGGCGCGTCGGTGAGCAGGTCGGTCCAGCCACCGCCGGCCGGCAACGGCAGGACGGTGTCCCGCCAACCGCCCTCGGCCGCCAACCGCACCGGCAGCCGGGTGGCCACCGTGACCAGGTCGGTGCCGCGCGCGAAGGCGAGTGCGTGCGCCGCCGCCGGGCCCTCGGCCGACAGCGGGCGGTAGCCGTGGAACAGCGCGGGCCGTTCCCGGCGCAGCGTCAGCGCCCGGTTGACCACGAGCAGTTTGGCCGCGCCGGAGTCGTCGATCCCGGGAAGCCAGCCGTTCTCGATCCGGGCCAGGATGTCCTTGCGTACCGCGAAGTCCACCGGCCTGCGGTTGTCCGGGTCCACAAGGGACAGATCCCACAGTTCGGTGCCCTGGTAGACGTCGGGCACCCCGGGTGCGGTCAGCTGCACCAGTTTCTGGCCCAGCGCGTTGGACCAGCCCGGCCCGCTGATCCGCCCGGCGAAGTCGGCCACGTCCGCGGCCAACTCCGGGTCGTCGAGGACCTCGGCCGGCCACGCCGCGACGGCCTGTTCGAACTGCTCGTCGTGGTCGATCCAGCTCGTCCGGATCTTGGCTTCCTTCGCCGCCTTGTCCAGGTAGCCGCGCAGCCGCTCGGGGCTGATCGGCCAGGCCGCCAGCAACGCCTGCCAGGCCAGTAGGTTGAGCGTCGGCTCGTCGATCGCACGTCGGGCCGACCACCGCTCAACGGCCGCCGCGAACTCGTCGGGCAGCTCGGACAAAACCGCCAGCCGGGCCCGCGCGTCCTCGGAGCGCTTGGTGTCGTGCGTGGTCAGCGTTGTCATCGTGGCCGGCTGGCCGGCCGCGCGGGCGGCGGCCAGAGTGTGGAACTCGGCCACGTCGACGCCGAACCGGTCGGGGGAGCCGCCGACCTCGTTGAGCGCGGCGAACCGGGCGAACCGGTAGAACGTGGTGTCCTCGGTGCCCTTGGCGACCACCATGCCGGAGGTCTGCTGCAACCGGGTGGCCAGCTCGCCGCCGGGTTCGTCCCGGAGCTGCCGGTCCAGCTCGGCCAGCGCCATGGCCAGCTCCGGCCGGCTCCGCCGGGCCTGCTGGATCGCCTCGGCGAGGTGCGTGCCGCCCTCGGGCAGGTAGGAGCGGTAGACCGGGAAGGCGATCATCGTCTCGGCGACGACGGCCCGCGCGGTCTCGGCGTCCACTCCGGACAGCAGCGCGGCGATCCGGTGTACTTCGGCCACCAGGATGGTGTCGGTGACCAGTCGCCGGGCCTGCTCCTGCATGGCCGCGAAGTCGGTGCCCGCGCCGAGCTTCTCGGCCAGGTCGGTGAACCGCTGCTCGGCCGAGCGGTCGATGAACACACCGCAGATCTCGCGCAGCGCGTCGTAGCCGGTGGTGCCGTCCACCGGCCAGCTGGTCGGCATCGACTCGCCCGGGTGCAGGATCTTCTCCACCACCAGCCACGCGCCGGGCGCGGCCGCCCGCAGCCTGCGCATGTACTCGCCGGGCGCGGCCAGCCCGTCCGGGTGGTCCACCCGCAGGCCGGTCACCTCACCGGCGGCCACCCAGCGCAGCACCTCGCCGTGCGTCTCGGCGAACACCTCGGGGTCCTCGACCCGGACCGCGGCCAGCGTGGTGATGTCGAAGAACCGGCGGTAGTTCAGTTCGGCGTTGCCCCGGCGCCAGCCGACGAGTTCGTAGTGCTGGCGGTCGTGCACCTGCTGCGGGCTGCCCTCGCCGGTGCCGGGCGCGATCGGGAACCGGTGGTCGTAGTAGGTCAGTTCGTCGCCGTCGACGGCGAGTTCGGCCACCGCGTCGTCGTCGCCGAGCACCGGCACCAGCACCCGGGGGCGGGACCAGTCGATGTCGAAGAAGCCGGCGTAGCGCGACTCGCGGCCGTACTTCAGCACGTCCCACCACCACGGGTTCACCGGCGGGACCTCCACCGAAACGTGGTTGGGCACGATGTCCACGACCAGGCCGAGCCCGGCCTGCTGGAGTCGCACGGCGAGCTCGTGCCGGCCCTGCTCACCGCCGAGCGCGGGGCGCGCCCGGGTCGGGTCGACCACGTCGTAACCGTGGGTCGAGCCGGGGGCGGCGTCCAGCACCGGCGAGGCGTAGATCGCGCCGATGCCCAGCCGGTGCAGGTAGTCGACCAGGTCGGTGGCGTCCTGGAAGGTGAATTCCGGCCGCAGCTGCAACCGGTAGGTGGAACTGGGAATCGTCACTCCTTGCCCTGCTCGACGCGTTGCAACAACACCAGCGACCGTGCCACGACGGTCAGCGTGCCGCCCGCCGAGACGGTTTCGATGCCGGGTTCGGCGCTCACCTCACCGGCGGCGGTGTCCACCACGACGCCCCAGGACTGGCCGTAGTCAGGGCCGGGCAGGGTGAACTCGATGTCCTCGTAGTGCGCGTTGAACGCCATCAGAAACGAATCATCCACCACCCGATTACCCCGGGCATCCAGATCCGGAATC
>DATATV010000006.1:0-17743 GCA_036268615.1 Pseudonocardiaceae bacterium
GCGGTGGGCACCTTGGGCAGCCCGGCGGCCCGGATGGCGTCGGCGACGCCCGGCACCTCGTAGTCCAGCACCGTCCTGGTCGCCTCCGGCGTCCGGTCGGTGGGGCTGATGCCGGTGCCGCCGGTCGTCACGACGACGTTCACGCCTGCAGCGACGGCATCGGCCAGCGCCGTGGCCACCGGCTCGCCGTCGGGCACCACGATCGGCTCGGGCGTCTGGTAGCCACGTTCCCGCAGCCAGGCCGCGATGACCGGACCGGTCCTGTCCTCGTAGACACCGGCGGCCGCGCGGTTGGACGCTGCGATCACCCTGGCGGTACGGCTCATCGGTCCTCCGGTCGGGTCCAGCGGCCGGTCTTGCCGCCGTCCTTGCTCTCCACCCGCACCGCGTCCAGCACGGCGGCGGGGTCGACCGCCTTGATCATGTCGTGCAGCGCGAGCCCGGCGCCGGCCACCGCGGTCAGCGCCTCCATCTCGACACCGGTCCGGTCGGTCGTGCGCACTGTGGCGGTGATCACCACGTCGGTCGCGCCGACCGCCAGGTCCACCGTGACCCCGGTGAGCGCGATGGGGTGGCACAGCGGGATCAGGTCCGGGGTGCGCTTGGCCGCCATGATGCCGGCGATCCTGGCGGTGGCCATGGCGTCACCCTTGGGCAACTCGTCGGTCCGCAGCAGCGCGATCACCTCGGCGGTGGTCCGCACGATGCCGGTGGCCACCGCGGTGCGGGCCGTGGCCTGTTTGGCGGACACATCGACCATCCTGGCCGCCCCCGAGGCGTCCAGATGGGTCAGTTCAGTCATTTACCGATGTTACGGCCGTGGCCGCCTTCCGGACGGCCTCGGCGACGGCGGGCGCGACCTGGGAGTCGAAGACGCTCGGCACGATGAACGACGCGTTGAGCTGGTCCGGGGTGACCACGTCGGCGATGGCGTCGGCCGCGGCGAGCAGCATCGAGTCGGTGATGGTGCGGGCCTGCGCGTCCAGCAGACCTCGGAACACACCGGGGAACGCCAGCACGTTGTTGATCTGGTTCGGGTAGTCGCTGCGCCCGGTGGCCACGACGGCCGCGTGCTTCTGCGCCTCCAGCGGGTCGATCTCCGGGTCGGGGTTGGCCAGCGCGAACACGACGGCGTTCTTGTTCATCGTGGCGACCTGCTCCGCGCCGAACAGGTTCGGGGCCGAGACACCGATGAACACGTCCGCGCCGACGAGCGCGTCGTGCAGGCTGCCGGTGGCCCGGTCCGCGTTGGTGTGTTCGGCGATCCAGGCCAGGTTGTCGTCCATGCCGCCGCGGCCGGGGTGCACGATCCCGTTGATGTCGACGGGGAGGATGTCGCGTGGCGAGGAGTGCAGCAGCAGCCGCATGATCGCCGACCCGGCGGCGCCGGCACCGCAGACCACGATCTTGCAGTCCCTGATGTCCTTGTCCACCACGCGAAGCGCGTTGCGCAGGGCGCCGACGACGACGATCGCGGTGCCGTGCTGGTCGTCGTGGAA
The DNA here is from genome assembly GCA_036268615.1 of Pseudonocardiaceae bacterium. GTDB lineage: Bacteria > Actinomycetota > Actinomycetes > Mycobacteriales > Pseudonocardiaceae > DATATV01. The sequence goes on from DATATV010000006.1 coordinate 1,500, forward strand.
CACCGGGATGTCCAGCATCTCGCGCAGCCGGGCCTCGATCTCGAAGCAGCGCGGCGCCGCGATGTCCTCCAGGTTGATGCCCGCGTACACCGGGGCGATCAGCTTGACCGTGCGGATGATCTCCTCGGTGTCCTGTGTGTCCAGACAGACCGGCCACGCGTTGACCTCGCCGAACCGCTTGAACAATGCGGCTTTGCCCTCCATCACGGGCAACGCGGCGGCGGGCCCGATGTTGCCCAGTCCGAGCACGGCGGAGCCGTCGGTGACCACGGCGATGGTGTTGCGCTTGATGGTCAGCCTGCGCGCGTCGTCCGGGTTGGCGGCGATCGCCTGGCACACCCTGGCCACACCGGGCGTGTAGGCCCGGGACAGGTCGTCACGGTTGCGTAGCTGCACCTTCGAGGTGACCTCGATCTTGCCGCCGAGGTGGATCAGGAAGGTCCGGTCGGAAACCTTGCGCACCTCGACGTCGGGCAGCGCGGCCAGCGCCTCCTCGATGTCCTTCGCGTGCCCCGTCGAGGTGGCGTTGCACGTGATGTCCACCAGGATCCGGTCGCCGTGCGAGTCGACGACGTCGAAGGCCGTGATGACACCGCCGACGCGACCGATCGCCGAGGCCAGCTCACCCGCCGCGTTGGCCGAGGATGGCACCTCCACCCGGATAGTGATCGAATATCCAGGGCCAGGTACGGGCATGGCACGGCCTCCACAGGGTCAACAAACCGGTGGTAGGACCTTAATCCTGTCAGCGGTTGATAACGGTGACCGGGTGCTTGTATTGCAGGGTCTCGGCCGGTACCGGAAAGGACTCGTCACCGAACGGGGACAGCGAGCCCTGACGGTCGGACGTGAACTCGCCGATCGGGTGCTCGTGTTCGTACGCGGCGGCGGGCCACCCGGGGTCGATCTTGTCGGACTTGGCTTCGCCCTTGGCCACGGCTCCTCCTCAAGCAGTCAGCGGGCGCAACGCCCATGCACCCCCACAGTGTGCCGTACTGCCCGGTCGGTCGTCTGATCCCCACCCCGGCCGATATACCGTGGTAGCACGATGCCGGGTACCTCCTTGGCCGAATGGCTGCGCGCGCGGGACGACGTGACGTTGTCCGCGCTGTTGCGCGCCCGCCCTGACCTGGCCACGCCACCACCTGCCGACACGACAGTGCTGGCCACCAGGGCCGCCACCAGAGCATCGGTGGCCAGGGCCTGCGAGGACCTGGACGCGTTCACGCTGGCCGTACTCGACGCCCTCGTCGTCGGTGGCGCGGACAGCGCCGGTGTGCCGAGGGCCGAGCTGCGCAGGCTGCTGGGGGCCGACGTCGGTGCCACGCAGGCCGACCGGGCCGTCGAGCGGCTGTGCGAGCTGGCCATCGCGTGGCCGACCGATGGCGGGTTCGCCGTCGTGCCGGCCGCCAGGGAGGCCACCGGGCCCTACCCGGGCGGGCTGGCCCCGCCGTCACCCGGGCTGGCCGACGCCGATGTCGACGAACTGCTGGCCGGGCTGGGCGAGGCCGAGCGCCGGATGCTCGGTGCGTTGGCCGCCGGGCCGCCGGTCGGTCGGACCAGGGACGCACGGCACAGCGACGGCGAGGCCACCACGCCCGTACAGCGGCTGCTGGCCAAGGGCCTGCTGGTGCGCAGGGACACCGAGACGGTCGAACTGCCCAGGCAGGTCGCCTTCGCCCTGCGTGGCTCCCGGCCGCTCGGCCGCCTGCACCCGAACCCGCCGACGCCCGCGACCACCGCGCGCCAGGCGGACACCCTGGACGCGACCGGCGCCGGTGAGGCCGTCGAACTGGTCCGGCACGTCGTGGCCCTGCTCGTGTTCTGGTCGAAGGAGCCGCCGCCGGTGCTCCGGGCCGGCGGGCTCGGCGTGCGGGAGCAGCGCAGGCTGGCCAAGCAGTTGGAGGTCACCGAGCCGATGGCGGTGCTGGTGGCCGAACTGGCCGTCGGCGCCGACCTGGTGGCCGACACCGAGAGCACGACGCCGGAATGGGTGCCGACCACGCAGGCGGACGTCTGGCTGGCCGCTGGCACCGAGCAGCGCTGGGCCATGCTGGGCAACGCGTGGCTGAACCTGCCGAGGCTGCCCGGGCTGGCCGGCCTGCGGGACGACAGGGATCGGCTGCTCGCACCGCTGTCCGACGAGCTGCGCAGGCCGCTGGCCCCACGCGACCGGCGCTGGATCCTGCGCACGCTGGGCGAACTGCCGGCCGGCCAGGGCATCAAGTCGCCGGACGAGCTGATGACGCTGCTGGCCTGGCGGGCACCGCGCAGAGGCGGCCGGATGCGCGACGACCTCGTCCGCTGGACGCTGAGCGAGGCCACCACGCTGGGCGTCGTGGCACTGGGCGGGGTCACGTCGGCGGGCCGGGCGCTGGTCAGCGAGGGCCCGACGGCGGCGGCGAAGCAGTTGGGCGCCGCGCTGCCCGAGCCGATCGACCACGTGCTGGCCCAGGCCGACCTGACCGTCGTCGCGCCGGGCCCGCTGCAACCGGAACTGGCCGAGGAGATGGACCTGGTCGCCGACGTCGAGTCGGCGGGCGGGGCGACGGTCTACCGGGTCAGCGAGTCGACCGTCCGCCGTGCGCTGGACGCCGGCCGGACAGCCACCGAGCTGCACGAACTGTTCCGCACCAGGTCCAGGACGCCGGTACCGCAGGCGCTGGACTACCTGATCGACGACGTCGCCCGGCGGCACGGCAGGCTGCGCGGCGGCGCCGCAGGCTCGTTCCTGCGCTGTGACGACGAGGCGCTGCTGGCCGAGGTGCTGGCCAGCAACCAGGCGATGCGGCTGGAACTGCGGCGGATCGCGCCGACCGTGCTGATCAGCCCGCTGCCGCTGGTCGACGTGCTGGACGGGCTCCGCTCGGCCGGGTTCACGCCGGCCGCCGAAGGACCCGACGGCCGCGTGATGGACCTGCGGCCTGCCGGACGGCGGGTGGCTGCCCGACCCCGGCCGGAACGGCACCCCGTGGTGCCGCCGACGCCGAGCGACGCCCAGTTGGCGGCCGTCATCCGACAGTTGCGGGTCGGCGACCAGGCCGGGACAGCACGGCGGGGCCGAGCGGTGTCACCTCGGCCGGGCGGCGGGATGACCGACATGGCGGCGACCATGGGCATGCTGCAGGAGGCGGTCCGCGAGCGGCGGGACGTGTGGCTCGGCTACGTGGACGCGCAGGGCGTCGCCAGCCAGGTGTTCGTCGCACCCGTCGCCGTCGGCGGCGGGGTGCTGGAGGGCCTGGACAAGGCGCACGACGAGATCCGCAGGTTCACCCTGCACCGGATCACGTCGGTGGCGCTGGTCGAGCCGGAGCCCGACCAGCCGACACCGTAGTTCAGTAGGTCAGACCCGGACCGCGGTGCGCTGCTGGCGCATCGCGTGCTCGACCAACGTGATCAGGATCTGCTTCGTCGACTCGCGGTTGCGGGCGTCGCACGTGACGACCGGGACCGACTGGTCGATGGTGAGCGCTTCCCGGACATCGTTCACCCGGTGGTGCAGCACGCCCTCGAACCGGTTGATGGCCACGATGTAGGGCAGCCGCCGGTCGTCGAAGAAGTCGATCGCGGCGAACGCGTCGGCGAGCCGCCGGGTGTCCACCAGCACGACGGCGCCGATCGCGCCGCGCACCAGGTCGTCCCACATGAACCAGAACCTGTGCTGACCCGGCGTACCGAACAGGTACAGGATCAGGTCCGAGTCCAGCGACAACCGGCCGAAGTCCATCGCGACCGTGGTCGTCGTCTTGTTCGGGGTCGCCGACAGGTCGTCGTGCCCGATGCTCGCGTCCGTCATGACCGCCTCGGTGGTCAGCGGCACGATCTCGGACACAGAGCCGACCAGTGTCGTCTTCCCGACACCGAAGCCGCCTGCCACGACGATCTTCGCCGAGGTCGTCGCCTTTCGGCCGCTCGGCGGTGGTTGCTGCGGCGCACCACCGCGCGGGTTAGAGCCTCCGAAGACCACTGAGCACCCTTTCCAGGAAGTCCATGGACGGCCGGTCACCGACGACCATCCCACTGGAGTGGATGACGACCAGCCCCATGCCGGCCATGTCACCGATCAGTACCCGCACCACACCGAGCGGCAGCCGAAGATGGGCGGCCACCTCGGCGACCGACCTGGTGTCCATGCACAGCTCGCAGATCGAGCGGTGCTCGGGCAGCAGGGCTTCTTCCATCTCCCAGCCACGGTCGCTGGTGGATACCAGCGCCTCGATCGCCAGATCGTAGTCCGAGCGAGTTCGTCCGCCCGTCCGCGTGTACGGGCGAACCAGGGACCCGGTCTCCGTGACCGGGTCGGGCGGGGGTTGATGCGGCGGTACCGCGGGTCGCTGCCACGCGGAACTCGCCCTGTCGCTGGCCACCAGTCCCGGTTCACCGAACAGATCGGCACCGGGACCCCCGAACAGGCCGTTCCGGTAACCACTGATATCGAACCGGTTCGGTATGTCCGATCCGGCGTGGTCAGCGGGTTCGTAAAACTCGCCGTCCGCCATCTCGCTGTGTCCTCGCTCCCCAGCGTTAGGTGGTTGATCTCCGCTCGACCTATCCAACACCGGATCGGAGTCGCCCGTCACTACATTCGGTAGGTACTCGTCGCGCTCGCCTGCCGGGCGGTCGTCGTCGTACCCGTCGTCGTCGTAGAGATGGAACCCGTCCGCAGCCGAGCGCCGGTAGTCGAACCGGTCGCCGACGCGTTCGCCGCGTCGACCACGATCAGGACTCATCTCGTATCACCGCCGGTCAGTCACCCATGATTTGACGATCTGGTCACCGACGAACCGCGCCCTGAAGCTGGGCACGCAGTTCCGGTGTCATCTGCTGGCCGACACGTTCGACCAGCAGGGTCATCTCGTAGGCGACCAGACCGATGTCGCAGTTCGGCGCGGCAAGCACGCCGAGACACGACCCGTCACTGATCGACATCAGGAACAGGTAACCCCTGTCCATCTCGACCACGGTCTGGTTGACCGCTCCGGCCTCGAAGCAGCGAGCCGCACCCTGGGTGAGGCTGACCAGCCCGGAGGCCACAGCGGAGAGTTGTTCGGCGCGGTCCCGCGGCAGGCCCTGTGAGCCGGCGAGCAGCAGACCGTCCGCCGAGACGACCACGGCGTGGGCGACGCCGGGCACTCGACGTACGAAGTCGGTGATGAGCCAGCCGAAACTACCTGGCTGCTGAACGGACGCTGTCACTCCTGCTCCTCGTCGGCACGATGCGCGGATGAATGGGAAGCCTCGCCAGAATATGCCTCGACCATCGTGTGGCGACCGCGACGTATGCCCTGCTGGAAGCTGGACATCCGGCCACGGACCGCGTCAGCGGTGCGGGGAGGCAGGGCGGGTGGTGCGAGGGTGGCCGCCGTGGTACCCCCGCCGGAGCCCTGCGAGGCCGACGACTCGGGCCTCGGTGCCGCTGAACCTGGCACCAGGTGAGCCTTCGGTACGCGCTTGGGCAAGCCGGCCGTGGTCTTCTCGGACACCGGGGCGAGCAGGGCTTCTGCCCGCGACCAGCCCTCGTCGGCCGGGCTCTGCCAGGTCGAGGTGCCGTTGCTGTCACCGCCGCCGTTGCTCGCCGCAGCGGCGGCGAACCCGTTGCCGCCGGACGACGTGCTGGCGGCCTTCCCGTTTCCGTTGTCGGAGCCGGCACCGGACTGCCTCGGCGCCATGCCGAATCCGAGTGCCGCTCCGGCCCGACCAGGCACCCTGGTGGGCAGCAGACCGGTCGAGTCGGCCGATGCGGCCGTGGCCGGTGCCGGCGTCGCCGCCGGCGTTGCCTGCTGCTGCGGGGCGGCCGCCACCGGGGCGGCTGCTGCCTGCTGGGCCTCCTGCGGCTGCTGTTGGCTGTCCTGTACCTCGTCCGCGCGGAACCACTGGGACAGGACGGCCTCGTAGATCGGCAGCCGTTCGGTCGGCGCGTCCACCTCGGGACGGCCGTTGCCGTTGCCGTTGCCGTTGGTGGTCGGCTTGGGCTGCCAGGCCCGATCGTCGGTCGGAATCGCCTCGGCGGCGGTGTGCGCCTCCCACAGCGACGCCGAGCTTCCGGCGATGGTCTGGGTCTGCGGGCCTGCCTCGTCCTCCAGCGACGAAGCGTCCAGCTTGCCGGACGGTTCGAAGTCGCTGGCCCAGAACGAGGTGGCCGGTTCGAGCACGTCCGGTTCGACCGGGGCCGGTGCGATCCGGGCACCGCCGCCGTTGCGGGCGCCGCCGTTGGAGCCGTTGCCGGTCTCGTCCCGCGACCTGCCGGAGGCTAGGCCGAAGGCGCCCGCGATACCGGCGGCGGCACTGGCCGCACCTGCCATGTCGGGCTCCGCCTGCATCGAACCGGGCGGCGGGAACGTGTCGATCATGCCGGCCTGGTGGACGGCAGGCGCCAGGTTGTCCGCGGTGCCCAGCGGGCCGCGCTGCTCCTCGCCGGGCCGGTGGACCAGGTCCTCCGGGATGACGATCAGCGCGACGGTACCGCCGTCGATGTCCTCGTTGGCACGCAGCTTGACCCGGATGTTGTGTCGGCGGGCCAGCCGCGCGACCACGTACAGACCCATCCGCCTTGTCACGCCCACGTCGATGTCCGGCGGGTTGGCCAGTCGTTCGTTGGCCAGCCGGACGTCGTCCTCGCTCATGCCCACGCCGCGGTCGGTGACCTGGATGGCCAGTTCCCGCGACCGGGTCCTGGCGATCCGCACGCTGACCCTGGTGTTGGGCTCGGAGTAGGAGGTGGCGTTGTCCAGCAGTTCGGCGATCAGGTGGATGAGGTCGTTGACCACGCGGCCGAGCACCGATGCGGCAGGCGGTGCGCCGACGTCGATGCGGGCGTACTGCTCGACCTCGGACACCGCGGCGCCGACCAGTTCGCCGATCGGCACCGGCCTGCTCATCCGCTTGGCGAGACCACTACCGGAGAGCACCAGCAGCGACTCACTGTTGCGTCGCATACGAGTGGCCAGGTGGTCCAGTTCGAACAGGTTGGACAGCTGGTCCGGGTCCTGCTCGTCCTTCTCCAGCCGGTCGATCAGGGCCAACTGGCGTTCCACCAGCGCCTGGCTGCGGCGGGACAGGTTGATGAAGATCGCGTTGACGTTGTCGCGCAGCACGGCCTGTTCGGCGGCCAGTCGGACGGCCTGGCCGTGGACGACGTCGAACGACCTCGCGACCTCGCCGATCTCGTCGGCGGTGAACACAGGTACCGGCTCCACCGCCTGGTTGGACGCCTTGATGGGGTCCGGGTCGGCCAGGATCCGCTGGACCGACTGGGGCAGCTTGGTCCGCGCGACCTCCAGGGCGCCCGACCGCAGCCGCCGCAGCGACTGGACCAGCGACCGGGCCACGAACAGGGTGACCAGGAAGGCGATCAGCAGGGCGGCGGCCAGGATGGCACCGTCTCGGACGGCCTGGTCCTTGGCCTGCGCGGCCAGGTTGTCGGTGACCGACGTCAGCTCGCGGTTCAGGTTCTCCTCGGCCTCTTCGAGCTGGGTGGCGCCACCGTCACCGGCGTGCTGCACGGTGGTCGGCTGGACGCTCTCCAAACCGGCGGCCGGTGGGCCGAGCTGCCCGTCGGCCCTGGTCTGGATCAGGGTCAGCAGCTGGGCACGGGAGTCGACGTCCGGGCCGGTCACCGTGTCCAGGTACATCTGCTGGTCGGCGGCTGTCGCGCTGTCGTTGAACGTGGTGACGGCGGTCTCGTACCCGGCCTCCGCCGCGTTGAGCTGGGTCTCGGTACCGGGCAGGAACACCCAGCCGGGGCCTGCCGAGCCGTCCGCGTTCTTCACCGGGGTGACCGTCATCATCAGGATGGCGTTGGTGAGGGTGTACTGCTCTTTCGCGGTACGGATGTCGAACAGGCCGGACACCAGCTGGCTGACCCGCTGGTTGGGCGCACCAGCGCTGACCAGCTCGGTGCTCTGCACCAGGGTGCCGAGAATCTGGTTGTAGCCGGCGAGCACGTCGATCTCGGGGAACTTGGTCGCCTTCGCGGCGTTCCGCAGCGAGTTCAGGTCGGACAGTGAGTTCAGCGCGTTGGTGACGGCGGTCCCGGTAGCGGCGTCGACGTCACCGTCGGTCTGGGTGAGCTGGCGGAACGACACGATGGCCGCGTCCGTCTCGGACGTCGCCGCGCTGCCGGGCGGACTGCCCGCGCTGCCGCCGGATGTCACGAACAGGGTGATCTGCTCGCGTTCCTTCTGCAGGTTGTCGATGACCTCGTCCAGCGAACTGGCCAACCGGATCTGCTCGCTGATCGTGTCGTAGACACCGGCGCTCTGCAGCTGGCTGGTCACTCGCAGCGCGCCCAGCGCGACCGCCGTGATCAACGGCACGAGGAGCACGATGAGCAGCTTCCAGCGCAGTCGCCAGTTGCTCAGCCGCCAACGGGCGGTGCGGCGGCTGGTCGGCTGGTTGGGCGGCACGGGCGAGACCGAGCCGATGCCGGTGGGGGTCACACCCTCGCCGGCACGCTGCCTGCTCCGAACCGGTGCGGGCGTGGTGGCCACGTCCTGCCGAATACGTCCTGGCACCCCTAGCACACTCCCGCATCTGCGGTGCCGGACTGACCGGACACCTCGCCGAGCGCGGCGGCCGCGATGCCTTGCGGCACGGCGTCGCTCGGTATCACCAGGGACAGGTGCGCGAGCTGGCCGACGCCGGTCGTCCCGGGGCGTTCGGCGCGGGGCGGACAGTGAAGGGTTGCCACGGTCAGGACCGGTACGTCTGTTTCGCGCCGGGTGCCGACAACAGTATCGGCAGGCCACGCGGCGCGAGCGGCCCCGCTCATCTGGTCACTCCTTCACCTGTTCACCTCTCCGCGACGACTGTCGTAGCCCAGGTAGCTCCGATGCCCCCCACTCGCGCGCACAAGAAGCTATCGAATGTCACCGAGAATGTCAGCCCATCGGGGACTAAACCACACAAGAGACACGCTCTGTGCCAGTCGACCCGCAAGAGCATGGCAGCTTCCCCCCCGGAAAGCCACTCCCCCGGCGAACCGGTCTGATTCGACTCACGCTACGCGACCGCTACGGCCACCGATTTACCCAGATGTCCGAACTCTCGGTATCGGCCCGACCACTCGCCGCATACGGTCAGGGGGGTCCGGAACCCACCGGCGGACCCCGCATCTTGGGTGGCCGATGGGCAAACCAGCAGGCCCAGGGCATGCGCTCCGGGTTTGTTTCCGTTGTCAGAAGTGAAAAGAATGTTAACAACATGAGTGAGGTCTCATCGACCAATCACTGATGGTGCGATGGTATGACCGTCATGACCGGATAGTGTCGACACTACCGGACTCACCCAGACCGGTGTCCGCCGATCAGGTGTATCACTCTCGGCCAAGAGGGCTACTTGTGTACAGATGGTAGGCTCTCTAGTCCGTTGGGTGTCATCACCAGGGCGTTCACACCCGCAGAGGTGACCCGGTGCGACATCGTCGACGAGCCCGACAGGCGAGGATCCACAGCATGGCACTGCGGGTGAACCATTACCTGAACAATCAGCCCCGAGCCGTCCGCTCCGGGGGTACTTCGGGTACCCGCCCACTCGGCACGGCAGCCGAGGAATACGTCACTCGTGGTTACGGCCAGCCCCTGCCATGGCCGGATCGATCGATCGGCGACCGAAACACAATTTCCGGTACCATTTCTTTTGGTGCGGAACTCGACACGGTTTCACTCACCGGCGCGGATCATTTCCGTGGCAATGTTCGCGCACGCATTCGCAGCCGGCGTGTCGAAACTGTCGCGACCGGTGTGCCGCACCGGGAAACCGTTCCGGAGATCACCGGCGGCGAATCGGCCGGCAAGATACGGATTTCGGCCGGCAATACCGCCGGCCGGCCGGTACCCGTGGTCACGTTGTCCACCAACAACGACCGCACCGCGACGGGCCGGCGAGCCGCGCAACGGAGCAGGCAGACGCGCACGGCCGGGCACCGGTCCGGACCAATGCCGCATATCTGCCCGGCGGTGCCCCTGCGGGCCGCTGGACCCTGCCTCCGAGTCGTGGTTCGAACAGCCGCCACCACAATTGGCATGCCCATTGCCGTTGAATGCATACAGCCGTCCGCCGCGCGCGTGCGCATTGGCGAGCCGGCGCATTCCCCAGGAAGGATCCACCAGCCATGCTGGAAGTGACCGAACTCGGCCACACCTACGGGGCCGGCTCGCGTGCGTACACCGCCATCCAGGACGTGTCCTTCCGGGTGGACGCAGGCGAGATCGTGTGCGTCGTCGGCCCGTCGGGCTGCGGCAAGTCCACCCTGCTGAAGGCCATCGCGGGACTGCACAAGCCCACCAGGGGTGACATCGAACTGAAGGGCACCCGGATCAACGGCGTGCCGGGCGACCTCGCGGTCGTCTTCCAGGACTACAGCCGCTCGCTGTTCCCGTGGCTGAACGTGGCGAACAACGTCGAGTTCCCGCTCAAGGGCAGTTCGCTGAGCCGGGGCGAGCGGAACGAACGTGTGCGCGAGGCGCTGACCTGGGTCGGTCTGGAGGGCGCTGGCCGCAAGTACCCGTGGCAGCTCTCCGGCGGCATGCAGCAGCGCGTGTCCATCGCGCGGGCGCTGGCCTACCGGCCCGCGCTGATGCTGATGGACGAGCCGTTCGCGTCGGTGGACGCCCAGACCCGGGGTGACCTCGAGGACCTCGTGCTCAAGGTGCGGGCCGAGCACGACATGACCATCCTGCTGGTCACCCACGACATCGACGAGAGCGTCTACCTGGCCGACCGGGTGCTGGTGCTGTCCACGGCGCCGACCACGGTGGTGGACACCATCAAGGTCGACCTGCCAAGGCAACGCGACCAGATCAACACGAGGGCGGCGGCCCAGTTCGTCCACCTGCGCAGCGAGGTCGCCAAGCTGCTGCGCCACTGAGCGCTCCGAGGAACAGCGCGGCGGCCGACCGCGTTGCTTCTGACCGGAGGCGGCACACTAGGGAGTGCTGTCACTGGGAGGAGCACTTGTGTCCGACGGACCGTTGATCGTCCAGTCCGACAAAACACTGCTGTTGGAGGTCGACCACCCGCTCGCGGACGAGACGCGTACCGCCATCGCGCCGTTCGCCGAGTTGGAGCGCGCCCCTGAGCACGTGCACACCTATCGGGTGACACCGCTGGCGCTGTGGAACGCGCGCGCGGCGGGGCACGACGCCGAGCAGGTGGTCGACGCCCTGGTGACCTACTCGCGCTACCCGGTGCCGCAGCCGCTGCTGGTCGACATCGTGGACACGATGGCCAGGTTCGGCCGGCTGACGCTGGCCAACGACCCGGCGCACGGCCTGGTGATGAGCACGACGGACCGCGCGGTGCTGGAAGAGGTGCTGCGCAACAAGAAGATCGCCCCGATGCTGGGTACCAGGATCGACGACGACAGCGTCGTCGTGCACCCCAGCGAGCGCGGTCGGCTCAAGCAGGTACTGCTCAAGATCGGCTGGCCCGCCGAGGACATGGCCGGCTACGTCGACGGCGAGCACCACGACATCGCGCTGGACGAGCGCGAGTGGCAGTTGCGCGACTACCAGCGGCAGGCCGCCGAGACGTTCTGGGCCGGTGGGTCCGGGGTGGTCGTGCTGCCCTGTGGCGCCGGGAAGACGCTGGTCGGCGCCGCCGCGATGGCCAAGGCCGAGGCGACGACGCTGATCCTGGTCACGAACACCGTGGCCGGCCGGCAGTGGAAGCGGGAACTGGTGGCCAGGACGTCGCTCACCGAGGACGAGATCGGCGAGTACTCCGGTGAGCGCAAGGAGATCCGGCCGGTCACCATCGCCACTTACCAGGTGATCACCCGCAAGACCAAGGGTGAGTACCGGCACCTCGAACTGTTCGACTCCAAGGACTGGGGCCTGATCATCTACGACGAGGTGCACCTGCTGCCCGCGCCGGTGTTCCGGATGACCGCCGACCTCCAGTCCCGGCGCAGGCTCGGCCTGACGGCCACCCTGGTCCGTGAGGACGGCCAGGAGGGCGACGTGTTCTCGCTGATCGGCCCCAAGCGGTTCGACGTGCCGTGGCGGGACATCGAGGCGCAGGGCTGGATCGCGCCCGCCGAGTGCACCGAGGTCAGGGTGACCATGACGGACGCCGAGCGGCTGGGCTACGCCGTCGCCGAGCCGGACGAGCGGTACAAGATCTGTGCGACCGCCAGGACCAAGATGCCCGTGGTGCGCAAGATCCTGGACCGGCACGCCGGCGAGCCGACGCTGGTGATCGGCGCCTACCTGGACCAGTTGGACGAACTCGGTGCCGAGTTGGACGCACCGATCATCCAGGGCTCGACCAGGAACTCGGAGCGGGAGAAGCTGTTCGACGCGTTCCGCAGGGGCGAGTTGCGCACGCTGGTGGTGTCGAAGGTGGCGAACTTCTCCATCGACCTACCCGAGGCGACGGTGGCGATCCAGGTGTCCGGCACGTTCGGCTCACGGCAGGAGGAGGCGCAGCGGCTGGGCAGGCTGTTGCGGCCCAAGGGCGACGGTCGGCAGGCGCACTTCTACTCGGTGGTCTCGCGGGACACGCTGGACACCGACTACGCGGCACACCGGCAGCGCTTCCTGGCCGAACAGGGCTACGCGTACACGATCATGGACGCCGACGACCTGCTCGGACCGGCGCTACCGGAGATCCCCGAGATCGACTAGCGCCCGAGTTCGGCCAACACCGCGTCGGAGTACGCGGGCCAGGCGCGCTTGGCCCAGTCGCCGAAGGTCCGGTCGGTCAGCACGACACAGGCCGCGCCGGCCACCGGGTCGACCCACAGGAACGTGCCCGCGCGGCCGAAGTGGCCGAACGTGGCCGGTGAGTTGTTGGCGCCGGTCCAGTGCGGGCTCTTGTGGTCGCGCAGTTCGAAGCCCAGCCCCCAGTCGTTGGGCCGCTGGTGGCCGAGGCCCGGCAGCACGCCGGTCAGGCCGGGGAACACCACGGTCGTCGCCTCGGCCAGCGTGGTCGGGGCGACCAGTTTCGGTGCCTGGAGTTCGGCGGCGAACCGCACCAGGTCGGCACAGGTGGACTCGCCGTCCGCGGCGGGCGAGCCGTTCAGCACGGTGGACGCCATGCCCAGCGGCCGGAGCACGGCGTCGCCCAGGTACTCGGTGAACGGGATGCCGCACGCTTCCGCCACGGTGTCGCCGAGCACCTCGAAACCCGCGTTGGAGTACAGCCGCCGCTGGCCGGGCGGCGCCACCACCTTGTGCTCGTTGAACGCCAATCCGGACGCGTGCGAGATCAGGTGCCGAACCGTCGACCCTTCCGGGCCCGCCGGCTGGTCCCATTCGATCGCGCCTTCCTCGACGGCGATCAAAGTGGCGTACGCGGTGAGCAGTTTGGTCACCGACGCGAGCGGAAACAGCCCGTCCTGCTCGCCGTGGGCACCGAGCACCGTGCCACCGGGGTCGACGACGGCGGTCGCCGCCCGCTCGACCGGCCAGTCCTCGATCACCCGCACGCTGTCCATGGCACAGACGGTACGAGACCGGCCAGGTGACCGCGACCAAGGGTGACGAGTGTCCTCATGCGTGGGTACCCCGAACGGGAGTATTGAGCACGGTCGGTCGGCGAATTGGCGAAAATACAGCCTTATGGCGAATCCCCAACGAGTGAATTCACTATTCGATCAAGCGAGCCACCAGGAAGTCGTGCTTACCATCGGAGCGCAATTCTTTCGGCTGACGGAATTGCTCTTGACGAGGAGGGATTATTTCATGACCCGCAGGTGGCTCGCCTTCCTACCATTGGCACTGGCGCTGGCCGGCTCCGCGGTACTGCCCGCGACCGCGTCGGCCGCGGGGCACGACGATCCCCCGGCCGCGGCCTGTACGCAGGACACCCAGGAGGTGACCGACCTGACCACAGCCGTGACCAACCTTGGCACGGCGCTGCAGGCCACCCCGCCTGATCCGACCAAGGTCAGCCAGGTCTCCGGTGACCTGTTCACGGCCGTCACCGCTGCTCAGACCGCCGGCTGCCTGCCGGCACTCCCGGCATCCCCGCCAGCGGACCCCGCCCCGCAGGACGCGACGGACTGCGCCGCGGACACCGTCAAGCTGCTGTCCGCGACCCTGGACGAGGTCGCCGCCGGCACCGCGACGCCCCCGGACGCGACCGCCCTGGTGACCGCCGCGACCGGCCTGGCCACCGCGATCACCGCGATCAACACGGACACGTGCCTGCCGGTGAGCCTGCCGGTGCCGACCGTGCCGGGAGCGCCCGCCGTCCCGCCGGTGCCGCCCGTGCCGCCGGTTCCTTCGCAGCCCTGACCAAAAGATTCTGCCTGACCGACAATTCTGCCTGGCCGGTGCACCGCATCCCGGTGCACCGGCCAGGTCTCCACATGCATTTTCCGCGCCATTCAATTCGGGTGCGAAGATGGCACCGTGGACAGCGAACTGGTGGATCTCCTGTCATGGCCGGCACACGTCTACTCGGTGCCGATGCGCACCCGATTCCGCGCGATCACCGTGCGCGAGGGGATGTTGTTGCGCGGCCCGGCCGGCTGGGGTGAGTTCAGCCCGTTCCTGGACTACGACGAGCGCGAGTGTGTGCCGTGGCTGGCCTCGGCGGTGGAAACCGCGACCGAGGGCTGGCCGGCACCGGTGCGGGACCGGATCCCGATCAACTGCACGGTGCCGGTGGTCGACCCGGCCGCCGCGTACCGGCTGGTCAGCGCGTCCGGCTGCGGCACGGCCAAGGTGAAGGTGGCCGACCCCGGCGTCCCGCTGGCCGCCGACTGCGAGCGGGTGGCCGCTGTTCGCGACGCACTCGGCCCGGGTGGCCGGATCAGGGTGGACGCGAACGCCGTCTGGGACGTCGACACGGCGGTGGCCGCGATCCGCGAGTTGGAACGCGCGGCGGGCGGCCTGGAGTACGTCGAGCAGCCGTGCCCGTCGCTGGATGAACTGGCGCGGGTGCGCAGGCGGGTGGACGTGCGGATCGCGGCCGACGAGTCGATCCGGCGGGCCGAGGACCCGATGCGGGTCGCGGTGGCCGGGGCCGCGGACATCGCGGTGATCAAGGTGGCGCCGCTGGGCGGTGTGCGGCGGGCGCTGGAGGTGGCGCAGGCGTGCGGGCTGCCGTGCGTCGTGTCGTCGGCGGTGGAGACCAGCGTCGGCCTGGCCGCCGGGTTGGCGCTGGCCGGCGCACTGCCCGAACTGGATTTCGCGTGCGGGCTGGGCACGGTCTCGTTGCTCACCGAGGACGTGGTGGACAGCCCGCTGCGCCCGGTGGACGGCTGGTTGCCGGTGCCGTCGACCCCGCCGGAGCCCACCCGGGTCGGCGGGGTCGATCACGACACGGCGGCCCGCTGGGCGGACCGGCTGCGCGCGGTGGCTACCTGTGCCGCAGCCGCCGGACCACGATGAACACGGCCAGCAGGCCGAGCAGGACCGGGATCACCCGCTTGGCCACCGAGGAACCCGCGTAGTCCATCAGGTCGATGGCCTCCGCCTCGGACGAGATGTTGACCTGGCGGGCAGCGGGCTTCGGCGCGGCCGGCTTCGGCTCGGCGGGTGCCGGTTCCGACTCCTGCTCGCCGACGAGTTGCAGGTGTGCTCCGTCGGCGGCGTCCGCGGTGACCGACGGCGTCGACGTGGCCTTCGCGGCGGTCCGCCTGCGGGTCGCGGGCTTCGGCGGGGCGGGTGGCGGCGGTTCCTCGCCGTCGGCGTCCGCGTCGCCACCGTCGTCGGCCAGCGCGGCGCCGGGCGCCGGTTCGGTGGCCGGTTCCGTCGCGGGCCCGGGGTCGGGCGCCGCCTCGGCTGCCGGTGTGCCCAGCTTGCTGGCCAGGCAGCCTGCGAAGGTGTTCAGCAGCTTGCCGCTGACCTCGACGATCATGCCCCGGCCGAACTGGGCGGGTTTGCCGGTCACCGTGAGGTCGGTCACCACGGTGCCCTTGGTGCCTTCGCCTTCCGGCGTCAGCGTGACGGTCACCGTCGCGGCGGCTGTGCCGTTGCCGCGAGCGTCCTTGCCGGACGCCTTGATGACCACCTTCCTGGCTTTCTCGTCGGTCTCCAGGAACTCGCCGGACCCCTTGTAGGTCAGCGAAACGGGACCGAGCTTGACCTTCACGCCACCGCTGAACTCCGCTCCGTCCACCGAGGTCAGCGTCGCACCAGGCATGCAGGGTGCGACGCGCTCCGGATCGATCACCGCCGCCCAGACGACATCGGGCGGTGCCGGAACGGAGAACTCGTGTTCCAACCGCACGCTGGCCTCCTCGTTCGTTGCGTGTCACCCAACATAGTCGTGCGCGCGGAGTTGACCACCGG
>DATATV010000007.1:0-232288 GCA_036268615.1 Pseudonocardiaceae bacterium
TGTGGTGAACGGGCCTGGTGAGGCGCGTGAGGCGGATCTGGGTGTCGCGTCGGGTAATGGCAAGGGCCAGATTTTTGTGCGTGGTGAGGTCATCAAGACCGTGCCGGAGGCACAGATCGTGGAAACGCTGATCGAGGAAGCAAAACGCATCGCCCAGGAGGTAGGGGAGATCGAATGAGCCAGCCAACCACTCAGCCGACCAGCCCGTTCGAGCAGCCGGATCTGCTCAGGATCGCGCCGGTCGTGCGCAACAGACAAGCGGAATCCCCGGTGTTCCGGTTCCGCACCATGGCCGGTGACGAAGCCTGGATGATCACCAGGTTCGACGAGGCGAAGGAGTTCTTCGCCGACCCGAGACTGACCCGCTCCCATCCCGACCCGGAGAACGCCCCCAAGGTCACCAACTCCGCGCTGCTCGACGGCTCCGAATGGGGCTACCCGGATTCCGAAGCCGAGCAACAGGCCGAGGCGGTGATGCGCACCGTCCTGTCGAAGTCGTTCTCCGCCAAGCGAATGGCCGAGCTCACCCCGCGCATCGAAGCACTGGCCGACGACCTGCTGACGACGATGACCAGCAGCGGCTCGCCCGCCGACCTCAGTGAACTGGTGGCCCGGCCGTTGCCGTTGCTGGTCATCTGCGAGCTGCTGGGCGTGCCCTACGACGAGCGTGCCCAGTTCCAGGAGTGGTCGGTGGCCGCGGCCGACCCGGTGGACGCGGAGCGATCCCGCGGCGCGTTCGAGTCGCTGTACGGGTACATGGCGAAGCTGTTGGCCGACCGGCGGGCCGACCCCGCCGAGGACGTCATGTCCGACCTCGCGGCCGCCTGCGAGTCCGCGGCGTTCACCGAGTTCCAGGCGATCATCATCGCCATCGGCCTGCTGTTCGCCGGGCACGCGACCACGGTCGTCGCGATCCAGTGGGGAGTCCTGCACCTGCTGGCCGATCCGGCTCAGTGGACGGCACTGAGCCGGGACGAGGCGCTGCTGCCCGCCGCGGTCGAGGAGATTCTTCGCACCGGACTGTCCGGTGGCGAGTTCCTTGCCCGCTATGCCCGTTCGGACATCGAGATCGGCGGGGTGACCATCCGTGCGGGTGAGGCCGTGGTGATCAACGTCGTCGCCGCGAACCACGATCCGAGCGCCTTCGCCGATCCGGACCGGTTCGACGCCACCCGCAGCCCCAATCCCCATCTGGCCTTCGGCCACGGTGCGCACATGTGTGTCGGGCGGAGCCTGGCCCGGGTCGAGCTGCGGGTGTTGTTCGGCCTGCTGCTGCGGCGGTTTCCGTCGCTGCGGCTCGCGACGCCGCCGGCAGCGATCCGGCTGAACGAGAACCCGGTCGTCGGCGGGGTTCGTGAGTTGCCGGTGGCCTGGTGACCGGGCCTGACCCGATCCGACCGTGGAGGACGCGATGACCACCTATCAGGACGCCGAACGTCTGATGGACATGGTGTTCGGCTTCATTCCGGCGCAGGTCGTGCACGTGCTGGCGACGCTCGACATCGCCGACCACCTGGTGGACCAGCCGGCGTCCGGGGCGGAGTTGGCCAAGCTGACCGCCAGCCACGAGCCGTCGCTGCGCAGGCTGCTCCGGGGCGCCGTCCACCTCGGACTGCTCACCCTGGACGCCGAGGGACGTTACGAACTGACTCCGGCGGGGCAGCCGCTGCGTGGTGACGTCCAGTTCTCGATCAAGCATCTGGCCAAGGAGATGGGCGGCGAGCCGACCTGGAGTGCCTGCGGGAAGCTCGACCAGACCGTGCGCACCGGTCGATCGGGGGTGCAGTACGCGTTCGGTGAGTCCGGTTACGACTGGCTGACGAAGAATCCGGACGAGCAGGCCGACCTGTACACCTGGGTGGTGGAGTCCGCGCGCCGGGACGTACCCGCGGTGGTGGCCGGGCTCGATCTGTCGGGGGCCCGCACGATGGTCGATGTCGGTGGTGGCAACGGAATCCTGACTGCCGGCCTGTTGGTCGCCAACCCTGAACTGACCGGCACCATTTTCGACCTTGCGGCGGCGCAGGAGTACACCGGGTCGCTGTTGGCGGAGTCCGGGGTGGCGCAGCGGTGCGCGTTGGTGGTCGGCAACTTCCTGACCGATCCGCTGCCGCCCGGGCAGGATGTCTATCTGGCCAAGGGAATAGTCAGCGACTGGGCGGACGACGACGCCCTGCGCATCCTGCGTGGCTGTGCCGAGGCGATGCGGGCCGACAGCGAGCTGGTGCTGATCGACCTCGTCATGCCGGCCGACGACGCGGCCACTGATTCGCTCGCCCTGATGAGCGACCTGTGCACGTTGGCCTGTGGTGGGGAGGTTCGTACCGAAGCGCACCTGCGGAGCCTGCTCGACGACGCCGGCCTACGGCTCGTCGAGGTCGGCGGCAGCCAGGTCGAGGGCGGTACGAGCCTCATCCGTGCGGTCAGGAGCTGAGCACCCGCCGGCCGAGCGGGGCCACGGGTCGGCCGGGACATCCACCGGCCGACCCGTCGGTCACCAGGTGACCGGCAGCCCGGTGAACCCGCCGGTGAGCCGATCGTCACGGAGCCGGAGTTCCGCCAGGGGCACGGCGAGCCGTAGTTCGGGCAGTCGCCGGGGTAGGGCCAGGAAGACCTCCTGGAGTTGCACCCTGGCCAGGCTGGCGCCGATGCAGTAGCGCGCGCCGTGCCCGAAGGTCAGATGCGGATTCGGGGTGCGGGTGATCTGGAAGGTGTCCGGTTCGGCGAACACCGCCGGGTCCCGGTTCGTCGCGGCACCGTCGATCAGCACCGCGTCGCCTCCCCGGATGTGCACCCCGCCGATCTGGATGTCGGAGTTGGCGAAACACGGCAGGCCGCCGCTCCCACCGGGGGCCGCCATCCGAAGGATCTCCTCGACGGCACCGTCCACCAGCGACGGGTCCGCCCGCAGCCGGTCTCGTTGGTCGACATTGTCGGCCAGCAACAGGATGCCGTAGTCGATGCGGGAAACAGTGGCCTCGTGGCCGACGAACAGGAAGGCCGCGCCGACCTCGGCGATGTCGTCGTCCCCGTAACCCTCCACCGGCTGCGCGGCGATCAGGTCGGAGATCACGTCGCTGCCCGGTACTTCCCGCTTCTGGCCGATCAGGACATGCAGGTAGGACTGGAACTCCTGTAGCGCGGCGCCGGCCGCCGCCCGGTCGACCAGGCTGGCCATCGCGTCCGACCAGCCGCAGAACATGTCCCGGTCACCGTAGGGCACGCCGAGTAGTTCGCAGATAATCAACACCGGCAACGGAAAGGACAGCATTTCGTGCAGGTCGGCCGGTGCCCCGTGGCCCTCGACCTTGACCAGCAGGTCGTCGACGATTTCGGCCACGTGGGTGCGCATCGCCCGCATCCGGCGGGCGGAGAACGCGGGGTTGAGCAGCCTGCGCATCTGCTCGTGTTGTTCCATCTCGGTGGTGTTGTCGGCGACCGGCGCGCCGAGCAGCGCGGCGCCGGAGTTCGCTGCCTGTTCGGCTTGTGGACGTGATCGGCTCAGCCGCAGGTCCGTCAGCAGGGCCACCGCTTCGGCGTACCCGGTGACCAGCCAGGCCACCTCGCCGGCGACCGTGCGGACCCGGGTGATCGGCGTGGTGGCTCGCAGCGTCCGGTACAACGGCGCCGGATCAACAACACCGTCCCGCGGAAACGGCATGTGGGGAAGGTCGTCATCGGACTTCGTCGGGTGTTTCTGGGTGATTCCCACAATTGCGAGCCTAGATACCAGTAGCCGAACTGTCAGCACGTCGACAGGTGGACAGGCTCGAACGACGCGGAGGCAGGCGGACGGGCGAGCCCAGCCCAGCCTGTTCGAGGAAATCCCCGGCGTGGCAAGCAAAACCGTCGCCGGTTTGCTACCTCGGGCCGGCGCCCGCGCGGACCAGGCCGGTGGCGGCCAGAGCGGTCCAGAACGACCGTGGCGGTGGCGTGGCGAGGAGGGCGGTGTTGGTGCGGACCTGCTCGGCGTTGTCCGCGCCGACCACGATCATGCTGACCACCGGGTGGGCGGCGGCGAAGGCGAGTGCGGCGGCGGGCAGGGTGGTGCCGTGGCGGCGGCACAGGGCGGCGAGCCGCCGGGCCCGGTCCAGCACGTCGGGATCGGCGGCGGCGTACTCGAACCGGGCGTCGTCGGCGGGTTCCGGATCGGCCAGCACGCCGCTGTTGAAGACGGCGGCGTTGAGCACCGGGACGCCGCGCCGCGCGCAGGCCGGGAAGAGCGTGTCCATCGCGGTCTGGTCCAGCAGGGTGTGCCGGCCGGCCAGCATGACCACGTCGATGCCGGTCTCGGTGACGAACCGGGTCAGCAGCGCGGTGTCCCGGTTGCCGACGCCGACGGAGTCGATCACACCGCGCTCGCGCAACGCGACCAGCGCCGGGACGGCCTCGGTGCGGGCCTGCTCGGCATGTTCGTTCGGGTCGTGCACGAGCACGGTGTCGATTCGGTCCAGGCCAAGACGTTCGCGGCTGGCGTCCAGGCTCGCGCGCACCCCGGCGGCGGAAAAGTCCCACACCTGCCGCCGGTCGGCGGGCACAGCGAAGCCCTCGTCGTCCGGCCGGTCCGCCGTCTCCGGGCTGGGCACGAGCAGCCGGCCGACCTTGGTGCTGACGGTGAATTCGGCCCGGGTCTTGCCGCGCAGGAAGGCCCCCAGCCTGCGTTCGGACAGGCCGAGCCCGTAGTGCGGGGCGGTGTCGAAGTGTCGCACGCCGGTCTCCCACGCGGCGGCCAGGATCGCCTCCGCCTCGGCGTCGGTGCGGGCCTGGTAGAGGTTGCCGAGTTGGGCGCAGCCGACCGCCAGCACCGGGGTCTTCACCGCGTCGGCCACGAGAGATCCCGGATCGGCGCGTCCGGGTTCGCGTCCTCAAGAGTCTGACTCATCATTGCGCGGTTTCGAACGCTCACCGTATGTGCCAGCACCGGGCCACTGTGTCGTACCTGCCGGTCGAGCCCGCCGGCCGCGCGCGTGGCGGTGTCCAGGTCGGACTGGATGTCGCGGCAGAAGCGCTCGTGGAACCGCTCGCGCCCAGGTCGTGGGCGGGTGGTGGCGGTGAACGGCTCGACGTCCGTCGGCTCGCAGCTGTCCATGATGGTCGGTGGCCCCTTCGGCTGGCGAGTGGGCTGCCAGGCTAGCAAGAATACGATCAATACAATAAGTCCTTGCGTGTCGGCGACGATATGTCATACTCATTTTCGTTGGCGTGCTCGGCGCCGGTTGAAGGAGACAGACCATCGTGGTGACCAGGGCTGCTCGACTCGGCGCGGCGGAGCCCGAAGACGCCGCCGGTCGGCAGCCGGACACCGAACCGGTCGCGGAGCGCCTCCTGCGGCACCTCGCCGAGGCCGGTTTGCGGCCCGGCGACCGACTGCCCGCCGAGCCCGGCCTGGCCGAACTGCTGGGCGCCTCGCGGGCGGCGACGCGCGAGGCCGTGGCCGTGCTCGCCGCGATCGGCCGGCTGAGCCCGCGCCCCGGTGCGGGCGTCTTCGTGGCCACCGGCGCCGGCGGGCCGGACGAGGAGGAACTGATCCACTTCCAACCCGCCGACCCGCGGCACGTGCACATGCTGCTGGACTATCGGGAACTGGTCGAGTCGGAGACCGCGCGGCGCGCCGCGACGTTCGCCACCCCGATCGAGGTCCGCGCGATCCGGGCCGAGGCGCGCGCGTCGGCCCGAGCCGGAAGGCGGGACGACGCCGAGGAGTTCGCCGTGACCGACCTGCGCTTCCACACCGCCGTCGCGCGGGCCGCGCACAGCGTCTTCCTGCACTCCGCGGTGGCGACCACGCGGCGCTTCGCGGCGCAGAGCGACGCGCTGCTGTTCCCCGGGATCTCGCCCGGTCCCCTCGCCGAGGCGGGCAAGCAGCACGTGGCGATCGCCGAGGCCGTCGCCGACGGGGACACCGACCGCGCCGCCGAGCTGATGTGCACGCACGTCCGGACCACCCGGCACCAGTTCGAACACCGCATCCGGGACCGGTTGTTCGCACCGCGCGGGCGGCGGGGCTGACCCGGCCACCGCCGTCGTTCCACCGGCCGCCGGGGGCGGCCCAGCAGCGCCAGTCCGAACGGGCCGTCCGGTCCGTTCCTCCGCGACAGAGAAGCGAGCCATGAAGATCACCCACGTCGAGTCCTTCCGCGTGCCCGTGCCCGCCGCGGATCCGCCGTTCCGCTGGCGCGACGGGCTCGCGGGCAGTGCCCCCGCCGGTGCGGGCGGGGTCCTGCGCATCGGTACCGACGAGGGAGCCGAGGGAGTCGTGTTCTTCGCCCGTCCGGGTGCGGCAGTGATGCTCGACGACCTCGTCGAGCGGGTGTTCCGGGACGAGCTGATCGGCCAGGACCCGTTGCAGCGCGAATGGATCTGGCACCGGGTATGGGAACTCGACCGCATCCATGAGCTGCCGCTGCCCACGCTCGGCCTGATCGACACCGCACTGTGGGATCTGGCCGGTCGGATGCATGGCCTGCCGACCTGGCAGGTGCTCGGCGGCTACCGCACCGAGATTCCCGCCTACGCCTCGACCACGACGTTCGCCAGTACCGCCGAGTTCCTCGACGTGGCCGATCAGTGCCTGGCACTGGGCTACCAGGGGATCAAGCTGCACGCCTGGGGCGACGCCCGGCGCGACGCCGAGCTGGTGCTGGCGCTGCGCGCGCACGTCGGGCCGGACGTGCCGCTGATGTATGACGGGTCGGCCGGGTTCGACGTGCCCGACGCGATCCACGTCGGTGCGGCGTTGTCGGAGGCCGGTTATCTCTGGTACGAGGAGCCGATGCGGGAGTTCAGCATCAGCGCCTACGGACGGCTCGCCCGCACGGTCGGCGTCCCGTTGCTGGTCGCCGAAACGTCCGACGGCGCGCACATGAACTCCGCCGACTTCATCTCCTCCGGCGCCGCGACCTTCGGGGTGCGGGCCGGCACCACCCTGCGCGGTGGCATCACCGGCGCCATGCGCACCGCCCACCTCGCCGACGCCTACCGGCTGCGCGCCGAGGTGCACGGGTCCGACATCCCCAACCAGCACCTGTGCATGGCGATCTCGAACACCACCTACTACGAGTCGCTGGTCACCGCGAACCCGGTCCGCCGGGAGTCCGCCGTGGACGACCGCGGCCTCGTGCACGCCCCTACCGGCCCGGGTATCGCCCTGCCCGCCGGCCTGGACTACCCCGCGAGCCTGTCCTCCTACGTCCAGCGGGCCGCCTGACCGGTCTGCCCGACTCCCGCCCCACCCGCACGGCCCACCGGCGGCAACCCGGTAACCCCGAGAAAGGCAAGACAATGAAGTCGCCCCGTACCCCGAACACGAGCCGCCGCAAGCGGTTGCTCGGCACCCTGGCGGCGCTGGTCGCGCCGGCTATCGTCCTCGCCGGCTGTGCCAGCGCCGCGCCGACCAGTTCGGCGACCGCCGCGTCCTTCCACGAGGCCACCCAGACCCCGGGTTCGACCGTGACCGTCTGGACCGACTCGACCCGGCTGCCGTTCGTGCAGGCGTACCAGAAGTCGCATCCGGACGTGAAGCTGAACGTCGTCACCTACGACGGCAGCGCCGACGGGTCGACCTACCTGCAGACGAAGGTGCAACTGTTCGACCGCACCGGTTCCGGCTGGCCGGACGTGGTCTTCGCCGCGCCCACCGACGTGACCTGGGCGGCCACCCCGACCAGCCCGAGCGCACAGGCGTTCGCCGCCCCGGTCGACCAGCTCGTGCCGAAGTCCACCCTGGACAACTTCGCCGCCGGATCGCTGTCACCGTGCCAGATCGGCGGCCACACCTACTGCCTGCGCAACGACATCGCACAGGTCGTGCTCTGGTACAACAAGACGCTGATGGACCAGTGGGGTTACCAGGTCCCGACCACCTGGCAGCAGTACCAGGCGTTGGGTGAGCAGGTCGCGCAGCAGCATCCCGGCTACGTGATCGGCGCGGTCGGCGACACCAACTCCCAGGAGTCCTACTTCTGGTCGAGCCAGTGCCCGGCGCAACAGCTGATCACCCCGACCACGCTGAAGGTCGATCTGTCCGCGCCGGACTGCACCCGGATGGCCAACCTGCTCGACCCGCTCATCGCGGACAAGTCCGTCAGCACACAGGGCTTCTTCACCAAGGGCTTCGACGGCAGCAAGGTGCTGATGGCGGTCGGGCCGTCCTGGTACGGCCAGTACCTGTTCAACTCGGCCTTCAAGACGCCCGCCGGGCAGATCGCTGCCGCCGCGCCGCTGAAGTGGGACGGCCAGGCGGCCACCTACACCGGCAACGTGGGTGGTGGCGTGTGGATGATCTCCTCGCACACCACCAACATCAAGGCCGCGACCGATGTCGCGACCTGGCTGACCACCGACACCGGCAATCTGGCGAACGCGCCGACCTACCCGGCGTACGTGCCGGGCGCGAAGGCCTGGCTGGCCAACCCGGCCAACAAGGACTACTTCGCCGACGACGTGTCGTCGGTGTTCCTGCAGGCCGCGGGCCAGGTGTGGACCGGCTGGTCGAACACGAAGTTCAGTGACGCCATCCCGTGGTCGAACACGGTGCTGCCGGCGCTGACCGCGGGCGAGTCCCTGGCCCAGATCCTGCCCGACTGGCAGAAGGCCATCGTGAACCAGGGCAAGTCCGTCGGATATTCGGTCGTCACCCAATGACCACCCTCGACGTCGAGCGCCGGCCGGCGCCGGCGACGTCCACGCAGGCCCGCCGCCGTCCGCGGCGGCGGGCCGGCCTGGCCGGCCACCTGTTCGTGTCGGGATACGTCGTGCTGCTGCTGGCCTTCGGCGTGTTCCCGACGCTGTACTCGGTCTACCTGGCCTTCACCAACGACAAGGGTCAGTTCACCGGGCTGGGCCAGTTCTCCCGGGTGGTCGGCGACTTCCGGTTCGGGCCCGCGTTCGCCGACATCGCGGTGTACCTGGTGCTGTGGCTGTTCCTGATCATCGTGGGCACGGTGGTGGTCGCGATCATCCTGCGCGGCCGCATCCGGCCGGGCCTGTCCGCGGTGCTGCGCTTCCTGTACTACCTGCCGGGCGCGCTGGCCGGGGTGGCCAGTGTGCTGGTGTGGCTGTTCATGCTCTCCCCGGGGGTGAGCCCGGCGACCGGGCTGCTGCATCTGTTCGGGATGGACACCTTCGACCAGGTGCTCGCCCCCGGGCACCTGTCGGTGATCCTGGTGCTGATCGCGTTCTGGACCGGGGCGGGCGGCTGGATCGTGGTCATGTACGGCGCGCTGAACAACATCCCGGACGAGGTGCTGGAGGCCGCTCGGGTGGACGGTGCCCGACCGTGGCAGACCGCCTGGCACATCCAGGTGCCGATGATCCGCAAGTGGATCGTCTACCTGGCGATCCTGGCCTTCGCCGGCGGCACCCAGCTCTTCGTGGAGCCGCAGTTGCTCCAGACCGCGAGCCTGCAACGGGTCAGTCCGACCTGGTCGCCCAACCAACTCGCCTACGTCTTCGCCTTCCAGTACGGCGACTTCAACGGGGCCGCCGCGCTCGCGGTCCTCCTGCTGGTGCTCGGCCTGATCTGCGCCGGGCTGCTCGTCACCCGTTCCGGACTGTTCAAGGTGGATGAGGAATGACGACCGCAACTCCCGCCCGGACGGCGGGCGCCGCCGCTCGCGCGACCTCCTCCCGGCTCGTCTCGACGGCCGTGGTCGCTGTCATCGTGCTCGCGCTGCTGATCTTCTTCGTGCTGCCCGCGGTGTGGCTGCTGCTGGCCCCGACGAAGACCGACTTCCAGCTCGACCACGGCTTCCCGCTGTCGTTCGGGTCGTTCGGGCAGCTCGGTGCCGCCTGGCAGCACCTCACCAACTTCCAGAACGGCGTGATCTGGCGATGGCTGCGCAACTCCGCGGTGTACTCGGTGGGCGCGCTGATCATCACCCTGGTGACCAGCGTGCCGGCCGGGTACGCGCTGGCGCTGACGAAGTTCCGCGGCCGCAAGCTGCTGCTCACCATCACCCTGGTGGTGATGATCATGCCGAACGCCGCGCTGGTGCTGCCGATCTTCCTGGAGCTCAACCTGTTCCATCTGATCGGCACGGCATGGTCGATCGTGCTGCCGTTCTCGTTCTACCCGTTCGGCGTTTACCTGGTGTACATCTACTTCGCCACCAGCCTGCCCCGGGACATGTTGCAGGCCGCCCGCATCGACGGCTGCAACGCCTGGCAGGTGTTCACCCGCATCGCGCTGCCGCTGGCCAAACCGGTCATCGCGCTGGTCGCGTTCTTCAGTTTCGTCGGCAACTGGAACAACTTCTTCCTGCCCTACCTCGTGTTGCCCAGCAGCCAGCAGTTCCCGATCCAGGTCGGACTCGACCAGCTGCTGTCCTCCACCCCGTCGTTCAACCCGGTGGCCGGCAAGGGACTCGACATCACCAGCCCGGAACTCGCCCTGGCGATCATCATCGCGATCCTGCCGGTGCTCGTGCTGTTCCTGTTCTCCCAGCGCGCGCTGGTCTCCGGCATGTTGGCCGGCTCCACCAAGGAGTAGCCGCCTCCACCGGCCTCCACCGATGAGAAGGACATGACGTGAAACTGTTGAGACTGGGCCGGCCCGGCCAGGAGCGTCCCGCGGCGCTGGTCGGCGATCGCCTGGTGGACCTGTCGAGGGTGCTGACCGACTACGACGCCGCGTTCTTCGCCGGCGACGGGATCGAGCGGCTCGCCGCGCTCGCCGCGGCCGGATTCCCCGGGCTGCCCGACGCGCCGTCCGGCCAACGTGTTGGCGCGCCGGTCGCCCGGCCGGGCACGGTGATCTGCATCGGGATGAACTACGCCGCGCACGCCGCGGAGTCCGGCGCGCAGCCGCCGACCGAGCCGGTGCTGTTCCTCAAGCCCGGCAACACGGTGGCCGGCCCCTCCGACGACGTGCCCATCCCGCGGCGCAGCACCAAGACCGACTGGGAGGTCGAGTTGGGCGTGGTGATCGGTGCCCCGGCCCTCTATCTCGACTCACCCGAGCAGGCCCGCGCCTGCATCGCCGGGTTCGTGCTGGCCAACGACGTGTCCGAGCGAGCGTTCCAGCTTGAGGTGTCCGGCGGACAGTGGTCGAAGGGCAAGTCCGCGCCCGGCTTCACCCCGCTCGGCCCGTGGCTGGTCACGCCCGACGAGTTCGACCACCGCGCGGCTCGCCTACGCAGCAGTGTGAACGGCGAGCCCCGGCAGGACTCCAGTACCGCCGACATGATCTTCGGCGTCGAGCACCTGATCCGGGACCTGAGCCAGTACCTGCGACTGGAGCCGGGCGACCTGGTGCTGACCGGCACGCCGGCGGGCGTCGCACTGTCCGGCCGCTTCCCGTACCTGACCGCCGGGGACGTGGTCGAGCTGAGCATCGACGGACTCGGCACCCAACGCCAGACCTTCGTGCCCGCCTCGTGAGCACGGGTGCCCGCTGACTTTCCCCGCACATCAAGACAAATCGCCGCGTCTCCGACCTGGAGGCGCGGCGATTTCGTTTCCCGGAAAGGGAAGGAGGGGCGCGTCCGCGGTACCCGGCCACGCCCCTCCCGACTGGCGCCTACTGTCCGCCGTAGACGGACAGCTCGCTGATCGCCATCTGGCCACCGGTCTGGCCGCCGCCGTCCGGACGGTCCGCGATCACCCGCACGTAGCGGGCGGTCACCGGCTGGTCCAGCTCGACCGCGGTCAGCCCGCCGGCGTTGTCCACCCGGCGGCCGACCGTCCACCACGTGCTGCCGTCCAGCGACACGTCGATGTGGAAGGCGCTCGCGAAGGTGTCGGTCGGCGCCAGCACCGACACGATGCTCACCGGCTGCGCCCGCTGTAGGTCGACCTGCTCGGTCCAGCGGTACTGCTGGGTGGCCTGGGCGAACGTGCCGGGGTCACCGTCCACCGCGTCGGCCGCCGTCGAGTTCGGCTGCATCAGCGCCTGCGTGTTGTCGACGTAGAGCGCCGAGGCCGGCCGGTTCAGCGCGGCGTTGCTCGTGCCCTCGGCCACCACCTCGCCGACCAGCAGCAGGCTCCGTGTACCGGGCAGCGTGCTGAACCGCAGGTACCGGGCGGCCACCGGCGTCGCCAGCACGGCCGGGGCGGTGCTGGCGACGCCGGTGGCCACGGTCGTCCAGGACTTCCCGTCGGTCGAGGCCGCCACGCTGTAGGGCGTGCTGATGCCACGCGGCTGCTGCACGCCGACCACACCGAGGTCGGTCACCGCACCGAGATCGGTCACCAGTGCCTGGTCACCCGAGCCCACCGGGGCGACGGTGTTCGGCGAACCGTCCACCGCGAGTGCGGCGAGCGGGCCACCGAGGCGTCCGCCCCCGTACTCGGCGGTGCTGTGCGTGGCCACGTCCGCCGGCGCGTACGCACCGACCTCGTCGATCGCCAGCTGCCCGCCGCGCTGGTTCCCGTTGCTCGGCTCGTCCGCGACGATCCGCAGGTAGCGGGCGGTGATCGGGGTGGTGAAGTCGATCGGGTCACTGCCCCAACCGCTGTTGTGGACGGTCGACACCGTGGTCCACGCGGTGCCGTCGGTCGAGGCGTCCACGTGGAAGTCCGTGGCGAAGCGGTTCTGCGGCATGCTCACGGTCAGGTGACCGAGGGTCTGCGGCTGCTGGAGGTCCACCACCAACTGCCAGCGGTACTGGCCGGTCGCCTGCACGTAGGTCGACGGGTCGCCGTCGGTCGCACTGGCCAGTTGCGAGCCCGGCTGTAGTTGCGCGGTGCTGCCGTCGATGTACTGCGCCTGCACCGGCTTGTGCAGGGCCAGGTTCACCGGGGTCTTGGCCGTCGGGGCCGCCGCCAGGTGGGTGTAGGCCGGCTCAAGGCCCGCGTTCGCCAGCAGCGCGGCGGGCACGCCCGTACCGTCCGTGCCGACCTGGGTGTTGTCGGTGATCGTCGAGTCGTCCGGGTTGCCGCAACTCCAACCGGGGTTGAGGTTGTCGTAGTAGTTACCGGTGATCGAGAAGCCGCCGTAGGGGGTCGGCGCCGGCTCCCGGCAGCCACCGAAATCGTTGACGTCGTTGCCGAAGGCGGCGTTGTCGGTCTCGGTGAGGTACTCGCTGCCGCCGTCGGTGTAGATGGCGTTGCCGTAGTTCACGTCGTCGCGTACCACGTTGCCGCTGATCAGCAGCCCGTCCGCGAGTGAGTCGCCCTGCTGGCCGAGCGCGTAGATCCCACCGCCGTCGCCGCGTTGCTGCATCGCGTCGTAGACCAGGTTGTCCAGGATCTTGTTGCCGGCCGTCTCGGTCGGGGTGTGGCCCCAGCCCCAGTTGGAACTGATACCGCTGTAGGGCACGTCGTTGATCTGGTTGTGCTCGATCGTGTCGTACCGGGCGTAACCCTGGAAGATGCCGACGCCGCCGGTGTACTCCACCGCCACGTTGTGCACCCAGTTGTCGGCCACCGTGTTGTCGGTGGGGATCAGCGTGAGGTCGGTCGGGTCGGCGTCGGTGCCGTTGCCGATCTCCATGCCGTTGGCGGAGATGTCGGTGAACACGTTCCCGGTGACGTGCGAGTCGGACACGTCCTGGCCCAGTTGCAGGCCGGCCGCACCGAGGTGGGTGAACGTGTCGCTGTCGATGGTCAGCCCGCTGGCGTGGTCGAACACCACATTGCCCGGGGTCATCGTCCAGTTGCCGTAGGGGCAGGTACCGGGGTCGGTGGTCGAGAACCGGTCGCAACTGCCCTGCTTCTCCCAGGCGTCAGTCCCGGTGAGATGCATGTTCGCCTGCACCTCGGAGAACCCGTCCGGACCGTCGGCCGCCGTCCAGCCGCCGTATTCGAAGCTGATTCCCTGGAAAGTGAGGTCGCGCAACGGGTTCTGCTCGGTGCCCGTGCCGGTGACCAGCGTCTGCAGGCGCGGGATCTCCACGTCCGCGGTCGCCAGGTTCTCGTTCGCACGCGGCCGGTAGTAGAGGGTGTGCGCGGTCCTGTCCAGGTAGAACTGGCCGGGGTCGGTCAGCAGTTCCTTCGCGTTCTCCACGTAACCCGGGCTGTCGGCGTTGACGCCGTAGGGCTTCTTGGTGGAGTTGTCGAAGCACGGCTGCTGCATCGTGACGGTGGTCCCGGACACCGACGCCACGCCGCAGATCATCTCGGTCCAGCCGACGTCGTAGACGAACTGGACGTCGGAGATGTTGTGCCAGCTGTCCATTGTGGTGTTGGACATGGTGTAGCCGGTCGCGGTCCGGGTGAAGCTCGCCGGGTTCGGGCCGGCAGCGCGGTTGGCGCGCACCCCGTCGATGTAGAGCTGGCGGGTGTCGGTGCCGGCCGGGACGTTGGCCGCCCACAGCCCGCCTGCGGTCTGGTGCCAGCCGGTCACCTGCTGTCCGCCGCTGAGCACCGGGTGCGCCCCGGGTGCCGCGCCATAGGTGACGGTGTGCCCGTCGGTGGAGGTGTCGCCCTTCGCGGCGTCCAGGGTGAGCGGCTGGCCGAGCCGGTAGGTGCCACCGGCCAGGACGACGTCGATGTCGGCTGCTTGGTTCGTGCTGTTGCGCACCCGGTTCTGGGCGGTGGTCAGCGAACACGGGGCCTGGGGCGAACAACTGGACCCGGCACCGTCGGCGGCGACCGAGTAGACGATCGTGCGGGCCGGACCGGCGGCGGTCGCGGTGCCCGCGCCGAAGGTGGCGCCTGCGACGAGCGCGGCCACCGCGGCGACCAACACCCGGCTCAGGGCCGACCGTGGGACGTGCTGCATGGAGTTTCTCCCGAGACATCGTTGGTCGAGACGGCCGCGGCCGGCCGGACCCGGTGGGCACGGACGGGCGCGCGGGGACCCGGGGTCGTAGGGCGGGCACGATCCACCGGTGTGCGGGCGTGACGGGACGCCGCCGCACGAGGGCCGTCCGCGAGGGGGTGCGCGCGGAACGCCCGGCCTCGTGCGGCCAGGGTGAAACGCTGCGCGGGCCGGTCGCCGGCGCAGGAACTCAGGGGGAGGGGTGGATCAGCTGTCGTTCATGGTGAACAGGCGGTTGCGGATCTTGCGTTCGAACTGCTGTTGGGTGGTGTCGACGTGTTCGACCATCAACTCGACCGCGCGTTCCGGGTCCCCGGACGCGATCGCCTCGGCGATCGCCACGTGCTGTCGGCCCGCGACCTCCAGCGAACCGGGCACGTCCCCGTGGAACAGCAAGGTGTCGGTCTGCCCGGCGAACCGCCGCACGTTGACCACGCTGGACCGCAGGAACACGTTGTCCGCCGCGATCGCCACGGCGTCGTGGAACTGGGCGTCCGCCCGCGCGAAGCCCTGGAAGTCCGTGGTGCCACCGAGTTCCAGGGATTCCCGGGCGGACTCCCGAATGGTGCGGACCTGGATCGGGGTCGCCATCGAGGCCGCGCGGCGTGCCGTCTCCGACTCGATCAGGCGACGGAAGTCCAACAGCATCAGCACGTGCGCCATCTCGGTCGGCTGGTAGTGCGCCAGCTCCTCCTCGACCAGTGCGCTGCCCGCGGCGACGAAGATGCCCGCACCGCGGCGCACGCTCAGTCGGCCGATCGCGGCCAGCACCTTCACCGCCTCGCGCATCTGGTTGCGAGTGGTGCCGAGCAGGTCGGCCAGGCCCTGCTCGGTGGGCAGCCGGTCGCCGGGCCGGAGGTTCTGCTCCGCGATCCACTGCAACAGCTGCTCCGCGACCAGCTCGTAGCCGGGCCGGTACCGGTCGGGGTCGTCGGGTTCCGGCCGCGTGGTGCCACCCGACATGCCACCTGGCGCCATGGTGATCCCCTCGCTGGAGCCTCAATTTTGATGAAGCATACTCATGCTCAAGTAAGTATGAACCATCACCCCGAGATTGCAACAGTCCTGCCGAGTTCTGTCGCAAACCACGAAGATGAGTAATACTCATTGCCGTCAGCTGACCAACCGACAGGAGGACCAGGTGGCGGACAGCGCGCTGATCACCGGCGGCGGCAGCGGAGTCGGCGCGGCCACGGCCACCCTGCTGGCCGCCCGGGGCGTCGCGGTCGGGGTCTGCGACGCCGACCTCGGTCACGCCACCGAGGTCGCCGCGGCGATCACCGCCGCCGGCGGTCGCGGGATCGCCGTTGCCGCCGACGTCACTCGTGCCGCCGAACTCGGCGCGGCGGTCGACACCGCCGTGGCCGCCTTCGGTCGGCTGGACGTGCTGGTCACCTCGGCCGGAATCCAGCGCTACGGCACCGCCGCCGACACCGACGAGGACACCTGGGACGAGGTCTTCGCGGTCAACGTCAAAGGCGTCCACCTGGCCATGCGGGCGGCCCTGCCGCACCTGCGCCGCACCGCCGGGGCGATCGTGGTGGTCAGCTCGGTGCAGGCCCGCTGTACGCAGACCGGGGTGGCCGCCTACACGGCGAGCAAGGGCGCGCTCAACGCGCTGGTCCGGGCCACCGCCGTGGACGAGGCCGCGTACGGCGTGCGGGTCAACGCCGTCTGTCCCGGCTCGGTGGACACCCCGATGCTGCGCTCGGCCGCCGCGCTGTTCGCCGACGGAACCCCGGCCGGGGCCGAGGCGCTGATCACCGAGTGGGGCCGCAGCCACCCGCTCGGACGGGTCGCGCGGCCGGACGAGATCGCCGAGGTGATCGCGTTCCTGGCCGGACCAGCCGCGAGCTTCGTGACCGGCGCGGATCTCGCCGTCGACGGCGGACTGCTCGCCCGGCTGGCCGTCACTCTGCCCGCACCGGCCTGACCGGCCGCACCGCAGCATTCCGAACCGAGTGGGAGGGCACCATGAGCACGATCGTCTCCGCCACCGTGCTGGTCACCGCGGCCGGGCGCAACTACGTCACGCTGAAACTGGTCACCGCCGACGGGGTGGTCGGCTGGGGCGACGCGACCCTCAACGGTCGGGAGCTGGCGGTGGCCGCGTACCTGCGCGACCACGTGTGCCCTCAGTTGATCGGCCGGGAGGCGCACCGGATCGAGGACACCTGGCAGTACCTCTACCGGGGTGCGTACTGGCGGCGCGGACCGGTCACGATGACCGCGATCGCCGCGGTGGACGTCGCGTTGTGGGACATCAAGGGCAAGGTCGCCGGGCTGCCGGTGTACCAGTTGCTCGGCGGCGCGGCCCGGGACGGTGTGCTGGTCTACGGCCATGCCAGCGGGGGCGAGGTGGCCGAACTGCTCGACGACGTGGCCGCGTTCCTCGACCTCGGCTACCGCGCGGTGCGGGCGCAGGCCGCGGTGCCCGGCCTCGGCCAGGTCTACGGCGTTCACGACCGCGGCGTGCACCTGTACGAACCTGCCTCGGCCGCGATCCCGGCGGAGGAGATGTGGGAAACCGGTCCGTACCTGCGATTCGTGCCACGCCTGATGGACGCGGTGCGCGAACGGTTCGGCTTCGACCTGCACCTGCTGCACGACGCGCACCACCGGCTCCGCCCGATCGAGGCGGGCAGGCTCGGCCGCGACCTGGAGCCGCACCGGCTGTTCTGGCTGGAAGATCCGACGCCGGCCGAGGACCAGTCGGCGTTCCGGACCATCCGGGAGCACACCACCACCCCGATCGCGGTGGGCGAGGTGTTCAACTCTATCTGGGACTGCCAGCAGCTCATCACCGAGCGGACCATCGACTACATCCGCACCTCGGTCTCGCACGCGGGCGGCATCACCCACCTGCGGCGGATCTTCGCCCTGGCCGAACTGTACGGCGTGCGCACCGGATCGCACGGAGCCGGCGACCTCTCGCCGATCTCGCTCGCGGCCGCGCTGCACGTCGACCTGGCGGTGCCGAACTTCGGTATCCAGGAGTACATGGGCCATCCCGATCCGGCCCACGAGTTGTTCCGCACCAGCTACCACTTCGCCGACGGCTACCTGCATCCCGGCGACGCCCCCGGCATCGGCGTCGAGGTCGACGAGCAGGTCGCCGCCCGGTTCCCCTACCAGGAGGCCCGGTCGCTGCCGGTGAACCGACTTCGCGACGGCTCGGTCCACGACTGGTGATCCACCGCCGCCCTGTCCGGTCTCGATCATGGCGGCGCCCGGTTCGCCCGGGCCGGCCGTCACTCCTCGCGGGGCGGCCGTGCCACGACGACCGGATGGTCCACCGCCGGGTTGTCGTCGGTGGCCGGCCCGATGCCGTCGGCGGTGAAGAACTCGGAGTTGACCGCGGTGAACGGCTCCAGCTCCTCGGGGAGTTCGTCGACGTTGAAGATGGCGTCCTGCGGACAGACCGGTTCGCAGGCGCCGCAGTCGATGCACTCGTCGGGGTGGATGTAGAGCATCCGGGCGCCGGGATAGATGCAGTCGACCGGGCACTCGTCCAGGCAGGTGCGGTCCATCACGTCGAGCCGAACCGGGCGGCCGAGGCCGCCTGGTTCGGCTCGACGCGGCCGCCCGCCGCGCCGGTTCATCCACCAGACACCGGACGGCCACCGGCACGGTTCGAGCGGTGACTACCTGGAGATCGATCCGGGGCATCGGCTTGTCAACACTTTCGTCTTCGACGGGACTCCGGACCGGAAGTCGGTCGGTCGACAGCACTGATTTCCGCGCTGCGCCCGGCGGCATACTGGTCTCCGGAATCTCCCGGCACGAATCGATCACCGCTCGTGACGAGCACGTCAACGGCGGCATGGAACACGGGATGCGCGACACCTATCAACGCCTCGACGAGTGGATCGAGGCCCGGCGGAACGGGGAATCATGACCATCACCGAACTCGACGTCCTCATCGGATCGTGGGAGATCACCGGACGCAGCGCCGCTGCCGAGCACGACGACATCACCGGGGATCTCACCGTCACACCGCTCCTGGACGGTCAGTTGCTCCAGCTCAGCGGCAGTATGCGTGTCGGTAGCTCGGCATTGCGGAGCCTTGAGTTGATCTGGTGCGACGAGGCAACACCGGGCTTCGCGGCCCACGTGTACTCCGGCGCGAGCGCACCGCTGGACTACCGCTGGGACCGCGACGGCGACACCCTCGTCCATGCCGGTCTGGGAATGACCTACACCGGCACGATCAGTGCGGACGGCGCCACCATCATCGGCAGTTGGCAACCCGACCCGGACCGGCCGGACATGGCCCCCGCCGCCTACGACGCCACCATGCGCCGCACCGCCTGATCGCCCCGGCCGGCGGACGCCGACGGATCTCACCAGCTACTATTGCACAGAGAAACATTTACGTAGTGCAATGGTGGGCGGTTGCCGGGTGCGGGGCGACTGTGCGGGCGAACACCTGGCTGTCCCATCGGGCACACTTCTGACCGCCGAGGAGTGGGGATGGCGCTGACCGATCGAAAGCCGTCGGGAGTCCTGAAGATCCTGTTGCGTACCCCGGTCTGGCTCTACCGGGCGCGGTTGGGGTGGCTGGCCGGGCACCGCCTGGTGTACATCGTTCATCGGGGCCGGCGCAGTGGCGCCCGGCGCGAGGTGGTGGCCGAGGTCGTCGGCTACGACCCGGCGAAACCCGAAGTGGTCGTGATCGCCGCGTGGGGAAAGAACCCGGACTGGTATCGCAACCTCGCCGCCGCTCCGGCTCTGGAGATCCGGATCGGTGCCCAGCGGTGGCTCCGTCCGGTCCACCGGTTTCTCGACGGCGCCGACACCCTCCACCTCCTGCTGTCCTACCAGCGGCAGCACCCCAGGGCCTGGAAGCGGCTCGGGCCGTTGCTCGGATTTCCGGCGGA
The DNA here is from genome assembly GCA_036268615.1 of Pseudonocardiaceae bacterium. Lineage (GTDB taxonomy): Bacteria > Actinomycetota > Actinomycetes > Mycobacteriales > Pseudonocardiaceae > DATATV01. Next base: position 19,582 of record DATATV010000007.1, read on the forward strand.
TGCCGGTGACCCCCGCTGGCCCGCCATCGCCGACTCGACCCACGCCATCGTTTTCACCCCCGACGACACCGCGTCGTCGTGACGTTGCCCGCCGGTTGACCATGGCCGACGGGGTTGTGGTCGTCACATCGAGTTCATTTGCCTGATCGAATAGTTATACACTGCAAAGGTTGCTCTAGGCTTGGTTTGGCGCGGCCTGCTCGGGTCCGCCTCGGGGTAGCCACGGTTCAGGCGTGGACGGGTACGGGAAGGTGGCGGGACGTGGAACCGGACGCTGGTTCGTCGGAGGCCGTGGCAGCGGGCTCGGTGCGGCCACGCACGATCGGCGGGCTGCTGCGGGTGACTGCGGGCTGGTTGCGCGGCAACCGTTTCGGGTTGTTCTTCGTCGCGCTGCTGGTCGGGCTCGGCGCCGGTTTCGGCGCGATCGCGTTCCGGTACCTGATCTACGGGTTCACCTGGCTGGCCACCGGGCAGAGCCAGTTCGGCCAGGCCGGACATGTCGGCAGCGCGCATTTCCCCTGGCTGGGGATCGGGTTCTTCGTGCTGATCCCGATCGTGGGTGGTCTGCTGTACGGGCCGTTGATCTACCGGTTCGCCCGGGAGGCGCGCGGCCACGGCGTGCCCGAGGTGATGATCGCGGTCGCGGAGAACGGCGGTCGGATTCGTCCCCAGGTCAGCATCGTCAAGGCATTGGCCTCCGCCCTGTGCATCGGGGTCGGTGGCTCGGTGGGCCGGGAGGGGCCGATCGTGCAGATCGGCGCCGCGCTGGCCTCCAGTCTCGGCCAGTGGGTGCGGATGCCGGAGAACCGCCTGCGGGTCCTGGTGGCCTGCGGCGCGGCCGGCGGCATCTCGGCGACCTTCAACGCCCCGATCACCGGCGTGTTCTTCGGCGTGGAACTCATCCTGCGCGAGTTCTCCATCGAGGCGATCTTCACCGTGATGCTCTCCTCGATGGTCGCCGATGTCGTCAGCCAGGCATTTCTGGGTAGCGCACCGTTCTTCACCCAACTGCCGGCCGGCATCGGCCTGCACCACACCTACAACTACCTGCTCGTCGCAGTGCTGGCGGTCGTGGCCGCGCTGATCGGTCTGGGATTCAAGAACATCCTGTACCGGATCGAGGACCTGTGCGACAAGCTGTGGGGCAACCGGCCGGAGTGGGCCCGGCCCGCCGTCGGCGGCGTCGTGCTCGGGCTGCTCCTGCTCGCCCTGCCGCAGCTCTACGGTGTCGGTTACCCGGTGATGTACCAGGCGTTCGCCGGCAACTACGCGCTGTGGTTCCTCATCGTGCTCGCGATCGGCAAGATGGTCGCGACCAGCCTCACCATCGGTATCGGCGGCTCCGGCGGCGTGTTCGCGCCGTCGTTGTTCATCGGCGCCACGTCGGGAATGGCCTTCGGCGAGATCGTCGACCATCTGTTCGGCGCGGCCGCGGGCCAGCCCGCGCTCTACGCGATCGTCGGGATGGGCGCGGTGTTCGCCGCCGCGGCCCGAGGTCCGCTGACCGCGTTGGCCAGTGTCGTGGAGATGACCGGCGACTTCACCCTGGCGCTGCCGGTGATGCTGGCGATCGCGATCTCCACCACGGTGTCCCGGGCGATCAGCTACGGCACCATCTACACCACCAAGCTGCTCCGCCGGGGCACCGACATCGACCGGGCCACGCCGAACCACGCCTTCGACGACCTGACCGTCGCCGATGCCATGCACCCCTTCCCCGTCCCGCTGGACGCCGACGGCGAGGGACCGGTCGACCGTGTTCGTGGCAACGGCGCGCACCCGGACTGGGACGAACTGCTCGGCCCGGTCACCCGCACCCGCGAACCGCAGCTGCTCTTCGCCAACGACAGCCTGGCCCAGGCGCTGCGGCAGTTGGTGCGCTACGGCCGCGACGGGCTGCCGGTCGGCTCGACCGACGGGCGGCGGGTGCAGGGCTGGTTGACCAACCAGAACGTGTTGCGCACGGTGGCCAGCCAGCTCACCGCTGCCGAACCGGCCATCGCCGCCGGGCAACGCGCGGCCGAGTGGGCCGACCCGCACGCCGGCGAGGCCGGACACGACCGCAACACCCAACTCACCGGCTACCGCATCGTCGAACGCACCCTGAGCGCGAACTCCACGGCGACCGGACGCACGCTGGGCGAACTGGACTGGCCTGCCGGGTACCTGCCCGTGTCCGTCCTGCACAACCGGCGCCTGATCGACGCCGACCCCACGGTGGAGCTGCACCCGGGCGACCGGATCAGTTTCCTCATCCCCGACGCACCCAGCGACCGGCAACGGCATGATGAGGGTGAACTCAGCTCGGCGGAACGCTGACCTGCCAACGACGATACGATTGCTCTATGCAAGAGTCTGGCTGGGATGGATCTGACGTGAGATGACTCCCGGAGACCTCGGCCCGGTCGTCGTCGGTGTCGATGGCGACGACCGTAGTGTCACCGCCCTGTGTTGGGCGGCTTACCAGGCCGAACTGGACAACCGGCCGCTGATCCTGGTGCACGCCCAGACCGAGGTCAATTCATGGGCACTGGCCAGCGGCATGGTCGGTGCGTTCGCGTGGGACCACCCCGATATCGTTGCACGGCGGGTGCTGGACTCCGCCGTCGATCTGGCACGCAGGCTGGCTCCGGGAGTCGTGGTCACAGCGCGGACGGAACCAGTCAGTCCGGCCCGCCTGGTTCTGGCCGAAGCGGGCGAGACGTCCCTGATCGTGCTGGGCAACCACGGGGCACGTCTGATGACCGACGTCGTCGTGGGTACCGTGTGCGGGACCGTGGCGGCGCGCGCGTCCTGCCCGGTGATCGCGGTCAGCGGTCGGCCGGCGTGGCCGGACGCGCCGATCGTGATCGGCCTTGACGAGTCCGGGGTCGCCGACCGTGCCCTCGACTTCGCCCTAGCCCTCGCCGCCCGGCGGCACGTGCCGGTGCGGCTGCACCACATTCGACGCCACCACACACGGGCCGAGGGCGTACAACATCCCGTCTTCGGTGAGCCTTACCGGTACGGCTGGCTGCGTGCCCGTCATCCGGAGGTGCCGGTGCGGATCACCTGCGCGACCGGTGATCCGGTGGCCGCGCTCGCCGACGCCGCCGCGGACGCCCAACTCCTGGTGATCGGCACCCGCGGACACAGTTCGGCCGCCGGGCTGCTCACCGGATCGGTCAGCCACGCCCTACTGCGCAAGGCCCCCTGCGCACTGGCGATCGTGCCGCGGACGCCCCAGGCACCGACGTGGTGATGCAGCGCGGCGGCAGCTCAGATCCACTCGATCGTGGTGCCGTCGGCGACCGAGGCCGACGGTTCGCCGCCCGCCTCGGCGAACGCCTCCAACGCGTCGACCAGGTCGTGCCGGCGCTTGGCCGGCATCCGGCCCACGATCCGCGCGATCTCCCGACGCCGACGCTGGGTCACCTGACGCACCACCGCGGCACCCGTGGTCGTCAACGTGACCACCACCTCGCGTCGTGAGGTCGGGCTGATCTCGCGGCTGACCAGGTCGGCGCCGATCAGCCGGTCGATCATCCGGGTGGCGGTGGACGGGTTCACGCCGAGTTGCTCGGCGAGCATCGCCAGGTTCACCGCGCCCCGCGTGGACAACACCACCAGCAGCCGGAACTGCGCCAGGGTGATCGACTCGTCGACGGCCGCGATCGACCGGGCGGAGAGCGCCACCAGCAATCGCGACGCCGTCAGCACCGCGTCGGTCACCGCGTCGGCACCCGAGGACCCGGCCGTGTGTGCCACAGGCGACGTCTGCCCCGTACTCATGCCTCCTTTCTACCGCATTCCTCAGCGGCGTCGGCGGCGACTCGATGGCCGGCTGTTCGCGTTTCGTCGCCGACCAAACCGGAAGCGCGGCCGCTGGTCGACTATCCGTTGCCGAACCGCACCCCCATGCTCCTCGGCGCCCGCGAGGTCGGCCGGTGTCACCACGTTCTTCGCGCCGTCGGCGAGGCCGAATCAACTGGGCCAGGACGCCGCTTCCGGCGATCCGGACGGCCGGCGGGTGGACATCGCCGCCGGTTCGCGGGCCACGAAGCGGGGCCGTCAATGCACGCGCGCGTGGCTTTCTTCCAGTGTGTCGCCGCGCTGTTGTCCGTCGATGATCGACCAGAAGCGGGAGCATTTCATGGGCTCACCGGCCGGGCATCGCCGACCGTGTTCGAGTGCGGTGCGGGCCACCTCGATGCGGTGCTGCTGCTCGGCCAGTTCGGCCAGCTTGTGATCGATCATTTCCTGTCGGTACTGCGGCTCACTTCCGATGAAACGCTCGATCTCGGCCAGCGAGAACCCGATCTCGCGGAAGAAGACGATCAGACCGACGTCCCTGACCGCCGACGCGGAGTAGCGCCGTCGTCCCGCCGCCCGAGCCACCGGCTGCACCAGTCCGAGTTCGTCGTAGTACCGCAGCGTGGTCGCCGGCACGCCGGTGCGTTCGGACAGTTCGCCGATCGACAACAACGTTGCTGTGACTGACGAATCCAGGGTGCGCTCGTTGGCAGGCATTGACTTCAAGTGTACTCGAAGTGCTTGGCTCCCGTCATGGACATCAAAGAGCGGGTGCTGGGCCGTTTCCTGCGATGGTTGGCCCGTCACGGGGGACTGGCACAGTTCCACCAGCCGACCGGCGCCGTCGGGCACGTCGTCGGCTGGATCATGGGCCGGCGCTCGTCGAATGTGCGGCGCAGCGGTTGGGCGGTGCGGCTTCTCGACGTCCAGCCGACCGACAGCGTCATCGAACTCGGCTGCGGTCCGGGCGTGGCCGTCGCCGCCCTGGCCGCCCGAGCGGTCCGGGGATCGGTGGTCGGGGTGGACCATTCGCAGGTGATGATCGGCCAGGCCCGCCGTCGCAACAGGGCCGCCGTCCGAGCCGGGCGGGTGCGCCTGATTCACGCATCGGTCGAGAGCCTGACCATTGACGACGGGCTGTTCAACGCGGCGCTCGCAGTCAACACGGTCGGCATGTGGCCCGACCCGACCGCACGGCTGCGCGAACTCGCCCGGCTGCTGCGGCCCGGTGGGCGGGTCGCTCTGGTGTCCCAGCCCCGCTGCCCCGGCGCCACCGCGGCCACGTCGGCGGCGGCCGCCAAGGAGTTGGCCGGTCTGCTCACCGAAGCCGGGTTCGAGCACCTTCGGACCGAAATGCTTGACCTCGACCCGCCGGCGACCTGCGTTCTCGGGTACGTGGCATCGGCCGATGACGCCGATCTGCCGGCGTGACCAGGAAACTGGCCAGCACCGGCCCGACAGTCGGTTCAGGCGGCGGAAGCGTCGTGCGTCGCGCGGTTGGCCAGCACCTCGTCGATGTGCGTCTCGACCCAGGACTTGAGGCCGCGCATCATCTGATGGAGGAAGCGACCGAGGTCGGCGAGCTCGTAGGAGATCGTGACCGGCCTACGTGCCCTACTTCCCGCTCGGCGGCTTCAGCCCGTTGCAGTTCTCGGCGCTCTCGACCGTGGCGCCCGGTTGGCCGCGACGCCGATGTCGGTCGCCCTGGCGTGGCGGTTGCGGCGGTCGCCCAACATCCTGCTGATCCCCGGCACCCCGTCCACGGCGCGCCTGCGGGAGAACGTCGTCGGGGCGGGACTTGCGCTCCCCGAGGAGGACCTTGCCGAGCTGGACAAGATCGGCCGCTGACGAGACACGGCGCCCGGCGGCGGGCCCTCGCGCGCGCCGGCATGGAAGCGCGGTTCGGTCGAGGAAGGCGCCTGTGCGTGCCGACAGTCTCAGCCGAACGAAGCCCGGTTCACCAGGTCTTGCCGGCCTGTTCCCGGATCGTGCGGTTGATCCGGTTGAAGAAGTTGGTCAGCGCGATGTTCAGGATGATCGCGGAGAGCTGGTTCTCGTCGAAATGAACGGTGGCCGCGGCCCAGATGTCGTCGGTCACGCCTGGCGCGCCGTCCTGGAGGCGGGTGGCGGCCTCGGTCAGCGCGAGCGCCGCCCGTTCCGGCTCGGTGAAGAACGGGGTTTCGCGCCACGCGACCACGTTGTGCAGCCGCTCCTCGGTCTCGCCGCGCTTCTTCGCCGCCGTGACCCCGGCGAACACGCACGGGCTGCACGCGTTGATCTGGCTGGCGCGCAGGTGGACCAGTTCGAGCACGAGCGGGTCGACGCCACCGGCGTGGATCGCCTTGTTGAGGTGCTGGATCGCGGTGATCACGTCTGGGTCGGCCGCGGTGTTGAGTCGTGCTTCCATCGGTGTTGCTCCTCCATCCGTTACCTGTGCCCGTCCGGGCCCGTCATCCCCCTGACGGAGCAGCGCCGAGGAAGGTAACAACATGTCCGACACCAGCGAGGCGTTCGAGGCCCAGCGCGACCGGTTGCGCGAGGTCGCCCACCACATGCTCGGCTCGCACGCCGACGCCGAGGACGTGGTCCAGGAAGCCTGGCTGCGGCTCTCCCGCCAGGACCCGGCGACCATCCACAACCTGGCCGGCTGGCTGACCACAGTGGTCGGCCGGATCAGCCTCGACGTCCTGCGAGCGCGCCGGTCCCGCCCTGAGGCGTCCTACGACGAGTTCGTGGTGACGGTGGACGACGGGCCCGCGCCGGAGGACGACGTGCTGCTGGCCGACTCGGTCGGGCTCGCGCTGCTGGTCGTCCTTGACTCGCTCGGGCCCAGTGAGCGGCTGGCGTTCGTGCTGCACGACCTGTTCGCGGTGCCGTTCGAGGAGATCGGCCAGATTCTCGGCAGGTCCACCGACGCCACCAAGATGCTGGCCAGCCGTGCCCGCCGGAAGGTGCGGTCGACCGGGCGCCCGACGGCCGGCGGACAGGAGCAGCGGGAGGTGGTCCGGGCCTTCCTGGCGGCGGCTCGCGACGGCGACTTCGAGGGGTTGCTGCGGGTGCTTGATCCGGCGGTGAAGCTCACCGTGGACACCGCCGACGGTGTGGTTGTCGTCCTTGGCGCCACCAAGGTCGCGGCCGGCGCGCAGCTCTCTGCCGCGGCGGCCGGGTGGGGGCGAGCGGTGCTGGTCGACGGCCGTCCCGGCGTCGTGTCCTGGCGCGCGGACGGCGCGCCGCTCTCGGTCATGGCGTTCACCGTCGCCGAGGGCCGGATCGTTGCTGTCACGGTGGTCACCGATCCGGCCAGGCTCGCGTCGATGGACCTGCCGGACCGGTGACGCGGTCGATCAGCCCGCTTCGTCCGCGTGGAGGAGACGGGTGAGCAGTTCGGTGAGTTGCTTGAGGTCGTCGGCCGGGAGGGTGGTGATGGCCGGGGGCGGGCGCAGCAGGATGGCGTCGGCGGTGGCGATGGCGTCGTGCCCGGCGGCGGTGAGCGTGACCAGTTTGCGGCGCCGGTCGTCGGGGTGCGGACGGCGTTCGACGAGGCCGTGGGCTTCCAACTTGTCGACGATCAGGGTCGCGTAGGGGGCGTCGACGCCGTTGGCCTCGGCGAGTTGGCTCAAGGTCATCGGTCCGTCGCGGAGTTGGAAGAGGACTTTGCCCCGGCCGCCGCCCAGTCGGAAGCCGAGCGCCTCGGCGAGTTCACCGCGACGGCTGTGCGCCTCGACGAACCGGTGCATGAGCGCCCAGACCTGCTCGACGGGATCGGCTGCCATCGGTCACCACGCTACCGTCCGGCCGAGGTAGTCGACGTAGTGCAGACCGGGCTTCCCGTGCAGGGCGTCGAGCGTCTTGACGAGGTTCGGGATGCTCTCGTCGATGCTGAGCCGGGCGTCCGGGCCGCCCAGGTCGGTTCGTACCCAGCCGGGGGCCATCAGGACGAGGGTCCGGCGCTCACCGTCGTGCCGTGCCGCGTAGCTGCGCATGAACGTGTTGAGCGCGGCCTTGCTGCCGCGGTACACCTCGTGGCCGCCGCGCTCGTTGTTGGCCACGCTGCCCTGGCCCGAGGACATCACCCCGATCGTGCCCGTGGGTTCGACCTGGTCCTGGAGGGTTTCGATGACGCGCAGCGGGCTCAGTGCGTTGGTGACCATGACGCGGGTGAACTCATCGGTCGAGGTCTCCGCCACCGTGCCTTCCGGCTGGTTGGCGATGCCGGCGTTGACGAAGAGCAGGTCGAACATCCGGTCCGCCAGGCGATCGCGCAGCGCGGTGATCTGCGTGGGCTCGGTGACGTCGACGGTTTCGATCTCGATCTGCTCGGGGTGGCTGTCGGCGAGGTCGTGCAGCTGGGTCCGGCCCGAGCCGCGCACGGTGGCCGTGACGTGCCAGCCGTCCTGGGCCCACTGCCGGGCCAGCGCGAGGCCCAGGCCACGAGACGCGCCGATCAGCAGCACTCGCCGGCCCGAGGCGGGCGGCGTCGAGTTAGTTATAGACATAACAATCATTATGTGTCGTACAACCAATTTCGTCAAGCTGGGCGCGAGCGGTCCACTGCGCGGACCGTTGGGCTGACCGCGGCGGTCGAAGCGCCGAGTCTGACGGCATGGCACTCAGTGAAGAGGACGTTCGTCGCCTCGCTGGCGAGCTGTGGGAGGCGGAGCGGCTGTCCACCCCGATCCAGCCGATCAGCGGCCGGTACGCGGACGCGGACATCGACGACGCCTACCGGATCCAGCTGGCGGGGGTCGCACTGCGGACCGGCGCGGGTGACCGGGTGCGCGGGCACAAGGTCGGGTTGACCGCCCGGGTGATGCAACAGCAGTTCGGCGTCGAGCGGCCCGATTTCGGGCACCTGCTGGCGTCGATGTTCCATCCCGAGGGCCAGCCCCTCGCGGTGGACGAACTCATCGCCCCACGGGTCGAGCCGGAGCTGGCGTTCGTGTTGGCCGCCCCGCTGCGCGGCCCGGGGGTGACGGTCGCCGACGTGCTCGCGGCGACGGCATTCGTGTTGCCGGCGCTGGAGATCATCGACTCGCGGATCGAGGACTGGCGGATCGGCATCGTGGACACGGTGGCCGACAACGCCTCCTCGGCCAGGGTGGTGCTCGGCGGTACCCGGACCTCGGTGGCCGAACTGGACCCCCGACTCATCGGTGTGGTGTTGCGGCGCAACGGGGAGATCGTGGAGACCGGGGCCAGCGGTGCCGTGCTCGGCAACCCGGCGCAGGCCGTCGCCTGGCTGGCCAACACGATCGCGGGCCACGGCGGTGTGCTGAACGCCGGCGATCTGATCATGCCTGGCACCTGCACGCGTGCGGTGGGCATGGAACCCGGCGACACCGTGCGGGCCGACTTCGAGCACCTCGGCCATGTCGGGGTTTCCTTCAGCTCCGCGCGACTCGTCCAGGAAGAGGCCACGGTATGAGCGACGAGGTGACCGCGTGGGCGGCCCGGTTGGACGCGGCCGCGACCGACTGTGCGCCGCTTGGTCCGTTGACCGGTGACGGTCTCGACGGTGTCGAAACCGCCTACCTGGTGCAGAACGAGCTCGTCGGGCTGCGCCTGGCCCGCGGTGAACGGCTGGTCGGCGGCAAGCTCGGCCTGACCAGCAAGGCCAAACAGCGGGCCATGGGCGTGGACAAGCCGCTCTACGGGCTGGTCACCAGCGGCATGCTGCGGACGTCGGGCAGCCGGCTGCCGCTCAAGGAACTGATCCACCCACGGGTCGAGCCGGAGATCGCGTTCGTGCTGGGCGAGGACGTGGAGGGGCCGGACGTGACGGTGGCCGACGTGCTCGCCGCTACCCGGTATGTCTGCCCGGCGCTGGACGTGATCGACAGCCGCTATCAGGGTTTCTCGTTCACCCACCTTGATGCCGTCGCCGACAACGCCTCGTCCGCGGTCTTCGCGCTGGGGGACGATTTCACCACGCCACCAGGAGATCTCACCCTGACCGGATGTGTGCTGGAGGTCGACGGGCAGGTGGTCGAGTCGGCCGCCGGTGCCGCGATCATGGGCAATCCCGCGGCCGCCGTGGCCTTCATGGCCAACCAACTGGCGCCGCGTGGGCAGCGGCTGGCCGCGGGTTGGGTCGTGCTCTCCGGCGGCCTCACCGCACCCGTGCCACTGCGGCCGGGCGTCACCGTCACCGCGACGATCAGCGGGCTGGGCAGCGTCACTCTGGGCGCGGATTAGGAGGAGTTGTGCCGTTCATTCAGGTGAACCTGGGGGCCGGGCGGACCGCGGCGCAGAAGGACGCGTTGATCAGGTCCGTCTCGGCGGCCGCCGCCGAGGCGATTTCGGCGCCGGAGTCGTCCGTGCGGGTGTGGATCGTGGAGGTCCCGGCCACCGAGATCCTGGTCGGTGGGCAGACCTTGGCCGAGCGCCAGGCCGGCTCGTCGTGACGCATTTCGTTCTGGTGCACGGCGGTTGGCACGGGTCCTGGTGTTGGGCCGAGGAGGTCGCGGCGCTGGCGCGGCGCGGGCACAGCGCCACCGCTGTCGACCTGCCGTCCGAGGACCCGGACGCCGGTGCGCGGCGCTACGGGGAGGTGATCGCGGCGGCGGTCCGGGAACCGGGGGCCGACATCGTGGTCGGTCATTCGCTCGCCGGGCTGGCGATTCCGCTCGTGCCGACGCTGGTTCCGGTGGGAGCGCTCGTTTTCCTGGCCTCGTTGTTGCCGGAACCCGGCCGGTCCTGGCGGGAGCAGCTGGGCACCGAACGTCCGATGGCCGACTGGTTCTACCACAACGCGCTGCCCCACCAGGGTCGCGACGAGCTGGGCCGGTCCACCTGGCCACCCGGGATCGCGGCTGAACTGTTCTACCACGACTGTCCACAAGAGACAGCGGATCGCGCCGCGGTCAGGCTGCGTGCACAGTCGCCGGCCCCGATCGTCGAGACCACGCCGGTGACCGAGTTTCCGGACGTGCCCATGCACTACGTCGGCTGCCGCGATGACCGGGCGGTGTCCGGGACCTGGTCGGAGTGGGCCGCGCGGGAGCGGCTGGGCACCGAGGTGACCTGGATCGACGGCTCGCACAGCCCTTTTCTGGCCGGCCCGGACAAACTGGCCGACGTTCTGCTCAGCCTCATCCAGTGAACCCGGAGGACCGATGACCGGCACTGTCGCCGTGTCCGCCACGGCAGCCGCACTACAGCACCAGGTGGAGCAGTTCCTGTTCCACGAAGCCGCCCTGCTGGACGAGTGGCGCCTGGACGAATGGCTCGCGCTGATGCGCCCGGAGGTGGAGTACCGGGTGCCCGCACCCGGGTCGGATCATCTCGATCCACACCGGACGCTCCAGGTGATCCACGACGACCACGTGCGGCTGCGGGGTCGGGTGACGCGGCTCAAGAGCAAGCACGCGCACGCGGAGAGTCCGCACTCGCGCACCCGTCGCCTGATCACCAATGTCCGGGTCGAGTCCGGTGCCGGCGAACTGGTCGTGCACTCCAACTTCCACGTCATGCGCACCCGGCTGGGCCAACTCGACCACTTCCTCGGCACCTACCGGCACGTGCTGGTAGCCGACGGCGCCAGTTTTCTCGTCCGGCGGCGGGTGGCGACCCTGGACCACGGCATCGTCGAGGCCGGCGGCACCGTGTCCATCATCCTCTGAACGGAAGGTGACCTCGTGCTCGACCTGCACACCCATGTGGTGCCCGCGCCGACGCCGTTCCTGGCCGAACTGGCCGCGGCCGACCCGCGTTGGGCGCGACTCGAACGGCGGCCCGACACCGGCGACGTTCTGGTCGCCGGCAAGGTCTTCCGCACTGTGGGCCGGGTCGCCTGGGACCTCGATCACCGGCGGGAGACGGCGCTGGCCGCGGGCGGCACCGGGCAGCTGCTGTCGGCCATGCCCGAGCTGCTTGCTCCGTGGGCGCCCCGCGATCAGGGGTCCGGGTACGCGCGGGCGTTCAACGACTGGCTCGCGACCGAGCTGCCACGACACGGCGGGTTCTTCACCGGCCTTGGCCTCGTGCCACTGGCCGATCCGGACGCGGCCGCCGCGATGCTCGGCGAGATCGCCGGTTCGGGTCTGCTCGGGGTGGAACTACCGGCCGACCCGCCGATCGGGCCGCTGCACACACCGGCCTGGTCCGGTTTCCTGGACGAGGCCGAGCGCCTGGGGCTGTTGGTGTTCGTGCATGCCGTCGGCGGACCGGCCGCGTCCCACTACGCCCACCCGATGGCCGCCAACGGTGTCCTGTTCCCGATCAGCATCGGTGCGGCCATCGGCGGGTTGATCGCCACGGGTGCGCTGGCCGCGCGTCCGGGGCTGCGGGTGCTCGCCAGTCACGGCGGCGGCTCGCTCGTCACCGAACTGCCCAGGATCGACTTCCTGCGGGAGATCACGCCGGAACTGCGCGAGCTGATGCCGGAGTCGGCGGTGGACTCCGCCCGCCGCCTCTGGTACGACCCCCTGCTGTTCGACGCCGGGTTGCTCGCCCAGTTGGCGACCATCGTCGGTACCGACCGGATCGTGCTCGGCACCGACTACCCCTTCATGTCCGTGGACCCCGTCGCGGTGCTCGACGACCCGGATCTGCCCGAGGGGCTGGCGGACGCGGTCCGCCGCACCAACCCGGCGGCGCTGCTCGCGACGCTCGGCCGGATTCCCAGCGAAGGAGCGACCTCACGATGACCGCCGAACTCGCCACGCCGGCGACCTACCGGACCGAGCAGGCACGCCTGGTGGACGACCGCCCCGCCGACGGCCTCTTCCGGGTCAACCGCACCGCACTCGTGTCCGAATCCGTGCTCGCCGAGGAACAGAAGACCATTTTCGACCGGTGCTGGCTCTATGTCGGTCATGTCTCCGAGGTACCGGCCCCGGGCGACTTCCGGGCCCGGACGGTTTCCGGACGGCCGTTGGTGCTGTGGCGGGGCAGCGACGGGGAGGTGCGGGTGTTCCTCAACGCATGTCGGCACCGGGGTGCTCAGTTGTGCCGGGTTCCGGAGGGCAACGCCCGTGGGATGTCCTGTTTCTACCATGCGTGGACCTACTCCAACGAGGGCAGGCTGACCGGCCTGCCCGACGCGGAGGGCTACGGGCCGGACTTCGACCGGGCCCGGTTCGGGTTGACCGCCCCGCCGCTGGTCGATGTGTACCGCGGCTTCGTGTTCTGCTGCTTCGACGCCGACGCGGTGTCGCTCCCGGACTATCTCGGCCGGGCCGGCGACTACCTCGACCTGGTCGCCGACCAGTCGCCGGAGATGGAGGTCGTGGACGGACTGCACGAATACTCCATGGACGCGAACTGGAAACTGTACGTGGAGAACAGCCTCGACGGCTATCACCTCATCCCGTTGCACCGGACCTATTTCGACTACCTGAAGTCCACCGAGGGCTCCTATCTCGACCCGCGCAAGGCCACCGAGGCAGTGGACCTGGGCAACGGGCACGCCGTCATCACCGTCGAGGGGCCGTGGGCTCGTCCGGTCGCCCGGTGGACGCCCGCGCTGGGGGAGGAGAACCGGGACTACGTCGACGCCCAGCGGGCCGGTCTGGAACAGCGGTTCGGCGCCGAGCGGGCCCGGCGGATCGCCACCACGGACCGCAATCTGCTGATCTTCCCCAACCTGATCATCAACGACATCATGGGCGTGGTGGTCCGGACGATCACGCCGACCGCGGCCGGGCACACCCTCATCGCACAGTGGACACTGGCCACGAAGGGCGAGCCGGAGTCCGTGCGCGCCCGGCGGCTGGATTCGTACGTGACCTTCCAGGGCCCGGGTGGACTCGCCACTCCCGACGACCTGGAGGCGTGTGAGTCGTGTCAGCTGGGCCTGGCTGTCGCCGCAGAGTCGCCGTGGTCGGACATCTCCCGGGGGATTCACAAGGAGGCCGCCGGCGGTCCGTTCCTGGCCTCCGACGAGGTGCAGCAGCGAGCCTTCTGGCGGCGCTGGCAGGACCTGCTCGGATAGCCTGACCTCATGCGAATCAGTGCTGAGGAGGCAGCCGAGCACCGGTCGGTCGGCGACCGGATGCTGCTGATCCTGGACACCGTCGCGGCCTCTCCCGGGGAGGTCGGGCTCAGCGAACTGGCCCGGCAGACCGGGCTGAAGAAGGCCACCGTCCACCGGTTGGCCGCCGACCTGTTCGCGCACCGGATGTTGGAGCGCGGCGCCTACGGCTACCGGCTGGGGCTGCACCTGTTCGAGTTGGGCCAGCAGGTCCCGGCCTCGCGCCGGCTGCGGGCGACCGCGCTGCCGTTCCTGTCCGACCTGCTGACCGCCACCGGTGAGATCGTGCAACTCGGTGTGCTGGACGGGACCGAGATCATCTACATGGAGAAACTCACCGGGCGACACAGCGTCCCGGTGCCCTCCGCGGTGGGCTCCCGCCTGCCCGCCTACTGCAGCGGACTGGGCAAAGCCATCCTGGCCTTCGAGGACCACGAGGTGGTCGAGCGGGTGCTGGCCGCGCCGATGCCGGCCCGCACCAGCACGACCATCACCGATGGCAAACGATTGCTACGCGAGCTGGACACCATTCGCGACAGTGGCGTCGCCTACGACCGCGAAGAGGGCACCAAGGGAATCGTCTGTGTGGCGGCGCCGATCGTCGTGGAGAGCTACGTCGGCCGCGGCGGCCACCGCGCGGTCGCCGGGCTCTCGGTGACCGGTCCGGCCGAGCGCCTGCGGCCCGCGCGGCTGGCGGCGGCGGTGCGGACCGCCGCGTTGAGCATCAGCCGCCTGCTCGGGCCGCCGACACTGCGCTGAGCCGGTCAGCCGAGCGGCGGTTGGGCGTCCACGGCGTGCGCCGGCCGGTGGACCGACACCTCGACCGCACGGCCGAAGCGGGCCGAGATGGTCGCCCCGGGACGCAGCGGCACGGCGGCGGTCAGCCCGCCGGTGATCACGAGTTCACCTCGGGACAAAGACTTTCCGCGCGCCGCGAGCGCCGCAGCCAGCCAGGCCAGGCTGTGCAGCGGGTGGCCACCGACGGCAGCCGTGGTGGCGGTCGCCACCACGGTCTCGTTCTCGGCCAGCGCGACGGTGATCCGGTGACAGTCCACCGGGGACACGTCCAGTGCGGGGCCGAGCACGACACCGGCGGCGGACGAGCCGTCCGCGGTGTTCTGATCGGCGCTGAACCGGTAGCTGTGCCACACCGAGTCGACGATCTCCAGGCAGGCGTGCACGCTCCGCACGGCGTCGGCCAGTTCGGACAGCAGGAAGCCCGTCCCGGCCAGGTCGCGGGCGAGCACGACGCCGATCTCCGGCTCGACCCGGGGCTGGAGGAAACCCGTGGCCACGGCGCCCGTGCGCAACACCATGTCGTCCAGCAGCGGCCCGTAGTTGGGGGCCGGGACGCCCATCTGCTGCCGCATGACCGCTGAGGTGTAGCCGAGCTTGTAGCCGACCGGGCAGCGTCCCTCGGCCAGGCGCAGGGCGGTCAGTTCGTCCTGGACGGTGTAGGCGCGTTCGGGGGAGAGTGCCGTGCCGGTGCGGCCGGCATCGAGCAGCCGGTGTCCGCCGCGGGCCAGATGGAGTTCGCGGGCGAGTTCGGCTGGTTCTTCGTCGCTGTGCCTCACCGTTTCATCCTGCTGCGCGCCCCGGTCCCCGCGGGCGCGTCCGGTTCA
The DNA here is from genome assembly GCA_036268615.1 of Pseudonocardiaceae bacterium. Classification (GTDB taxonomy): domain Bacteria; phylum Actinomycetota; class Actinomycetes; order Mycobacteriales; family Pseudonocardiaceae; genus DATATV01. The sequence goes on from DATATV010000007.1 coordinate 34,969, forward strand.
CTGGGCGGTCCGCACGATAGCCGCCCTGCCCCGTACTTGCCGAAACTCGAATCATCACCACTCGATGACGAGGAGCAGTCATGGGCGAGGTCCTGGGTCTCGGGGTTACGCACTACCCACCCCTGAGCGGTACCGACGACAACCTGACGAGGGTCTTCCGCGGCGCGCTGGCCGATCCCAAGCTGCCCGCGGAGCTGCGCGACCCCCGATCGTGGCCCGAGCGCGCCCGCCAGGAGTGGAGCGAGGACGAGGGCGTGGCGGCCGGCAGGGCGCACCGCGCACAACTGCGCGAGGGCTTCCGCCGGACGCGCGCGGCGCTCGACGAGTTCCGGCCCGACGTCGTGCTCATCTGGGGCGACGATCAGTACGAGAACTTCCGGGAGGACCTCGTCCCGCCCTATGCGGTGCTCGCCTACGAGGACACGCTGGTGCATCCGTGGCGGCACGCGGACGAGTCGTCCAACATGAAGGGCAAGCCCAACATCTGGGGCGAGGCCGAGGACACCGAGCGGCTGATCCGCGGCCACCGGCCGTTCGCCCGCCACCTGACCGAGCAGTTGCTCGCCCGTGGCGTCGACGTCCCGTACGCCTACCGGCCGCTGCACCATCCCGGCTTCGCGCACGCCTTCCTCAACACCGTGCTGTACCTGGACTACGACCGCCAGGGCTTCGACTACCCGGTGGTGGCGTTCCCGATCAACTGCTACGGCCGGAAGGTGATCAGCTTCCAGGGCAACATCAGCCCGTTGGGCGTGGAACGGGAACTCGACCCACCGTCGCCGACCCCCGCGCGGATCATGGATGTCGGCGCCGCGATCGCGCGGGTCTGCGTGGACAGCCCGTACCGGGTGGCGTTGGTCGCGAGTTCCAGTTGGTCGCACAGCTTCCTGGTCGACTCCACCTTCCGGCTCTTTCCCGACTCCGCCGCCGACGAGCGGATGTACGCGGCACTGCTGTCGGGGAACTACTCGGCCTGGCGGGACACCACTCTTGCGGACGCGGAGAAGGCGGGCCAGCAGGAGTTGCTGAACTGGTGGGCGCTGGCCGGCGCCATGCGCGAACTGGGTCGCACGCCGACCTGGACGAGCTTCGCGGCGTCGAACATCTTCGTGTCCAACAAGGTTTTCGCGATCTACGACGAGGAATCGAAGTGAGGCGCTTCGACCTCGCGATCGTCGGTGCCGGTCCGGTCGGACTGTTCGCCGCGTTCTACGCGGGGATGCGCGGGCTCTCGGTCGCCGTGGTGGACGCGCTGCCCGAGCCCGGTGGGCAGATCACCGCGCTCTATCCGGAGAAGGTCATCCGTGACGTGGCCGGCTTTCCCGCGATCCGGGGACGGGAGTTGGTGCAGGAACTGCTCGCGCAGATCCGCCCGTTCTCACCCGGTTTGTTCCTGGGCCGGCAGGCGACCGAACTGGCGGACCTGCCGGGCAACCGGTTCCGACTGGGCCTTGCGGACGGCACCGCTCTCGAAGTCGGCGCCGTGCTGGTGACCGGTGGCATCGGCACGTTCACCCCGCGGCCGCTGCCCTGCGGCGATGCGTTCCTGGGCCGGGGGTTGAGCTACTTCGTGCACGATCCGGCCGACCTGGCCGGAAAGCGGGTGCTCGTGGTCGGCGGGGGCGACTCGGCCTTCGACTGGGCCGACGCGTTGCAGGACCATGCCGAGGTGACGCTGGTCCACCGGCGCGACACTTTCCGCGCACACCAGCACACCGTGGACCGGGTGCTCACCGGTCCGGCATTGGTGCGTACCAACACCGTGGTGGCGGACCTCGTCGGCAACGGGCAGCTCGATCATGCCGTGCTGCGCGACACCGGCACCGACACGCGCACCGAGATCGATTGCGACCACGTCGTCGCGGCCCTGGGCTTCGTGGCCAATCCGGGCCCGCTGATGCGCTGGGGACTCGCGGCGCGGGACCGCAAGATCGTGGTGGACCCGGTGATGCGCACCTCCCGGCCCGGTGTCTTCGCCGCCGGTGACGTGTGCACCTACGACGGTCGGGTACCGCTCATCGCCGTCGGCTTCGGCGAGGCGGCCACCGCGGTCAACCATGCGGCCGTCCGGCTCGATCCCGGCGCGTCGACCTTTCCCGGGCACTCGACCGACGGTCTGCCCGCTGCCGCCGAACCGGCCACCAGCTCGGCCTGACGTCAGGAGAACTCCCATGGCTTTTGTCATCACCGACGCGTGTCTCGACATCCTCGACCGGTCCTGCACCGAGGAGTGTCCGGTCGACTGCATCTACGAGGGCGACCGGAAGATGTACATCAACCCGGTGGAGTGCATCGACTGTGGCGCCTGCGAGCAGGTGTGCCCGACCGCCGCGGCGATCTCGGACCGTGCCCTGGCCGGCACCGACGCGGCCTGGAACGTCTCGGACAACGCCGTTTTCTTCGACGAGGTGCTGTCCGGACGCGACACCGCGCTCGGCACGCCCGGCGGCGCCGCACACCTTGGCCCGGTGGGCGTCGACACCGCCGCCGTCACCGCACTGCCCCACCGCTGAACCCGAGGAGAATCGTGACCGCCACCCCCGTCCTGACAACCGCGTACGACCCGAGTACCGGTCGTGAGCTGCCCGGCGCGCAAGCGACAAGCACAGCCGACGAGATCGAGCGGACCGTCGGCGCCGCGACCGCCGCCGCCCCGGCACTCGAAGCGCTCGGCCGGACCGGCCGGGCAGACCTGCTCAGGAGCCTGGCCCGGGCCCTGGACGCGCGGCGGACGGACATTGTCGCCGTTGCCGACCGCGAGACCGCACTCGGAGCCGACCGGCTGACCGGCGAGCTGAGCCGAACCGTCTACCAGTTGGCGTTCTTCGCCGACGTGCTCGACGAGGGCAGCTACGTCGAAGCGACCATCGACCACGCCGGACCGACCCCGATGGGGCCGCGTCCGGATCTGCGCCGAATGCTGGTGCCGCTCGGGCCGGTGGCCGTGTTCGGCGCGAGCAACTTCCCGCTGGCCTTCTCGGTTCCCGGCGGGGACACCGCGTCCGCCCTGGCGGCCGGGAATCCGGTTCTGGTGAAGGCACACGGTTCGCATCCGGGCACCTCCCGGCTGGTCTTCGAGATCCTGCGCGACGCGGCGACCGAGGCCGGCGCGCCCGAGGGCACGATCGGCATCCTCTTCGGCCGCGCGGCGGGGGAACGCCTGGTCAGCCATCCGGCGATCACGGCGGTCGGCTTCACCGGTTCGCTGAGCGGTGGACGGGCCCTGCTCGACGCGATCAACAACCGCCCCGACCCCATCCCGTTCTACGGCGAACTGTCCAGTCTGAACGCGCTGGTCGTCACCGAGGCTGCCGCAGGCGAGCGGGCGGCCGAGATCGGTGCGGGCATCGTCGGTTCGGTCACCGGATCAGCCGGCCAGCTGTGCACAAAACCCGGTCTGGTGCTGGTTCCCGCCGGTGCGGCCGGCGACGCCGTGGTGGCCGCCGCCGCCGCGGCGCTCCGGCACACGGCGGTCATCCCGTTGCTCAACCACCGCATCCGGACTTCCTACGACGACGAGACCCGGCGGCTGCGCGACACACCCGGAGTGTCCACAGTGTCCTCGGGTGAGCAGCTGCACGAAGGTTTCCGGGTGGCGCCGTTGCTGGTGAGCGTCGACGCGGAGCACGTACCGGAGGTGGCGTTTGCTGAGTACTTCGGCCCGGCGGCGGTGATCGTCCGCTACGCCACGGCCGCCGAACTCGTCAACACCATCCGCCGGTTGCCGGCCTCGCTCACCGCGTCGGTCCATCTCGGCGCCGCGGAAACCGCACCGGCGTGGCTCGGCGAACTCCGCCGCACGGCCGGCCGCCTGGTGTTCAACGGTTATCCGACCGGTGTCGCGGTGAGCTGGGCGCAGCACCACGGCGGGCCATGGCCGGCGACGAACAGCCTGTTCAGCTCCGTTGGCGCGACCGCGATCCGCCGCTTCCTGCGCCCGGTCAGCTGGCAGGACGCGCCGGCCGCGGTGCTGCCCGACGAGCTGACCGATCGTCCCGTCCACCCGGTGCCGCGCCGCGTGGACGGCGTCCGCCAGCCACCCGGATGACGCTCGGTTGTCCGCAGATCGCGGCTGGTGCCGTTGACCGCCGCGCTCAGCCCGCCAGCCACGCTGCGGCCCGCTCGGCGATCGCGAGCACGGTGGCGTTGGTGTTGGCCGAGATGAGATTCGGCCTGACCGAGGCGTCCACGATCCGCAGCCCGGCGAACCCGTTGCGCCGCGACTCGGTGTCCACCACCGCGTCGGGGTCGGCACCCAGCCGGCACGTGCCGACCGGATGGAAGTACGTGCCGGTGTCCCGGCGAAGGTAGTCGCGCGGCCCCGCGTCGTCGGCCACCGCGGGGCCCGGCAGCACCTCCGCGTCCCGCCACCGCGCCGGTTCCGGGTGAGCGGTCCATGGTTGCCGGCCTTCAGAACTGGTAGATGGACTTGGACACCTGGTAGGTCGCCAGCCCGGCCGGACCGAGTTCGCGGCCGATCCCACTGGCTTTCACCCCACCGAACGGCGCGGCCAGATCGGGCACGTAGCCGTTCACCCCGACGCTGCCGGTGCGAATCCGCCGCGCGACCGCCAGCCCCCGCTCGGGATCACCGGTCCAGACCGTGCCGGCCAGGCCGTACTCGGAGTCGTTGGCCAGCGCGACGGCCTCGTCCACGTCGCCGTACGGGGTGACCGTCAGCACCGGCCCGAAGATCTCCGCCCGTGCGATGTGCCAGCCGTTGTCCACGTCGGCGAACACGGTCGGCTCGACGAACCAGCCGTGGTCAAGACCGGTCGGCCGGCCGCCGCCGGCAACCAGCCGGGCACCCTCGTCGCGGCCCTTGGCGATGTCGTTCTCCACGTTGTGCCGGTGCCGTTCGGAGACCAGCGGCCCGATCTGGGTGCCGGGGTCCAGCGCGTCCCCGACGGTCAGCGACCCGGCCAGCGCGGCCACCGTGTCGACCACCTCGGCGTACCGGGAGCGCGGTGCCAGCAGGCGGGTGGACAGGAAGCAGGTCTGGCCGTTGTTGATCAGCATGGCACCGAACAACGCCTGTCCCACCTCGCCGAGATCGAGGTTCGCGTCGTCCAGAATGATCGCGGCGGACCTACCGCCCAGTTCCAGCGTCACCGGCCGGATCAGCCGCGCGCAGGACTCGGCGATCCGCCGACCGATCGTGGTCGAACCGGTGAACGCGACCTTGTCCACGCCCGGGTGGCTCACCAGGTAGGCGCCGGTCTCGCCTTCGGCCGGGAGCACGTTGAGCACGCCCGCCGGCAGGCCGGCCTCGATCGTGGCGTCCGCGACGAACGCCGCGTCCAGCACGGTTTCCGGTGCGGGCTTGAGCACAACCGTGCAACCGGCGGCCAGCGCGGGCGCGTACTTCTGGGCGGACAACGCCTGTGGGAAGTTCCACGGCGCGATTGCCGCGACCACACCGATCGGCTCCTGGCGCAGGTGGGTGGTGCCGCCGAGGAGACCCGGTTGGCTGGTCTCGGTTGGCTGGGCCCGGATCAGTCCGGCGTAGTAACGGATCAGCGCGGCGGGGAACTGCGCCTCGATCTGGTTGGCGACCGCGATCGGCATGCCGTTCTGCGAGCTGACCGCGCGTGCCGTTTCGCCGCTGCGCGCCTCGATCGCCGCCGCCAGCCGGTCCAGCGCGTCCGCGCGGGCCTGCGGCGGCCAACTCGACCAGCCGTCGGGGTCGTCGAACGCGGCCCGCGCGGCGGTCACCGCACTGTCCACGTCAGCCGGTTGCGCGGCGGCCACCGAGCCGATCAGCTCGCCGGTGCTGGCCGAGCGCACCGAGATGGTGGCCGCACTCGACGCGGCCACCCACCGACCGCCGATGAAAAGGGATTCATTGGTCACCATTGCCCACTCCCAGCCCACTCCGTTGCCCGCTGACTCTGTCGAACGCGCTCGCTGTCGAGCGCTGCCGTCAGTCAGAGCGTGGGGGAGTGACCTGGGGCACTCCAGGGCTTGGTCCACTGAACGGTCCGGGCCGAGAATCAGGTTTCGTCCTGGCGCGGCCTGAGGGCGGCGGCCACGAACGACGCGACCAGCGGTCGGCGGTCCTGCTCGTTCCAGGCGAGCACCAGACGGCTGGGCGGAGCGTCGATCACCGGGACGCAGACCACGCCGGCCGGGACCGGCTCGACCAGCGAGCGGGGCAGCATTCCGATCATCCGACCCACCTTGATCATGTGCAGCATCTGGACGATGTCCTCGACCTCGGGACCCGGACGAGTCCGGAGCCGATCACGGGTGTCCCGCACATCCTCGGGGACGCCGGGTACCCCCTTCCAACGCCGTCTGTCCCGGCCCGACCAGCACACCCGGGTTCGAGCAGGTGGCGGCCGGCACCGACCTGACCGCGCAGCAGGAGGCGATCACGCCGCTCGGCCGGTTGGCCACGCCGGCGGAGGCCGCGGCGGCGGTGGTCTGGCTCTGCTCGGACGCCGCGTCCTACGTCACCGGGATCGCGCTGTCGGTCGACGGCGGGCGGCGGGCATGACGGTCATCGCGGTCGAGGAGCACATGTCCACCGAGGCGTTCCTGCGCGTCGCGCACGGCCTGGCCGTCGTGCCGGGCGACGCGGTCGAGCTGGAGTTGATGCGTACGGTGGAGAACCCGCCTGGCTTCCGCACCCGGCTCGTCGACCTCGACGCCCGGCTGCGGGAGATGGACGCGCTGGGACAGGACATGGCGGTGCTCAGCCTCAATCCGCCCGGGGTCCAGCCCTATCCGGCGGCCGAGGCGGTGCCGCTGGCCCGGGAGTTCAACGACGCGCTGGCCGCGATCGTCCGGCGGCACCCGGGCCGGTTCGGCGGGCTGGCCACCGTGGCACCGCAGAATTCGGTTGCCGCGGCCGCCGAGATCGACCGGGCCATGGGTCCGCTGGGGCTCAACGGAATCATGATCAACTCGCACACCGGCGGGCGGTACCTGGACGAGCCGGAGTTCGCGCCGCTGCTGGCGGCGGCCGAGGCGAACCGGGCACCGATCTACCTGCACCCGCGGGCGCCGAGCATGTTCGCCGCCTACCGCGACTACGGGCTGCCCGGGGCGATCTGGGGTTATCAGGCCGAGGCCGGGCTGCACGCGATGCGACTCATCCTCAGCGGCACGCTGGACCGTCATCCTGGGCTGACCATCGTGCTGGGGCACCTCGGCGAAGGAATTCCCTACTGGCTGCGGCGAATCGACAACCGGGACGCGTTCGCGGCGCGGACTGTCGGGGCTGCCACGCCGATGCCACACCTGTCGCTCACACCGAGCGAGTACTTCCGGCGCAACTTCGTGATCACGACGAGCGGCATCGATGATCCGGACGTGCTCGGGCTGGCCCTGCGGGCGGTCGGCGCGGACAACATCATGTTCGCGATCGATTTTCCCTACGAGGACCCGGCGGCAGCCGTGGCTTTCCTGCGGGACGTGCCGGTGACGGACGATCAGCGGAGGGCGCTCGGCCATCGCACGGCCGAGCGGGTGTTCGGTATCGGCGCGGGGTGAGTACGCGCAGAAATCGTCGGCGGATACCGGGCGGGTTCCGCCCGGTATCCGCCATAGCGTGCGGTCACCAGTCCCGACCGACCCAGGAGCGAACCCATGGATTTCGTCTCGATCCGCATCATCACCGGCGATGTCGCCCGCCTCGTCGACTTCTACGAGCGGGTCACCTCGGTGCGGGCGGACTGGGCCAACGAGGACTTCGCCGAGTTCAGGACCGCCTCGGCCACCCTCGCGATCGGCAGCACCCGCACCGTCCCGCTGTTCGCGCCGGGTTCCGCCCAGCCGGCCGCCAACCGCAGCGTCATCATCGAGTTCCTCGTCGACGACGTGGACAGCGTCTACCAGAACCTGACCGGTTTCGTGACGGACTTCGTCAACGAGCCCACCACGATGCCCTGGGGCAACCGCGCGCTGCTGTTCCGCGACCCCGACGGCAATCTCGTCAACTTCTTCACCCCGGTCACCCCGGCGGCCGTCCAGAAGTTCGGCCGCTGACGTCGTCACCGCTCGGGGCTCCGTCGGACGACCAGCGACGCGTTCTGCCCGCCGAAGCCGAATGCGTTGAGCTGGATCGTCCTGGCGTCGATGCTCGACGGATGATCGACGGCGACGGCGAAATCGGCCTCGGGCTCGATGTCCCGGGTTCCCGCGGTGTGCGGGAGCACACCGCCATTGAGGGTGAACACCGCCGCCAGCAGGCTCATCGCGCCGGCCGCCGCCCCCGAATGTCCGATGTGGCCCTTCAAGGACATCACCGGAAGCGGGCGGGGTCTGTTCCGCGAGTGCGTGTCGTTGATCGCACGGATCTCCGCCAGATCACCTTTCGGGGTCGATGTCGCGTGCGCGATGAGGGCGTCGACGTCCTGTGCACGTATCCCGGCGTCGGCCAGGGCCTGGTTCATGACTTCGGCCTCCCAGCGGCCCGTTGGTTCGGGCGACGACGGGTGGTGGGCATCGCTCAGCGAGGCGTAACCGATGATCTCGGCAAGAATGACGGCTCCGCGAGCCCGCGCCGTCTGCTCCCGTTCGAGCACGAACATCGCCGAGCCCTCGCCGGTGACGACTCCGGTCCGGCGACGGTCGAACGGAACACTCGCTACCGAGCGGTCGGCCCCGGGCGCGGTCATCCCGTAGCGGATCTGGCTGTGGAAAACGGCCGGTGCGAACTCCCCCTCGGCCGAACCGTCGGTACCGGCCCAACCGCCTTCGGTGCCGCCGGTGATGGCCGCGTCCGCTCGGCCGTCGGCGATCAGCCGGGCTGCCGTGCCGATCGCGTCCAGCGCCGACGCGCAGGTCGTGCTGACGGTGAGCTGCGGTCCGTGCAGGCCCCAACGCATCGCGAGCTGAGCGGCCGGCATGTTGGGCGAGATCTTGATCAGCGTTTTCCGGTCGATCGCGCTCGGCCCGTGGCGATCGAGTTCGTACTGGGCGCGCATGAGCGCCCGAACTCCACCCAACGTCGTGCCGTGCACGATCGCCGTGCGCAGCGGGTCCAGCCGGAGACCGGACCGGCGGACGCCCTGCTCCGCCGCGGCAATGGTGAACTGGGCGTATAAGTCCGTTCCCGCCTCGACCACCGGCGACATCCACCGCCCGGGCTCGAAGCCCCGGACGCCGGACCACCACACTTCCCCCGCTTCGCTCGCCCACGGCGCGGAGCCGATCGCGATCTCACCGGACAACATTCGGGCGAAAAACTGATCGGCGTCGAAACCGAGGGACGAGACGATGCCCATTCCGGTGATGACCACGTTGTCCAAGTGCTGGCCTTTCTGCTGGGACCGGGATCGTTCGGACCGTTCACGCACACCCCCAGTCGGTGCGTGAACGGTCTCACGGGCGGCGGATGCCGGCAACGAGGTGCACGAGCAGCCCCTGCGGGTGCCGCGGGTCGTAGACCCACGGAGTGGTGCGGTCGTGTCGCCGGTAGCGGGCGCCGAGATGATCGATCTCGTAGCTGTGCCAGCCGTGCCGGTCGAGCCATTCTTGGGGAGACACCGCCGGGCCTGATCGGAACAGGCTCCCGAGCAGTTCCCCGGCCCGGCGTTCGGTTTCGTCCGGATAGCCCACGAGTGACTGCTCTCCGGCGGGATTGCGCTCCGACCATTCGGTCACGAAACGACTTCCGGGCGCGGACAGTGCGGTGATGTTGTCCAGCAACTGGTCGCACTCGGTGCTGTCGAGATACATCAGCAGCCCCTCGGCCAGCCACACCGTGGGGCGCGTCGGGTCGAAGCCCGCCTCGCGGAGAGCGGCCGGCCAGTCGCCGCGCAGGTCGGTCGCGACCGTGCGCCGGGCCACCACCAGCGGCCCGGCAGCGCCTTCGGTGTGCAGCGCCGCGTTCTTGAAATCCAGCACCGGGGCGGTGTCGAGTTCGAAGACCGTTGTACTCGCGGGAAGATCCAGCCGTTGGGCGCGACCGTCGAAGCCGGCGGCGAGCAGGACAACCTGGCGGCAGCCGTCCGCTACGCCCAGTCGCACGTGTTCGTCGTAGAACGGTGTCCGGATCACGGCGTAACTAGCGAGGTCGTTCCAGAAGCTCCCGCCGTCGGCGGCCGGCAGTCCGGCCCCGTCGAGCCGCGTCCGGGTGGCCTGCGCGATCACCGCTCGCGCCCAGACGTCGTTGAACAGTCGGTCGGGCCTGCGCGATTCCTGGGCACGGGCGTAGGCCGTGACGAGGGCGGTCCAGCCAACTCCCTCAGGCAGCGTGACATCCATGTCCTGGACACGGATCTGTGCTGGCGCTGAGTTCATCGGGTCGGCATGATCACAGGTAGTCGCCGATGACGCCGGCCACCAGGTCGGGCGCGCTGAGGAACGGCGAGTGCCCGGTGTTGACGGGCACGACAGCTGTGCAGCGCTGGGCGAATTCCGCCCCGTCGGGTGGGCAGTCGGCGTAGAACAGGCTGGTCGCCGGCTCAGGCTCGATCCACGCCCGCGATCCGTCGGCGGAGACGCGAAGCGCCGGCGAGAATTCGGCGCCGGCCGCGGGATCGTCGGCGCTCGCCCGCGCGAGCAACGCACCGGCCGTCTCGTCCACGTCGAGCATCTGCGGAGCTGACCACGCGCTCTCCGTTTTCGGTCAGGTCCCCTTGACGATCGCTTCGAGTACCTGGTCGTGGACCGCCAGGATTCGGGCGTCCAGCTGCTCGACCGGGACATCGAGGTCGCGGGCCATCGCGGTGCGGAAGATGAGGTAGCCCTTGTAGGCCGCGACCATGAACGCGTGCAGGGCGACCGCGTCGGCGTCGGCCGGGAGGTCACCGGTGCGCTGATCACGGTCCAGGGCGGCCCGGGTCTTCTCGATCTCCGGCAGTACGTGGTAGTCCTGGTCACCGTCGATCGCCAGAAGTGCTTCCACCAGCGTGGATCCCGGGTTGGCCAACGCGCTGGCGAACATGGCCTGGCGGCGGCCGAGGAACGACGCCTCCCAGTGCCGTTTCGCACCTGCCGCCCACTCGCGGGCCCGATAGGTGACCGCCGCCCGCAGCAGCGAGCGGCGATCGCCGAAGTACTGGTAGATCTGGCCGCGGTTGACCTTGGCGCGGTCGGCGACCTCCTGGAGGTTCAGACCGGCGAAGATGCCGTCGCGCTGGAGCAGGTCGAACGTGGCCTCCAGGAGATCAGCCTCCGTGCGGGCCCGGTCGCGCAACCGCCTGCGTTGGGCAGCCTGCTCAGCTGTGTCCTTCACCTGTTCTCCCCCTGTGTTTCTCCGGTTGCCGGCCCAGTTTAGTGAGTGCGTCACACCACCCCCTGCGCTCGCAACGAGTCGATTTCGTCCTCGGTCAGGCCGAGCAGGCCACCCAACACCTCGTCGGTGTGGGCGCCCAGCTGGGTGCCGGCCCAGCGCACCGCGCCCGGGGTCGCGCTCATCCGGGGGAGCGGGGCGACCATCGGGACATCGCCGAACTCCTGATCGGGCACCGTGATGATCGACCCGCGGGCCGCGCAGTGCGGATCGTTCATCAGGTCGGCGACGCTCATGATCGGCGACGCGGGAATGTCGGCCTCGCTCAACATCTTGACGATCTCGTCGGCCGTCCACCGGGCGACCCAGGCCGCGATGATCGGGTAGAGTTCGTCCTGGTGCGTGACCCGGGTGAACCGGTCGGCGAACCGGGGATCGTCGGGCAGTTCGGGCTGGTTCATCACCACGGCCAGCCGGCGGAACAACGGGTCGGTGCCGGCGTGCAGGGACACTCGGCGGCCGTCGGCGCTCTCGAAGTCCGACGCGGGCACGATGCCCGGATTCTTGTTGCCCAGCCGTTCGCGGACCCGTTGTTGCAGCCCGAACGCGGTGACCGAGTCCTCGCTGGCGCGCAGCGCCGCCTCGTACAGCGCGAGGTCGATGACCTGCCCGACCCCCGACACCCGGTCGCGGTGGTACAGCGCGGTCACCACCGAGAACGCGGCCAGGTAGGCGCTCATGTAGTCGATGACCGAATACCCGCTGCGCACCGGCGGGTGCTCCGGTTCGCCGGTGACGTAGGTCAGGCCGCTGTAGGCGCTGGCGATCCGGTCGAACGCGCCCCGGTCGCGGTAGGGCCCGTCCAGCCCGTACCCGGTGAGGTACAGGAAGACCGCCCTCGGATTGAGCGGCCGCAGGTGTTCGGGCAGCATCTGGTAGCGCTGCAAGGTCGGCGGACGGAAGTTGGTCACGACGACGTCGAAGTGCGGCACCAGCCGGTGCAACACCGCCTGGCCGGCCGGTGTCCGCAGATCCAGGGCGACGGACTTCTTGTTGCGGCCCTCCTGGAGCCAACTGGGTGACCGCCCACCGCCCCGGGTGAAGTCGCCGATCTTGGGGTCCTCGATCTTGACGACCTCGGCGCCGAAGTCGCTGAGCATCGTCGCCGACACCGGCCCCGCCAGGACCGTCGCGGCGTCGAGCACCTTGATACCGGCCAGCGCGTCGCTCATCGTGTGGTCGTCCTCCCTGATCCCGTCCCTGACCGCATTTGTGCTATTTGCCCTGGGCCGCGTCGACGACGAGGGACAGGTCGATCAGCTGGTCGGGTTTGACGGTCTGGTTGCTCAGCAGCGTTCCCGGCACGGCCTGGTACATCTGCTGGAGGCTGGCCACGGACTGCGCCGGGACGTTGAAGTCGAACGGAACCGATGGCGCCAGCCTCAGCGAGGCGACGGTCGTGCCCAGCTGCGTCGCTATTTTCGCCATGACATCGGCGTTCTGGTGGTAGTCACCGCTGAGATAGGTGTTCACGGTGCGCTCCAGCGCCCGGAAGAACGCGACTCCGGCCGTGCGTCGCGAGTTGAGCAGCTGGGTGGTCGCGAAGTAGCCGGCGATCTGGATCGTCGACGGGTAGCCGGGTTCGGCCTGGAAGGCGACGCCCTGCTTCAACGCGGCCGTGTAGGGCGGGCCGAGGGTGGCACCGTCGATGGTGCCGCTGTCCAGCGCCTGGACCATCGCCGACGGGTCGCTGAACGGCGTCATCCTCACGTCCGACGGGCTCAGGCCGGCCTTGCGGATGGCGTCGTACAACCCGTACTCCGACGGTGCCGCCAGCGCACCCGGGTTGACGCCGATCGTCTTGCCCTTCAACACCTTCGGGTTGAAGTCGGTCATCGAGCTGCCGTACTTCGTGCTCATGAACAGGCCGCTGTCCGGCGAGGACGACGCGACGCCGGACACCCAGCGGATCGGCACGCCGTCGTTGACGGCGTTGAACACGAGCGCCTGCGCGCCGGCGTACACGAGGTCGATCTTGTTCTGGCCCAACAGGGTGAGCAGGTTGGGCACGGTGTCGGTGACGAAGCTGACGCCGAGGTTCTCCTTGGCGAACTCGCCGTAGGTCTGCGCCAGCAGCGCGGGTGCCTCCAGTTCCAGCTTCGAGGGGATGCCGACCTTCAGTGATTGCTTTGTGGACAACGGTTTGGGCGCCGGCGTGTCCGCCCTGCCGGACAGGTGCACGTCGGCCGGCAGTACCGAGAGCCGGCTCGGATCGGACCCGCCGCCACCGCTCTGGCCGGCCGAGGCGCACCCGCTGAGGAGCACCAGCCCGGCCGCGACCGCGAGGCAGAGTGCCCGCACGCTGGACTTTCTGAACATCGTGTCTCCTGACTGGACTGCGAGAGTTCAGGACCGGCGCAACCGCGGCCGCTGTTGGGGGATGGCGAACTTCAGCGCGACGCTGACCAGGCCGGTGAACGCCACGCCGATCACGCCGGCGATGATCACGCCGGCATACATGGTGGCCGGGTCGAACACCTGGGAGCGCTGGAAAATGAGGTAACCGAGGCCGCTGTCGCCGGACACCATCTCGATGCCGACGATGACCAGGATGGCGATGCCGGCGGTCAACCGGATCGAGGTCGCGACGGCCGGCAGGGCGGCCGGGACGATGACGTGTCGGAGCAACTGGGTGCGCCGGGCCCCGAAGACGGCCGCGGCATCGCGATAGCCCTGCTCGACGGAGAGCACGGCGGCGGTCGTCGCGAGGATCACGATGAAGAACACGGTGACCCCCACCAGCACGATCTGCGGCAGTGAACCCAGTCCGAACAGCAGCAGGAACACCGGGAACAGGGCGAGTTTGGGCAGCGTATAGAGCGCGACCAGGGTGTGTTCCAACGCCGACCGGGCGATCCAGGACAGGCCGAGCAGCAGGCCCAGCGCCACCCCGGCCACCACCCCGATCCCGTAGCCGATGAGCAGCTTCTCCACCGTCGCGGTGATGGCGTCGGTCATCACGCCGTCCTGCATCGACCGCACCCCGGCCTGCCAGATGGTGGCGGGCGCGGGGAAGAACCGGGTGTCGATCGACCCGTAGCCCGCGGCGATCTGCCAGGCCGCGACGAGCACCACCGGTGTGCCCCAGGCCAGGACGAGCGTGACGGCCCGGCGGCGACGGGCGTGCTGTTTCGGGTTCAGCTCGGCGGGACCGGGCGTCCGCCGCACGATGTCGTGACCGTCGGACCGATCACGCGACGTCATGAGCGTGCTCACGTTCTTCCACCTCGCCCTTCAGGAGTCGCCAGATGCGGTCTTCCAGCGCGCCGAACTCGGCCTCGGCGCGCACCGCCCTGGTGCGCGGGCGGGCGAACGGAACTTCGATGTCGTCGAGGATTCGGCCGGGACGGGACGACATGACGACAACCCGGTCGGCCAGCAGCAGGGCCTCGTCGATGGCGTGCGTGACGAACAGCACCGTTCTGCGGTGCGCCTCCCAGACGCGCAGCAACTCCTGTTGCAGGACAAGGCGTAGCTGTGCGTCCAGCGCGGCGAACGGCTCGTCCATCAGCAGGATCTCGGGGTTGGCCACGAACGCCCGCGCGAGCGCGACTCGCTGCCGCATACCGCCGGAGAGCGTCGCCGGATAAGCCGACTCGAAGCCGGTGACGCCGGCCCGCTTGATCCAGTCGCGGGCGGTCGCGTTGGCCTGGCGGCGGGGGACACCCGCGATGTCCAGCGGCATCCGGACGTTCGCCAGGACGGTCTTCCAGGGGAAGATGCCGTAGTCCTGGAAGACCATGGAGCACAGCGGGGTACCGCGCTCGGTACGGTCGATGACCAGCTCGCCGGTCGTGGGGGCGGCCAGCCCGGCGACGATCCGCAGCATCGTCGACTTCCCGCAGCCGGACGGGCCGACGATGGCGACAAACTGTCCTCGTTGGACGGTGAGATCGACCGGGCCCAAGGCGTGCACCGTATGGCGCCGGGTGACGAACGTCCGGGTGACGCCGGTCGCCCGGATCACGTTGTCGGACATGCGGTGTCCTCTCGGTGGGCGTGGTCGAGCAGGGTCGGGAAGGGGCCGGCTGCCAGCCAGTCACCGGCCGACCGGTCGCCGTGCACGCGGTCGGCGAAGCCGGTGACCACGGCCGCGACGGCGGTGCGGATCTCCGCGTCGCCGGTGGGTTCGGGTTCGGGTAGCCCGCCGAGCTGGTGGTCGCCGCCCCGGACGACGGCAAGATGTCGCAGGCGCGAGCGGGCCCGGTCGAAGGGCTCGCGGCGCCACTCCAGACCCTCACCGCGGGCGCCGCGGTCGTGGGTGGCGGTGACGACCAGCAGCGGCAGGTCGACGCCGTCCCAGGAGTGCGGGGTGAGCCCGCGATCGCCGCTGCCCTGCGGGGACAACAGAATCCCGCCGGCCACGGCCGGGTGGGTGCGGTGGGCGAAGTCGGGGCCGACCTCGAAAAGTCGCGTCCCGACCAGGAGTTGTGCGGTGTAGGCACCGAAGGAGTGCCCGGCGACGATCACGTTGTCGGCACGCAGCCGGATCGGCAGGTGCTGTCGGCCGGCCAGTGAGTTGATGACCGCGTGCACCCGCGTCACCCGGGACAGCCAGTACTTCGGGTCGAACAGCAGCGCGAGCGAGGACTCGCCCGCGTCGGCGAACCGCGGGTGCAGCACGGCGTACCCGTGCGACGCCAGGTGCGTCCCGAGGGCCGCGTAGCCGTGCTGGCTGCCGCCGAGCCCGTGGCAGAGCACGACAACGGGCAGGTCGTCACCGCTGTCGGGATACCGCGCGACGACCGCGACCCGCTGCCCGTCGTCGGCGGTCCACTCGGCGAACTCGGCTGTGACCACCGGCTTCGGCCCAGAACGGGCCCACCGTGGCTCCGTGCTGGTGCCCACGCTGGCTCCTTACTGACGTTTCGTTAGTAACATAACGCTAGTAAGAGCGGGCGACAAGACCACAGTGGTCAGTTGGTGGCTGCGCTCGGGGAGGAGCCGACCGTCAGGCGGTCGAGGAGAGGGTGGATTCGGGCAGGTCGGGGTCCGCCGCGCCGTTCTGGCCCGGGGTCCAGCCGGGCGGGCCGAACACGTAGCCCAGCCGGTCCCGCCAGCGTCGGGCGCGCCGGACGTCGCGCGCGATCGCACCGAATTCGTGATACTGCAACCGAAACACGTTGTAACTGTCGATGTTCGTGGTCAGCCCGTAGGTCGGCCGACAGGTCTCGGCGCGGAAGCTACCGAACAGGCGGTCCCAGATGATCAGGATGCCGCCGAAGTTCTTGTCCAGATAGTCCGGGTCGCTCGCATGATGCACCCGGTGGTGCGAGGGCGTGTTCATCACGAACTCGAACCAGCGCGGGAGCTTCCCGATCCGTTCGGTGTGGACGAAGAACTGGTAGACCAGGTTGATCGAGAACGCGGTGAACACCAGCCAGGGCGGCACCCCGAGCAGCGGGAGCGGAATCCAGAACAGCAGCTCGAACCACGGATTCCACTTCTGCCGCAGCGCGGTCGTGTAGTTGAAGTGC
Source organism: Pseudonocardiaceae bacterium (assembly GCA_036268615.1). GTDB lineage: Bacteria > Actinomycetota > Actinomycetes > Mycobacteriales > Pseudonocardiaceae > DATATV01. The sequence goes on from DATATV010000007.1 coordinate 51,691, forward strand.
TGGCTGTTGTGGTGCGCCTGGTGCGCGGCCCAGATCAGTCGCACCCGGTGCGCGCTGCGGTGGTAGGTGTACCAGAGCAGGTCCACCGTGAGTAGCACGCCGACCCAGGTGTACCAGCGGTGCGGGTCCAGTCGCAGCGGGGTCAGCGCGTAGAGCAGGGCATATCCGAGCAGCGCGAGTCCGCGGGCCACGGCGGTGGTGACCAGCGAGCCGAGCCCCATCACGATGCTGGTCCGCGCGTCCCGCCGCTCGTAGCCCTTCAGCTCGTCGTCGGTGAAGAAGTGGAAGGACAGTGCCTCCAGCACGACGAACAGGACGAAGAACGGTGCGGCCAGGGTGGCCGGGTCGCGCACGTTGTCCAGGATGGGCGACATTGCTCCTCCAGGCGGTGACCCACAAGTTACCGGCGAGTATAGGTCTGGATCGGCGTTGATCGCACGACCGGGTTCCGGGGGCTTCCTCTCATGGGATACCGGCACTGGCAGGCGGCCCGCCATCGACCTGGTCGCGATGGCGGTCGTCGACGAGATCACGCTGGCCGGACACCCCGGTCCGCACGGTCGTGGAGTACTTTCCCAGCCTCGCCGAGGACCAGCCGGTGTGCTGGCACAGCCATGGCAGGCCTGACCCGACCGCGCCGCCCCGGACTCATCCGAGCGGCCAGGCATCGAATCGTCCCCGGGCGATGGTGACGATGTCCTGCTCGATGAGTTCTTCGAGCTGATGGCCGTGGTAGCCAGGGCGATGGCGCACGAAGTCCTGGTGCGCGGCTTTCACCTCCGCGGGCAGCGGCAGGTCGCCCGTCGCCGCGAGGCGGACGGCACCGGTGGCGTCCCGTAGCGGCAGCACCTTTCCCGCGTTCCACCGGCTGGGCGAGAACGGGATGTCCAGCCAGCCCCGCTCCACCGCTGTCGCGGCGGCGCGGCCCGGATCACCGTCGCAGGCCGCGAGCGCGTGGTCGAGGATCGCCCGGCACTCGGCTTCGAGCAGTTCCTGTTCCAGCCGATCCTGCTCCCCGAGTCCCACCGCCGGATGGGTGCGTTCGCGGTCGGCGACCGCCCGGACGAATCGGAGGCTGTCGCGATTGTCCTCGGCGTCCGGAATGCGCAACGCCTCGACCCAGGTTTTCAGCATCAGTCGGACGGCACCGCTGCGGTGGGCGCTGATCGTCGAGCCGACCAGCAACTGCCGCGCCTTGTCGGGTTGCGCGGGAAAGGCGCCCATGTACTGATGCCACACCACGTTGACCGCGGTGTCGGCGTGGCCGTACGCCGACAGGTACTGCCCGGCCAGTGACCGGAGTACGCGCACGGCAGCGAGGTCCTGTGCCCGGTTGCCCTGCTCGGCATAACCGAGGGTCACCGACTTGACCCCGCACTGAGCCGCCAGCAACGCTTCGAAGATATTGACCACGACCGCCAGACACGGGGGCACCAGGCAGGCCGTGAGCACACCGAAAAACTCCCGATCGATGACGATGCCGTGGTCGCGCGAATACTGCCCGGCGAGTTCGTCGACGTAGCGCCATTGCTGGATGGAGTGCTGTGGCGGATAGTCGCGGTAGTAGGGCAGGTTGTAGGTGATGGCACCGCCTTCGAAGGCGCTGATCCCGGCCGCGAAACTCAGCTCCGCGAGCAGCCTGGGATCACGGGTGGAATGGCGTACCTGGAAAGGAATGTCGCGGAACTCGTTGGTGAGGCCGGCCATCACCTCGACCCCGTGGTTGACCGCTGGAAAGCCGTTGAGCAGCGAGCCGGCCAGTTCGCTGGCCCGCGGTTCCTTCAGCACCCGCTCGACCTCCTCGTACTGGTTGTTGCGGGTGAGCGAGTCGATCTGGAACGACAGGACGTCCGCGCCGGCATCCCTGAGCGTGGCGAACAATCGGCGCTGAGCCTTGACACCGGACACTCCGGTCCTGGGCTGGATGAGCAGGCGTCCCTGCGCGGCCGATTCCCGCTGAACGGCCGCGAGACTTGCCCGGTCGGCCAGCCGGGCGGTGTTGCGCTGCTGGTCGCGTGCTGCCTCACCGGTGTACCAGGCGCTGAGCACGTTGTCCCGCAACACGGCCACCCCGGGATGGAGGTCGATCGGCTCGGCCGGCTGCGGGCGATCGCCCGGCGGCGCGGGTGCGGGGCGGCGCACCGGTGGCCGATCGGCGAGGTCGGTGGCCAGCAGGTCCAGTACAGTGCGCAGGTCGACGTAGCGGGAGAAGACGCGGTCGAATCCGTATCGGGCCAGTTCGTCCACGGTGGACGCCAGATCGTCCAGTACCGGGTGTCCACCGAGGTACCACAGCCGATCCCGGACACCATACTCGGCTTGCGCGGCGGCGAGGTCGGCGAGGTAGTAGCGCGCGTGGCCGTCCATGTTGCTGACCAGGACGGCGTCCACACTTCCTGCCTGTGCGCAGATGTCCCACACCTGGTTCTGCGCGCCGAGGAAGATCACCTGGTAGCCGCCCCGGAGGAGGCCGTGCCGCAGCACGGTGAGACCGACAAAATGGGCGTCGCCACCCACTCCGCCGAGCAACACGGTTCGTTGTGTCCGTGCGCTGTCCCGGGGCGTCACGCGAGCCGCGCCGCGGGCGACCAGCCAGGCGTCAGGTGGTCGCGCAGGTGTGCTCGGACCTCCGGCGATTCAAGCGTGGCCGATTCGGGTGTGACCAGGAACAGTTCGACTCGCGCGGGTTCGACGAGGAGCTTTCCTAAGTCGGGCAAAGGTTTCCCGGCGATCACGGTGATCCCACCGGTGGGGGTCGCGGGCTCGGCGGTCGCGGCGGCGGTGAGGAAGCGCAGCCAGGCACGGTAACGTCCGAACAGCTCGTCGACCATCTCGTACGCCTGCTCGTCACCACCATGGAGCGTGGCAAGGTCGTTGCGAACGGCGGCGAAGGCGGTCTCCGGGTCCTTGCTGTGCGGAGCGCCGAGCGACTCGCAGAGCCTGCGGACGTCGCGCCGGATCGCCTCGGGGGTGACCACGTCGGCGTCGATCAGGACCAGGCGGGCGCCGGAAAGCTCGGCGACGTGGGCGCCGAGCGCCGCGCAGGAACAGTACGCGAACACGATGTCCAGCGGCTCGGACGCCAGGTCCGCTGCTTGCTGCCGGACGGTCCGCGGAACATCGGTATGCGCACTGATCGGGTCAACCCGGCGCAACAGGAACTCCTTCGCCAGGAAGCCGAAGTCCGCGGTTTCCCGCACCGCGCGGAATTCCAGGGCCAGTGCGGTCACCGGGCCGCCGCCCGCCACAACTCGCCCGGTGAACCGCACAGCGCAGGCAGCTCGTAGGCCGCCTGGTAGCGCCGCACCACGTCCGGCTCGCTCGTTCCGGCCGCGCCGAAGATCTGCACGAGTTCGTGCGCGCAACCCACCGCCGCGGTCACGCACGCGGCCGCGGCAGCGGCAGCCTGCTCCGCGACGACCTTCCCCTGGTCGCACCACCATGCTGTCCGCCAGAGTCCGACCCGGGCAGCCGCCAGGTCGACCGCGACATTTGCCAGTCGATGTGCCGGGCCCTGGAATTCGATCAGCGGCCGGCCGGCGATCACCCGGTCGCCGGCCCGCTCCTGTGCCAGTTCCAGGCATCCCCGCCCGACGCCGACCGCGTATCCGGCGCGCGACAGGAGATCGATCTGCGGGAGGTCCAGTCGGGCCACCCGCGTGCCGAGTTCCTCGAACACCAGGCACCACTCGAATGCCCCGGGTGGCAGCACGCCGGCAGCGTCGAGGGCCTCGCTCGCCGATCCGGTGGACGCGGTCTTGCGCAGCGTTTCGACCAGCTCGCGCTGCGCGGGGTCCAGATCGAGGTTCATCGCATGACCTTCCCGATCGGGTATTCGGTGGCGATCAGATCCAGCTGAAGTTCCTGCGCGCCACCGGAAATCGTGAACTCGGGTGCCTCGGCCACCGCCGAACGCACCGTCGCGGACCCGCTGTGCAACTCAATCCCGGCCCACCGCGCCACCGACTGCGCGGCCCGCCCGCAGGCCAGCTTGGCGTACGCGGCGGTCACTTCGTCCATGTCGAAACGCTCGGCACTGTTGACCGCGTGGTAGGCGAACGCGCGGGCGTTGTCCACTTCGAATCGAAGCCGCAGCAGATCCGTGGCCATATCCTGTTGCCGCTCACCCGACAGGCCGCGAACCTCGTTCTCGATCGCGGCCAGCCACCGGGTGGCGCAGGTCAGGTAGTCGAAGCCGGCGCGCTCGAAGCCGATCGCGGTCGGCAGCAGTCGCCAGCCGTGGTGCAAGGGTCCGAGCAGGGCGTCCGGGCCGACCCGAACCTCGTCCATCGTCACCGTGCGGAAGGGCTCGCCCGCGGCGCGCGGCACCGGCGTGATGGTCACCCCCGGGCTGGACGGGTCCAGCAGGAACAGGCTGATTCCGTCATACCGGTGGGTGCCCTCGCGGGTGCGGGCGGACACCAATGCCAGCCCGGACCAGCCGGTGAACAGGCTCCAGGTCTTGGTTCCGCTGATCCGCCAGCCGCTCCGGTCGGGTACCGCGCTCGTCTGAATACCCGCGAGGTCGCTGCCCGCCGTCTGTTCGGACAACAGCAGGCTGGCGAACAGGCGGCCGGCAGCGATCTCCGGTAGCCACCGCGTTCGCTGCTCCTCGGTGCCGTATTCGAGGATCGTGCAGCCGACCGCCTGGACCGTGATCAGGTGCGCGACATCGGGCAGCCCGAGCGCGCCGATCCGCTCGCACACGGCGGCGTGGTCGGCAAGCCTCAGGCCGCGGCCACCGTGGCTCTCGGGATAGTGCACGGCGAGCAGGCGCTCGCCACCCAGTCGCGCCATGATCTCCAACGCCGTGCCGCCCTCGGCGGCTGTCCGGTCGACCGCTGCGACCAGATCGGCCTGCCGCTCGTCCGGATCAGCGCGCACCGATGAACTCCTGCGCCGCGATCGCGGCCACGAAGTCGGCCAGCACAGGGTTCTCCAGCAGGAGCGAGACGCGCAGCCGTTGCCCGATCACCCGGGCGAGTCGGCCGACCAGATGCATGGCGAGCATGCTGTCTCCGCCGGTGGCGAAGAAATTGTCGTCGAGCGAGAGATCGTTGTTCTCCAGCAGGTCCCGCGCGACGCGCAGAGTCAGCGCCGGCAGGTCGTCGTGAGCCATTGTCTCCCCCTTGTTCCTGAGGTTCATCTCGGTAGGGCGGTCCCGGCACCGATCGCCGAGGAGGTCAGGGCAAGCCGGTCGGCCTTGCCGGTCCTGGTCATCGGCAGGGCATCGACGCGGCGCCACACGGTCGGCACCATGTAGCCGGGCAGTCGGTTGCCCACGAACGCTGCCAGTGCCCGAGCGCCCACCGGCCGTCCGACGGCGACGGTGACGACGGCGACCAACCGGATGCCGGTGGCGGCCTCGTGCGGCACCACGACGGCAGTGATCACATCCGGGTGTTCCAACACCGCGGCTTCGACCTCGTCGAGTTCGACGCGGAAGCCGCGCACCTTCACCATGTGGTCGACGCGGCCGTGGAAAGTGATCTCGCCGTGCGCGTCGACCGCCCCGAAATCCCCGCTGCGATACAAACGCTCACCGTGTGCGGCGGGATCGGGAACGAAGCGTTCGGCAGTCCTGGCCGGTTGGCCCAGGTAGCCGTGGGCGAGGCCGGTGCCGCCGATGCAGATTTCGCCGACGGTGCCCGGCGGGGAGGGTCGGAGGTCATCAGTCATCACCGTCACGCGCATGCCCCGGATCGCCCGCCCGATCGGCACCCGCGGTCCCGGGTCGCGTTCGGTGCAGCGATGGGCGGTGCACCACACGGTGCCCTCTGTCGGGCCGTACTCGTTGAACAGTGCGGCGTCGGGAAGTGCGTCGAGGTGACTCCGGGACAGCTTGTACGGCAAGGACTCCCCACCGAGTACGACGCAGCGCAGGCTGCGCAGGTCCTCGGCGTGGAACTCCAACAGCATCGCGTACTGCGAGGGCAGCCCGTCGAAATGGGTGACCCGCTCCCGTGCCACCAGTTCCGCGAGCAGCCCCGGGTCGGCCTGGGCCGCCGGGGAGGGCAGCACGATCCGGCCACCGGCGAACAGGGTGAAGTACAGCCCTGCCACCGCCGCGTCGATGGTCAGCGGAGCGCTGACGAGATAGGTCATCCGCTCGTGCGGATAGATCTCGAACCGCGTGTTGGTCGACGCCACCGCCGCGGCGTGCGGCACCACGACGCCCTTGGGTCGGCCGGTCGAACCGGAGGTGAAGATCACGTACGCCACCAGATCGGCGGACACGATCGTGGCCGGCTGGTCGGACGCCGGCCCGCCAACCGGCACGAACGGCGCCGGAATCGCCGCTGTGTTCGCCGTCGGCGCTCCGGTCACCGCGGCCAGTCCTGTTTCCGCCGCGATCATCCGGATCCGCTCTGCGGGGAGGTCCGCGGCCAGTGGCACATATCCGCCGCCGGCCATCAGGACGCCGAGGAACGCCACCAGCGAATCCGCCGACCGGTCCACGAAGACGCCGACCAGGCGTCCGGTCGTCACTCCGTTGGCGCGCAATCGGGCGGCGAGCCCGCGGGCGCGGTCAACCAGTTCGCGATAGGTCAGGGTCACGTCGCCGGCGGTGATCGCCGGGACATTCGGAGTCTCGGCCGCGCGAGCCAGGACGACCTCGTGCAGGGTGCTCACCGGTCGGCCATCTGGTCGAGCAACCACCGCTGGAACTGCCAGATCGGCTTCTCCAGCGGGGCGAACCGTCCCGGCGCGGCGAGCGTGCCGCGCAGGCCGGCCTGCACTCCCTTACAGGCCAGGCCGTCCTCGTGCTGGAGCACGTCGATAGCCTTCAGACTGGCCGCCGCGTACTGCTCGATCCCGGGATCGTCGGCCTGGTCGGGGCGGACCAGCACATACCAGGTGATGACGTGCCGGTTGACCGAATGTGGGGTGATGTTGAGCCAGAACGCCGAACCGCCCTGCGAACCCGCGCACAGGAAGGGGAACACGGTGAAGATCTGCATCAGTTCGGCCAGTTCGCTGTCCACGCCGGACATCGGTGGACCCTGTAGTTCCAGGTATTCCGGCGCACACCGGATGATGCTGGAGTTCCACGGCTCGCCGTCGTTGTCCAGGCACCAGCCCGCCCGTGCCGGGATGAACGGTTCCAGACTGTCGCGATGCAGACCGAGGTGGTGGTAGTACTCGCAGAAGTTCTCGACGGTGATCTTCCAGTTCCAGTCGGCCTCATAGGACTGGCTGGCTATCACCCGCAGATCGGTGAAATTCCATCCGTCCACCGCATCGGACAGTGCGGAGAGCCCGGTGCCCAGCGGTGCGGCGGCGCCGTCCAGGTTCACCATGATCCAGCCCTGCCACACCTCGTGGCGCACCTCGGGCAGCCGCACGGCGGCGCGGTCGAACGACGGATTTTCGGCCATCATCGGCGCACCACTGAGCGTGCCGTCGAGCCGATAGCTCCACAGATGGTAAGGACACTTCAGCACCCGGCAACTGCCCTTCCCCTCGACCAGCGGCATGGCGCGGTGCCGGCACACGTTCGACAGCACACGTAATGTCCCGTCCTGGTCGCGGACGATCACCAACTGTTCGTCGAGTAGCCGGGTGGCGAGATAGTCTCCCGGGCCCGCGATGTGCTCCGCCCTGGCCAGCGGCAGCCATTGCGCGCGCATGACTCGTTGCTCCTCGACCCGATAGAGGTCCGGGTCGAGATAGAACGCCGCGGGCAGAGTGGTCGCCCGGTCGAATTCGGCCGCGGCGCCGGCGATGTCGTGGGTGCGGTCGCGGATGGTGACAACAGCCATGATCACACTTCCCGGGTTGCGGCCGGCCGCCTGCGCGGGGCCAGCCCGATCAAGCCGCAGACAATGATCACCGCGGCGGCGACGACAAACGTGGCGCGCGCGTGGATCACCTCGACCGCGGCACCGCCGACCACCGATCCCAGTGCGTCGGCAAGGAACGAGCCACTCATCACCAGGCCCATCAGCACGCCGATCGACTCCCTGGGGGTGTCGCCCTGCAGCAGGGTGTTGCCGCAGATGGACTCCAGGCCGTTGCCGAAGCCGGCGATCAGCGCGCCGAGCACCAGCACACCGACCACCGGCGACAGGCCCATCGAGAAGTGGCCGACGGCCTGGGTGAATATCCCGGCGCTGAACAACGTCAGCGCCTTGGCGTTGATCAGTTTCCGGCGCCGCATGGCGCCGAGGGAAGCCGCCAGCGCGCCGATGGCGATCCCGCCCAGAGCCAGGCCGTACCACAGGGTCGAGGCGTTCAGGGTCTCCCGGACCAGCACGATCAGCGCCGGTCGGTCCATGGCCGCGGCGAAGGAAATCCCGACCAGACCGATGAACACCGGCAGCACCTTCGGATTGGTGCGCAGGACCGACAGGCCGGCCAGCGTGTCGCGGACGAAGCCGCGGGTGGACGCGACCCGGGCCGCCGGCAGCGCTCGCGGCAGTAGGCTCATCAGCAGCACGGAAACCAGGAACGACACGGCATTGCCGGCGATCGCCCACCGGTAGTCGAACGCGCCCGCCAGCAGACCGCCCAACGCGGAGCCGGAGGCGAAGCCGATCGCGACAGCGGCCAACAGCAACCCGTTGGCCGCGGCCAGGTGTTCCTTGGGCACGGTCCGGCCGACCATGGTGCGCGCGGCCGGCATCGCGACCGTGGCCGAACACTCGGCGAGGAACACCAGGGCCAACAGCAACGGGTAGCCCGGGGCGATCACCGCGATCGCCAGGAACACGACGCCACAGGCGAGGTCGCAGGCGATCAGCAGCCGACGCAGTTCCAGTCGATCCCCGATCGCACCCGCGAACAGACCCAGGATGCGGGGCAGAACCCGAACGAGGAACAGCGCCGCGACGGCGATCGCCGAGTGCGTCGTCGCGTAGACGTGCACGGTCAGTGCGGCGACGGCGGCCATGTCCCCGGCCTGGGAGATCAGCCTGGCCGAGATGAACACCGGATAGCGGCTGGCCCGCCACCAGACCACGGCCTCCGTGGCGGTCACGCCAACCTCCGGCGCACCGACAGCGGCCGGATGTCGGTCCACAACTCCGCTACCCGATCCAACGACTCCTGCTGGCTCGCCGGTTCGGTCACCGCGCGCCAACCGGCCGGCACGGAGGTGCCCTCCGGCCAGATACTGAACTGCTCCTCGTCGTTCACCACGACTCGGTACCGGCCATCCCCGCTCATGCACTACTCCCTCTCGTCCGTCCGCGCCTGGGCCAAGCCTTCTGGTGAGCGGCTCGATACGCTACGTATTCAGCTCGACGAGAACATTGCGATAGGACCGCAGCAATTTCCAGGCGGTGTCCTCGCGGTAGAGATCGGTTCGATACTCCAGGCGCAGCTCGAACCGGCCACCCGGCGCGGACCCGGTGAACAGCGTCAGATCACGCAGGGCGACCGTCGTCGGCTCCCGATCGCGGGTCAGTCTCGGTTCCCCTGTTACGGCCAGTTCCGGCTCGCCGAGGTTGAACATGAACTCCACATCGGTCAGCGGTCGCCGGCCGGCCGGCGGGTCGGGGTCCACTCGCTGGGCGACCTCGGACACGACCGTGTCGTGGTAGTCGTATCCGTCCCACCACGTCCGGCTGGTCGAACTCACCACGTCCGGGTCGGTGAGGTCGATCGGCATCGGCAGCATGTTGGCGAACCTGCCGATCAGGGACTGCTCCTCGGGCCGCGCCCGGCCGGCCACGAACACGCCCACCAGAAACCGGTCCTGGCCGCTGAGCCGGCCGAGCAGCAGGCCGTACGCGGCGAACAGCACCGGCGACAACGACGTGCGCCGCCGCCGCGCGGTGTCGGTGAGCGCGGCGACCTCGGCGGAACCGAGTTCGACGCGCACCTCGGCACCGCGCGTGCCCGGCACAGCCGGCCGGGGAAAGTCGGTGGGCAGTACCAGACGGGGTACATCGGCGATCCACTTGGCGTACCCGACGGCGACGGGTCCGTCGGGGTCGGCGGCGGTGCTGCGGCGGGCGCAGATCTCCAGGAAGTCGCCGGTGCGGTCCTCGACCGTCGGAACGGTTCCGGCGGCGAGCGCCCGGTAGGCGTGCTCGACATCGGTGATCACCAGCTTGAGCGAGCCGCCGTCGACCGCGATCTTCGCCACCGACAGCGCGAGCAGGTGACTGTCCTCGGCCATCCTGATCAACAGGGCGCTGAGCACCGGTCCGGTGCGCAGGTCGAACGGTATGTTGACGAGTTCGGCCGCACGGCACCGGCCGGCCGCATCCGGATCGGCCTCCCCGCTGACGTCGGCCAGGTCGATGTGCACCCCGGCCGCCGGGTGCACCAGTTGGACCGGGTCCGGACCGGGGCCGTCATGAAAGGTCACCCGCAGTCCGGGCTGGACCCGGTGAACCGACTCCAGTGCCGCCCGGAGCAGCCCGGGATCAACGGCACCCCGAATGCGCATCAGTGCCCCGATGGCGTGCACTCCGCCAGCGGTCGGATCGACGCACCAGGCTGTCCACTTCGTCCGCTGCGCGGGCAGTAGCGGTGCGGAACGTGGGTTCACCCGCCCACCCCGTCGAGCGACTCGGCGATCTCGCGCAGGCTGGTCGCCTTGAACATGTCGGCGAGGCCGAATCGCTGCTGTCCCAGGTCGCGTCGAGTCCGGGTGACGACCTGCATCGCCTTGAGCGAGGAGCCGCCGAGAGCGAAGAAGTTGTCGTCCGGGGCGACCGTCTCGATACCGAGCACCTCGGCCCAGATCGCGGCCAGCGCGGACTCCGTCGCGGTCATGGTCTGTTCCGTCATCTGCCGTCTCCCGTCAGTTCGGTCATCAACTCGACCGCGCAGGCAGTGACCGTGGTCATGAAGGCCGGTAGGTCCACCCCGGCCAGCACGTCGGCCCGCCCGCACAGTCGCCCAGTGATCCGGTCGCTCCGCGCGGCGAGTTCGACCGCGAGCCCCCATTCGGCCCAGCCGTTGAACTCCAACCGCCATTCGACGGCCAGTCCGGGCAGATCCAGCGGCGGGCTGTCCTCGTCCCAGCCGAAGGAGATCTGGAACACCGGATCGACCCCCTGGGCACGGAGTACCTCCAGCACGGCGCCCGGGTCGACCCTCGGGTGGTCGAGCACCTGCCGCATCCGGGAAGTCACCGCGTCCAGGCACGCCACCGCGCCGTCGACGGGCAGGTCGAAACGCATGGGTAGCCCGCTGCCGTACTGGCCGATCGCATCGACCGGCGCGTCGGCGCCCCGACGGGACACCGAGATGCCCAGCAGCACGTCACGTTCGCCGGTCAGCACGGTCAGCGCCCGGACCACGCAGGACAACACGGCGGACTGCAGCGTGCCACCGCGGCGGCCGGCCAGCCGCCGCAGTCGACCGGGGTCGACGCCGACCAGTTCGACCGGGGTGACGAAGCCGGTGAGGTTTCCGGTGGTCTTGGCGACGGCCTGTCCGGGTAGTCGGATCGGGGCCGGCGGATCGACGAGCAGCCGCCGCCACACCTGGAGATCCTCGTCGACCGTGTCGAGTGCGCGGTTCTCGTCATGCGCCGGTGGCCGGCGGACGGACCCCGCGCCGGTGTGCTCGCGGTAGCGGGCGGCCAGTTCGGCCAGCAAGGCCACGACCGAGGCACCATCGACGGCGATGTGGTGGAACGTCAGCAGCAGGACGTGCCCTTCGGACGCACGCAGCAACTGGTAGTCCCAGAGCCGGCCGGCGGTGAGGTCGAGGGCCTTGGCGCCGGCCTCGATAACCGCCTGATCCCGACCGTGGGATCGGCGTACCCGCAGCCGCGGTGGATCGGCGGGGACCTCGCGAGTGGTCACGTCGTCGCCGTCGAACCGGTAGGCCCGGCGCAAGGCGCCGTGGTGCCGCTCGATGTCGTGCAGCGCCCGTTCCAGGGCCAGTACGTCCAGTGGACCACCGATGGCCATGGAGACGACGAGGTTGTAGAGGCCGATATCGCCGGCTAGCTCCTGGTAGAGCCACATCTGGCGTTGCAGCGCGGTCAGGCCGACCCGCTCCGGCTCGCTCGACGCCGCCCGATCCGGCCGGATGGGGCCGGCGGTACGCACCAGGCCGGCCAGGTCGGTCACCGAGGCGGCGCCGAGCACTGCGCTCACCGGGACCGAGACGCCGAGACGGTCGCGTAGCGCGGTGCTCAGTTGCACCGCCTTGAGCGAGTGGCCGCCGAGTCCGACGAAATCGCCCGCCGCCGCCGGCGACGGCTGCTCGCCGTCGTCGCCGAGCAGTTCGTGCCACAGGCGCTCGACGGTCCCGTCCACGTCGGTGGCCGCCACCTCGGCGGCGAGCGACGGACCCCAGCCGGGGGCGGGCAGGTCGGCGCGGACGACTTTGCCGTTGGCGTTGAGCGGTAGTTCGGCCAGGGCGATCAGACGGTCCGGCACCAGCCAGCCAGGTAGCCGGTCGGCCAGCACGGTACGCGCCGCCGCGAGGTCGACCTCGCCGACGACGAAGCCGACCAGACACGGGCTGCCCGACCGGTCCGGTCGGGCAGCCACCGCGGCCTGCCGCACGCCGGGCACCGCCCCGAGCGCCCGCTCGACCTCGGCCGGCTCGATCCGGTGGCCGCGAACCGAGAGTTGGTCGTCCACCCGCCCCAGGAAGGTGAGGGTGCCGTCGGTCTCCTGCCGTACCAGGTCCCCGGTTCGGTAGCGGCGAGCGCCCGGGGCCCCGCCCGGGTCGGGCCGGAACGCCTGGGCGGTCGCCACCGGGTCGGCCAGGTAGCCGAGGGCCACGCCAGGTCCGCCGAGCCACAGTTCGCCTTCGGTCGCCGCGTTGCCGTCCTGGTCCAGTACGGCGTGCCGCACTCCCGGCAGTGGCGACCCGATGCCGGTGTGCTCGGCACCTGGCCGGACCAGGCCCGCCGTCGAGCACACGGTCACTTCGGTCACCCCGTAGGCCACCCGCAGGTCCACCGCGCTCGTCAGCCTCGTGAGCAGGCTTTCGGGGGTCGACTCACCACCCAGCACGACCGTCGTGTCGGGCGGTAGCCGGCTGATGTCGGTGTCGGTGAGGCCGCGCAGCAGCGACGGCACCGTCTGCAGTACCGGCCGGTCAAGGCCGGCGAGCAGGTCCGGTAGCCCGGTGAGCAACCGGTCGCGGACGGGCAGCACGAGCCGGCCACCGGTGGTCAGCGCGAGCCACAGGTCGAGCATGGCCACGTCGAACGCCCACGACGTGGCCAGCACATGGTCCCTCGGCCCGTTGCCCAGGTGCGCGGCAAACACGCGGACGGTTGCCGCGATGGCCGCGTGCGACACGACGACCCCTTTGGGCACGCCGGTACTGCCCGAGGTGAAGCAGACATAGGCGGGCGTCGTGCCTTCGGTGCGCGGCAAGCCGCGCGGCGCGATCACGATGTCGGCGTGTTGCGGGTCGGTGATCACCCGGGCGGCGCCGGATCGGGCCAGGAGCTCGGCCCGGCGTGCGGCCGGCTGACCTACGTCCAGGGACACCGCGGCCAGCCCGGCGATCGCCACCGCGACCAGCCAACTCGCCTGCTCGGCGGGATCGTCGAGAGCCACCGCGACCACGGTCCCGATCGGCAGGTCCGTGAGCGATCCCGCCCTGGCCGAGGCGATCGCGTCGAACTCTCCGTAGGTCAGTTCGCCGACGGCGCGCCGAGTCGGGTCCTCGGCGACCCGCGCCCGGTAGGAGTGGACCACGGTGTCAGTCATCCAATCGCCTCATCCGGTCGGCCAGCAAGGCGGTGAAGTCGCGCGGCGTGGGGTGGTCGAACAGGTCGCTGGGCCGAAGGTCGATGCCGAACTCGGCGCGGCACTCGGCGAGCAGGCGCAACACCTTGAGCGAATCGCCACCGGAGTCGAAGAAATTCGCGTCCGCCGCTACCGCGACGCCGAGCACCGAGGACCACAACTCCTCCATGCCGCGACCCGGCGTCGTTCGGCTGTGCTCCACAACGGGCGCGATCGACCTGTCACCACCGACTGCGGACAGCAGCCGACGGACGTCGGCCTTGCCACGAGGAGTAAGGGGAATCCGGTCCACCACCGCGATGTGAACCGGCACCATGAACGCCGGCAGTGCCACACCCAGCCGCTCGCGTAGATCACGCGGATCTGCGGAATCCGCGCGCACCGCCGCGACGAGTTGACCGGTCGCGTTCAACCCCACGAAGGCCGCCTCCACTCCGGGCTGGTCCAGCAGGGCCGTCTCGATCTCCGCGGGCTCCACCCGAAAACCGCGGTACTTGATCTGTACGTCGTTGCGGCCGATGAAGTCGAGATCGCCGTTGGGCAGCCGCCGCACGCGGTCTCCCGTGGCGTACATGCGTTCTCCGGGCAGGAACGGATCGGGCGTGAAGCGTTGCGCGGTCTGCCTGGGATCGCTCAGATAGCCGTAGGCAATCCCGTCGCCGGCCAGGTGGAGTTCGCCGATCTCGCCGTCCCGCACCGGGTTCAGCCGCTGATCGAGCACGTAGGCGCGGGTACCGCTGATCGGGCTGCCGATCGGCACGGTGTGCGACTCACCACGTGCCGCCATCGGGCCGGCCGTGGCGAACGTGGTGCCCTCGGTGGGCCCGTAGGCGTTGAGCTGCACGGCTTCCGGGTGTTCGATCGACGTCGCCGGGCCGGGCCCGAGCACACTGCCACCCACGGCGAGCATCCGCAGCGACCGCAGAGCGGCACGGCAGTCCGGGTGCCTGACGAGTTCGGTGAACAGCCCGGTGGACAGGAAGGCCGCCGTGCACCCCCGAAGTTCCGCCACATAGTCGGCGGGGCCAGGGTCGTTCGGCAGGCCGGCGGTCAGCGTACCGCCGGCCAGCAGGGTGCCCCAGATCTCGAAGGTCGTGGCGTCGAAGGCGAGGTTGGCCTGGTGGGCCAACCGATCGGTGCGGCGCAGGGCGAACGGTTGATCGGGCGCGGCCAGCCTGCACACCGAGCGATGGGCAATCAGTACGCCCTTCGGGCCACCGGTCGAGCCCGATGTGTACAGCACACAGAGTGGGTCGTCCCAGTGCACCGCCGTCGGTGCGAGCGGCTCGTCGGCGATCAGGGCCGACACGTCGTTCACGGTCATCGTCGTGTGGGCGAGCACCTGCCGCAGGTGGCTCTCGGGCCAGGCCGGATCGGTTGGCACATAAGCAGCTCCGGACTTTGCCACGGCCAGTACGGCGATGACGAAGTCGATCCCGCGCGGCAGCCGCAGCCCGACGAGATCACCAGGACGCACCCCGTGTCGGCGCAGCCCGGTGGCGACCAGGTCAGCTCGATGGTCCAGTTCGGCGTAGCTCAGCCAGTCGCGGCCGGCCACCACCGCGGGGTGGTCGGGCGTACGCCGGGCGTTCCGCGTGACGCGCTCGTGCACGGGCTGCGCGCCCGACTCGGCCTGCTCCGGCAGCACGGTGATTTCGGCCGCGCCGAGTATGTCGTCGAGTGCGTTGCCGACCTCCCGGGCGATCGACGCGGCGAGCAACTGGTCGTAGCGGGCCCGGTCGTACTCGACGACGATCCGTTCGTCCTGCGTGCTGGTGGGGAACGTGACGACGAGGTCGTACTTGGCGGTGCGGGTCGACGTCCACAGCCGGCGGGCTGGTAGGTCGGCGAAACTGGTCTCCGGATCACGCCAGCCGCGTTCCATCGCCACAGTCTGGAACAGCGGCCGGTCCGTCCGTGCCGAGCCGTGTCCGGCGTTGATCCGGGCGAGCGGCAGTTCTTCGTGCTCGATCGCCTCGAACACGGTGGTCCGCAACTGCCGGGCCAGTGCTTCCGGCCGGACCGTCCCGGTCAGGCGTATGCGGACCGGCAGGATCGCGGCGAACGGCCCGACCACGTCGAGGACGGCGTCGTCGCGGCGGTTGGCCGAGGGCACGCCGATCACGACATCGCGACTCCCGGTCAGCCGCGCCAGCGCGAGCGCGTAGGACGCCAGGTAGACGGCGTAGGGCGTGGCCCGCAGTCGAGCCGCGAGTTGTCGCACCTGGTCGTGGCGACCCGGGGGAAGCGGCTGGAAGTATTGCGCTCCACCGCGTTCGGTCGAGGGGCCGAGGCCGGGGACGGTGGAAGTGCTCGGCGCGCCGGCCAGCGTCCGCCGCCAGTGTTCGGCCGCGCTGTCAAGTTCGCCGGAGGCCAGGCGCTCAGCGTGGTGGTCGGCGTACTGACCATAGGTGTACAGCGGCGGGTCGGGCAGCGGTTTGCCCTCGGCCAGCGCGAGATAGACCTGGCCGAGGTCGTGCACGAGTAGGTCGACCGACCAGCCGTCAGCCACGATGTGGTGCAGCACCAGGGCGAGGTACGTGACCGGGCCACTGGTCCCCAGGATGGCGCGCCACAGCGGGGGCTGATCGAGCGGGAACGGCCGGCGTAGGGATTCGGCCAGCAGCTGATCGAACTCCTCCTCGCCGGCCACCGCCCAGCGGTCGATCACGATCGGGGTCGCGGCGTCCACCACCGCATACGGTTTGCCGTCGGTCCGGATGAACGAGGTGCGCAATGCCTCGTGGCGCCCAGGGAGCTCGCGGAGCGCGGCCGCCAACACCGCCAGGTCAATGCCGCTGTCGATCGCGAGGACCTCGGCGGTGCTGTAGGTGGCGTCCAGTGTGCCGACCTGCTGGACGCGCAGGTGCTCGGCCAGCCACAACTGGTGCTCGGCCGCCGACAGCGGTCGCCGCGTCACAGCCGCACCTCGTCGAATTCGCCACCGAGCAGCACGACCCCGGCCAGCTCGTTGATCTCGTCGCTGAACAGGTAGTGCTGGGCCGCTGTGTGCACGTCCCGGAGGGCCCGCACGAAGACCGACGTGTCGCCGACGGCCGCGCTCCCGGCGGCCGCGTGCAACCGGCCGACGACCTCGACACAGGTGGCGCGCACCTGGTTGATCGCGATTCGCGACCTGGCCCGCAGGAGGTCGTCGGGGCCGTGCTCGGTCAGGAGCCCGACCGATTCGCGCAACACCGCTCTGGCCGCCCACAGGGCGCCCGAGGTCTCCGCGACAAGCGCCTGCACCCTGGCCTGGTCGGCCAGTCGAGCGCGGCCGAAGGTGGGCTTCTTCGTCGTGGCCAGCATCATGAACTCGGTGAGCGCCCGGGACGCGACTCCGAGCAGGACGGCCGCCGCGGCGGCGAAGGTGGTGCGGAACGGCAGCCGGAAGAGCGGTTCAGGCCAGCGTGAACCGTCCAGTTGGAACACCATCCGGTACGCGGGCACGAATTCGTCCTCGATCCCGAACGCACCGCTGCCGGTCGAGCGCAGCCCGAAACCGTCCCACGGCTCCTGGTAGGCGACCGCGGCGGCCGGGACGAGCGCGAAGGCGGAGCCGTCGCCGCCGGCCAGTCGCACGTGTACGGCGACCCAGTCGCAGCTACCCACGCCGCTGCCGAACGCCCACCGGCCGGTCACGAGATACCCGCCGTCGCGCTGGGCGGCCGTGCCGGTCGGAGCGAGTGCGCCCGCGATCCGGGTGCCCGGGTCGGCGTAAACCTCGGCCACCGCGGCCGGATCGGCGTGCGCGAGCAGCCAGGGTGCGGTGGCGGTGATGAACAGTACCCAGGCTGTGCTGGCGTCCACGGTCGCCACCCGTTCGATGGCATCGACGAGGTCGATCAGACCACGGCCATCGCCGCCGAGACGTTCGGGTAGACACAGCGCGGTCAGTCGGCTGGCCGACAACAGCCGCGCGACCTCCGGCGGTAGGTCACCTGGGTAACGGGGGCCAGGGCCGACCAGCTCGGCGAGGTCGGCCAAGACCTGGTCCATGGCCGGGACAGCGGTGTCGATCAACGGTGATTGTCCCATCTCGGCAGGCCGGGCAGCAGGCTGGCGGCCACGATTTCCCGGTTGATGTCCGGGGTTCCGGCGGCGAGGAGTGCGGCCCTCGCGCTGGCCAGATCGGCCAGGTGTTCGTCGGTACCGAGCAACCCGACGTTGGCGATGTCGGCGGCCACCGCGCAGCAGACGAGCTTGGCCATGCTGGCCTCGACCATGTCCGGCCCGGATTGCCGCAGCAGGGCCGTAGCCGCGGTGAATCGCAGTCGCAGCCGGGCCTGACCGGGCAGGTCGATGAGCCGGCGACGGGCGAAGCCGAGCTGCTGGGCGGCCAGCACCAGGCGTTCGCGCACGAGGCCCATGAGCAGCTCCGCAGTGCCAGCGATTCGGTTGTCGGGTGTGCGAAGGAGTTCGTCGGGGTCTAGGCGATAGTCCTGGAACTCGACCGTGGCGAAACCGCAGCCCGGCCAGACCGGAGTGCGCAGCTCGGTGCGCCGCACCTCGGGACGTCCTGCGTCGATCGCGAGAAGCACCGGGCGGCGGGGGATGCCCGGGCGGTCGAGGACTGCGGCGACCACCAGCACATCGGCGTCGACGCCGCCCGCGACGAGAGTCTTGGTGCCGTTGAGCACAAGCCCGCCCGGTCCCGGCGCAGCCGTCGTCCGGAGTGCGGCAAGGTCGCTGCCGCCATGGGGTTCGGTGACCGCGATGGCGGCCAGGGCTTTGCCGGCGCTGAGGTCGTCGTGCCATCGGGTGCCGGTGAGATAGCCCGTGGCGACCTGGCGGTGGGTGACCAGCCGTGCGCACACACCGACCGGCAGGGTCTGCGCGAGCGCTTCGACCCGGCCCAGCTCACTCGCCAGATCGGTCGGCGCGTCCAGCCCGGCCACGAGCTCGCGAACGTCGTGGCTCGCCGCTGGCCGATAGTCCGGCTGTGCGGGGAGAACCGGGGTGATCGGCGCGGGCTCGACGGCGGCCAGTACGCGGAGTTGGTCGAGTTCGGCGGCGACGATGCTCTGCCCGGCGTGCGTCTCCGCGCACAGCTCGGCGGCCTCCAGCGCGGCCTCCAGCGCGGCCGCGCACAGCGTCGCGGCCAGACAGGGATCATCCACGGTGGATAGTTGTTCCACTACCGCGCGCCCGCACGACAGAGCGACCGCGGCGGCCGCGAGCCGGTGCCGCACGACCTGCTGGCTCGCGGCGGCGCGTTCAGTGAGCCAGTTGATGACCCTGGTGAGGTAGGCCGCCGCCGTATCGACTGCGAACCGTGCGGTGGCGGCGCGTTCCCGGCAGGCCAAGGCGTTCGCGGGTGGACCGTCCAGCCGTGTCCGGACATCGGTCAGGTCGAAAATGGTGAATCGACCGGCGTCCTCCCGGGACACGGTGTTGATCTCGGCCAGGCGGCCGCGGACGGTGATCAGCAGTCGGTCCACGGCGGGGCCGTCCGCTGGCTGGCTGACTCGGCCGGACAGCAGCAGATCCTCGCCGTCGGTCGTGTGCCGCCATGTCTTCGGACGTTCGGCGAACCACGACCCGGGATCCAGCAGGCCGGCGCCACCGCCGAGTGCCACCCGGACGGCGACCAGCGTCGTCAAGCGAACATCCCTTCCAGCCGGCCGAGCAGGTCCGCATCGCGCACTCCGATCGCCTGTATACCAACAGGAAGACCGTCTCGGGTCACCCCTGCGGGGAGCACGGCGGCGGGCAACCCCGTCAGGCTCGCGGGAGCGCACCAGATCGACTGCTCGAACAGTGGCCGACCATTGACCCGATCGGCGAGCACCGGAATGCGCACGTCCCTGATGGGCTGCGCGACGGTTGGCATGGCGGGCAACAACAGCATGTCGTAGCAACCGAAGAAACGGTGCCAGCGGGCCGTCGTCTCCGCCTGGCGGGCGGAGATCCGAGCACGATCGGCAGTGCCGATGCCAGCCGCCCACAGGGCGATCTCGATGGGTTCGGAGTCCACGTCGACGTAGGTCAGGTCACTGTCGCCCTGCCCGGCGAAATCCCGCCCGGCGAAATCCTGTTCGGCGGAGAACAGGACCTGCTGGAACAAAAGCCAGGTGTCCCGCAGCTGGGTGGGCAGTTCGACCTCGGTGGTCCTGATGCCCGCCGCGCCCAGCGTGTCGACAAAGCCGTGGAGCACGTCGAGCACGTCCGGGTCGACGTGACTCGGGTCGATGTGCACCGCGACCCGGCCGGTGGGTGATTTCGACACGGCTTCACCGGTCAGAACCATCCACAGTAGACCAAGATCGCCGACATGTCGGGTGAGTGGTCCGATGGTCTGCATGGGTTGCGGCCCTGGGTGGTGCCCGTGCTGCGGGATGACCCCGCCGCTGGGCCGGAACCCGTACACCCCACAACAGTGCGCCGGAATCCGGATGGAACCGGAGACATCACTGCCGAGATCGACTGCCGTATGCCCCGCCGCCACGGCGGCTGCCGACCCGCCGGACGATCCGCCCGCACCGCGGTCGACATCGTGGGGGTTACGGGTTGTTCCGTGACGCGGGTGACTTGTCTCGATATCCGCGGCTGCCGGCGGTGCATTGGTTCGTCCGAACACAACCGCGTCTGCCTGCCGCAGTCGCGCCACAACTGCGGCGTCTGTCGCGCAGGGAGCGCCGTTCTCGTCTGCGAAGTCCTGTACGTCAAGGGTTTTCTTGACGGTGACCGGAACACCGCAGAGCGCTCCGCCACGCCCGTCGCGGAGCAGTTCGTCAGCCCGATCGGCCGCGCGCCAGGCGCTGTCGAGATCGGTCTGCACGACGGCGTTGATTTGCCCGGAACCGCTGATCCGGTCGACGAACTCGGCGAGCAGATCTCGACTCGACATCAGGCCGGCACGAAGATCGCGAGTCAGTCCATCGAGCGGAAGCAGCACATTCGATGACGTCATGACTGGCACAGCGAGACGGAATCTCCATCGAATATGCGGTTTTCGCAGAAAGATCTGCGTCCACGACGGAAGTTCCCACCCAAGTGCATGCCGAACACCCTCCCCGAGTGTTGCCGACCGCTTGCCCCGCAACGCCTAGATGATCTACCGAACAGGCACGGGGGTCAACAGTGAAGCGTGAGTGTGTGGACAAGTCCGCGCCTGATCTGTCCATGTGACAGGTCGGCTCGATAAACCCGCACTCAGCGTCGGCCAGATTCTGTAGTACGCGGATGAGAACCCACAGGACAATCAAATATCAGCGGCTGCTGTCCGAAACGGTCGCCAACTTTGTTCGGTGCGGGTCGCGATCCCGGCGGTTCTTTGGTGTTACTGCCGGACGGTGCCACCGATCACTGCGATGGCACCGACGGCGTTGTTGATCGTGCCGAAGTCGAGCGCGTCGTCGAGCGTGGTGTGGGTGCCGGTGGCCAGCAGTTCGGCCGTCGCGCGCTGGGCCACGGCGTAGGCGGCCTGGCTCACAGCGGTGCCCAGGCTGACCCGCCGCACGCCGACCGCCTCGAACTCGGCGGCCGAAGAGGAAGACGTCCGTGCGTACGTTGATCACCAGTTCGGGCAGCCCGGCCCTGGCCGCGGCCGCACGGCCGGCGCGCACCCGGGCGGCCTGCTCGGCGGTGTCGAACAGCGGGCCGTCGGGTGCCGTGGAGTCCTCGATGTTCACACCGACCACGCCGGCCTCGATGATCGCCTTGATGGTTTCGGCCACGTCCTCGCGGCGTTCGCCGTCGCCGCCCTCGACATCGGCGGTCACCGGAACGTCGACCACGGACACGATGCGCCGGACCGCCTCGACCATCTCCGCTCGACTCAGCCCTTGTCCGTCGGGCCGGCCCAGCGACCAGGACACCCCACCGCTGGTGGTGGCGATCGCCTGCGCGCCCGACCCGTGTCGCACTCGGGAACGACCGTAGCGCCGGGGTCCGACGCTCTTGACGATTCGACTGCCGGTCGCGCGGGGCTGTTCGCCGCGATCTATCTGTCGCCTGTCTCGCGATGGGCGTCTCGCGGCAAGACCCGTGCGGCGTAACACTTCCTTGTCCGGCCCGCTGCGGACCCGCACTCCGCCCGGTCAACGGCCGGGTTGACGGTGCCGGTCAGCCGCCAGGGCATGATCGGACCATGAACGGAGTTGAGCTCGTGCTGAGCGCGGACCAGCGCGCACGGTTGGCCGGGGAGGCGGGCTCGGGTGTCGCGCTGTGTATGCGCATCCTGACCAAACTGGCCCGATTGCGGGGTGCGCGGAGGCTGATCGCCGTGGAGTCCGCGCACCTCGACGGGTGCCTTTACCACGGTCAGGCCGGGGTGGACTTCGTCGAGCGGCTGGTCGGGTCCGGGACGACGGTCGCCGTGCCGACGACGTTGAACGTCGGTTCACTCGACCTGCTGCACCCCGGGCTGGTGCGGACCTCGGCCGCCGACACCGCGGCCGCGAACCGGCTGATGGCCGGCTATCGGGCCCTGGGCGCCCGGCCGACCTGGACCTGCGCGCCCTACCAGGCGGGGCACCGGCCCGGCCTGGGGCGACAGGTGGCGTGGGCGGAGTCCAACGCGATCGTGTTCTGCAACTCCGTGCTCGGCGCGCGGACGGACCGTTACGGCGACTTCGTCGATGTCAGTGCGGCCGTGACCGGTCTGGCCCCGGAGGCCGGCCTGCACCTGACCGCGAACCGGCGCGGCACGGTGATCATCGACTGCTCGGCGCTGTCGGCGGAGTTGAGGTCGATGGATGTGCTGTATCCGGTACTGGGTTACCTCGCCGGCGAACTGGCCGGTACCGGTGTGCCGGTCTTCACCGGGTTGGCGGCCACGAGCCCGGGGGAGGACGCGCTGAAGGCCCTGGGTGCCACGGCCGCGTCCGCCGGTGGTGTCGCGCTGTTCCACGTTGTCGGAGTCACCCCGGAAGCCCCGACTCTGGAGGGCGCGCTGCAGGGCGCCGATGTCCCGACCGTGGTGGTCGATGTCGACACCGTTCGGGCCGCCCGTGACCGGCTGAGCACGTCGAGCGGTGAGCGGCTCGACGCGGTCAGTCTCGGCACGCCGCACCTGTCGGTGACCGAGTTCGCCGCGCTCGCCGCGCTGCTGGGCGACGGCGGGTCGTTCCATCCGGATGTCGATGTGTGGTTGTCCACCAGCCGTGCGGTGCTCGCCGAGGCGCAGGCGGCCGGGTACGTCGACACGGTCACCGCGGCCGGCGCGCGGATCATCGTGGACACCTGCACCTACGTGACACCGGTGTTGCACCCGGGCACCCGGGTGGTGATGACGAACTCGGGCAAGTGGGCGCACTACGCGCCGGGCAATCTCGGGGTGGACGTCGTGTTCGGCAGTATGGGCGAATGTGTGCGTTCGGCCCGGCAGGGGAAGGTGGTGCGTGATGACGGCGTCTGGTCCTGACCTGCGTGCGCGGAGTCTGCACCCGGGCGTGGGCGCGGGCCGTTGTCTGCGCTCGGAGCCGCTGTCGTTCTGGGGCGGCACCGACCCGTCGACCGGGATGCTCATCGATGAGCGCCATCCGCGGCGGGGAGTCGCGATCACCGGGCGGGTTCTGGTGATGCGCAGCGGGCGCGGGTCGTCCTCGTCCTCCTCGGTGCTCGCCGAGCAACTGCGCCGCGGGGTCGGTCCGGCGGCGATCGTGCTCGCCGAGCCGGATGCCATCGTGGTGACCGGTGCGATCGTCGCTGCCGAGTTGTACCAACGGTTCCTGCCGATCGTGCTGGTCGATCCCGAGCAACTCGACCTGCTGCCCGACGACCGCATGATGACCGTGACAGCGGACCAGGCAACGGCGCAGATCCGCGGCGAGGACGACACCTGAGCGCACCGGATACGTCCGATGTGTTACCGGATCACCCGATTGTGTACTGGTGGCCGTGATTCGCCGCCAGGTCCTGGTTGCCGGTGGCGCTTGAGCTGCGCGCCGGGCCGTCACCCGCTCGGCTGTGGGCTGATTGCCGGCTGCGGGACCTCGCCGCTCCTACAATCGAGGTCATGACAGGCCACGACGAGAGGCCTCCCGGCTGGACCGGGCCGCCGCACAACCAGCCCTACTACCAGCAACAACCGCCCGGACAGCAGCAGCCGCCGTATCCGGGACCGCCGCAGCCCTACGGCCAGCCACCGAGCCCGTATCCGCCCGCGCCGTACCCGCCGGGATACCAGCAGCCCTACGGTCAGCCGGGCTACCCCCCACCGGGGTATCAGCAGTACCCGCCGCCTCAGCAGTACGGCCCGCCCCAACCTTATGGGCCGCCGCAGCAGTATCCGGCTGCCCCGCAGCAACAACAGCCGCAGCAACAACAGCCGCAGGGACAGCCGATCGTGCTGCCCATCGAGGGCAGGGGCGCCGCCAAGCTGGCCGCCCGGATGAACAAGCGCTCGCTCGTCATCAGCCCGGAAGCCTTCGCCTACGAGGACAAGAAGGGCGCGTTCCGCATCCCGTGGTCGGAGTTGCGGAGGATCACGATCACCACCGCGTACCACCAGGACCGGACCAAGATCATGGCGCCGAAGGTGTGGCGCGTGCGGGTGGTGCTGGACGGCGGCGATCCGGGTTTTCCCCAGCGTCACCCGGAGATCGCGGGACTTCAGGGAAAGTACGGCGCCGCGGGCCCTGGCTCCTACGGCCTGCCGCTGGGGCCGGTGCACAACATGGTCGGTCCGCTGGCCCAGGCGCTCGGCATGTACGGCGGCCAGCTTTTCGGTGGTGTTCTTGAGGAGGGTCAGGTGCTGGGCCTCGGCTACCTGTGACCTGGCCCACGAAGGTCACGCCGCGCGGGCCGGTGTCGGCCGGGTCACATCAGGATCGAGCCGTGCGCCGGGGACGGGTCAACTTGGCCACGACGGGCGGGGCCAACAGGAGCAGGATCGCGAAGTAGCCGACACCGGGCACGAACGCGGCGACCACGAAAGCCGCCACGAGCGACATCGTGCTGCCGACCAGATTGGTCCACCAGGGCTCCGGGATGGCGCTTCGGTAGCCGGTCAGTTCGGGATTCCGCCGCACCAGAGCCACCAGTGCGGCCAGGCACAGGCTGTTGGCCACCATCGTCCCGATGTAGAACAGACAGGTGAATTTGTCGGTGCCGAACGCGCCGACCATTTGCGTCGGAAACGGCACGATCACGACCGTGAGCAACCACGCCAGGTTCAGGACCAACAGACCGGTGTTGTACTTGACCACATTCGCGAACAGACGGTGGTGGCTCATCCATTGCCGCCCCACCACAATGAAGCTCAACAGGAAGCTGCGGATCTGCCACTGGTGATCGGTGATCGCTTCGATCGAGCGCCCGTGGGCGGCGACCAGGTCGGGCACGATGTCGGTCAGGGGCAGCACCAGCAGGGTCAGTGCGATCGCGACCACGGCGTCGGTGAAGAACACCAGGCGGTCGGGAGAGTTCTTGTCGTTCACCGGTTCCTCGGCGTTGTGGGGTGTGGTGACCACGGGTCCAGCTAGTCCGTGACGAGTTCCAGGTGCTTCTGGAAGAAGTCGCACATCCGGGCGGCCGCCAGTCCCCGGGCCCAGGGCTCGCAGTGGTAGTTGGCGCCGTCCTCGCGGGAGAAATGGACCAGTTCCTTCTCGCAGCGCAACGCGTCGTAGAGTTCCCGGGGCTGACCGGTGAACCACGACTCGTCGTCGGGATCGCAGATCAGCACCGGGGTGCGAATCTGTGCGGCGACGTCCTCAAGGCGGTACTGGCCGACGGAGTGGAAGAGGTCGTAGGGCGTGTCGAAGGTGCCGTAGGGACGGGCCCGGAACCGGAATCCACGATTGCGTACCGGGTCCACCGGCGCGGCGGCCATCGCCTGGTTGAAGCTGTCCCGGTCGCCCGACCGGAGCATGTCGACCAATGGCTCAGGCAGGTTGGAGTACCACACGCGGGCGACGTCCCAGACGCCGTCGTCGACGACCGCGGCGAGGAAACGGTGCTCGAAGGCGAGGGCGCGGGGCAGCCAGTAGCCGCCCTGACTGACCGCCGAGGCCAGCAGGCGCTTGCCGTCCACGTCCGAGCGCAACACGAGGGCGTCCAGCACCGGGGTCAGCACCTGTTCCCAGTCGTGGCGAAACGGGATGCCCTGCTCGAACAGGACAGACTGCTGACCGGGGCCGTCGAAGACGAACACGTTCCAGCCCCGGTCGAGACCGGCCTTGATGCCCTCGCCCCAGAGTCCCGACAGCGATCCGTCGCTGCCGTTGGTGATGACCAGGGTCGGTCGCCGGGCGCCGCTGCTGTCGGGTCGGAGCAGATATCCCGGGAGCATGACGTTCTGATACGCGACATCGAAACGGACGTGTCTGCCGCCGGAGGCGTTGATGAAGGCTTCCCAGCAACTGCGGTGTTGTTTGAAGGTGGGGACGAGTGCGCTGTCGTCGGGCAGGGCGTCGATGAAGGCCATCGCGCGCGCGTACGCGTCGGCCGCGCCGAGGTAGAACCACGCCGCGGTCGGGTACTGGCCGGCCTGCTCGCCGGCGACGGCCTGCCGTTGCAGCCGGTCGGCGGTGAGGGTCCACTCCCGTAGCCAGCTCTCCGGGTCGCCGTCGGCGATCCGGGCCAACGTCTGCACGGCCACCCCGATGTCGCACGCGCCCTGGCTCGCCTTACCGATGGCGGTGCGCGCGTTGAAGTCGAAATCGTCCTCGGTGAACAGGCGACCGGTCAGGGTCCGGTGGCCGGCAGGTCTGGCGTCAGCTGTCATGTGTCGAGCTTGACAGTCAGCGGGGCGAAACCACCTGGTCGTTTCGACCAGTTCTGGTCGAGACCGGCCGGCGGTCAGCTCTGGCGGACCAGTTCGGTCAGTTCGTGGCGTGATTCCGTCGCAGTCTTGGCGTAGATGTTCGACAGGTGGAAGGCGACAGTGCTGCGGGAGACATAAAGCTCCTTCGCGATCTGCGCGTAGCTCAGACCCTGGGTGAGCAGGGCCACCACCTCTCGCTCCCGGTCACTCAGCGGTGCCAACGGGTCAGCGGCGGGCGCGATCAGGTACCCGGCTCCGTCGACCTCGGCGAGCCGATCGTCGGACTCACGCTGGGCGGTCACCGCGCCGGTCTCGTCGCCGAGGCCGCGCCGGACGCGCGCCAGGTCCGCGGTCAGCAGGGCCGCGTGAATCCGTAGTTCGGCCATTCCGTGGTTGCGCGCCTCGCTCAACAGGCGGGCCGCTTCCGGGAGGTCGCCGGCCGACTCGGCGCCGAGCCCGCGCAGCCAGCTGACGCCCGCTGCGCGCCAGTTGACCGGGAGCGGATTGTCGGCCAGCCGTTCGGCCAGGTCGTGCATCGCCTTCGGACGTTGGGCCGCGGCGTTCATCATGCCGAGGGTCAGCAGCCACAGCGGCGATTCCGCGCCGGGCCAGGTGATGGTGCCGAAGTCCGCGTTCAGGTCGTCGAGATAGCGCGCCTGCTCCTCGTCCTGACCGGTGAGGCGCAGACACACGAACTCCGCGGTGACGGCCGTCGAGATGGCCGGCGGCCACGGGGCATCCCGCAACGCAGCCCGCGCCTGGACACGGTGCTGGGCCAGCGTGCCGGAATCGCCGGTGGCCAGGTCGGCGAGTACGGCCACGGAGCGCACGATCGGGTTCACCGCGCCGTACCGGACCCCCAGACTTGTCCTGATCCGTTCGCGCGCCTCCGACCAGTCGCCGCGCAGCCAGTACGCATAGCCGAGCAGGGCGTGGAACTCGCCGTCGCCCATGGTCACCAGACCGTCGTCGATCTGGGCGGTGAACGGTTTGAGGTGGCGGACCGCGACGTCGGGCAGACCGCCGACCGCGGCGGCGACGCCGCGCCAGGCGTCGTCGAGTTCGAGTCCGTCGGTGAGGCGCGCGGGAGACCCGGTCACGCCGGCCTGCGTCACCAGCGCGGAGGTGAAGCCGAAGTAGCCGCTCAGGCAGGGGTCCGCGGCCGGCTCCGCGCTCACCAGCGCCAACTCGCGGCGCGCCCGGTCGACGGAGCCACCGGTGACGACCTGGGTCCACGCGCGCAGGATGTGCAGCCGCAGCCGGGTTCGCTGGTCCGTGGCCTCGATCGCGGCGGCCGGAATCGACAGAAAGACGGCCGACGCCTTGGACCAGCGGCGGCGTCCGACGAGCGCGAAGCCTTCCACCAGCTTGCGCCGTGCCTCGTCGTGCGCGTACGCGACAGTGCCGAGTCGACGGTCGACCGAATCAAGATCACGTGCCAGCACCCCGTCGAACAACGCGTCCAGGAAACGTCGTTCGCGGACAACCGGGTCGCCGGTCACGGCGCCGGCCCACAGTCCGACCCGGCCCGCCTGCTGGAAGTGCCTGGCCAGATGGAGCGACCACGCCGCCGCCGCCAGTTCGGCCGCGAGCTGGTCGTCGTAGCCGTTGGTGGCGAGAAAACGGTGCCGCAGCGCGTCGATCGGCGAATCGACAAGGGCCGCGGCGCGACGATGCAGAGCGCGCCGGTCGGCCGGTGGGATCGTGTCGGCGATGGCGGTGCGGAGGACCCCGCTGGCGGCTCGGATCTCGGACCGGTCCTGCTGGTCCCGGGACACGAGCAAACCCTGGCGGCGCAGGCGTTCGGCGGCATCCGTGGGGTCGTCGAGGCCGGCCAGCGCGCCCGCCGTCAGCGACGACGTCCACCGGTCGCCGAGCACGACCACGGCCCGCAACAGCGCGGCGCCGTCGCCGTCGAGCCGTTCGAGGCGGGCGGCGAGGGTGCGCGCGAGGTCACGCGGCGCGGGCAGCTCCTCGGCATCGCGGACCTCCTCAAGCGTGTGCTCGTGGAGGATGGTTCGCAGGAACAGCGGATTGCCGGCGGTGTGCACCCACAGCCGCTTGCCGAGCTCGGCGTCGGCGTCCGGCCAGGCGGTCTCGACCAGCTCCACGGCTGCCGGCTCGTCCAGTCCGGTCAGTTCGAGCTGGATCGCGCGGTCCGCGTCGATCACCAAGCGGTTCCAGGGATCGAGCGACTCCCGGGCCAGGGCGACGGCGGCCACCGCGACCAGAATCCGATCGGCGAACGTGCGCTCGATGAGGCGGGCGATCATGTCGCTCGACTCGGTGTCCAGGGATTCCAGATCGTCGATGATGATCAGGACGGGAGCGCCGGACCGGGTCTGCTCGATCCAGGATCGCAACATCCTCGCCGCCTGGAGCGAGGTGAGGCCGGGATCGGGGGCAGTGTCCAGAACACCCCATTCGACCAGCGCGGCGTAGGGCTGTTGCCAGTCGCTGTCGGCCTGAAGTTGAAGCAGATGGAAACCCTGTGCGGAGGCGGCGACCCGGCGGAGGAATGTCGTCTTGCCGGTGCCGGGGGCGCCCTTGACCAGCAGAACGGTGGGAATGCCGTCCGCGGCACGGCCGACCGCCTCGTCCAGTGCCGCGTCCTGGTGAGCACTCCATCGCAGTGCGTGACTGGCGTCGAACGAGCCGGACTGGCCGTTTCGAACAGTCACCCCAGCGGCCCCCCGCACCACACTCGATCCCAGCGCCCCACCGGCGCGATCGACTATCGGGCACTTTACACCTGACCAGGGAGAACAGATGAACCCCGTCACACTCGTCATCGGCTTCGTGCCACTTGTTCTGTTCACCTTGCTGGACGGGCGAATTCCCGTCGCCGACGCCGCCGCGATCGGAGCCGCGGCCGCCGTCGTCGTCGCCGCGGTGATGGCTCGACGCGGGGTCCCCGTCCTGCCGATCGTGCAGGCGATCACGCTCGCGATCATCTCCGCGATCGCCTTCGCCGGTGACGCGGCAACGCAGTCCTTCCTCACCGGCTACGGGCGCGGCATCGCCTCGTTGGTGCTTGCCGCCTTCATGCTGATCACGGTCCCGTTCGCACCCTTCACCGCGGCGATCGCCCGCGCCGGTGTCCCGCGCGAACTCTGGAAGAGCCAGCGGTTCCTCGACCTGAACCGGCGGATCAGTGGCGCGTGGGGCGTCGCGGTGCTCGTCCTCGGTCTCACCCACCTGGCAAGCGCCGCGGTGGGCGACTCGCTGCCGCCGTTCCGGGCGTTCCTGCTCGCCTGGGGCCTGCCGATCGTCGCGGTGATCGTCGCGCTCCGCTACACCCAGCGCACGATTGCCGAGGCACGTCCCGGCCCGGCCGGCGCTCCCCAGTCGCCGAGGGGCTACTGACCAGCTGGTCCCAGGTGGACCGGAACCGTCCTTCTCATTAAGCGCTGGAGTGTGTCCTCATGCAACAATCTCCGCCAGAAGTCCGGCTTGAGGCTCTCATCGACGAGTATCGCGCCGCTGTGTTCAACTACACCCGCCGCCTGACTTGTGGAGACGTCGACTGGGCGGAAGATGTTGTGCAGGAGACGTTCCTGCGGGCGTGGCGGCACCGGAAACACATGACGCCAGAACACGGTTCGATCCGCGGCTGGCTGATGCGGGTCGCGCACAACCTGGTGATGGACGGCTACCGGTCGGCTCGGATGCGGCGCGGCGAACTGCCGCTGGAACAGGCCGGCGATGTCCTGCTGCCGGAGCCGACCGACCAGATCCTGTCCGCCCAGGTGGTGCGCCAGGCGTTGCATCTGCTTCCCGAACGGCACCGTCGAGCCCTTGAGGCGACGTATCTGAGCGACCAGACCACCGCACAGGCGGCTCGTGAGTTGAACGTCCCGATCGGCACCGTCAAGAGCCGCGTCTTCTACGGCCTGCGGATGTTGCGTTCGATCATGCAGGACGACGAGCTACCGGCAGCGGCGTGAACCTGACAACCCGCTGACATACCTGGTAAGTCCTCTGGGTGCCGGGGAAAGGCACCGACAGAACGTCGATTCCTTTCCCCGGCAGACTTTTTGTTGTTCCTACTGGGCCTGGATCGAGCTGAGCTGCCCGGTCACGTCGTCCTCGTTCTGGTCGTAGTTGTCGGCGCTCCGGGTCAGCGAGCTGCTTTGGCTCTGCAGGGTCTGGCTGGCCTTGGTCACCGCGTCCTGGGCCCTGCTGATCGCCTGCTGCGCCTGGCTCGCGGTCTGCGAGCCCACCTTTCCCGGCGCTGCCGACGCCTGCGGTTCGACGGCGGTTGTCCGGCCGTCATCACTGAGCACGTCTTGGCCCGGTCGGAAAGTTCGTGACAATTCGGGAACCTTCGCGGCGCACGCGCGCGTGTGGAAGTCGTCTCCGCCGGCTGTCCCGGGGACAGGTCGGTCCCGTCGTAGCTCGGGGAGACGACGGGACCGACCCTTTGGCCGCGCGAAGGACCCAGCAGACCCACGTGTGCACTGTCCACAGTGATATGTCCCGGTCGTCGTGGCCGATCTGCCGCCGACCTCCGGGTGAGGGCTGGTCCGCGGTGACGATACATGTAATCGTTAAATATGGAAATATCTTGACGAGCGACCGGTGGTGGTCCCATGATTTGGCCCGATCCCACCAGCTTCGCGAGAAGGGCAGTCGTATGCAGCCGTTGCCTCGTCGGGCCATCGTCGGTCTGGCGCTCGTCCTCAGCACCGGAGTGCTGGTCGCCTGCTCCTCGGGCGCGACCACCTCCTCGCCCAACGGCACCCAGGGGGCCACCAAGACCGGTGCGCTGACCATCGCCTACCTGCAGAAACAGGGCGACCAGCAGTACTTCGTGGATGAGGCGAACGGCGCCAAACAGCAGGCCGCCACGATGGGCAACGTGAAGGTCGACGTGGTCGACCTCGGCACCGACTCCAACCAGGCCATCAGCGACCTGACCACCGAGATCGGCCAGCAGGTCGACGGCATCGCGATCGTGGTGCCCGACCAGAAGATCGGCCCGCAGGTGGTCGGTCAGGCAGCGAGCGCGAACATCCCGCTGCTCTCCTCGGACGACCCGATCACCGACGGCGCCGGCAAGGCCGCCCCGTTCGTCGGCTTCGACAGCGTGCAGATGGGCACCGCGGTCGGCAAGGAAGCCGCGACCCTGTACCAGAAGGCGGGCTGGAACCCGGCCGACACCAAGGTGCTCGCGGTGTACCAGCAGGGCCTGTCCGACTGTCAGCAGCGGGAGCAGGGCGAGGAGGCCGGGTTCGCCGGCGCGGCCGGTGCCACCCTGCCGATCGTCAAGGTCGGCACGGACAACTCCGTGGTGGACGCACAGAACAAGACCGGCGCGGTGATCACGGCGAACCCGCAGGTGAAGAACTGGGTGGTCTGGGGCTGCAACGACGAGAGCGAGACCGGCGCGGTGACCGCGCTGCAGAACAGCGGCCTGGCGCCGGCCGACATCATCGGCGTGGGCCTCGGTGGTTACCTGACCTGTAAGGACTGGCAGGCCGGCAAGGCCAGCGGCAACAAGGCCGCGCTGTTCATCGACGGTCGGCAGGTCGGTGCCCAGTCGATCAAGGTGCTGGTCGACCACCTGCGTACCGGGGCCGCGCTGCCGGCCAAGACCATCGTGCCCACCAAGATCGTCGACCCGAGCAACTGGAAGCAGGCCGGCCTGGTCTGCACCTGATCCAGGTTCTCCAGCAAGTCGAGCCGAACGGAAGCCTGATGACGAACTCCCCGGTCGACAACGGTGCCGAACCGGCCCGGTTGAGGATCACCGGCGTCAGCAAGTCCTTCGCGGGCGTGCACGCCCTGCGAGACGTGAGCCTGCTGGCCCGCGGTGGTGAGGTGCTGGCCCTGATGGGGGAGAACGGCGCTGGCAAGTCGACGCTACTGAAGGTGCTGTCCGGCGCGCACCGGCCGGACAGCGGAACGCTCGCGGTGGACGGTGACCCCGTCGAGTTCCACTCGCCGAGGGACGCGCAGCGGCTGGGTGTGCGGGTGATCTACCAGGAACCGGAGATCATCCCGCACATCACCGTCGCGGAGAACATCTACGTCGGCAGCCTGCCCCGGCACGGCCGGGTGTTCGATCGGAAGGCACTGCACCGCCGGGTGCGTGCCGACCTGGACCGCTACGGCTTCGCCGAGGCGCTGGACCCGACCCTACTGGGCTCGCAGCTCTCCCCGGCGCAGCGCCAACTGGTGGAGATCCTCCGCGCGCTGGTCACCGACGTGCGGGTGATCGCCTTCGACGAACCGACCTCCTCGCTGTCGGACGCCGAGGTGGACAACCTGTTCCTGCTGATCGGCAGGCTGCGGGCCGAGGGCATCGCGGTCATCTATGTGTCCCACCGGATGAAGGAGATCTTCCAGGTCGCCGACCGGGTCACCGTGCTGCGTGACGGCGCGGTGGTCGGCACCCGGGATACCGCCGACACCGACCAGGCGGCCCTGGTCCGGATGATGGTCGGCCGGGACCTGTCGGACATGTTCGTCCGCGACGGTCGCGGCAGCGGGTCGGCCGGTCCGGTGATGCTGGAGGTCACCGGTCTGACCAACGACGACGTGACCGACATCAGCCTGTCCGTGCGGTCGGGGGAGGTACTCGGCCTGTCCGGACTGGTGGGCGCGGGCCGATCCGAACTGGCCCACGCCATCATGGGCTCCACCACCGTCCGTTCCGGACGAATCTCGGTCGGCGGTCGGCCGGTGCGGATTCGCAGCCCCCGGGACGCGATCCGGGCCGGGATCGGCTTCGCCCCGGAGGAGCGCAAGGCGCAGGCGCTGCTGCTGCACCGGTCGGTCCGGGACAACATCTCGCTGGCCGTCCTGGACCGGCTCACCGTCGGCCGGTTCGTCCGGCGGGGCGAGGAACGCCGGATCGCCGACCGGTTCGTCCGGCAGCTCAACGTCCGCACCCAGAGCATCGAGGCGCTGGTGTCCACGCTGTCGGGTGGCAATCAGCAGAAGGTGGTGCTGGCCCGGTGGCTGGCCCGCAAGCCCAGGGTGCTGATCCTGGACGAGCCCACCCGGGGGGTCGATGTCGGCGCCAAGGCCGAGATCTACTCGGTGATCAACGCGCTGGCCGCCGACGGCGTCGCGGTCATCGTGATCTCCTCCGAGCTGCCGGAGATCCTCGGACTGGCCGACCGGGTGCTGGTCATGGCGGGCGGTCGGATCACCGGGGAACTGTCCCACGACGAAGCGACCGAGGAACGCGTGCTGGCCCTGGCGATGGCCGAGGACCTGACCAACAACGGAGTAACCCAGTGACTTCCACGCTGTCGGGCCGGACCACGAACGGCCCCGAGGACGACCGGACCGACCAGCGGGTGGGCGGCCTGCGCCGGGCCACCCGGGCGGTGGGTGTGCAGAACATCAGCCTGATCCTGGCGTTGGCCGTGCTGGTGGCCATCATCGGCTCGCAGAACAGCAACTTCTTCCTGATCACCAACATCAAGACGATCGGCACCACGGTGAGCATCGTGGGTGTGCTGGCCGTGGTGCAGACGCTGGTGATGTTGTTGGGCGGCCTGGACATCTCGGTCGGCTCGGCGGCCGGCCTGACCTCCGTGCTCTCCGCGATGGTGTTCATGTCCACCAACAGTTCCGCGCTGGGCATCCTGGCCGCGCTGGGTGTCGGGGTGGCCACCGGCCTGTTCAACGGGGTGGTGATCATCTACGGGCGGGTCAACGCGGTGATCGCGACGCTGGCCACCTACGCGGGATTCCGTGGCCTGGCCAACCTGATCTCCGACGGCCGCGCGCAGGGTTACACCGGCACCGACCCGGTCTTCGTGTT
The DNA here is from genome assembly GCA_036268615.1 of Pseudonocardiaceae bacterium. GTDB lineage: Bacteria > Actinomycetota > Actinomycetes > Mycobacteriales > Pseudonocardiaceae > DATATV01. Next base: position 85,862 of record DATATV010000007.1, read on the forward strand.
CCTGGCCCGCGGATCGATCGTGGGCGTGCCGACGCTGATCTGGGTGCTGGTGGTCATCGCGGTGCTGGTGCACCTGATGCTGCGGTACACCGACGTGGGCCGCAACATCTATGCCATGGGCGGCAATCCGACCGCCGCCCGGCTGGCCGGGATCAACCTCAACCGGTACGTGATCGCCTGTTATGTCGCCGCGGGCGTGGTCGCGGCGGTCGCCGGCATCCTGCTGACCGCGCGGACCGGCTCGGGCCAGCCGACCTCGGGCAGCCAGGGCCTGGAACTACAGTCGATCACCGCCGCCGCGCTGGGCGGGGTGGCGATGCAGGGCGGCAAGGGCACCATCACCGGCACCATTCTCGCGGTCATCCTGTTGGGCGTGCTGCAGAACGGGCTGACCATCCTCAACGTCAACTCGTTCTGGCAGGACATCGCCCAGGGTTTCCTGCTGGTGGTCGCGGTGGTCATCCAGCAGCGTCGGCGCGGCGTGCGGGCCGTGGGCCTGCCGTAGGCCCCGTACGCTGCGGACGTCGTTGTCGACGGGGAGGACCAGCCGTGCTGATCGACGTGTCGATGGAGATCCGGCCGGACATGCCGCACTGGCCGGGCAGCATCGCGCCCAGCTGTGAGTGGGAGACCCGGCTGGACCGCGGCGAGGAGTCCGACGCCAGCCGCTGGACGCTGTCGGCCCACCAGGGCACGCACGTCGACGCCCCGTCGCACTTCATCCCGGGCGCGGCCGGCATCGCCGAGATCGGGCTCGATGTGTTGTCCGGTCCGGCGGTCGTGGTCGATGTCCCCGGCGATCTGGCCATCAGTGCCGAGCACGTGGCCGAACTGGTGCCGCCGGGGGCGCGCCGGGTGCTGTTCCGGACCGCGAACTCGACCGGCGGCCGGCTGCGGCAGCCCTTCGATCCGAGTTATGTCGCGGTCAGCGGACCGGCCGCGCGGGCCCTGGTGTCGGCCGGCGTGCGGCTGGTCGGCATCGACTATCTGTCGGTGGAATGCTTCGGGGACAAGGAGTTCCCTGCTCACCACGCTCTGCTCGGCGCCGGGGTGCCGGTCATCGAGGGGTTGGATCTGGCCGCGGCGCAGGCCGGTGTCTACACGCTTACCTGCCTGCCCATCCGGTTGACCAACGCGGAGGCGGCGCCCGCGCGGGCCGTGCTCACCCGCTGAACAGCCGGTACCCGGGTCCGTAGGCTGAGGCGATGGATCTGGGGCAGCTCAGTGCTGACGTCGAGGTCGTTTCGCAGGGTTATGCCCGTGCGCACGGGTTCAACCGGGACGACACGTGGTTCCTCCTCAAGCTCCAGGAGGAAGTGGGTGAGCTGACGCAGGCCTTCCTGATGCGGACGGGCCAGGGCAGGCCCAAGGGGAACACGCCGCAGCAGTTGGCCGACAAGTTCGGCGCCGAGTTGGCCGACGTGTTGTGTCATGTGCTGCTGTTGGCCCGGCATCACGGAGTCGACCTGGAAGAACAGATCGAGCGGAAATGGCTGGTATGGCATCCCGACCGGTCTGCCTGACCGACCTCGGACCGACTCGATGCGGCGCGCCTACGTGGTTTCGGCGCGCAGCACATCCGCCACCGCCCGGCGCGCCTCGATCCGGGCGGGCAGGGCGGTGAAAGCCGCCACCCCGAGCAACATTGCCAGCGTGGCAACGAGCAGCCACCAGACCGAGGGCAACACCATCGTTCCGATGGTCAGGACCCACCACAGTGCCAGCCCCAGCGGGATGCCGACGAGGACACCGGGCAGCGTGGGCACCAGTTGGGCGACGCACAACCCGCCGATGACCTGTGCCGGGGTCGCCCCGGGAGTGCGGGCCACCGCCAGCGAGTGCCGGGCGTCCTGGGCGGTACCCCCCAGTGGTGACGATGGTGTTGACCGCCGCCAGGACGACCATGGCCAGTGTGATGGACAGCAGAATCCGGTCGCCCGCCTGATCGCGCAGGTTGGTCAGGGTGGAGCCGCCCAGGTTGTATCCCACGGGGGGCTGTGCCTTGAGGACGAGCAGCGCGGTGATCGTGATGGACGTGGTCGTCATGCCGACAGCGGTGAGCACGGCCCGGCCTGCGCACGATCAGCCGCAGTCAGCAGTAGCGGCGCCGGCAGCCGCAGCCGGGTCGGGGTCGGGGCGGCCCGGTGTCGTGGCACCTGGGCGGTGTCGGCCAGTGCGTGCACGGTGCTGGTGCGCGCGGCCCGCACGGCCGGCCCGAGCGTCGCCAGGATCGCCACCGCCAGCGCCAGGAAGATCACCGCGCCGACGGTGCCGCCGGTGGGTGCGGGCGTGCTGTCCACCAGCCCGGAGCTGGGATCACTGAGTGTCGGGGACAACAGCCAGCCGATCGTCAGGCCCAGCCCACTCGCCACCAGCGCGAGGATCACGTACTCGGCCAGCAGGACAGCGGTCACCAGGCCGGGCCCGGCGCCGACCGCTTTGAGCAGTCCGACCCGCCGGACCTGCCGCGCCGCGCGGCCGGCGACCAGCCCGGCGACGCAGCAGACGGCAAGGGCGGCCAGCAGCCAGCCGCCGGCGACCAGTGCCGGCCGGGTGCCGTTGAGCAGAACGGCATCGTCGGCGGCGAGGAGCTGCCAGCTGAAGAAGTTCACCGGGATCTCGGACTCGCGGTAGGAGTGGATGAACTCCTGGGTGGCAGCTGGTCGGGCCAGTTTCAGGTCGATCAGGTAGGACGCGGTCGTCGCCGGGGTGGACACTGCCCGCGCGTCCGGTTCGGTCAGCCAGACCAGGCCCGCCTGGTAGATGTTCGGGCCGCCGCCGCCCGTCAGCAGGCCATGGGATAGACCCCGTCCGCCGCGGTCACGGCGAGCCCGACGACCGGGAAAGCCTTACCCGACACCGTGATGCGGTCGCCGACGCGCACGTCGAGCGCGTCGGCGAAGCCGCGTTCGAGGACCGCCCCGCCTGGGCGTAGCCAGGAACCGGCGGTCACCAGGGGCCGATCGATCGACGCCGGCGTCGTCGACCGGCCCAGCACCATGGCATCGACGGTGTGGCCGTGTGCGGTCGCCGTCCCCACGCTGACGGGGTACGGGCCGCCGTGGCCGACGACGCCGGGCGCGTGTGCCAGCCCCGTCAGGTCGGCCAGAACGGCCGGGCTCGCGTCCGCCGAGACGGCCACCAGGTCCGGCCCCAGCGTCTCGGCCCGGGTCTGCTGGTAGAGCACGCCGGTCACCCCGTTCAGGGCCAGACCGACCGACAGGGCGGTGGTGGTGGCGGTGATGCCGAGCAGGAACACCACGGCCGCGACGGGATGCCGGCGCAGGTCCCGCAGCACCAGTCGGCAGATCAGCAGTAGGCGGCCCACGCCCTCACCCTCGAATCCGAGCAGAGCGCCCAGCGGCGTGCTGGCACCGGTCAACCGGGTGTCGTCGACGAAACGCCCGTCCCGCATGGAGATCAGCCGGTCCGTGGTGGCGGCGACCCGCTCGTCGTGGGTGACGATCACCAGGGTCTGTCCGGCCAGGCGCAGGCTTTCGAACAGCCGGAGCACATCCAGCGTCGCGGCACTGTCCAGGTTGCCGGTGGGTTCGTCGGCCAACACGACCAGGGGGTCGTTGGCCAGGACACGGGCGATCGCGACCCGTTGACGCTGCCCGCCGGACAGTTGCGCGGGCAGGTGCCCGGACCGGGCGGCCAACCCCACCCGCTCCAGCAGGTCGACCGCGCGCCGTCGGGCCGCCCTCGGTGAGCTCCCGGCCAGCAGCGCGGGCAGTTCCACGTTCTCCGCCGCGGACAGTTCGTCCATCAGGTGATAGTCCTGGAACACGAAGCCGACCGACGCGCGGCGCAGCCTGGCCAGCGATCGTTCGCTGAGTGCGTCGACGCGCTGCTCGCCCAGCCAGACCTGCCCTTCGGTGGGCCGTCGCAGGCCGCCGAGCAACTGCAACAGGGTGGATTTCCCGCTGCCGCTCGGCCCCATCACGGCCACTGTCTGGCCCGCCGGAACGTCCAGATCGATTCGATCCACCGCACGCACCAACGCCTCGGCCCGGCCGTGCCACTTGCACAGGCCGCGCGCCCGCAGCACGCAGTCCTCGACCGAGTCGGTCATGAATCCCCCGATTCTTCGTCCCCGGTTTCCGACCAGGCTCGCTCGCAGGCCTCCAGCCAGCGCAGATCCGCCCGCAGCCGCAGGGCAACGCCCTCCAGCAGCAGCCCGGCGCGCGAACCGTCCGGCTCGGCCATCGCGGCGCGCTGCGCGTCGCGCAACCGGCGCAGCAGTTCGCGCCGCTGCACGTCCACCAGGGCCAGCGGGTCGGCCAGCCCGGCCGCCGCGGCGGCGACCAGTTTGAGGTGGAACTCCGCCAGATCCGGCTTGGGCCAGGCCACCTCCGCGAGCCAGCCGACCACTCGTTGCTGGCCGGCCGCGGTCAGCGCGTACACCTTGCGGTCCGGCCGCTGGGGTGACCCGTCCGCCCGCTCGACCGACACCAGCCCGGCCTTCTCCAGTCGGGCCAGGGTGACGTAGATCTGCCCCGCGTTCAGCGTGTCGCCCAGCGGTCCGAGCGCGTGACGCAGTCGTCCGTGCAGGTGGTAGCCGTGCGCGGGCTCCTTCGCGAGCATGGCCAACACGACATCCTGCACGGGCACCCCTAACGGTTAGCTAATAGATAGCGGTTAGGGGTGTGGCATGTCAACAAGGTCGTCGGGACGCGGGGCCTACCGAGGGCGTGGGTGCCGCCCGCCGATCAGCCCGATGGCGACGAACGCGAGTCCGGCGACGACGCAGGTGCCGACCAGGACCGCCACCCCCGCCGATTCCATCGAGTCGTTGTGCGTCAGCACCCCGACACCGAGCACGACAAGGCCGACACAGGCCCCGAAGGCGTGCAGGAGCACCGCCCGGGTCGGGCTGCCCGCGCCCGCGGCGACCGCGGCGACCCGGGTGGAAAGCCTGGCCAGCCTCGGGTCCTGGGCAAGTTCAGCTTCCAGTTCCTGCCAGCTGCTTCGCTCGTCATCGGACAACACCACTACCCACCCCCGAATCCGGATCACCGCACGGGTGTCGTTGCGAGTTCCAGTTCACCACAGTTGTCGGCGGAGGGCGCCGACAAGCGCTGCCGAGCCGGCTGTCTGCCCACGCGCTAGGTCATCGCCGTGCCGATCAGGTGGCCCACGGCGAAAACGATGACCCCGGCGGCGCCGCCCGCGGCCAGCTGACGGCCGCCGGAGCGCAGCGCCGAGCGGCCGTTGAGCGTGCCGAGCGCGGCGCCGACCAGGGCGAGCCGAGTTCGTCGGGGTCGAGCCCGAGTTCCTCGCGGGTCATCGTGGCCAGCGCCACCTGTCGGTCGCTCATGATGGTGCTGGCCAGCCGGGCCGCCTCGGTGGCCTCGACCCCCTTGGCCCGGTAGATCAACGCCAGTTCCTCGGCCTCCGCCTCCGGGTCCTCGTCGATTTCCGCCGCTTCCAGCTCTATCTCCCGCTCGAAGGCGTCCCGCTGGCTGCGCATGGAGATGTACTCGCCTGCGGCCATCGAGAACGCGCCGGCGAGCAGGCCGGCCAGGCCGGCGAACAGAATCGTGCCGCCGGCGGCACCGGAACCGGCGAAGCCCATGACCAGCGAGGAGTTGGACACCAGCCCGTCGTTGACGCCGAACACGGCGGCCCGCAGCGCGCCCGAGCGGTCGCTGCGGTGCCAGCGCTCCCGGCCGGCGATGTCCGCGTCGGGCAGCGGCGCGGCCTGGGCCGGGAAACGGTCGGTGTCCTCGGTGTTGAACGCGAGGTCCTGGTTGTCGCGCAGTCGGGTGATCACCCGGGCGTGCGCGCGTTCGTCGACGGCCATGCCGGCGGTGGCGTGCGGATGCCGGAGGTACCGACCGGCGTCGGCGTGCTCGGCCCGTTCGATGTAGGGCAGCACCACGTCGACGGAGGACTGTTTTGCCAGCCAGGTCAGCACGCGGCTGCGCAGGCCGACCCGGGCCTGGTCGGAGACGGATTGCCCGAGATCGGTGAGTTTGCTGACCCAGTGCTGCGCGTGACGGTCCTCAACGGCGGCCAGTTCGAGGAAGATCAGCCGCCGGGCACCCTCGGAATTGGCCGCCAGACCCCGATACAGCGCGGCGCTGTTCTGCTCGGAGGCCAGCAGCGCCCGGAACTGTGATCGCTGCCGCCGCGCGTGAAGTTGCTGCACGTTCACCGTGGACCCCTTCAGAACGACCCATCCGCGAAGGAGTCCAACCTAGGGACTGGGCGGCCGACGGAACTGTCAATGGCGAACGGTAACAATTCGATAATGCTTTTGGGTGGCTGTTGGGCCTATTTCGGTTCGGCCGTTCGGTCCAGTTCGGGAAGCCGCCGAGGGGCGCCGCGCCGGGTCAGCCGTCCCATCCCGATGACGGCTTCAGGGCTGGAGATCGAGGTGGGCGGCGATCAGCTCGGTCACGAAGGCGTGGTCGTCGGCCTGCGGCAGGCCCGAGACGGTCACGGTGCCAACCACGCCGACGTTCCGGATGCGGATCGGGAAGGCGCCCCCGTGCGCGGCATGGCGGATCGGCTCCACGCCGGCGCTCTCGTCCAGCGTGCGGCCGTCGGCCGCCAGCCGCCGGCCGACCAGGTAGGAAGCCGCCGAGAAGCGGTTGACCACGTTGATCTTGCGTTCGATCCAGCCGTCGTTGTCGGGGGCGGTGCCCGGCAGCGCGGCGTGGAAGAGCTGGTGGCCGTGCCGGCGGATGTCGATCGTGATCGGCAGGGCCCGCTCGGTCGCCGCCGCGACCATCGCGCTGCCAAGGCGCCACGCGTCGGTGTTGTCGAAGCGACCGAACACCAGCCGCTCCTCCTGGGCCTCCAACTCGGCGATCAGCGCGGACAGGTCGGTGGTGTCCATGCCACGATCATCTCATCGACCGGGCCGCGGCGTGGCTCAGTCGGTCTCGGTCACCGATCGCGGCTGCCGCACCGAGTCGAGTACCGCGCGCATGGCCTGCCGGCCGGCTGCCATCGCCGCCTGGATCACCGTCGGGTCGGACTCCAGGCGGGACACCCGGGGTGTGTCCGGATCGGGCTGCACCACCAGCACCGCGGGGCGCGCGGTCACGTCGTCGGCCTGCCGGGCGAGCAGCGCGTCCAGCTCGGCGGCGCGTTGGTGGCGAGCCAGGAACGCGTCCCGGGCCCCCGCGCTGTAGCGGCCCAACCAGGCGGCGGTCAGCCCGCGGGCGACGCCGTCCGAGCTGGTCTGGCCCAGCCGCTTGGACCGCAGCACGATCACGTGGGTGGCGCCGTCGGCGACCGGCGTGGGGTACGGCACGCCCTCGCTCAGCCCGGCGTCCAGGTAGCGGTGGCCGCCGAGGGCGACCGGCCGGCCGGCCAGGATGGGCAGCGCGGCACTGGCCTGCATCGCGGTGTGCAGCGTCGCCTTGCTGCGGATCAGCGGGTGCAGGTCGGCGGCGGCGCCGGTGTCCACGTCCGTGGCCAGCAGGTGCAGCTCGACCGGGCTGGCCAGCACCGCGGCCGCGTCGAGGCCGAGCCGGCCGTCGTAGAACTCGACGATCAGGCCCTCAAGGTCGACCACCGGACGGCGACGCAGGATGTTCGACATCCGGGTGTAGGCCGCATAGGACTTCGGATCGGCCCAGGCACGCAGCCCGCGATGCGGATCGGAACTGAGAATCCAGGCCGCGGTCAGTGCGCCCGCCGAGGAGCCGTAGACGGCGTCGAACGCGGAGATCAGCCCCTCGTCGTAGAGCACACCGGCCATCGCACCGGAGATGGCACCACGGTTGCCGCCGCCCTCGACGGCCAGCACCACGCGGTTTCCGTCGTTCCGCTGTCCGGTGCCGGCCCGGTCGAGCAGCACCCGCAGCGGCGCCGGCTCGCCCGCTTCGACGTCGTCCACGTCTGTCACCACCTGGTTCGATAGGTCTCGTACATGGTGCATGACGAGGTCGTGGTGGCGATCAGCCGGTCCGATCAGGGCAGGACTTTCGCCGCGCGGGCGTAGGCGGCCGTGCGGGCGGCATACAGCGCGGCCAACTCGTTCACCAGCGCCGCAGGCCGCGTGCGCAGGACGGCCAGCCGTTGGGTGGCGGGGTGCGCGCGCAGCTGGGAACTCCGGTCGCAGGTCACGTCCGCGGTCGCGATCGCGGTCTGTTGGCCGGTGAGCCGCGTCGCGTCGGTGCCCTGCGCGGCCAGTGTGCGGAGCGACTGAATGGCGTTCTCGGGTGTGTGCGACGGCCACCCTGCCGCCGCCATGCAGCGCTGCCAGGCGGTCAGAGCGGACTGGTAGACGGTGTCGGTGTTCAGGAACGTGCCGAACAGGTTCTCCACGTCGGGTGGCACCAGTTCGACCGCCATCATCGCCGCGACGCTCCCGTAGAGCTGGGTACGCGACACGCCGAGGCAGCCGCCGGTCGTGTAGGACAGGGCCCTGCCGCTGGGCAGTCGGATCGACGCGTTCTGGTTCGCCGGACCGTCGAAGGCCGCGTTGTAGGTCGCCTGCGCCGGCTTCGGCAGGCTGTTCACGTACTGGTCCTCGACCGACTGTCCGGACCCGACCGCCGAGGCGGTCACGCCGTAGGTCGCGGGAGTTCCGCTGCCCACCGTGTCCTCGGTGACCGTGCTCGCTGTCGGTTCCGGCGGCCCGTTCGGGATGAGATAACGAAAACCAGTCGTGCCATACATTTCTGGAACAGCACGTAACTGGCGTTCGACAGGTACCACTCCTGCCGAAGTGCGGCGACATCGCTGGTGAGCGCCAACGCGGCCGCGTCGAGGACCGGGTTGCTGACGGTGCCGGAACTCGCCGGAGCGGCGGGCCGCTGTGTCCGGTGCGTCGAGCACCCGGACACAGCGACCACCACGACCAGCAGCGCAGTGATGACCCGGATCTTCTTGTCACCCAGGAGCGTTCTCATGCTGAGCCACCGGCCGTTTCGATTGTCAGCAGCCGGTGGCTGACGGGAACCAGGTGTTGCTGCTCACCGCGTCGTTCAGGGTGGCCCCGTTGTTGAACGCGATGCCCGTGTCGGCGAAGTTCTCCTCGTAGGTGTGCAACGGGAAGCAGAACGATCCGCCGCCGTAGCTGATGTTCTGGTAGACGATCACCAAGTCGGACTGCCCGTCGTTCCAGGCCGACGAGGCGCAGTCGTTCCAGTTGCCCGACTTGCACTGCGAATCGGCGTAGGCGCCCCAGTTCGTGTTGTTGCCCGAGAAACGGCCTCGCGGTTTGTTCACAGTTGGCGATTGCGTCGTGTTGCGCTGTCCTTGCTGATGGTCGGAAAGCGATTTCATCGAGGGGGTGGTCAGGCCGGTTGGCCACGAAGCGGCCTGCCGGGACAGGCGTCGGGCAGGACATCGCCGTCGTGGACGACCTGGTCGCCGTTGACCAGCAGGTGGCGGACACCGACGGCGGGGCGGGCCGGTTGGGCGAAGGTCGCCGCGTCGGTCAGCACGGAGGGGTCGAGCACGACGATGTCGGCGTCGCTTCCCGCGCCCAGCCAGCCTTTTCCGTGGGCCGCGGTGGTCACCTCGTGCAGGACCTTGGCGGGCAGGTAGGAGCAGCGGCGGAAGGCTTCCAACCAGGACCACGTCGCCGACTCGACGACCATCAGGCGAACGGCCTTGCTGAAGGTGCCCGCGGTGCGGGGGTGTGTCGTCCCGCCGGGTGGCAGCGGCCAGTCCCGGGTGTCCCGGGTGCCGTTCGGCCAGACGACGGGCATCGCGTCGCTGGCCACGATGGCGTCGGGGAAGGCGAGCGCGCGATGCAGCAGGGTGCGGTCGGCCGGGTCGCGTTCGTCGAGGAATTCGACGATGCATTCGGCGGCGGGGTCCACGGTCCGTAGTTCCGTCAGCCTGGCGGCCGAGGAGATGCGTTCCCCGGTCGCGGTCAGGACGACGTCGGACGGGCGCAGGCCCCAGCCGGGCAGCCGATCGGGCGCCAGGAAGAACGCGCCCACCGCGGTGCTGCCCGCACCATAGGGATATGCCTCGACGGTCACCCGGGAACCCTCGCGGCGGGACTGGTCCAACAGCGCCAGCACCCGGTCGAGGTGCCTGCGTGAGGTGCTGTTGACATGGCAGTGGTGCATCGCCGCACCGGTTTCGGCGGCCGCGACGACGATCTCCGCCGAGCCGTCGACCGGGGTGGTGGGGTCGGCCTCCACCAGTTCCCGGACGTGCGTGTAGGTCGGCGTGCCGGCCGCTGCCGCCAGCCTTGCCACGGCGAGGAACTCGGCGGGGTCGCTGCGGGGTGCGTAGCCGAGCAGGACGCCGATGCCCAGCGCGCCGTCGGCCAGTTCGGTCTCCAGCAGGCGCAGCCAGGCGGCGAGTTCACTCGCGGACGAGGATCGTTGCCAGCCCGGCGATCCGAGCAGGGCCATGCTCTGCTCGGGGGTCGCGTCGGGCTGCTGGCCCAGCAGCACCTGCGCGCGGGCCGAGGACCAGGAGGCGCTGAACCCGTAGTTCAACGGCCGGCCCTGCGCGGCCGCGTCGGCGTAGGCCCGGGCCAGTGGCATCAGGCCGGCTTCCAGGTCGAGCGCGGTGGTCACCCCGTCCATCGCCTGCAACCGGTGCCCGGCGACGGAGTGCACGTGGCTGTGCAGGTCGACGAAACCGGGGCCGACGACCAGTCCGGTGACGTCCAGCACCCGGGTGTGCTCGGGGACCGGCAGGTCCGGGCCGACCGCGGTCACCGTCGCACCGTCGACGAGCACATCGGCGACGCGGTCGGCGCCCGACCTCGGATCGACGACCCGGCCGCCGCGCAACACGATCACGAGAGCATCACCCGACCAGTCAAGCCCGCCGCGCCGTCCGCCGCATTCGTCCATCCGGACAAGGTTGGCCCGCTCGGTTCGTGCGTAGCGACGAATACACGGCGCGAACCGGCGGGCACCCTGGGCTGATCCGAGAGCACTCGTCCAGCACCGGAGTGGAGCGCAGCATGGTCGGATCGGTCACTCGCAGGATGATCACCCGCCCGGTGCTCGGTCTGGTCGTGGGTGTGTGCGTGGTTTCCGCCGCCGTGGCCGGCTGCTCCGGCAGCAGCGACGCGGCCGGCAACGGCGCGTTCACGCTCGCGATGGCGGCGGACCCGGGCAACCTGGACCCGCAGGCCTCGGCGGCCAGCAACGTCTACCAGATGAGCTTCCTGGCCTACGACCCGTTGTTGAGCATCGACAGCAGTGGCGCGATCAGGTCGCAGCTGGCCACCGCCTGGTCGGTCGACGGCGACACCGTCTCGCTGACGCTGCGCAAGGGGATCACCTGTTCCGACGGGTCCACCTTCACCGCCGCGACGGCCGCCGACAACGTCAACTACGTCGCCGACCCGAAGAGCAGCAGCCCGTTCGCCGGGGTGTTCATCCCGGCGGGGGCCAAGGCCACCGCCGACACCGCGGCGAACACGCTCACCATCGCCCTGCCCGGGCCCGCGCCGTTCATCCTCAACGGGCTGGCCGGGGTGCCGATGGTGTGTGCGAAGGGGATGGCCGACCGCAAGCTGCTGGCCGGCGGGACCGACGGCACCGGTCCGTACCAGCTGTCCCAGGCCGCGCCCAGTGACCATTACACCTTCACCAAACGGGCCGGCTACGCGTGGGGACCGTCCGGGGCCACCACCGCGGCGCCCGGCCTCCCGGCCCAACTCGTCGTCAAGATCATTCCGAACGAGACGACCGCGGCGAACCTGTTGCTGTCCGGCCAGGTCAACGCCGCGCCGATCCTCGGCCCGGACGTGAAACGGCTCGCCGCGGCCAAGTTGTTCGCCGCCAACACACCCGCGGTGACCGGCGAGATGTGGTTCAACCAGGCGTCCGGGCGGGCCGCGGCCGATCCGCAGGTGCGGTTGGCGCTGGCCGAGGCGGTCGACCTCGGGCAGCTGGAAACCGTGCTGACCTCCGGCCAGGGCGAGCCGGGCACCACCTTCGCCGCGAACGCGCCGGTGGCCTGCCCCGGCAACTCGATCGCGAAGGCGCTGCCACCGCACGACCTCACCAAGGCCAAGTCGCTGCTGACCGCCGACGGCTGGACGGCGGGCGCGGACGGTGTCCGCACCAGGGACGGCAAACAGCTCGCGCTGACCTTCATGTACAACACCCAGGCGGGCTCGGCCGGTTCGGCCGCCGCCGACCTCGCGGTGCAGCAGTGGACCCAGCTCGGCGTCAAGGTCACGCCGGCCGCGCAGGACGAGGCCCAGTCGACCAACACGCTGTTCAGCACCGGCAACTGGGACATCGCCTGGGAACCGCTCAACGTCAGCTCGCCCGACCAACTGGTGCCCTTCCTGTCCGGCGCGGCGCCCGCCCAGGGCGACAACTTCGCGCACATCGACGACGCGACCTACACCGCCGCGGCCACCGCCGCGGCGCGCACCCAGGGCTCGGCCGGCTGCGCCCAGTGGCTGGCCGCCGAGTCCCTGCTCGTCTCGGCCGCCGATGTCATCCCGTTCGCCAACCAGGTGGAGAAGACCTTCGGCGAGGGCGCGACCTTCGGCGTGGTCGGCGAGTTGCAGCCGACCAGCATCCGGATGACCAACGGCTGAGCCGATCGCCGTCGGCCGACCAGGACCGGAGAGGAGCCAGCCATGACCAGCCTGACCAGTGCCAGCACGATCGGCGCGGCCCGCGGGCTCGCCGACAACGCCGCGGCGCGGTTCGTGGCCCGACGGCTGAGCCGGTTCGTGGTGTCGCTGTGGGTACTGCTGACCGCGGCGTTCGCGATGATCCACCTGATCCCCGGTGATCCGGTGCGGGCCGCGCTGGGCATCAGCGCCTCGCCCGCGCTGGTCGCGGAGCGCCGGCACGCCCTCGGTCTGGACCTGCCGCTGCCCGTGCAGTACTGGCACTACCTGAGCGGCGTGTTCACCGGCGACCTCGGCACCTCGACGGTCTCGCAACTCCCGGTCGGGCGGGTTATCGCCGACCGGCTGCCCGCCACGCTGCAACTCGCGGTCGCCGCGTTCGTGCTGGCGATCGTGATCGCGGTGCCGCTGGGCGCGTTGATGGGCGTGCTGACCCGCGGTGGCCGGGCCCGGCGGACCGAACTCGCCTTCACCACGACCAGCGTGCTGCTCGGCGCCATCCCGGACTTCCTGGTCGGCGTCGTGCTGGTGTGGATCGTCGGGGTGCATCTGCACTGGCTGCCGGTGGCGGGTCGGTCCGGTGTGGACTCGTTCGTGCTTCCGGTGGTGTCACTGGCGATCGGCCCCGGCGTGGTGCTGGCCCGGATTCTGCGGGTGGAGATGATCGCGGTGCTGCAGGCCGACTATGTCCGCACCGCACGGGCGAAACGGCTGCCGGCGCTGGCGGTCTACCTCCGGCACGCCCTGCCCAACGCGTTGACCTCGACCATCACCCTGGGCGGGCTGCTGCTGTCCACCATGGTCGCCGGCACCGTGTTGGTGGAGAACGTCTTCGCCTGGCCCGGCCTGGGCAGCACCATCGTCTCATCGATCCTGAGCAAGGACTACCCGGTCGTACAGGGCGTCGTGCTGGTCTACGGCACCGGCGTGCTGGCGGTGAACCTGCTGGTCGACGTGGCGCTGGCGCTGCTCGACCCGCGTTCGACGATCCGGGAGAGCTGACCAGTGGCCCAACTCTCCGCCATCACCGCGACCGGCCTACCCGATGACTCGCGCCCCGCCCGGCCGGGTTCCCGCTGGCTGGCGGTGCTGCGCACGCCGGTCGGCGCGTGCGCAGGCCTCGGCCTGCTGCTGGTGCTCGCGTTGGCCGTGGTGGCGCCGCCGCTGTGGTCGGGGCAGGCCAACCGGACCGACATCGGCGCGATGCTCCAGGGGCCGTCGGCCCGGCACTGGGCGGGCACCGACAACCTGGGCCGGGACATCTTCTTCCGGGTGCTCGTCGCCAGCAGGCTGTCGGTCGAACTGGCCCTGCTGGCCACCGCGATCACCGTGCTGGCCGGTCTGCTGCTGGGCACCGCGGGCGTGCTGCTCGGCCGGCGGGCGGTCCGGCTGGTCACCGCGGTGGTCAACATCGCCGTGGCGTTCCCCGGAATCCTGCTGGCGTTGTTCTTCGCGGTGATCTTCGGGGTGGGCGCGAAGGGCGCGGTGCTGGCCATCGGCGTGGCCGGCGCGCCCGCGTTCGCCCGGCTGGCCCAAACCCTGGTCGCCGGGATCGAGCAACGAGATTTTGTTGCCGCGGCACGGATCGCGGGCGTCGGGCGGGTGCGGGTGCTGGTCCGGCACGTGCTGCCCAACATCGCCGAACCGCTGATCGTCAACGCCGCGATCGGTGCCGGCGGGACGTTGCTCGCCTTCGCCAGCCTGTCCTTCCTCGGCCTGGGCGTGCAGTCGCCGGGCTACGACTGGGGCGCGCTGCTGGGCGCCGGCCTGACCGGGATCTACGAGCAGCCGATCGCCGCGCTGGCACCGGGAATCGCGGTGATCCTGGCCGGCTTGGCGTTCAATCTGTTCGGCGAGGCACTGGCCAAGGGCATCGGCCTGACGACCACGCTGAGCCGCGTGCCGCTAGGTCGGGTCCGACGGCCTGTCCGGTCGTCCGGATCTGTTGAGTCCGTTGTGGACAATGATGGTGGCCCGGTGCTTGAGGTCGAGGACCTGGTGGTGACGCTGCCCGGCCACGGCGCGCCGATCAGTCCGGTGTGTGGGGTCGGCTTCCGCATCGAACGCGGCGAAGCCGTTGGGGTGGTGGGAGAATCCGGCTCGGGCAAGTCGTTGACCGCGCTGGCGGTGACCCGCCTGATCGAGGAACCCGGCCGGGTCACCGCGGCCCGGTTGCGCTTCCAGGGCACCGATCTGCTGACCGGTCCGGCCCGCGCGCACCGCAGGTTGCTGGGCACCGGCCTGGCGATGGTGTTCCAGGACCCGATGACCTCGCTGAACCCGACCCGGCGGATCGGCCGCCAGCTGGCCGAGGCGGCGCGCTGGCACGACGGGCTTTCGCGCGCCGCGGCGCTGGCCAAGGCGGTCGACCGGCTGCGCGCGGTGCGGGTGCCGGCGGCGCGGCGGCGCGCCCGGCAGTACCCGCACGAGTTCTCCGGCGGGATGCGCCAGCGGGCCATGATCGGCATGGGGCTGATGGGCACGCCCGCGCTGATCGTCGCCGACGAGCCGACCACCGCGTTGGACGTGACCGTGCAGCGGCAGGTGCTGGACCTGCTGGCCGCGATCCGCCGCCGCGACTCGGTCGCACTGCTGCTGATCAGCCACGACGTCGCGGTGGTGAGCCAGGTCTGCGACCGGGTGCTGGTGATGTACGCGGGCCGGATCGTCGAGGACCTGCCCGCCGCCGATCTCGCCGCCACCGCCCGGCACCCCTACACCCGGGCACTGGTCGCCGCCGTGCCGGACATGCGCACCGACCTGGACTCGCCGCTGGCGGTGATCCCCGGCCGGGCGCCGGACCCGGCGCGACTGCCGGCGGGGTGCGCCTTCGCGCCGCGCTGCCCGCTGGCCACCGACCGTTGTCGGACCGAGCAACCGCCGCTGGAGACCGACGCCGAGGGCCGGCGGGTGGCCTGCTGGCATGCGGGCCCGGTGGCACCGGAGGGTGCGGCGCGGGAGCGCGACACGATGATCGCGGCGGGGCGCCATGAGTGAGCTGCGGTTCGAGGACGTCACGGTCCGGTACGGCACCCGGCGGCGCGGGTTGACCGCCGTCGACGGGGTCAGCCTTGCCGTACCCGCCGGGGAGATCGTCGGCCTGGTCGGCGAGTCCGGTTCGGGCAAGTCGACGCTGGCCCGCGCGGCCGTGGGCATCGCCCCGCTGACCGCGGGGCGGGTCCTGCTCGACGGGCGGCCGGTGCCGATGCACGGGCGGCGGCGGCCGGTGCAGTTGGTGTTCCAGGACCCGTACTCCTCGCTGGACCCGAGGATGACCATCGGCGCCAGCATCGGCGAGACGGTGCCACGCCGCGACTCCGCGACCGGGTCAGCGCTGGACCGGCGGGCCGAGATCATCCGGCTGCTCGAATTCGTCGAGCTCGACCCGGCGCTGGCCGGCTCGTTCCCCGGTCAACTCTCCGGCGGGCAGCGGCAGCGGGTCGCGCTGGCCCGGGCGCTGGCCGCGCGGCCCGAGGTGGTGATCGCCGACGAGATCACCTCCGCCCTGGATGTCTCCATCCAGGGCACCGTGCTCAACCTGCTCCGCGATCTGCTGGGCGAACTGGGCACCTCGATGCTGTTCATCTCGCACAATCTGGCCGTGGTGCGCTACGTCGCGAGCAGCATCGCGGTGATGTACCTGGGCCGGATCGTCGAGTACGGGCCTGCCGCCCAGGTGCTCGGCGATCCGCAGCACCCCTACACCCGCGACCTGCTCGCCGCGGTGCCCGAGTCGGGACACCCGGCCGGCCGGATCGCCGATCCCACGCCGCAGGCCGTCGCCGACGCCGAACCCGCCGACCCGCACCACCCGCCGTCCGGCTGCCACTACCACCCGCGCTGCCCGATCGGCCCGCTGGTGCGGCCCGAACGGGACATCTGCCGGACCACCGCGCCCGGCCCCGACCACCGGCAACACGCCGCCTGCCACTTCGCCGGGAGCCCGACCACCAGTCAGGCCACGAACACCCCCACGCCCACCGCGCGGCCGGTGCCCGTCCCCGGCGATCCGACCATCTGAAGGAGTTCGTTGTGACCCGACGCCTGCGCATCAGCGATCTGGCCGAGTTCGCCGTCCCCGAACAGCCGGCGATCTCCCCGGACGGCAACCGGATCGCCTACGTGCTGCGCACCCAGGACACCGCGGCCGACCGGCCGGTGAGCAGCCTGTGGCGGGTTGGCACGCGCGCGGGCGACCCGGTCCGGCTCACCCGCGGCACCGCCGACAGCGCGCCGGCCTGGTCGCCGGAGGGCACCCGGTTGGCCTTCCTGCGCGCCGCCGACGGCCCGGCCCAACTGTGGCTGCTGCCCGCCGACGGCGGCGAACCCGAGGAGCTGACCACGCTGCCGCTGGGTGCCGGGCGGGCGGTGTGGAGCCCGGACGGCACCCGGATCGCCTTCGCCGCCCCGGTCGACATCGCGGCCGACGCGGACGAGGACGACGAGACCCGGACCCGGCGGGCGAGCGCGCCGATCGTCGCCGACCGGGTGGACAACCAGGCCGACGGTGCCGGTTTCCTGCGTACCGTCCGCAGTCACCTGCACGTGCTGGACCTCGCCGACGGCAACTGTCGGCGGGTGACCGAGGGGGACTGGCACGCGGGCGAACCGGCCTGGTCGCCGGACGGCCGCCGGCTGGCGTTCGCGGCGGCCATGGCGCCCGACGCGGACCTGGATTTCCGTTGCGGTGCTTACGTTGTGGCCGCGGAAGGTGGCCGCCCGGAGGCGGTCGGGTTCAGCACCGGGGTGGCCCAGGCGGTCGAGTGGACCGTGACCGGTGACGCGCTGCTGGTGGTCGGCGGCGTGGCCGGGCCGACCGACCAGGCCGGGTTGTTCCGGCTGCCGCTCGCGGGCGGCGCCGAGCCGACGGACCTGACCGACCTGGCCGGACCGCTGGACCGCAACGTGATGGTCGGCGCACCCGCCTATCCCGGCGGCCTGCCCAAGCTCGTCGGTGACGGCACGGACGTGCTGTTCTGCGTGCGGGACCGGGGTTGCACCCACCTCTACCGGGTCGGCGTCGGCGGCGGCGAGCCCCGGCTGGTCCTCGGTGGTGCCGACCGGGTGGTGTCCGGTCTGTCGGTCGCCGGCTCCACCGCGGTGGTCGTGCTGGCCACGGCGACCTCGGTCGGCGAGGTCGTCACCGTCGATCTCGACGCCGGCACCGAGACCGTGCGCACCCGGCACGGCGCGAACCTCGCCGAGGTGGCCTGGTTCGCCCGGGAGTCCCGCGAGTTCACCATCTCCGACGGCACCGTCGTGCAGGGCTGGCTGATCCGCGACCCGGAGCGTTCCGGTCCGCTGCCGCTGCTGCTGGACATCCACGGCGGCCCGCACAACGCCTGGAACGGCGCCGCCGACGAAGTGCATCTCTACCACCAGGAACTGGCCGCTCGGGGGTGGGCGGTGCTGCTGCTCAACCCGAGGGCCAGCGACGGCTACGGCCGGGCGTTCCTGACCGCGGCCACCGGCGCCTGGGGCGCGGCCGACGCCAGGGACTTCTTGGAACCACTGGACATCCTTGTCGCCGAGGGCCTTGCCGACCCGCGCAGGCTGGCCGTCACCGGGTACAGCTACGGCGGCTTCATGACCTGCTACCTGACCGGCCACGACGACCGGTTCGCCGCCGCCGTGGCCGGCGGGGTGTGCAGCGACCTGGTCAGCATGTCCGGTACCTCGGATGCCGGCCACCTGCTGGCGGCCGACGAGCTCGGCGGCCTGCCCTGGCACGATCCGGAGCGGTTCGCCGAGCTGTCCCCGTTCACCCGGGTCGGCGACGTGCGCACGCCGACGCTGATCATCCACGGCGCCGAGGACGTGCGCTGCCCGGTCGGCCAGGCCCAGCAGTGGCACACCGCGCTGCGCGAACAGGGTGTGCCCACCCGGCTGGTGCTCTACCCCGGCGGGTCGCACCTGTTCATCCTCACCGGCCGGCCGTCGCACCGGATCGACGTCAACCAGCGGGTCCTGGACTGGGTGCAGCAGTACGCCGGGGACGCCACGGGTCCGCGCCGGCCGAAGCTGGACGGCGCGCGCTGGCAGCGGCGGCTGGCCGAACTGGCCCGGCGGCACCGGGTGCCCGGCGCACAGTTGGGCATCCTGCGGCTGGGCGCGGACGAGGACGACCTGGCGCAGGCCGCGTTCGGCGTGCTCAACATCGACACCGGGGTGGCCGCGACCACCGACTCGCTCTTCCAGATCGGCTCGATGTCCAAGGTGTGGACGGCGACGGTCGCCATGCAGCTGGTCGACGAGGGCAGGCTCGACCTGGACGCGCCGGTGGCCGACGTGCTGCCCGAGCTGCGGCTGGCCGACCCGGACGTGACCAAGCAGGTCACCCTGCGCCACCTGCTCACCCACACCAGCGGCATCGACGGCGACATCTTCACCGACACCGGCCGCGGCGACGACTGCCTGGAGCGCTACGTCGCGGTGCTCGCCGACGCGGCGCAGAACCACCCGCTCGGCGCGACCTGGTCCTACTGCAACTCGGGCTTCTCGCTGGTCGGCCGGATCATCGAGAAGATCACCGGGCAGACCTGGGACGCGGCCGTCCGCGAGCGGCTGGTCGGCCCGCTCGGTCTCACCCACACGGTGACCCTGCCCGAGGAGGCGCTGCTGTTCGGCGCGGCCGTCGGCCACGTCGAAGAAGGTGCGGAGGGTGCCGAGCTGACCAGGGCTCCGGTCTGGGGACTGCCCCGGGCGCTCGGGCCGGCCGGGCTGATCACCTCGACGGTCCGGGACGTGCTCGCCTTCGCCCGGCTGCACCTGACCGGCGGACTGGCCCCCGACGGCAGCAGGCTGCTGCCCGCCGCCACCGTGGCGACCATGGCCGACCGGCACGCCGAGCTGCCGGACAAGCACTCACTCGGCGATTCTTGGGGCCTGGGCTGGATTCGCTACAGCTGGTCCGGGTACCGGCTGCTGGGCCACGACGGCAACACCGTGGGCCAGTCGGCGTTCCTGCGGCTGCTGCCCGAGCAGGGTCTGGCCGTCGCGCTGCTGACCAACGGCGGGCACGCCCGGGACCTGTACGAGGAGCTGTACCGGGAGATCTTCGCCGAGGCGGCCGGGGTCGACCTGCCGCCGTCCCTGACCCCGCCGGACGAGCCACCGGCCGCCGACCTCACCCCCTGGCTGGGCACCTACGAACGGGCTTCGGTCCGGATGGAGGTGCTGGCCGGCCCGGACGGTCCCCGGCTGCGCACCACGATCACCGGACCGCTGGCCGAGTTGACCGCCGAGCCCGTCGAGGAGCACGCCCTCGTGGCGGTCGGGCCGGACCTGTTCGCGGTGCGCCCGCCGGAGACCGAGACCTGGGCGCCGGTCATGTTCTACACACTGCCCAGCGGCGCGCGGTACGTGCACCACGGCGCCCGGGCCACCCCGAAGGTGGACTGACGTGCCGATTTCAGACCTGGCGGCAGCGTTGCCGGAACTCGTCGCGGACATCGGGACGCTGGTCGGCTGCGAGTCGCCCTCGGCCGACCTCGCGGCGGTCGCGGCCAGCGCGGACGTGGTCGCCCACGTCGGTGCGTTGCGGCTCGGGGTCGAACCGGAGCGGATCGTGCTGGACGGCCGTACCCACCTGCGCTGGCGGCTGGGCACCGGTCCGCGCCGGGTGCTCGTGCTGGGCCACCACGACACCGTCTGGCCGCACGGCACGCTGGCCGAGCACCCGTTCGCGGTGACCGACGGCGTCCTGCGCGGACCCGGCTGCTTCGACATGAAGGCCGGGCTGGTGATGGCGTGGTACGCGGTGGCGGCGTTGGCCGACCCCGACGGGATCACCCTGCTGGTCACCGGCGACGAGGAACTGGGTTCGCCGTCCTCCCGGGAGCTGATCGAGACCGAGGCGCGCGGCTGTGCCGCCGTGCTCGTGCTGGAGGCCGCCGGCGAACACGGCGCGGCCAAGGTGCGGCGCAAGGGGGTGTCGCTCTACGAGGTCACCGTGCACGGCCGGGCGGCGCACGCCGGACTGGAGCCGGAGCGGGGGATCAACGCGACTGCCGAGCTGGCCCACCAGGTGCACGCCGTGGCCGCACTCGCCGATCCGGATCTCGGCACCACGGTCACCCCGACCCGGATGCACTCGGGCACCACCAGCAACACGGTGCCGGCCGGCGGTGCTTTCGCCGTCGACGTGCGGGTGTCCACCCGGGCCGAACAGGACCGGGTGGACGCGGCGATGCACGCCCTGTCGCCGGTGCTGCCCGGCGCCGGGTTGACCGTCGAGGGCGGCCCGAACCGGCCACCGCTGGAGGTCGCGGCGTCCGCGGCACTGTTCGCCCGCGCGCGCCGCCTGGCCGGCTCCCTCGGCCTGCCGGCGTTGGACGGTGTCGCGGTGGGCGGTGCCTCGGACGGCAACTTCACCGCCGGCATCGGCGTGCCGACCCTCGACGGGCTCGGCGCCAGCGGCGACGGCGCCCACGCCGAGCACGAGCACGTCCTGGTCGACGAGCTGCCGGGGCGCACCGCGCTGCTGGCCGCGTTGCTCGCCGAGCTGCTCGCCGATCCGGCACCGGTCGAGGCCGTGGCCGAGGTGCGCGGATGAACAGGCACGACGACCCGACGACAACACCCGGCAGGCCCGCGCGGACCGATATTGACCCCGTCGCCGCCGCGCTGGGGTGCGCCGACCGGGCCGCACTGTCGTCCGATGTGGACGTTCGGGAGATCACCCAGCTGGCCGAACTCGTCGCGATCACCACGCTGTACAACGAGATCTGGCGTCCCGACGGCAGCCCGCCGATCAGCACCGAACTGCTGCGTGCGCTGAGCAAGACGGGCAACTATGTGGCCGCCGCGTTCGACGACGATCGACTGGTCGGTGCGGCGGTCGGCTTCTTCACCGCACCCGACGGCGCCGCGCTGCACAGCCACATCGCCGGGGTCTCGACAACCGTGCTGGGCCGGCATGTCGGCTACGCGCTCAAACTCCACCAGCGGGCCTGGGCGCTGCGTCGCGACGTGCAGCTGATCGAATGGACCTTCGACCCGCTGGTAGCCCGCAACGCCTACTTCAACATCGTCAAGCTGGCCGGTCTGCCCGCCGAGTACCTGCCGAACTTCTACGGCGGGATGCGGGACGGGATCAACGGCGACGACGACACCGACCGGTTGCTGCTGCACTGGAATCTCGCCGACCCGCAGGTGGTCGCGGCGAGTTCCGGCCGGCGGCGGCACACCGACCTGGTGGCCTTGCGGGCAGCCGGCGCCGCCGTGGCGCTGGGCCGTGGTGCGGGCGGCGAACCGGTGGTCGGCCACGCGGACGCCGGCACGCTGTTGGTGGCCGTGCCCACGGACGTGGAAGCCCTCCGGGCGTGGAACCCCGGCCAGGCCAAGGAATGGCGGATCGCGGTGCGTGAGGTGCTCGGCCGGCTGCTGGCCGCCGGGGCGCGGGTGACCGGCTTCGACCGCGCCGGCTGGTACGTCGTCGAACACCCCGAACGGTGAAGGAGATGCAGACGGTGAAGCTGACTGGATTCGAGCTGCGGCGGATCAGCATTCCACTGGTCGCCCCGTTCCGGACCTCGTTCGGGGTGGAGACCGGCCGCGACGTGCTGCTGGTGCGGGCGGTCACCGACGCCGCCGAGGGTTGGGGCGAGTGCGTCGCGATGGCCGATCCGCTCTACTGCTCGGAATACGTGGACGCCGCCGAGGACGTGCTGCGCCGGTTCCTGATCCCGGCGTTGTTCGCCGCCGACCGGCTGGACGCCGGGCTGGTCGCGAACGTGCTCAAGCCGTTCAAGGGGCACCGGATGGCCAAGTGCGCGCTGGAACTGGCGGTGCTGGACGCCGAACTGCGGGCCGAGGGCCGTCCGTTGGCCCGGGAACTCGGCGCGGTGCGCGACAGGGTCGCCTGCGGGGTCTCGGTCGGCATCATGGACACCGTCCCGCAACTGCTCGACGCGGTGGCGGGCTATCTGGACGCCGGGTACCGTCGGATCAAGCTCAAGATCGAACCCGGCTGGGACGTGGCGCCGGTGCGGGCGGTGCGGGAACGCTTCGGCGACGAACTGCTGTTGCAGGTCGACGCGAACACCGCCTACACCGTCGCCGACGCACAGCATCTGGCCAAACTGGACCCGTTCGACCTGCTGCTGATCGAACAGCCGTTGGACGAGGAGGACGTGCTCGGCCACGCCGAACTGGCCACGATCGTCAGGACGCCGATCTGCCTTGACGAGTCGATCACCTCGGCGGCCACCGCCGCGGCGGCGATCCGGCTGGGGGCCTGTCGCATCGTCAACATCAAGCCCGGCCGGGTCGGCGGCTACCTGGAGGCCCGCCGCATTCACGACGTGTGCGTGGCCAACGGGGTGGCGGTGTGGTGCGGCGGAATGCTGGAGACCGGCCTCGGCCGAGCCGCCAACGTCGCCCTGGCCGCGCTGCCGGGCTTCACCCTGCCCGGCGACACCTCCGCGTCGGACCGCTACTTCCACACCGACGTCACCGAACCCTTCGTGCTGACCGACGGGTGTCTCGCCGTCCCGGCCGGACCGGGACTCGGCGTCGAGCCGTTGCCCGACCAACTCGCGGCGGTCACCACCGCCATTGAATGGATTCCCCGCCAGGAAGGCGATTCCCGATGAGCGAACCAGCCCTGATCGCCGAGCTCACCGAACGCGCCACCGCGCTGGGCGTACCTGGCGTCGCGGTGGGCATCTACCACGACGGCGTCGAGCAGTACGCCTTCCACGGCGTCACGTCGGTGGAGAATCCGCTGCCGGTCGACGCCACGACGCTGTTCCAGTTCGGCTCCACCGGCAAGACCTACACCGCCACCGCGATCCTGCGGTTGGTCGACCAGGGGCTGGTCGACCTGTCCGCGCCGGTCCGCCGGTACGTGCCGGAGCTGCGGCTCAAGGACGAGTCGGTGGCCGAGCGGGTGACCGTGCTGCACCTGCTCAACCACACCGCGGGCTGGGACGGCGACTACCACAAGGACACCGGTGCCGGAGACGACGCGCTGGCCCGGTACGTCGCCGGCATGGCCGACATCGACCAGGTCAACGAGCTGGGCGCCGAGGTGTCCTACAACAACGCCTCGCTGTCGCTGGCCGGTCGTCTCATCGAGAAGGTCACCGGGACGACGTACGAGCAGGCGATCCAGGACCTGCTGTTGGACCCGATCGGCCTGACCGGCACCTACATCTTCCCCGGCGACATCATGACCCGGCGGTTTGCCGTGGGGCACAACAACAGTTCCGACGGGACGGTCACGGTGGCCCGGCCCTGGCCGCTGCCGCGGTCGGCAACGCCGGCCGGCGGTCTGTCGGCCACCGCCGCCGACCAGCTCGCCTGGGCCAGGTTCCACCTCGCCGACGGCCGGTTGCCGGCCGGCGGGCAACTGCTGGATGCCCAACTGGTGCGCTCGATGCGCGCCGCCACCGTCGAGATGCCCGGCAACGCGCTGGGCGACGCGGTCGGCATCAGCTGGATGCTGCGCCGCTGCGGCGAGGTCACGCTGGTGCAGCACGGTGGCACCACCATCGGCCAGCACTCGGCCTTCGTCCTGGTGCCCGAGCGGGACTTCGCGGTCATCGTGCTGACCAACTGCGGGCCTAACGGCGAACAGCTCAACACCGAGCTGGTGGACTGGGCGTTGCGGACCTGTCTCGGTGTGGTCGAACCGGAACCGGAATTTCTCTCGGCCACCCCGGCGACGCTCGACGAGTACGTGGGCGAGTACGACGCGATCGCCTACTCGGTGCGGATCACCCCGAACGTGCCGCGGCTGACCGTCGAGATGGCGATCAAGCCGGAGGTGCTCGCCGAACTCGGCGACCTCGGCGAACAGGGCGAGCCGATCCCGGTCGGGCTGGTCGCCGACGCCCCGGACCAGTACGTCGTCACCGAGGGTGCGATGAAGGGGATGCGCGGTTACTTCACCCGCGACGGGTCCGGCCGGATCAACAGCGTCAACCTCGGCGGCCGGCGCTGCGACCGGCTGACCGCGGCCGTTGATCACGTCCCTGGCTGACCCCGCGTCGGCGAACTACAGTGAGCGGATTCGTTCCCCGGAGCAGTTCTCACGGGCGGGTGGTGCGCGGATCGGTGTCGGAACGACCTCGGGCCAGTCTCGGCCGCGTCCTCAATGACCTGGGCGCGACGCTGCTGGAACTCGTGCACGGTGGCGCCGAGTCCAGGGACGGCACGGCGATCGGCGGCATCGTCATCCACGATCCGATCGGTGAGGAGCAGCTCCCGCCGCACGCCCTCGTGCTCGGCGTCGGCCTGAGCGAGCCCGCGGACATCGCGGATCTGCTGCGTGACCTCGGCCCGCAGAAGGCGGGTGGACTGGTCGTCCGCGCGCCGGTCGCCGAGGACGACCGGCTGCGGACGGCGGTACGGGAGTCCGGGGTCGCCCTGCTCGGCCTGGCCCGCGGCGCGTCCTGGGCCCAGCTCGCCGCGATGCTCCGGTCGCTGCTGGCCGAGGGCGATGTCGGCGTCGACGCCGGACTTTCCGAGGAGACGCTCGGCGGCCTGCCCGCCGGCGATCTGTTCGCCCTGGCCAACGCGATCGCCGCGCTGGTGGACGCGCCGATCACCATCGAGGACCGCAACTCCCGGGTGCTGGCGTTCTCCGGCCGACAGGACGAGGCCGATCAGGGACGTATCGAAACGGTGCTGGGCCGACAGGTGCCCGAGCGGTACTGGCGGATGCTGGCCGACCGTGGCGTGTTCCGGGACCTGTACCGCAACGATCGCCCGATCTACCTGGAGTCGCTGCCCGACGTCTCGATGGGCCGGGTGGCGATCGCCGTCCGGGCGGGCGACGAGATCCTCGGGTCGATCTGGGCGGCGGTGCGCGAGGCACTCAGCGCGGAACGCACCCAGGCGCTCTGCGACGCGGCGAAACTCGTCGCGCTGCACCTGCTGCGGGTCCGGGCGGGTTCCGACGTCGGCCGGCGGCTGCGCGCCGATCTGCTCGCCACCGCGCTGGAAGGCGGCGTCGGCGCGCCCAACGCCCTGCACCGGCTGGGGCTGACCGGGCAGCCGGTCGTGGTGCTGGCCCTGGTCGCGGCCGAACAGCCCGGCACGGCCGTCGGCGACCTGGTCAGCGCGCGCGAACGGCTGGGCGACGCACTGGCCATGCACCTCACCGCCGTGCACCCACGGTCGGCCACCGCGCCGATCGGCGACATCGTCTACGGACTGATCCCGCTGACCCGGGTCGGCAGCGACGGCGAGCAGCGGGCCGTGCGGATGGCCACCGAATTCCTCGACCGGGTGGGCGAACGGCTGCCGGCGGCCATCGCTGTCAGCCCGGTGGCCCAGGAGGTCGGCGACCTGGCCCGTGCCCGTGCCGTCGTCGACCGGGTCGCCCGGGTGCTGCGCGACCGCCGCGGCAGCCTGCGGGTGGCCCGGCTGGCCGACGTGCACGTCGAAACCCTGCTGTTGGAACTCCGCGACATCGTGGCCGCGCGGGGCGATCAGCCGACCGGCCCGGTGGCCAGACTGTTGGCCTACGACGCCGAGAACAACGGCCACCTGGTGGAAACCCTCCGGGCCTACCTGGACTCGTTCGGCTACATTCCGGCTGCTGCGGCGCAGGTTTACGTACACCCCAACACTTTTCGCTACCGCCTGCGTCGCCTCGCCCAGATCGGCCAGCTTGATCTCGACGATCCGGAAGCCCGCTTCGCTGCCCTGCTGCAACTGCGCACCATGGTCACCCGCTGACCGGACACCGGGGCCCCGCCTGGTCGACACCGGCGGTGGTCGGGTCAGCTCACGGCGTAGGGATTGATCGGGGAGCCGATGCCGCCGGTCACCGGCAGTGGCGGGGCCACCAGGAGGAACTCGTGGCTGCCGGCCCGGTGGCAGTTCTCCGCCAGGCTCTCCAGATCGAAGATCTCGCCCAGCAGCAGTCCCATGTAGACGATGCCGACGAGATGGAACGGGGCCCGGACGCCCGGCACCGTGGACGGGCGGACCTCGACGAAACAGGTGTCCGTCGCGACGGCGGCGATCTGCCGTTGGTGGAGCCAGGACAGGGTGTCGATGTCGAGGCCCGGCGAATCGCCCTTGTAACCGGTCCAGCCGCGCCGGCGGCAGTGCTCCAGAAAGCCCGTCCGGACCAGCAGCGCGTCCCCGGCACCGACCTCCGTCCCGGTCTCGGCCAGCGCAGCCTCCAGGTCGGCCACGCCGACCGGCCGGCCGGGTTCCAGCGTGTCCACGCCGAAGTGTCGGGGCAGGTCGACCAGCACGCCCCGGGTCATGATCTGTCCGCTGACCGCGGCGATCGCGACCGTCTGCGCGCCCCTGGTGGTGACCAGCGAGGCCGGCCGGCCGCCGTAGAGCCGACCCTGGTGCGAGTAGTGGGCCAGCGCGTCCCACTGGGTGCCGGCCTGGAGCGGGAGCATGAGCACGTCGTCGGCGATCGCGCTGCCGTCCGGCCGGACGTCGTGGTCGTGCAGCGCGGTCATGAAGTGCAGTGGGTTGAACCTGGTCGAGCCGGTGATCTGCGGTCCGTCGTGGCCCAGCGGGATGCCGAGCTGCTCGATGTGGCCGCGCCGGACCAGCCCGGCCGCCGCCGCCACCTTGGCCGGGGTGATGTGGTTGACCGTGCCGGCCTGGTCGTCGGGACCCCATCGGTCCCAGTTGGACAGTTTCCGGGCCAGGTCCTCGATCCCGGCCATCAGCGGGTACCGGGCCGGAACGGGAAGTCATGCCCGGGATACACGACCTCGGCGAGGTGGCGTACCCGCGCCAGCGAGGCGTCCGCGGCGGCCGCGTCGAAGAACACGTTGGTCAGCCGGCCGGCCCGCAGCGCCTTGGCGGAGGGGACCGCGTCCCCGGTCAGCACGCTGAGCCCGTGCTCGGTCGGCACGGTCAGCCCGATCGAACCCGGGCTGTGGCCGGGCAGGTCGATCACCCGCACGCCGGGAGCGACCTCGTCGCCCTCGCCGGTCGGCCGGGTGTCCACCATCGCCAGGATCTGCTTCGTCCAGGGCGGCATCACCGGGTCGTGCCTCGGGGTCGTGTCGAGGTAGCCCAGTTCGTCGGTGTGCACGAGCACTCTGGCCCGGTCGAACAGGTCCACGTTCTGCACGTGGTCCCAGTGCGCGTGGGAGAGCACGACCGTCTCGATCGCGGCGGGTTCGAGGTCCCGATCGGCCAGCGCGGCCAGCAGGGCCCGCCTGCGGCCGGCGTGACCGCAGTCGAACAGCACCCGCCGGTCCACCAGGTAGACCCCGCAGAACCCGAGGCTGCCCTGGTTGGACACCGTGGAATAGCCCTGTAGCAGAACTTCCACCGTCGGCATGTCAGGCCGGGACCAGATCGTGCACGGCGTCGACCACCACCGTGGTGACAGCCCGGGTGCCGCCGACCGCTGTTCCGTCGCGGTGCAGCCGGATTCGCCCGGCCGCCAGCGGTTCGCGGACCGCGCGCCGGATCAGCTCGGCCGCGGCGGGCTCGCCGAGGTGGTCCAGCATCATCGCGGTGGCCAGGATCTGGCTGAGCGGATTTGCCTTGTCCTGTCCCGCGATCGACGGCGCGCTGCCGTGAATGGGCTCGAAGTAGGCGAGTTCGGCGCCGATGTTGCCGCCGGGGCACAGCGCGACCCCGCCGATGGTGCCGCCGCCGAGGTCGCTGAGGATGTCGCCGAACATGCTCTCGGTGACGATCACGTCGAAGTGCTCCGGCTCCATCACCAGCGCCTGCGCGGCCGCGTCGACGTAGCGGCACTCGGCCTCGACCGTGGGGTACTCGGCGGCGATCTCCAGGAACACCGAGCGGAAGAAATACATGCTGCGCAACACGTTCGCCTTGTCGACGCAGGTGACCCGGCGCACGCCGTCAGCCGGCGCGCCGGAGCGCTTCAGCGCGAGTTCGAAGGCGAACCGGACGATCCGCTCGCAGCCCACGCGCGTCACCAGCAGCGTGTCGGCCATCGCCTGCGAGTTGCCGACACCCTTGCCGCGCGAGGCGTAGAGGCCCTCGGTGTTCTCCCGGACGATCACGTAGTCGATCCCGCCGTCCTCGACCCGCAGCCGGGACTCGATGCCCGGCAGCAGGGTGATCGGCCGGACGTTCGCGTAGAGGTCGAGGCCGTTGCGCAGGATGCCGCCGAGCAGCCCGGCCTCCGTACCGTCGGGCAGCCGAACACCCGGCAGCCCGACCGGTCCCTTCAGCGTCGCGTCGGCATTGCGGACCGCCGTCAGTCCGGCCTCGGTCAGCGCGCTGCCGTGCGCCTGGTACGCGGCGGCGCCACCCTCGACCACCGTGCGCTCGATCGTGAGGGACTGCTTGGCAGCCACGGCGTCCAGCACGGACAGCGCCGACTCGACCAGCTCCGGGCCGATGCCGTCGCCAGGGATGACCACGATTCGCATGCCAGGCCTTTCCTAGGGTTGTTCGCGGTGGTTGCGCCGGCCGTGCTCCCGACCGCCGGACTGGGTCAGGGTCGACCGGAGGTCGATCAGCAGTTTTGACGTGTCCGCGGCGCGTTTCTCGTCGCGGCCGACGATGCCCACGATCAGCGCGTCGGTGAGCACCTGGGGGCTCAGGCCCTCCCCGGTGAGGTTGCCGGCGGAATGCGCGGCCGGCAGGGTCACGTGCACCCGGTCGGTGAACAGCGGTCCCAGCGAGTCGGAGATCAGCACGGCCCGCGCCCCGACCGACTTCGCGTGGTTGAGCACGACCTCGATCTCGGCGAGCAGCCGGCCGGGGGAGTACAGCACGACCACGTCGCCGGAACTCAGTTCGAGCAGGTCGTCGGCCAGCCGGAAGCCGGTGGCCCCGGTGGACCGGGCCCGCCGGCCGATCCGCTTGAGCCGCAGGGCGAGGTAGTCGGCCACGCCCTCCGAGGGGCCGATGCCGAAGCACAGCACCTCCTCGGCGTCCGCGAGGGCGTCCACGGCGGTGCTGAAGTCCTCGACGGCGATCCGGCGCAGGGTCTCGGCCAGTCGTTCGGCCGCGTCGGCGAACACGTGCGCGAGCAACGAGGACGCCTCGGAGCCGGGTGCGTCGGACCGCTTCTGCAACTCGACGAACGGGCTCGTCGCCAGCACGGCCCGCTGGCCGAGGCTGCGCCGCAACTCCTGGAGTCCGGAGTACCCCAGCGTCCTGGCCGTCCGTACGACGGTCGCGTTGCTGGCGCCCGCGGCGATCCCGATCTGTTCGGCCGTCGCGAAGATGACCTCGGAACTGTTCTGCCGCAGGTACTCGGCTACCTGTCGTTCGGCGCGGGTCATCGTGGCCAGCCGGGCGGTGATCCGGTCTTCCAGGGAATCGCCGGCCGCCGGTTCTGTTTCTGTCATTTCAGTACTTGACTCTCCTGTATGCGCCATTACAGTGTAGCACTAGTTCCAAGAGTATCACCAGATGTAGTGGCCATTACAAGACTGTCGCCGGAGAGATAAAGGGAGAGCTGCCCATCATGGCAAGCAGAGCCATACCGCTCATCGAGATCAGTGGCACCCCGGCCGAGCGAGGTCAGGCCTACGGCGAGGCGGCCAGGGCGGAGATCGCCCGGTCGCTGGACTACTACCGCCAGGCGTTCGCCGAGTCCTCCGGGCTCGGCTGGGCAGAAGTGCTGGACAAGGCGAGGTTGTGGCGCGACATCGTGCGTGACGCGGCACCGGACCTGCTCGCCGAGATGGACGGCATCGCCCGGGGCGCGGGCGTCGACGTCGACGACGTGTTGGCGCTCAACGCCCGCGGCGAGATCGTGCGCAGCGGCGACAGCGCCTTCGCCCGGATGGCCGAGACCGAACCGGTCGAGGGCTGCTCGTCCTTCGCGCTGCTCCCGGAGGCGACCGGCGACGGACACGTCTACTGTGGACAGAATTGGGACTGGCGGGTGGGAACGGAGGCGACGACCGTCATGGTCCGCATCGTGCAGCCGCCGAAACCCACGGTCATCATGCAGGTCGAGGCGGGTCAGGTGGGCCGGCACGGAGTGAACTCGGCGGGTGTCGCGCTCAACGGCAACGGCCTCGACGGCCGCTTCGGCACCTCGCCCGGGCTGCCGCAACCGTTGCTGCGACGTCTCATCCTGGACAGCGCCAGCTTCCGGGACGCCCTCTACGTGCCCTTCGCAGTCCGTCAGCACATCGCGACCAACCTGTTGTTCACCGCCCGAGCCGGGGTGGCCATCGATCTGGAGACCACCCCGCTCAGCCACCGCTGGGGTTACCCGCAACAGGGCGTGCTGGTGCACGGAAACCACTACCAGTACGGTGTTCCGTCCGCCATCGAGAACACCTACCGGCCGGCGGACTCGATCGACTCGCTCTACCGGGTGCCGATCATCGAGCGCGGCTTGGCCACGGTGCGCGACGCGGCCGACTCGGCAGCGGTGCGCAAGACGATCCACGGGACGATGAGCGACCACTTCAGTCACCCGTACGGCGTCTGCGCCCACGCGGACCCCAGGGACTCGCCGACCCGGCGTTTCAAAACCACGATGAGCAGCCTGGTCGACCTCACCGCGGGCGAGTACCGGGTGCTCGCCGGCAATCCCTGCGAGGGCGACTACACGCTGCTGCCATGGAACATCTACGACGGTCCGGGGGCCGACGATGTCAAGTGAACTGTCAGCCGCGGCGGTGACGCCCGCGGCCCTGGCCGACCGGTCCGCACGGGTGGCGGCGCGGTTGCACGAATACCTACCGGTCACCCCGCTCGTCCGGTTCGACGTGCTGAGCGAGGACCTCGGTGCCGAGGTGCTGGTCAAGTGCGATCATCTCCAGCGCACCGGATCGTTCAAGGCGCGCGGCGCGCTGACCAAGTTGCTGTCGTTGACCCAGCAGCAGCGGGAGCACGGCGTGGTCACGGCCTCGACCGGCAACCACGGGCTCGGCTTCGCCAACGCCCTGGCCGCGCTCGGCGGCCGTGGCATCGTCTTCGTCCCGGCGAACGCCGCCGCCACCAAGATCGCGGCGCTGCGGCGCACCGGCGTCGAGATCCGGACCCGGGACACCGACGCGGGCGCGGTCGAGCTGCTGGCCCGCCGGTACGCGGAAGAGCAGGGTCTGATCTATTTCTCGGGCTACAACGATCCGGACATCATCGCCGGCCAGGGCACCGCGGCCATCGAGATCCTGGAGCAGTTGGCGGGCACGGGGCTCGACACGATCTTCGTCAACGTCGGTGGTGGCGGCCTGATCAGCGGGGTCGCCGCGGTGCTCAAGCAGCACCTGCCGAAGATCCGGGTGATCGGCGCGTCCCCGGCGAACGACGCCGGCATGATCGCCTCGATCCGGGCCGGGCACATCGTCGCGGTGGACGCCGCGCCGACCCTGTCGGAGGGTTCGGCCGGCAACGTCGAGCCCGGCTCCATCACCTTCGAACTGTGCCGGGACCTCGTCGACGAGTGGGTGCTGGTCAGTGAGGCGGAGATCGGGTCCGCGCTGGCCATGGTGATCGACACCGAGCACCAGCTCGTCGAGGGCGCGGCCGGCGTCGCGTTCGCCGCCGCCCGGGCCCGCCGCGCCGACATCGCCGGTGAACGCGTCGCCATCTTCTCCTGCGGCGGCAACATCGCCGCCGCGACCCTGGCCACCGCCCTGGCCGCACCATGACGCCGGTGCGGCCAGATCGACACTTGTAATCTCCAGAACAGTCTTGACTGTTTGGTAATCGCTGATACAGAATGACGCATTGCAAAACACCGGCAAGCCGTAGCATCCACTACAGGCAGTGGTGATCGCTCGATCGATCACCGCAGCAGGGGATTCGAATGAACGATTTCATCCATACCTTCTTCGACTGGTCGCAGATCAAGGCTGTACTGCCGTCGCTGCTCAGCGAGGGAATCTGGAACACGCTGCTGATCGCGAGCCTCGCCCTGCTCCTCGCGCTCGTGCTGGGCCTGCTCGTGGCGATACTGCTGATCTCACCGAACCGATGGGTGCGGTTGCCGGGCCGGATCTACGTGGACATCCTGCGTGGACTGCCCGCCATCCTCACCGTGAGTCTGGTCGGTATCGGCCTGCCGCTGGCCGGCATCGCCCCGTTCGGACAGTCACCGCTGGGTTACGCCGTTGTTGCGGTTGGACTCATCAGTGCGGCCTACATCGCGGAGATCTTCCGGTCGGGCATCCAGAGCGTGGCGGCCGGCCAGGCCGAGGCAGGCCGCAGCCTGGGCATGAGCTACCTGCAGACGCTCACCCTGATCGTGGTGCCACAGGGCGTGCGCAACGTGCTGCCGGCACTGGCCAACCAGTTCATCGTGGCGGTGAAGGAGAGCGCGCTGGTCTATCTGCTCGGGCTGTCGGTCGGTGAACGCGAGCTGTTCTTCATCGCCCAGCAGCGGCAGGCCGTCACCTACAACTCGTCGTCCTTCACGGCCGCGGCGATGTGCTACCTGCTGATCACCATTCCGCTGACCTACGCGGTGAACTGGCTCGACCGGCGGCTGCGGGACGGTCGTGACCGGCGCAGCGTGCCGGCCGTGCTGGCGCCGGACCCGGTCGGCGGTGAACCGGCGCTGCTCAGTGCGACCGGTCCCGCGATGGTGCTCGACCCGTCCATCGAGGGGACCTCATGACCATCACTCCGGTAACGTCCGGGCCGCACATCGAACTGCGCGAGGTGTGCAAGTCCTTCGGTTCGGCACAGGTGCTCTGCGATGTCACCGCGGACGTGGGGCATGGCGAGACGGTCTGCGTGATCGGGCCGTCCGGCTCGGGCAAGTCGACCCTGTTGCGCTGCGTGAACCTGTTGTCCGCGCCGACCTCGGGCACCATTCGGATCAAGGGCGAGGAGATCACCCCGACCTGCGCCGACCTCAACGCGGTACGTACCCGGATCGGCATGGTCTTCCAGAGCTTCAACCTGTTCCCGCACATGAACGTCCGGCACAACATCACCGTCCCCTTGCGCCGGGTACTCAAGTTGTCCAAGGAAGAAGCGAACGGACGCGCCGACACGCTGCTGGCCAGGGTCGGCCTGTCCGGACTGGCGTCCGTGCGGCCGGCGAACCTCTCCGGCGGCCAGCAGCAGCGGGTGGCCATCGCGCGGGCACTGGCGATGGAACCCGAGATCATGTTGTTCGACGAGGCAACCTCCGCCCTGGACCCGGAAATGGTCAAGGAGGTGATCGACGTGATGCGCGACCTCGCTGATTCCGGCATGACCATGCTCGTGGTCACCCACGAAATCGGTTTCGCCCGTGAGGCCGCGGATCGGGTGTTGTTCATGGATAACGGCGTTCTCACCGAAAGTGGTACGGCCGAACAGATGTTCACCGAACCGCGCACCAGGCGGCTGCAGGACTTCCTGTCGAAAGTGCTGTGAGCCATTCTGTCCGCTCCCCACCCTCTCCATCCACACAGGAGTAATCCCATGGCACCACCACGCCTCCGGCGCCTCGCGCTGAGCGTCATCCCGGTCGCCCTCGCCGCCTTCCTGATCACCGCCTGTGGCAGTTCGGGTGGCAGCTCGGCCGGCGACAACAAGCTCGGTCTCATCCAGCCCGGCACGATCACCGCGGCGATCACCGCGGGCGGGGCGCCGTTCGCCTCGGTGGACGCGAACGGCCAGCCTGTCGGCCTGCTGATCGACCTGAACAACGCGATCGCGAAGAACCTCGGGGTCAAGATCGTCTACAAGCAGACGGACGTCAACGGCGCGTTCTCGGGCATCACCGCCAACCGTTACGACGTACTGGCCATCGGCCTGGTCGACACCCCGGCCCGGGAGAAGAGCGTCAACTTCACCAAGCCGATCTACTACGGTACCAACGTGGTGCTGGTGCCGAAGTCCTCCAGCGTCACCAGCCCGGCCCAACTCGCCGGCAAGCGGGTCGGTGCGAGCGCGGCCAGCACGCAGTACGACTACGCGCAGGCCGCGCTGAAGGGCGCACAGCTCATTTCCGAGGCCAGCAACAGTGCGGGCATCAGCCAGCTCTCGGACGGCAACCTGGACGCCTATGTCGGCGGCGGCACCCAGATCGCCACGCTGATGAACCAGGCCCCGGGCAAGTTCAAGATCGCCTTCACCGCTCCGCAGACGAGCCCCGGCGCGATCGGCATGAACAAGAAGGAGGCGGCGTTCGAGGCCGCCTACAACACCCAGTTGGCGAACCTGATCAACGACGGCACCTTCCTGAAGATCTACAACAAGTTCTTCGCCTCGCTGAACCTGCCCTTCCCGCCCGGGCTGTACAAGTTCTGGCCCACGTTGCAGAAGCAGGTCCAGGCCGCGGGCGGCTCGGGGTCCTGATCCGCGTAGGTCGTCGGTGGGCGCGTGGCGCGCTTCCGCTCCGGAAACCCGGTGTCGCGCGCCCGCCGGACGGCCACTCACATCTCACCGTGGCGGTCACCGCGGCCAGACCTTGGCCGGCGGTGTCCACTTCAGAAAGAGTTAGGTTCACATCGTGAGCACGACGACGTCGAACGAACGTGTCAAGGACCCGTTGCTGTACTTCCTGAGCGGTGCGACGCCGTTGTTCGTCTGCCGGGCCGACCAGCGGGTGTCCTACTGCCTCTACATCCCGCAGCGGGTTGAGGGCGACCCCGAGCGCTTCCCGCTGATCGTGGTGCAGCACGGCACCGCCCGCACGGCGGTGAAGTACCGAGACGCGTTCCGGCAGTTCTGCGAGAAAAACCGGTGCGTGGTGTTGGCCCCGCTGATCCCGGCCGGCATCGGCGACGATCCCGAGGACCTGCACAGCTTCAAGTTCCTTTCCTACCAGGGAATCCGGTTCGACCTGCTGCTGCTGGAACTTGTGGCCGAAGCGGCCCGGCGGTTCCCGATCGACGGCGAGAAGTTCATGCTGTACGGCTTCTCCGGTGGCGGCCAGTTCGCGCACCGGTTCCTCTATCTGCACCCCGAACGGCTCTCCGCGGTCTCTATCGGCGCACCCGGCCGGATCACCCAGCTCTCCGGTGACCGGTGGTGGCTGGGCACGCAGGGCATGAAGGACATCTTCGGCGCCGAGCCGTCGATCGAGGCCATCCGCCGGGTGCCGGTGCAGATGGTGGTCGGTGACCAGGACGTGGAGACCTGGGAGATCAACAATCCCGGCGGTCCGAACTGGATGGACGGCGTGGAGCTGACCGGAAACACCCGGATCGAGCGGCTTCGGACGCTGGAGGCCAATTTCCGGTCGCACGGCATCGACGTGCGTTTCGACCTGGTGCCCGGTGTCGGACACAGCGGAGTGGCGGTCGCCCCCGTGGTCGAGGACTTCATGGCCGGCCTGCTGCGCGGCTGATCCACCGTCGGTCGCTCCCGGCTGACCGGCGCCGTGGTCCGGCGTCCGGTCAGCCGGACAGGCAGCCGCCGAGCAGCGGAGTCAGCCGCTCGGCCATCAGCCGGTAGCCCGCCGGGGTGGGGTGCAGACCGTCGCCGAGCAGGCCGGTCTCCCCGGGGCCGAGGACGTCGAGTCCGTTGACCAGCCGCAGGGCCGAATCTCCCCGCTGGTAAAGGAAATCGCGCACGGCCGTGACCTCGGCGCGCAGGTCGGCCAGGCTCAGTCCGACGTCGTTGCTCGCGTGTTCCCGGTCCGCGGTGGCGATGGGCGTCATCAGCACCAGCGGCGTGTCCGGGTGACCGTCACGGATGGTGGCCACGAAACCGGTCAGCGCGGCGGCGAAGGTGCGGCGGCTGTAGGACGACCTGCCGTGGATGTTCACGCCGACGCACAGGCTGATCAGGTCGGCCGGGCAGTCGCGGATGAACCGGGCGATCATCGGGTCGAGATGGCACTCGCCGGCGAAACCGAGGCAGCGCAGATCCCCGCCCAGGGCCGTGGCGACCAGCGCCGGCCAGGTCTCCGAGGGCCCGGACGCGCCGGTGCACTGCGTGATGGAACTGCCGTACAGCACCACGTTCGGCTCTCGGTCGGTCGGTTCGAGCAGGTTCGCGCCGGTGAGCCGGACCCGGCCCAGCCGTACGGAGCCGAACTGCGGCAACCAGATCCGCACCGACTTCGGCCCCGCGGGCAGCTCGACCGCGAGCGTGGCCGGGCCGTCCACCGGTAGCCGGGCCAGCAGCTTTCCGTTCACCAGTACGTCGAACGGGGCGGGTGCGCGGCTGGCGCCGGCCGGCGACCGCACCTCGACCGGCCAGTGCAGGGCGGTCGCGTCGGTCCGGAAGTCCAGGCGGACGCCGGCCGGCATCGCCGCCTTCTCCGCCAGCACCGGATCGATCAGCCAGCGCTGGGTGGCAACCGGCAGCCGTCCCGGCACCAGCCACTCGCCCTCGCGCAGCAGTTCGGCCTGACCCCGCAGGGACAGCCGCGGGTCGTCCGGGGCGAGTTCCAGCACGTCGCTCGTCCCCGTGGTCATGCCCGTCATCCACTCCTCGTTCTCAGCGCACGGCGGTCAGGACGGCATCGAGGGTGTCCACGAAGAGGTCAACGTGTTCGGCTGCCCAGACCAGCGGCGGCCGGACCTTCAGCACATCGCCGCCGGGACCGGTGAGGCCGGCCAGGATTCTGTTGCCGGTCAACGTGTTCAGTACGTCCTGAGCGAACGCGCGGCGGTCCCCGCCACCCGGCGGGAGCAGGTCGATGCCGGCGATCAGGCCGGTGCCCCGCACCTGCCCGATGGCCGGCTGGGTCGCGCGCAGGGCGGCCAACCTGGCTCGCAGCCGCGCGCCAACCTGTCCGGCTCGGTCGGGGATCGTGTTGTGCTCCAGGACATCCAGCACGGCCAGCCCGGCCGCGGCGGCGACCGGGCTGGCCGCGAAGGTGGAGAAGTACTCGTAGCGCTCGGCCAGCACGTCGGCGATCTCCCGCCTGGTGATCAGCGCGCCGAGCGGATAACCAGCGCCCATCGGCTTGCCCAGCGTGACCAGGTCCGGGGTGATGCCCGCGCCGGAGAAGCGCCACAGTTGCCCGCTGCGGCCGAAGCCCGACTGCACCTCGTCGGCGAGCAGGAGCGCACCGGCCGCGTGCGTCCCGGCCAGCAGGCCGGTCATGAACTCCGGCGGTGCGTCCAGAATGCCCTCGCTGGTGAACTGCGGATCAGCCAGCACCAGGGCGGCCCGGTGGCCCTGGTCGGTCAGTTGCCGGGCAGCCCCGGCGATTCGCTGCTCGGCGGCGGCCTGGGTGAGGTCGCCGGCCGGTCCGTGCGGTGCGCGGAAGGTGGCGACCCGGTCGGGCCGGTAACCCGGCGGCCACTCGTTCGAACTCAGGTCCGCCATCCACTTCGACGAGCCGTGGTAGGCGTGTTCGGCGATGATCGCCGCGTCGCCGCCGGTGTACTCGGTGGCCAGCCGCCAGGCCAGTTCGTTGGCCTCGGTGCCCGAGGTGGTGAACAGGCAGGTGTCCAGCTCCGGCGGCATGGTGGCCAGCAGCCGCTCGGCGAGTTCGACGACACCGGGGTGCAGGTAGCGGGAGTGGGTGTTCAGCACGGCCAGTTGCCGGCTGACCGCCTGGGTCACCGCCGGGTGGGCGTGGCCGATGACCGCGACGTTGTTGTACGCGTCGAGATACCGGGTGCCGTCGGCGGCGAACAGCCAGGGGCCCTCACCGCGGACCAGTTCCAGCGGCCTGCGGTAGAACAGCGGTGCGAGCCGGCCACCCATGGCCGCCGCGCGACGGGCCGGCAGCCGGGCGGCGGCCGGTGCGGTCCCGGTGGCACGCGGCGCGCGAGCGGTGCCGGCCATCGTGGCGAACCGTTCGGCCAGCGCCCCGGGTGTCAGCGCGGTCAGTTCGTCGAGCACGCGGTCGTTGGCGGTGTCGTACTGGGTGATGTAGGTGCGGTTGCCGGGGTGCCGGTCGGCCCGGGCCTCGGAGATGGCCAGGGTGACGGCCAACCGGGCGAGCACCAGCTCACCGAGGATGTCGACCTCCTCCGGGCTCAGCGGCCGTTGCCGCTGGTAACCGCGCAGCACGGCGTCGGCCAGCTCCCAGACGCCCAGTTCCTGCTGGTCGGCGGTGTTGCGCAGGACCGAGGTGAGGGTCGCCGCGAGATCGCAGACGGCGGCGGTGTGGTGCATGTCGCCGATGTCGATGACGCCGGTCACCAGGCCCTGGTCGGCCAGGACGTTGGTGAGCGTGACGTCCGCGTGCTGAAGTCCGGCGGGCAGCAGACGACTGGCCCGCAGCGCGGGTTCGACGCGAGCCGCGATGTCGACCAGCGCGCCGCGCACCCGGCCGGCCGCCACCACCGTCGGCAGCCGACGGATGTCCCAGTCGATCGTCCGCCCGCCCGCGGGGTGGAAGTAGCCCTGGAGCGCGCGGCTGGTTCGGGCGGCGATCGCACCGACCTGCTCGGCGAGCGCAACGGTGATCACCTGGCCCTCCAGCGCCGTGCCGGGCAGCACGGTGATCAGCCGAACCAGGCAGGACCGGCCGGTGTCATCGTCCGCGCGCTCCACCGCTGCCCCGGACCGGCTCGGCACGATCCGGGGCAGGGCAAGGTCGGGATCAGCCTGCCGGACATGGTCAAGGGCGCCGACCTCCATGTCGAGCGCCTGCGGGTCCTCGGCCGGGTTGGACACCTTCAGCACGAACTGCCCGTCGACCAACACGTTCAGGTCGCGCTCGCTCGCCAGCGGACGAAGCTGTGGCTCCGCGACGGACCAACTACCGGCGAGCAGTTCGGCCAGCCGCTCGGCCGAGAACACGGGAGCGGGGTCGGTCATCACGTCACCGGTGCGGGTCACGCGCGGTCCTGGTCCGACAGGTGCGCGAAGGTCTCGCCGGTCGCGCACAGCGTCCTGGTGACCTCAAGGCCGCCGTACACCCAGTAGATCCGCATCA
The DNA here is from genome assembly GCA_036268615.1 of Pseudonocardiaceae bacterium. Classification (GTDB taxonomy): domain Bacteria; phylum Actinomycetota; class Actinomycetes; order Mycobacteriales; family Pseudonocardiaceae; genus DATATV01. The sequence continues at coordinate 125,074 of DATATV010000007.1, forward strand.
CCGAGTCGCCGCGGTTGCTGAAGCGATGCGGCACGCCGGCCGGCACCCAGGTGTTGACGCCGGCGGCCACGTCGAACGTGTCCTCGCCGATGGTCACCGTCGCCTCGCCGTCGAGGACCAGCACGTTCTCCTCGACGTTGTGGGTGTGCAGCGGAATGGAGGTGCCCACCTCGAACACGGTGATTCCGGTGGTGACCGAGGAGGTCTGCGAGTTCCACCGGCCGACGTAGGGCAGGGTGGTCACCCCGCTGCCCCGGTCGAACGGGGTGACCAGCTCCGGTCGGATGAGCAGGCTGGGCGGGGACGGCACTGCTGCCATGAGAAGTTTTCCCTTTCTGCGCAAGGAGAACCGGATCAGGCCGGCTGCTCGACCCACCAGCTGCGGGTGTTGGTGAACTCGCGGATACCGGCCAGCGCGAGTTCCCGACCGTAGCCACTGCGGCGCGTGCCGCCGAAGGGCAGCCGGGGATCGGAGGCCACCACGGCGTTCACGAACACCGAGCCCGAGCGGATCCGACCGGCCACCGCCCGCCCGCGCGCCAGGTCGCGGGTCCACACGCTGGCGCCGAGCCCCCACGGCGTGTCGTTGGCCAGTCGGACGGCGTGCTCGTCGTCCTCGGCAGGTGTCACCACGGCGACCGGACCGAAGGTCTCCTCCGCCCACACCGGCATCGTCGGGGTCACCTCGGTCAGTACGGTCGGCGCGTAGAAGAAGCCGGGCCCGGGGAGGCGATGCCCGCCGGTCAGCACGGTGGCGCCCGCCGCGACCGACTCGTCCACCTGCCGCTGCACGGACTCGACCAGGTCGGCCCGGGCCATCGGGCCGATCCGGGTCGCCGGGTCGGTCGGGTCGCCGACCGCCAGCGTGCCGACCGCCTCGGTCAGCCGCTCGACGAAGTCGTCGAAGATCGGCTGCGCCACGATGAAACGCTTGGCGGCGATGCAGGTCTGGCCGCCGTTGGCGAACCGGGCGCGCACCGCCTGCTCGACCGTGCGGGCCGGATCGGCGTCGGCGAGTACCACGAACGGGTCCGAACCGCCCAGCTCCAGCACGGACTTCTTGACCGCCTGCCCGGCCGCCGACCCGATCGCCGCGCCGGCTCGCTCGCTGCCGGTGACCGTGACGGCGTCCACCCGGTCGTCGGCGATCAGCCGCTGCACGAACGGAGCCACGTCGTCCGGCGCGAGCAGCAGCACCTCGAACACCCCGGCGGGCAGCCCGGCGGCGGTCAGCACGTCGGCCAGGGCCAGTGCGCAGCCGGAGGTGTTCGGGGCGTGCTTGAGGATCGCCGCGTTGCCCGCCGCCAGGGTCGGTGCGGCGAACCGGATCACCTGGAACAGCGGGAAGTTCCACGGCATCACCGCCAGCACGGTGCCGATCGGCTCGTAGGACACCCAACTTCCGTGCGCCTGGGTGGCGACCGGCTCGTCGGCCAGCAGAGCCGGGCCGTTGCCGGCGTAGTAGTCGAAGGTGAGCGCGCACTTCTCCACTTCGGCGCGCGCTTCGGTGAGCGGCTTGCCCATCTCGGCGGTGATCAGTTCGGCCAGCGTCTCCCGTCGTTCCCGGAGCGTGGTCGCGGCCCGGCCGAGCACGGTCGCGCGGTCGGCCGGGGCTGCGGCCGACCAGCCGGTACGGGCGGTCGCGGTCGCGTCCAACACCTGCTCGACCTCGGCCCAGGTGGCGGTGGGGTACTTCGCGAGCACGTCCCCGGTGGCCGGGTTGACGGTGGTGATCACGGTATCGATCCTCACTTCACGGCTGCTCTGAATCGGCTACTTCAGCGCTCGACGTCTCCGAACATGCCGTTACACTGTAGCACTGGTTCCAGTGTGAGGATAAAATGTAATGGTCGTTACGAACGCGCGTTCACCGGGCAGACGTGGCGAGACGTGACCCAACAGGGCCGAACCACCGGCGCAGCGCCGCGTCCAGGCCCGGTCCACCCGCCCAGACCACATACCCGTCCGGCCGGACGAGCCGCGGTCCCGCCCCGTCCCGGACCTCGACCCGATCGCCCCAACCCGTGGGCAGCGACGCGCCGACGAGCACCGCCCGGCCGTCGCGCGCGGCCGGGACATCGGTGGCGCGACCGGTGGTGCGGGGATAGGCGATCCCGATGCCGGACAGCTCCGACGCGGTGGTGCGGCGGGCATCGGGGACAGCGAGCAGTCCGGTGATGATCTCGCGCACCGCGGCCGCGTCGGGGTCGGGGATGCCGAGCACCGCCTGCGCCCGCGTGCTGACCAGGACCCGGGCCGCGATCGGATGACGCTCGTCGTGGTAGCTGTCGAGCAGCTCGTCGGGGGCGTGTCCGCGGACCTGCGCGGCCAGCTTCCAGCCGAGGTTCACCGCGTCCTGTAGACCCAGATTGAGCCCCTGGCCGCCGACCGGGAGATGGATGTGCGCGGCATCGCCCGCGAACAGCACCCGGCCGTGCCGGTAGCGCTCCAGCTGCCGCGCCGCGTCGCCGAACCGCGAGGCCCAGATCACCTCGCCCACCTCGATCGCCGGGCCGTGCGCGGCGGTCAGCGCCCGCTGCAACTCGCCGGCCGTGACCGGCGCGTCCCGGTCGAGCCGTTGCTGCTCCTCGCCGACCACGACCACGCGATAACGCCCGCCGGACAACGGCAACAGGAACCCCGACTCGGCCGACGGAAGCTGCCAGTCCTCGGCCAGTCCGGCGGGTTTGCCGGCGAGCCTGAGGTCGGCGACGACCAGCGAGTACCGCGCCGAACTGCCGGGGAACGCGGCCCCCAGCAACGTCCGGACCGTGCTGTGCCCGCCGTCGGCCGCGACCAGCCACCCCGCCCGGTGAACCTGCCCGCCGGCGGTGACGGTGACGCCCTCGTCGTCCTGCGCCACGGCGGTGACGGCCGCACCCCGCAGCACCGGCGTGCGCAGCCGCGCCTCGATCGCCGCGGCGACGTGCGCCTGTTCGATGCCGAGTTGGTACGGGAAAGGCGTCGGCAGGTCGGTGTAGTCGATCGGGATGCCGGAGAAGTGCCCCGCGGGCAGCCGCGCCTCGATGTGCGGCTCGATCGCGGCGAGCAGGCCGCGATCGGCCAGCACCTCGACCGAGCGGGGTTGCAGGGCGAGTGCCTTGGACTGCGTTGTCGGTCGGGGGTCGCGTTCCAGGACCAGCACGTCGAGCCCGGCGCGCTCCAGCTCGAACGCGGTCAGCAGGCCGGTCGGCCCACCGCCCGCCACCAGGACCTCAGGCATCGAGGTGCTCCTTGTTGATGTACCAGACGTGCCAGGCGATCAGGCAGGCCAGCATCGCGAACCACTGCACGTTGGTGACCAGCGAGATGAGGTCGATCGGCAGTGTGTAGACGAGCACGACGTGCGCCACGGCGCTGGTCAACAGCACCGCACCCCACGCGGCCGTGTTGATGCGCATCCCGCGCCGGAACCGGGCGTCGGTGTCCCAGCGGGCCACCCACGCGGCCGCCCCCTCGGCGCCGCGCTTGATCTCGGCGATCGTGCGACCCAACGTGAGCTGGGCCGGCCTGCCGACGAACACGGTGACCAGCATCCAGATGCCGAACAGGCCACCCAGCGCGGCGGTCCACCCCTCGCGGATCGCCAGGGTGCGCGGGTCGTCCGACAGCAGGCCGAGCACGACGGAGAGCACCAGGACGCTCAACGTCACCAGGGCGGTCAGGTCGACCTTGCGCTTCCGCACCATGGTCCACACCGTGTACGGCGCGGCGACCAGGATGCCGGCCATCAACGCCCACCACTGGCTGACGCCCGCGGCGCGCAGACCGTAGAACAGCGCCATCGGCACGACCACCTCGAACACGACGGTCAGCACGTTGGCCCGGATCACCCGGCGCAGGCCCTCGTCGCCCGCGGTCTTCTGTTCGGCCGCGGTTTTCTGGTCGGACATGACTTTCTGGTCGGACGCGACCTTGTCGTCGGACACGGCCGCCTGTTCGGACACGGGCCTCTCGTCGGTCATCATGCTGTTCCCCCCTCGGGATCGGGTGCGGTCGCCCGCACATACAGGTCGGCGAGCTCACGGCCCAGGCGGGCCAGCTCGGTGGGTTCCGGGACGTTGGCGGCCGCGGTGGCGACGACGGCGTCCAGGCCGCTGGTGAAGGCCAGCGCCACGGTCCACGCGTCGAACGGGCGGAAGACGCCGGCCGCCTGTCCGGTGCGGAAGTGCTCGTGGAACAGGGCGAGCCGCCCGTTGACGGCAGGGCTCTGCGAGCCGGCGTTCTTCACCAGGTCGATCAGCGCCCGGACGGCGGCGGGGTGCTCGCCGACGAGCGCGACGTTCGACTCGACGTAGGCGCGCAGCTGGGCGACGTGGCCTTCGGCGGCGTCGATGCGGGGCTCCATGAACGCCCCGGTCACCTGCTCGATCTCGGCGACGCACGCCGCGAGCAGGTCCTCCTTGCCCTGGAAGTGGTAGCTGATCATGCCGGTGCTGGACAGTCCGGCGTGCTTCGCGATCCGGCTGAACGACGCCTTGGCGTAGCCGTCCTCGGCGATCACCTCGATCGCCGCCGTCACGATCTGGGCTCGTCGGCCCGACTCGGTGAACGTTCTTGCTCGCATGAGCAAAATTTAGCTCACCCGAGCAAAACGCGCAAGCCGCACCGAACCGGCTCGTCCGACAGATCAGCTGGGCGAAGCGGCTGTTGCCAGCTCAGGCGCGGAATCCTGGCGGCGGGGCAGCAGCAGCGGGCTGACGAGAATCAGCAGTCCGGCGACCGTGAGAGCCGTGCGTGGGCTGGTGGCGCCGGCGAGCAGCCCGCCCAGCGCGGTGAACACGGCGATCGCGGCGCTGCTGCTGATCGACCAGGCCGACAGGGTGCGGGCGATCCGGTCCGGGGGAGTCTGTTCGAGTCGATAGGTGGCCAGTACCGGGCTGAACAGGCTCATGCTGATGATGATCGCGAATTCGACGGCCGTCACGGTCACGAGGCCGACGACACCGGGCCGGACGAAGGCGAGGCCGATCAGCCAGACCGCGCGCAGGGTGCCGACGGTACGGAAGATCCGGTGTCGGCCGTAGCGCGCCACGGCCCGGCGGGCCAGCCGTGAGCCGAGGAAGCCGCCGACGCAGGGGGCGGCGAAGGCGAGGCCGTACTGCCAGGGCGGGAAGCCGAGCTGGCCCAGCAGCAGCACCGCCAGCAGTGGCTCGGTGGTCATGATCAGTCCGCTGACGAGCAGGTTGTTGAAGTAGAGCGCCCGCAGCCCGGGATGGGTCAGGATGTGCCGCCAACCGTCGAGCAACTCGCCGGCCCGGACCCGGCCCCTGTCGGTTCGCCGCAGGGGTTCTTCCCGGCCGCGGATCGCGGTGATTCCCAGTGCGGAGAACAGGTAGCTGAGCGCGTCGGCCAGCACGGTGGTCACCGGCCCGAACAGGCCGATCGCCGCTCCGCCCAGCGGCGGTCCGACCGCGATCGAACTCCACGTCGTCGACTCGAACCGCGCGCCGGCCACGAGCAGGTCCGCCGGCCGGACGAGGTCCCTGAGGTAGGCGCCGCTGGCCGCGTTGAAAGCGATCCTGGCCGCGGCGGTCACCGCCGAGACGACGAGCAGCTGGACAAAACTGAGGCGGCCCAAGGCATAGGCGACCGGGATGGTCAGCATGACCGCGAACCGGGCCAGGTCCATGACGATCATCACCGGCCGCTTGCGTCGAAACTCCACCCACGGCCCGAGCGGCAACGCGATCAGCGCGCCCACCGCGGGCCCCACCGCGGACAGCGTGGACACCTGCGCCGGGCCGGCCCGCAACACCAGCACGGCGATCAGTGGGAACGCCCCGAATCCGAGCCCGGAGCCGTAGGCGCTGATCGCGTAGGCCGTCCACAGCCAGCCGAACTGCCGGCCGAGGGATCGTCTGGCCATCACGTTCACACCTCCCGGTTCGCACAACCCGCCGTTGCCGGGCCCGATCAAAGCAAGGCCAAAACTCCCGGTCAAACAACCGAAACGGTGGTGAGCCACAACGTTCTGTTGTGTGAGTAGGGTTCGCCGGGTGGATCTCGACGCCGTGCGCACCTTCGTCGCCGCCGCGGACACCGGCCAGTTCCAGGAAGCGGCCGCGGTGCTGTCGATCACCCAGCAGGCCGTGTCCAAGCGCGTCGCCGCGTTGGAGAAGGACCTCGGTGTGCGCCTGTTCACCCGCACGGCGCGTGGAGCCCAGCTCACCATCGACGGCCGGACTTTCCTGCCACACGCCCGTGAACTCCTCCGGGTGGCGGAGCGGGCCGACGCGTCCGTGCGTCCGGGCCGGCGCGCGCTGCGCATCGACGTGGTCAACCGGCGGGTCGCGACAGCGGGGCTTCTCCAGGACTTCTACCGGATGCATCCGGAGATCGAGTTGGATGTCGTGACCCTGGACGCCGACGTCGACGCTGCCGTCGCCGCTGTCGAGGCCGGCACGGTCGACGCGACCTTCCACGGCGTTCCCGCCCGGCGGCAGCTGCCCGAGGCGATCAGGGCCGCCCGGGTGATCGACGAGGCGCACCAGCTGCTCGTCGGACCCCGGCACGCGCTGGCCAATGCGCGCTCCGTCACGCCGGGGCAACTCGCCGGCCACCGAATCTGGATGCCCGGCCTGGCTGCCCGCGGCGAGGTGGCGGTCTACTACGACGAACTGGCGACCGCATTCGGCCTGACGATCGATGTTGTCGGACCCGTCTTCGGCAACGAGGCACTGCTGGCCGAGATCGCCGACTCCGCGGACCTCGGCACCCTGGTCGGCGAACGCTCGCGGTATCTGTGGCCGGACAGCTACGACCTGCGGCGCATACCGGTGCGTGGCCCGACGCCGGTCTACCCGATGTCGCTGATCTGGCGCGCGGACAACCCGCATCCCGCGCTGCTCGCTCTTCGCGACCACCTCGGTGCGCGCCGGGTCCAGGCCGCCGATATGGAGATCTGGCTGCCGAACTGGGGGCAGCGATCAACCGCGAGGCCGTGAACCCTCCCGCGGTCCGCCCGACTTGCCGGACCGGCCGAATCGCGTAACTTCCTAGGAAGACGACTTCCTGGGAAGCTCGCTTCCCAGGAAGGACCGAGGGAGGAATCATGTTGGGTGTGGACGGGCCGCCGGAGCCGTTGGAGGTGGCCGAGCAGTGGACGCATGAGCTGGGCGACCTGGACACCACTCCGTTTCTGCTCGTCTCGACCGTGCAGCGGCTGCGAAACCACCTCGAACGGGCGTTCACCTGCTTGGCGAAGGAGTACGAGCTGCGCCCGGCCGATCTGCGGGTGCTGTTGGCGCTTCGCCGGTCGGGCCCGGACTACGCCCTCAGTCCGACCGCGTTGTTCCGCCAGTTGATGATCACCTCCGGGGCGGTCAGCAAGCAGATCGACCAGCTCGCCGACCTCGGCCTGGTGACCCGGGTCGCCGACCCGAACGTGCTTCGTGGCCTGCTGGTCCGATTGGAGCCGGCCGGGCGGGAGATCGCCGAACGGGCCATGCGGGAGATCTGTTCGTCCTACTGCGGCCTGGAGACGCTGGACGGCGAGCAGGCGCGGGACATGCTCGCGGCGCTCCGCGTGCTGACCGACGTGGTCGAGCGCTCCGCCCTCTGATCATGGTCAAGAGCAGTCATTTCGGGACGCGGGTGCGTCCCTGTTTCAGGAGGTAGTAATCCATGTCTTCCATCCTTCTCGTGCTGACCTCGGCCCGGTTCTGGAGCCAGAACGACGGCACACAAAGGCCCACCGGTTTCTGGGCCGAGGAGTTTGTTGTGCCGCACCGCATCCTGGCTGACGCGGGCGTCGACATCACGATCGCCACACCCGGTGGCCGGACGCCGGTCGCCGACCGGATGAGCCTCGCCCTGGAGGCGAACAACGGCGACGCGGAACTCGTCGCCGGCCTGCGGTCCTACCTGGACAAGACCGAGGAGCTGTTGGCGCACCCCGTCCGGCTGGAGGACGTCGACCCGGCCGACTACGACGGCGTGCTCATCCCCGGTGGCCACGGTCCCATGCAGGACCTGGCCGTGAACCCTGATATCGCGCGGGTCCTGGCGGCGCTGCTGCCCGACCAGTCGAAGGTGGTGGCGTCGCTCTGCCACGGCCCGGCCAGTTTCTTCTCCGCCGGCAACCCCGATGGCAGCTGGCTGTTCAAGGGACGCAAGGTGACCGGCTTCACCGACGAGGAGGAGCAGCAGGTCGGGCTTGCCGCGAACGCGCCGTGGCTGCTGGAGAAGCGGTTGCGTGCCGGTGGTGCCGAGTTCGAATCCGGCCCGGCGTGGGGTTCTTACGTTGTGGTGGACGGTAACCTGATCACCGGCCAGAACCCGGCCTCGGGCGGGGCGGCCGCCGAGGCGATCCTGAAGGCGCTCGCCGAGCGCGCCTGAACACTGCGAGACGGTGCCCGGCCCGCCTCCGGCACGGAGACGGGCCGGGCACCGCCGTCGGGCGGACCACACCCCGCGGAGGACTCAGGACGCCTCGCCGCGCGGTGCGTCAGCTCACCGGCTCAGCCAGCGGGAAGGGGGTCCGGGTGCGCCACGGACGGACCCAGGTGATCTCTTCCCGCTCGGTTTCGCGGTCGCAACTGTCGCAGAACTCGCTCCGGGTGAGGTCGGTGCCGCAGGGGGTGTGCACGGTCCGCATCGGCTGCGTGCGTGCGTTGGAGCGGGTGTGTTTCTGGCCCCAGTCGGCCAGCGCGTGCAGCACCGGCAGGAGATCGGCGCTCGCCTCGGTGAGCCGGTACTCGTGCCGGGTCCGGCGTTCGTCCCGATAGGGCACCTTGACCAGCAGCCCGGCCTCCACCAGTCGGCTCAGCCGGTTGGACAGGATGTTGTCGGCGATGCCCAGTTCGCCGCGGAACTGGTCGAACCGGGTGATGCCGAGGGTGGCGTGCCGCAGGATCAGCAAGGTCCACCGGTCGCCGATGGTCTCGACCGCGCGCCCGATCGGGCACGGGGTCTCGGCTACCACAACTCGTCGGTCGGGCACGTGCTCCTCCGTTCGGCACGGTCGGTCCGACCACACCTGGCTTGCTGTTCGGAAGTTCCACTGTAGCCGTGGTTCCGGCCGGCGTCGTGTTCAGAGCGGCAGGACGGGCACCGGCGGTTGGATGGTCGACTCGATCGCGCCGAGTCCGTCGACCGAGATGCGTACCTGGTCGCCGGCCTTGAGCCACGGGTACTTGGCCGCATCGTGGACGCGGGACAGTTCGAGGATGCAGCCGGTGCCGATGGTGCCCGACCCGATCACGTCCCCGGTGCGCAGTCGCGTGCCGCGCGACGCGTAGCTGATGGCCTGGGCGAACGACCAGTAGATGGTCGACCAGTTGCCGCTGCTGTACAGCTCGCCGTTCACGCTCGTGGTGGCGGTGAGGTCGAAGCCCTTGCCGGTGCGCCGGTCGGCCAGTTCGTCCGGGGTCACCAGCCACGGGCCGAGGGTGGTGGCGCTGTCCTTGCCCTTGGCCGGCCCAAGGCCCTGCGCCATCTCCTCCTCCTGCAGATCCCGTGCGCTCCAGTCGCAGAGGATCGTGTACCCGGCGATGTGGCCCTCCGCCTCGTCCACCGGAATGTCGGCGCCCGGCCGGCCGATCACCGCCGCGGAGAAGTGCCGCAGGCCGCTGCGCAGGATCACCGCGTGGCTGCCGGTGGTCGGCACCCACGCCAGCGCGTCGAGCAGCGCCTGGGTCAGCGCCGGGTCGAGCAGGTTGTGTGGGCGGTGCATGGTGATCACCGCGACCGCGCCGTCGATCTCGCGCGCCACCAGCTACTGATCCACGGTCGATCGGAGGTCGTCTCCCACTGCCGTGTCGGTCATGCGCTCACCTCTTCGTGTCGAGTAGGGCCAGCGTAACTGGCTTTTGTATCGAAAGCCTATGACGGGATGTCGTCGATGTCAGTTCGCGAATACGATCACCGCAAGTCGGTCTTGTTATCGGACTCGGCAGATGAGATGGTTGGTTTGATTTTCCTCCCGACTGACCGGCCTACGACAACGGAGCACCGCAGTGACAGCGCAGAGCGCACCGTCCGACCAGCCGAAGCCGAACAGCCAACCGGCTGCCCGCCGCCGCAAGCTCCCCGCGGCACTGGCGGCCCACCCGTCCGTGCAGGCCGTGCTGGCGGACCCGCCGGCACCGGCGCCGCCGGTGATCGACGCGACCTGGCTGCGGGAGCTGTGCCTCGCGGCCGGCGCCGACGACGCCGCGGCCGTGTCGCTGGACCACCCGGACCTGGCCGGCGAGCGCGAGCACGTGCTGGCCGCGCTGCCCGGCACCCGGTCGCTGGTGTCCCTCGTCGTGCGGATGAACCGGGACGACGTGCGCACCCCCGCGCGCAGCGTGGCCAACCAGGAGTTCCACCGGACCGGTGAGATCCTCAACGAGATCGCCCACACGGTGGTGCGGCGGTTGCAGGACGATGGCCACCGGGCGATCAACCCGTCCGCGACGTTCCCGATGGAGATGGACCGCTTCCCCGGCCGCATCTGGGTGGTGGCGCACAAGACGGTCGCGGTCGCCGCCGGGATGGGCGCGATGGGCATCCACCGCAACGTGATCCACCCGAAGTTCGGCAACTTCATCCTGTTGGCCACCCTGCTGGTGGACGCGGAGGTGTCCGAACACGGCAGCGCGCTGGACTACAACCCCTGCCTGGAATGCAAGTTGTGCGTCGCGGCCTGTCCGGTCGGCGCGATCGGCAAGGCCGGCGAGTTCGACTTCCAGGCCTGCTCGACGCACAACTACCGGGAGTTCATGGGCGGCTTCGCCGACTGGGTGGAGACGGTCGCCGACAGCACCGATCGGGCCGACTTCCGTTCCCGGGTCACCGAACCGGAGAACGCCTCGATGTGGCAGAGCCTGTCGTTCAAACCGAACTACAAGGCCGCCTACTGCATGGCGGTCTGCCCGGCCGGCGAGGACGTGCTCGGCCCGTACCTTGAGGACCGGTCCGGCTTTCTGCGGGACGTGCTGCGACCGTTGCAGGACAAGGTGGAAACCGTCTACGTCGGCACGGGATCGGCGGCCAGGGGCTACGCGGAGCGGCGGTTCCCGCACAAGAACGTCAAGGAGGTGGGGACCGGCCTACGGGCGCCACGTCGGCTGCCGTGACCACCGCGACCGAACTCGACCGACAGGCCCGGTCAGGCCCGGTCGAGCCGGCCCACTGTCCGATCCACCAGCCCGGCCAGCGCGAACGAGGGCGCCAGCCCGCCGCCGCCCTCCATCAGCACCGAGCGCACTCCACGGGCGTACAGCTCCGACAGCAGCGTCATCGGGCTCAGCCCGGTGCCGTGCGGCGACATCACCTCCGCCCCGGGCAGCATGGCTGCTTGGTCGGCTTCGTCGACCGCGACCAGCGTCGGGGCACTGTCGTCCAGCACCCTGGCCTGTTGCGGCAGGCGCTTGCCGGACATCAGGACCACCCGGATCGGTGGCCGGCCCGACATGCCGGCGGGCAGGCCCATCTGCGGATCGTCGGCCCGGATGGTGTCCGCGCCGACCAGCACGGCGTCGTGCGTGCCGCGCAGGGCGTACTCGGCCGCGGGGCGCCGTTCGTCGGTCGCGCCGGTGAAGTTCCAGGTGACGAACGGACGCCGCCGCCGTACCGCGGTGAGCCACATCCGGTTGGCGTGTTCGGCCTCCATCCGCAGCACGTCGCCGATCACCTCGATGCCGGCGGCGCGCAGGTACGCCGCACCGCCGGCCGCGGTCGGGTTCGGATCGGGCACCGCGTACACCACCCTGGCCACGCCCGCCTCGCGCAGGGCGAGCGCGCAGGGCCCCGTGCGGCCGGTGTGCGCGCACGGTTCGAGCGTGACCAGGGCGGTACCGCCCTCGGCGCGCCGGCCGGCCTCGGCCAGCGCGAGCACCTCGGCGTGGGGGCGGCCCGCACCGCGGTGGTAGCCGGTGCCCGCGACCGAGCCGGTCCGGTCGAGCACGACGCAGCCGACGATCGGATTCGGGCTCGTCCACCCCAGTGCTCGTCGGCTCAGCCCGATCGCCTGCCGCATCGCGTCCACCACTGCACGGTGATCCTGAGTCATGGCAAGCCTTCCTGATAGGCGTGTCGCCGCAGGCAGTCGACCAGGCAGGCGAGATCACGACGCTGCGACCGGGCCGGCCAGGCCACCCAGGTACGACGGACCAACGGATGGCCGGTCAGTGGCAGCCACGTCACGGACCCCGACGTGCCCCGGGACCACTGCGGCAGCAGAGCGAAGGCGTCGCCGATGCTGGCGGCGGCCAACTTCAACTCGGCGGTCGGCGACTGTTCGTATTCGGCGGCCGGTGCGAGGCCGTGGCCGCGCAGGATGGCGGTCACCTCGTCGTACCAGGCCGGACTGCGCGGTCGGGGAAATCCCACCCAGGCCAAGCCGGCCAGCTGGTCGAGGCGGATCTCCGCCGTGTCGGTGGGTCGGGTCGCGTTGGCCGTGGACAGCAGCACCCCGAGTTTCTCCTCGACGACCAGGGCCACGGCCAGTTCCTGACCGACCGGGAGTTCACGCACCAGCCCGGCGTCCAGGTCGTCGGTGAGCAGCGCGGTGAGCTGTTCGCTGGTCGACATGTGCCGCAGCTGTATGCCGGAGGTGTTGTGCGTGACGGAGAGTTCGGCCAACGCGTCCGACAGCGCACCGGGAGGGAACTCGGCCGGCAACCCGATCCGCAGGGCGCCATGGTTCGCCTCGGCGGACGTGCTCACCCGGGCGACGGCCTCGTCGTGGCGGCCCAGGATCGCTCTGGCCTCGACCAGCAACATGTCGCCGCTGTGCGTGGTCCGGATGCCGGTGCTGCTTCGCGTCAACAAGGTCACGCCGAGCTGCCGTTCCAAGCCCTGAATGGTCTGGGACAGTGCCGGCTGGGTGATATTCAGCCGCCGCGCCGCGGCGGAAAGGCTACCTTCTTCGATCGACACCACAAATGCTCGCAGCTCGCGTAACTCCACGGGTATCGCACCAATCCCTTGGAGAATCCCCGGACGCCGCCGCCCCGAATTTTCCGCGACTGCGATCGCCGCGCCCAGGTCAGCGGTTCTGGAGGTATAGCCGGTCCGGACGACTGGCGGAACGTCTCCGGCGACCAATCACGCCGGCGAACCGGCTGAGGGTGCGTAGCGCTGTCCGATGCGTCGACGGCGCCTGCCTTGCTCGAATTGTGGACCGTTCAGCATACATCAGCTCCGCACTCTACCCGGGAAATCCGCGCTGTGCCACTGGTGTATCACGGCATGATCACGGGGCTGGGGGCTCGGCGCGTCACGGCTGTTCGGGGAGCTGCTGCCCGCGGGCGGGGGTGTACGTCAGGAGGCCGACACCGCGTCGATGCGGTCGGCCCCGGGTCGGCGAGACCGTGGTTCGGGCGGGTCGGGGCATGATCGCGCGGGGCCGGCCGGTCGCGGTCATTCCGGCCGAAACCGATTTCGGAATTTCGATTGTCGGGCGCGATAACCGGTGCTTGGCCTATGGGATAATCGAATCTTATGGCGGCCCGGATTGTTGCAGGTCAGGCTGCGTTCTCGGATATACCTCCGGCTGCGGAGGGATTATTTCTCCGGTGATGTTCTTGACCGACCCGGGGTGGCGAGTTAGTGTTCTTGGCAGTAAATGAATCGCAAATCGCAAACAACAGTCGGAGATGTTCTTGATCATGAGACGCTTGCGAATTATGATTCATCGGCAATAGCCGCCGAAACGGTCGACCACTACCACTCAGGGAGATGGCGTGACCACCGGTTATCTACGTTACCTGACGAGCACCGTTGGCCTGATAACGACCGTGGCGGACAAGCGTGTCAACGTGATGGCCGCTGAATGGTCGTACTTCGTGGCCCGGGAACCGCTGCACATAGCTGTCGGCATATCCGACCAGAACTGGTCGAACAGCCAGATCCGAAAGGCTGGCGAATTCGCCGTCACCCTGTGTACTGATTCCCAGGTGGCCCTCGCCGCTTTCGCCGGCAGCCTGAGCGGCCTGGACGTCGACAAGACCAGCAGTGCCGACCTGGAACTGGCCGAACCAACCGTCCTGAGCACCCCCCATGTACGTGGCGGAGTGCTGAACGCCGAGTGCGTGGTCCGTGAGGTGGTTGAGCTGCCCGGCTACGCTCTGGTGATCGGCGAGGCCGTCTGGACCCACGCCGACGAGGACGCCGCAGCACATCCGCTGGTCAAACACGGCACCATGCACGAACTGGGCCCGACAGTCACCGACCACCGGGTCACTGTGGCGGCCGGCTTCCCCAATCCCGCCGTGCCTGTGCTTCGCGTCGCGGCGACCACGTATCAGGCTCCGCCGGACGCGCCCTGGCAGATCTCGGTGTTCGGCACGACGACCGGCGTCCAACATGCCGACCTCTCGCTCGCGGAGAGTGGCGGACTGTTGATGGTGGACGTGGACCTGCCCCCTGCTGCTGGCCGGGAATCACTGACCGTGGAGGTGTCCCGGGCGGAATGCCGTGCGGGACGAGCGCATCCCACGGCGGAGGTTCTCGCCGCGGTGTCCTGACACCGCAGCCCGAAACAACGACTTTTCCCCCGGCTCGCGCTGTCGAGCCCCCGAGTTCCTCGGCCTGCCCCACCGGGTTCGTCGAGGTGACCTGGATCCCCTGAGCGGCGAAGGAGGTGAATTCCTATGACCAAGCCCGTGCGCCGTTACGCCAAGATCCTCAAGTGAGCCTGATCCGGGGGGCGCCCCGCATTATGCGGGGCGCCCTCTGGGCGGCAGTCACGTGACATCGACCTGACACCACTGACCACTTGTTCGGAAGGGGTGAACATTTCGTGGAACTGCGCAACCGAGTTCTCAGGATTCTCCATCTCGGAGAAACGGGCATCCTCGTTACCGACGTGGCCGGTCAACTGCACCTGCTCGACGAGGATCTCAACCTGGTCCGTTCCTCCAGCGCCCTCCCCGGTGGACAACCCGTGTACGCGGTGACGACCACCGACCGTTACGTGATCACCAAGGACAAGCGCGGCGGACTCAGCCGCTGGTCCCTCCCGTCACTCGACCTGCTCGACCATCTCGACGCGGACGCGCTCGGCGACCGTTCCACCTTGATGCCCGACGAGGAGCCCTCGCCGACGATCAACCGCGGCATCGGGGTGTGGCAGGACAAGGTCTACGTCAACAACGGCTACCTCCAGCTCGTGATCATCGACCTGCCCACCTTCCAGGTGGAGCGCATCGTGCCGTCGATGAGCCACAGCTACCTGGAATGGCTGTCGTTCGACCGGCCCGACCTGCACGCGATCACCGACAAGCAGGGCCGGCTGTTCCTCGGCAATCTGGAACGTCTCGACTTTCCCGTCGAGGTTCGGGTGGACGATCGGTCCAACCTGCACCGCGCGCGCTGGGACCCCCGCCACGACCGGTTCTGGATCACCCAGGACAGCGGGTCTGGCGACACCGACCGGATCTCCAACGGCATCGTCACCGTCACCGCGGACGGGCAGCTCACCGAGAGCGCCCTGTTCGCCACCGACGACGTCGAGGCGATGGAGTTCACCTCGGACCACCGGTGGGCCTATGTCGGCGGCTTCGACGGTGAGCTGCACAAGTTCGACAACAGCACGCGGGAACTCCGGATCGTGGACACCGTCCGATTCGGACACAACATCATTGACATCACGATCGGCCCGGACTCCGGTCGGGTGTTCGTCCTCACCCAGGACGGCCTGATCTCCGCGGTCGACGGCGACGGCGCGTTCGTCGCCCATGCTCCCTTCCGGCGCCAGTGCGTCTGGGACCTGCAGAGCCGTCCGGGCCAGGACGGCCGCATCCTCGCCGGCACCGACGACGGGGTGGCCGAGCTCGTGGTGGACACCGACGACTCGTCCGATCGCGCCGTCGTGCGCCTCGTCGCGCAACACCGGCACAACCTCGGCCTGACCCGACGGGTCGTGCCGCTCGACGACGGCGGCTGGATCGGGGTCACCCGCGACAACAACGTCTTCCGGGCGACGGCCGAGGGCACGATCGACTGGCAAGCCCGGTTCGACACCCGGCTGTTCACGGCGGCTGTCGATCCCACCAACACGCACGTGCTGGTCACGGCGAACTCCGGTGGCCTGGAACTCGACCTGCTGACCGGAGCGGTGCAGCACAAGATCGATGTCGGTGACGTGCCGGTCTGGGCCGGTACCTATGCCTCCAACGGTGACCGGTTGCTCGGCCGGCGGGACGGCATCGTGTACCGCATCGCCGCCGACTCCGACCAGGTGCTGTGGTCGGTCGGCACCGGTGAGGATGCCTACAGCAAACGACTGTTCTTCGACGAGGGCCGGCTTTTTGTCACCGGCGGGGAGAACGTCCGCGAGCTCGACCCGGCGACCGGCCAGACCTGGCGGGTGTTCAAGGAGCTTCTGGACAACACCGCCGAGGACGCGGTCAGCGTCGACGGCCGGCTGTACATCACCACCTACGGGGCCCAACTCGGCGTGTTCACCGATCCGGCGCCCGCCGGGCCGGCCGAGCCCGAACTGCTGGGCATCGTCGAACCGTTGCCCGACTTCGCCAAGGCGCTGCACCCGGTTCGCGCCGCCGACGGCACCTCCTACCTGTTGGTGGGCGGGCGCGGCGGCTGGCTGCGCACCTACCGCCTCGGTGCGGAAGGACCCAGCCGGGTGCGCGATCTCTGGCTCGTCCCGGATTCGGGGAGCAACCCGTGAGTGCGGCACCGACCAGTGCCGCGGACCCGCCCGCGCCGCCATCGCTCTGGCGTAGCCCGCGGTTCCTCACCTTCAGCGGGGGCGTGTTCACCAACAACCTTGGCGACGGCGTCTACGCGGTGGCGCTCCCGTTGCTGTCCTACGACCTGACTCGGTCGTTGCAGGTGATGATCCTGCTGGCCGCCGCGACCCCGGTGTCGCTGCTGGTGAGCGGACCGCTGTTCGGCTATGTGGCCGACCGCTACGGAAGCCGGGTGCTCATCGTGCCCGGCCTCGCGGTGCAGTTCTGTGCCGCGTTGACGCTCAACCTCCTACTGGGCGCGCACCAGGCGGGCACCGGCAGCCTGGTCGTCTGCCAGTTCGTGGTGCAGCTCGGTGGGGCGATGTACCGCAGCGGCTGGTTTGCCAGCCTGCCAAGGCTTTTTCCCGACCAACCCGGACAGGCCCGAGGCATTCTCGCGGCGCAGTTCGAGGCGACCACCGTACTGGGCCCGCTGCTCGCGGGCGCGCTGATCGGGCCGCTGGGCTACCAGACCCTGTTGTGGCTCAACCTGATCACCTTCGCCGCACCGGCATTCGTCTGGTTCGCCGGCATCCGCGCGCCCCGCGCGGGCGACGGTGGCTCGGCGTCGGTCGGGATGCTCCGGTCGCTGGCGGAGGGCTGGCGCGTCCTGTACGGCAGCCGCCCGGTCTTCATCGCGATGTTGCTGCTGATCCCGTGCGAACTGCTGGCCAGCACCGGCACCCTCAACCTGGCGCTGTTCTATCTGCGCAGTCAGCTCCACTTCTCCAATGCGACGGTGGCCATCGTCGTCACGGTGGTCAACGTCGCGACCACGGGCTGCGCCCTGCTGGTGAGTCGCCGGCGGCGGCTGCGGTTGCGCACCGTGGTGACCGTCGCGTTGATCGCGATGGCGATCGGCCTGCTGGTACTGCCGGTTCCGCTCGCCCTGCTGGTGATCCCGGCCCTCGTTCTGCTGTTCAGTGCCTACGGCAGCGTCACGACGGCCGCGGAGGTCGTGCTCTACGACACGTTGCCCAAAGAGGTGATCGGCCGTGTCTACGGCTTCTGGCGGCTGGTGTGCGGCGGTGCCAGCGCGCTCGGGCCGCTGGTGATCTCCGCGGCGAACGCCGCTTTCGGGGTTCGTGGTGCGTTTGTCGTCCTGGGAGTGATTTCCCTTGTTCCTGTCTGCTGGCTGCTGACCAATCGACGCCGTGACTGGGATCTGGCGCCGGCCGGCCGAGAAGTCCCTATGTCCGCGTGACAAGTCGCCTGGAGTAATCATGACCGTCAACGCAGTGTCACTAGCGCCGGACCCGTCGCCACCAGGTGTCAGCGGCCCGCGGATTCGCACCCAGGCTCCGCTGCCCTTGGCACACCAGGAGCCCGGTGGTCCGATCCCGTTGCTGACCAGTTTCGCCGGGCTACGCGACGAAGCCGAACACGTCGCGCTGGTCTTTCCCGGCCCGCACAGGGCTTCTCCCTTCGTCCGGGTGCATTCCGAGTGCCTGACCGGCGACGCGTTCGGCAGCGCTCGGTGTGACTGCGGCGCCCAGCTCGACGAGGCGGTGCGGCTGCTCTCCCAACACGGTGGCGTGCTGCTCTACCTGCGCCAGGAAGGGCGCGGCATCGGGCTCTACAACAAGGTCGACGCCTATCGCCTCCAGGACGCGGGCAGTGACACGGTGGACGCGAACCTGGAACTGGATCTTCCCGCCGACGCCCGACGTTACGAGGTCGCGGCCGAGATGCTGGCCGCGCTCGACGTGGACGAGATCGTGCTCATCACCAACAACCCGGACAAGGTCAACGGGCTGCGCACCGCCGGCATCAAGATTCGCCACACACTGCGCACCGGCGTGTATCCGACCAAGTACAACCTGCGGTATCTGCGGACCAAGGCCACCCGCTTCCACCACCGGATCAAGACCTGAACCGAACAGCTCGTCTCCGGAAAGGAGTAGGCAATGATCGAACACACCGGACCCATCAGTGGCATCGCCGCCTACGGCGACGACTTCGTGGCCACCGCTGGCTACGACAACCAGGTGATCCTCTGGGACCAGCACACCGGCACCTCGGTGAGCCGGGGCCTGCACGACCACCTCGCCAACCACTGCGCCTTCGACCCGTCGGGCACCCGGCTGGTCACCTCCTCCAGCGACTACACCGCCCGGCTGTGGTCGGTGCCCGACCTGTCGCTGCTGGCCGTGCTCAACGAACACGACGACGACGTCGAGATGTCGGTCTTCCACCCGACCGACGACCTGGTCGCGACGGCCTCCCGGGATCACGACCTACGGGTCTATGACCTGCAAGGAAAACTGGTCCGCCAGTTCAGTGGTCACAAGGCCGATGTCATCTCGGTCGAGTGGGCGAGCACCGGCGACGAGTTGATCACCTCCAGCGATGACGGAACGGTCAAGCGCTGGTCGATGTCCACCGGCGGGCTGGTCGAGGACATCGACCTCGGTGGGGTGGAGACGGACACCGTGGTCATCGACCCGGCGGGCGTGCTCTACGCCGGCAACGACCTCGGGGAGATCGTCGTCATCCGGTCGACCGGCACCGAGCGGGTGACCGCGCACCAGGCCGGCATCAAGCGGCTGGTGCTGGCCGCCGATCGGCAACTGCTGATCAGCCTGAGCTACGACCGGATGATGCGGCTGTGGGACATCTCCGGCCCGACCCCCGCACAGGTGACCGAAACGTCGTTCCCGGACGACGTGTGGCCCCGGTCGTGCGCGTTCGCGGCCGGCAGCACCGTCGTCTGCGGCACCTTCGGCAGCACGTACCGGACCTTCGACTACCGGACCGGCCGGTGGGCCGAGGAGGACGTGCCGGTCACCCACGGCGTGAACGCGGCCTGCGAGTTCGACCACAGCGTGTTCACCGTCGGTGACTCGGGCCAGGTGCAGCGGGACGGGACGGCGGTCGTCGGGCTGGGCAGCCTGTGCAACTTCCTGACCCCGCTGGACCAGATCATCGTGACCGGCGGCCAGCTCGGTCGCGCCATGGACGCGCTCACCGGTCGCACGCTGCACCAGCATCGGTCGCCGCTCAACGGCGCGGCGCGCTTCGTCCGGGACGGCGCGGAGCACGTGATCATCGCCGCCTACACCGGTGAGGGCATCGTGCTGCGCACCGAGGGCGATCAGCTGGTCCACGTGCGGGACGTCCAGCTGCACGAGAACGCCGTCAAGGGCGTCGCGGTGTCCGACGGGGTGATCTTCTCCGTCTGTGCCGACCAGACCGTGGCCTGGCACGACGCCGACACGCTCACCGAACTGCACCGGGTGTCCACCGCGCACGACCGGATCGCCAACGGGTGCGTCGCGCTGGGTGGTGGCGAGTTCGCCAGCGTCGGCCGGGATCTGCGGCTGCGGCTGTGGGACGCCGCTTTCACCGGTGAGTCGCTGCCGACGCCGCTGACCCATTCGATCAAGTGCGTGTCCGCCGACACCACCGGCAACGTCATCGCGCTGGGCGCCTACGACGGTCACGTGGCGGTGTACGACCGGACGGCCCGTCGCTGGACCGAGCACTCGCACCCGACCGCAGCCGGGATCTCCGCGATGGCCTTCGACGCCGACCACGGCCGGTTCCTGGCCAGTTCCTACGACGGTCGGGTGTACCCGATTCCGATGGCCCGGTCATGACGACCCTGGCCGGCGTGAACCCGAACTCGCTGGACGACCGGGCCGCGATGGGACTGCCCGACCACCTCGTCGAGCGGATCACCCCCGACACGTTCGCCCGGCACTCCGACCTGCTCGGCCGCCCGGCGGAACCGCTGGTGGCGGTGCTGGGCGACCGGACGGCGCCGGTGTCCCGGCGTTATGTCGCCGGCAGTATGCTGGCCATGATCGGTGATCCACGGATCGACCCGGCGACGCCGGCGATGGTCACCCTCCCGGCCGCCGTGGTCGAGATCGGCCTGCCGCCCGATGAGGTGGACGAGGTCGTCGCGCGCTGGCGGCACGCCGGGGTCCGGCGGGACTGGATCACCAAGGAATGCCCCGCCCACAGTGTGCCGCTGGCGGAGTTCCGGATCGCGCGGTGGCCGGTCACGAATCTGGAGTACCGGGAGTTCCTCGCTGACACCGGCCACGACGGGTTTCCCTCGTCGTGGCGGTTCGGCGGTTATCCGCACCTGCGCGCGAACCATCCGGTGTGGACGGTCCGGCCGAGCGACGCCGAGCGGTACGCCCACTGGCTGTCGGCGCGGACCGGACGATCGTTCCGGCTGCCGACCGAGGCCGAATGGGAGTACGCCGCCCACGGCGGCAGCACCGCGGTCTACCCGTGGGGCGCCGAGTTCGACCCGCAGGCGGCGAACACCGTCGAAGCCGGTCCGTTGACCACCACTCCGGTGGGCATGTATCCGGCCGGCCGAAGCGTTGCGGGCGTGGACGATCTCGCCGGCAACGTGGAGGAGTTCGTCGCGGACGACTATCGCCCGTACCCCGGGGGAGCGGCGGTCGCCGACGATCTCACCGCCGGCGGCGACTCCTACCGGGTCGCCCGAGGTGGCAGCTTCACCCGATTCGGCGACCTGGCCCGGTGCCGTCGCCGGCACGGCTGGTTCGACCGCGCCATCTACGCCATCGGTTTCCGGCTCGCCGAGACCCCGTGACGGCAGCCGCCGAGGAAGGAGCTACCCGCATGTCATCACGCACCCCGGTCTACGACGCCATCGGCGGTCACTATCAGGACGCCAAGGCGCTGCCCTCGGCGCTGGTCGAACGCGCCACCGTGCTGGCCGCCTGCGGCGACGTCGTCGGCCTGGAGGTTCTCGATCTGGCCTGCGGCACCGGTTTCTACACCCGACTGCTGCGCGACCGGGGCGCCCGGACGCAGGGCGTCGACGTGTCCGCCGCGATGGTCGACACGGCTCGGGGAATCGAGGAAACGGCTCCGCTCGGGATCGACTACCACGTGCACGACGCGACGGACCTCCCGCACCTGGGCGACTTCGGTCTCATCACCGGCGTCTGGCTGCTCAACTACGCCACCGACGAGACCGTCCTGACGTCGATGCTCCAGTCGATCCGGCGCAACCTCGCGCCCGGCGGGAGCTTTGTCGGAGTCACCCAGAACCCGGCGTTCGACTTCGCCGGCCCACCGTCGACCAAGTACGGCTGGACGTTCGAACCACTGACGGACAGCGATTTCGGCACGCAGGTGTACGCGACCGCGCACACCACGCCACCGATCCAGTTCCCGGCCGTGTTCACCCGCGCCGAGGTGTACTCCCGCTGTGCGCGGGCCGCGGGACTCGGTGAGTTCGAGTGGTTCCCGCTGGTACTGGACCAGACCGCGCGCGATCGATTCGGAACCGGGTTCTGGCACGACTTTCAGGCCAACCCCTACCTGGCGGCGTTCGGCTGCCGCCCGGCCGGTGCGGGTCAGGAGGCCCGATGAGTACGACCGTGGACACCGTGGTCCGGCCGGCGACAGCCGACGACGAGGCCGCGCTCGCGCAGGTGCTCTGCGCGTACGAAGCGCGGGTGTTCGGCAGCGCCCCCGAGCCGGCCGAGGCCGTCGAACTCGTCGGCGACCTGGAGCGGATTCGGCTGGCCCAGGTCGACGGCAGCGAACCGGCGGCCCTGGTCCGGACCGTGTCGGACGAACAGGTTGATCTGCTCGCCGTACCCGGCGCGCCGAGGGCGACGCGCGAACTTCTCCGTTGGGTGGCCGACACCCTCCCGGACGCGACGATTCGGGTGCCGGAGAACGACGGCCAGCTGCTCGACGCGTTGCCCGCAGTCACCGGCTGGCACCAGCAGCGCACCTCCTACGAGGTGTTCCGGGACACATCGACCCCGCTGGCGCCGATCAACGTGGCCGACCGGGTGCGGATCGAACCGCTGCCCGGGTCGCCTGATCTGGACGCACTGCACGAGTTGATCTACCACGATGCCGAATGGGCCGAGTCCGGCGCCGGTCGTTACGAGGACCGGATCGTCTGGCGGCGTTACCTGGCCGGCCATGAGCTGCGTGGCGCCCTGGCCACCGACACCGAGACCGGCAGGCCGACCGGCGTCATCATTGCCTGGCAGGATGGTCCGGAACTCGGCTGGATACACCGGTTGGCCGTCGCCGCGGGGCATCGGGGGCAGGGGATCGCGGACGGGCTGATGCAGCGGACGCTGCTGGATGCCCGGTCGATCGGCGCCCAGTGGCTCGGTGCCGCTGTCTACGGCGACAACGGTCCGGCCCGGAAGCTGTATGACCGGTGGAAGTTCGACGCGCAGAACCGGTACTTCATCTGGCGGGCCACGGCCTGACCGGGTGCCGGCCGCGCTGGCTGGTTCGTCACGGACGAACCAGCCAGCGCGCTTTTTCGGGCCTACGGGACCGGAGTCGGCTTGGCGAAGCCGAAGTAGTCGATGTTGGCCACTCCAGGCGCGGAACCCAACGCCACCAGATAGACATCGTGTACGCCGGAGGTGGACGTGATCGGGGTGGACTCGGTGACGTAGTTGTCGAATCCGCCGGTCGCGGCGACGGTCATCGTGCCGATCACCGGACCGGTGACGCTGTCGATCCGGATCTGGAACTGCCGGCCCGCGTACTGCGGGTCCGAGCCGATGCTGCCGGTGAACACCGTGCGGCCGGTACCGAAGTTGACCGCGTGGTACTCCGCCCAGTCACCACCGTCGAAGCCGCCGAGCACCGTACCGGTACCGGCGGCGTGCGTGCTGACACCGCTGTTGTCGACGTATCGCTCGGCCTGCACCGTGGTCTGCGCCACTACGGCACCGCCGACCCACTTCGGTACCCCGAACTGGTAGGCGCCTTCGCTGGGCCGCGGGTCGCGGTAGCCGTCGGTGGCCGGCGGCCGGACCGCACCGGCCGAGCGCGCGGGTGACTGCGGCTGGAGCGAGTAGTCGTGCGTCTGCGGGCTGACGAACAGCGGATCGGTGGAGTAGGGCAGGTTGTCGGTCTCGGTGACGCCGGCATTGGTGTCCACGTTGCCGATGTTGTTGTCCACCTGCATGTTGGTGTACGTGCTGCCGAACAGGCTGACGGCCTTGGTGTCCGTGCCGGAGGTGTTGTTGTAGACCTTGTTGCCCGACGAGGTGTCGCCGTTGAACAGCGCCACCCCGTAACTCGTGTTGTCCCATGCCACGTTGTCGTAGATCGTGGCGTTGTACACCTCGTTGTCCAGGTAGATGCCAGGCGCCGGGGCGAAGGCGGCGAGCGGCGCGGGATCGTGCAGCAGGTTGTGGTCGAACCTGCTGCCGGCCAGGTTCACCGAGCAGCAGACGTAGATCGCGCCGCCGTCGTTGACCAGGTTGTTGTAGTCGGACAGGTCGTTGTAGGAGATCGCGTCGCCGGACACGGTCAGGCCGGCGACCTTGTTGTCGATGTTGACATCGGTGCGGCCGCTGCCGGCCACCGTGTTGTGGCTGATCGTGTCGTTCGTGCCGACCACGTTGATGCCGGCCGCGTAGCTACCCAGGTAGTCCACGTTGGTGATCGTGTTGTTGGTGACCGTGTTCCCGGAACCCGCGACCAGCACGCCGTTGCCCGCGCTCCAGTTGATGGTGCTGTCGCGCAGCGTGTTCGCGGTGCCGTTGAGCTGGATGCCCGAGGTCGTCTCCCCGGCGCTGATCGCCGCGCAGCCGTCGGATGCGGACACCATGTTCGGGTCCGGCGTCAGGTCGTCGTAGGCCGAGATGTACTGCCCGACCAGGCCGTCGATGACGTCGTGCGAGGAGGTGGCGGAGGTCGTCACCGTGGTGGCCCGCACGTCGATACCGACCAGCGAGGTGTAGGACCGGCCGGACAGGTCGAAGCCGACCGCCCGCTGCTTGGCCTCGACCGTGTGGCCGGCCGGGCTGTCGCCGTCCTGGGTCCACAGGTACAGCTCGTGCGAACCGGGCTGGTAGTACCACTCGCCGGCGTGGCCGAGCACTTCCAGCTTGCCGCTGAGGAAGTAGCTGGTGGTCTGGTTGGGACTCAGGCTGATGCAGTCGGGCAGGCTGCTCGCGGTCACGCTGCCGACCGCGGAGCTGGTCACCGGGTCGGACTCGGTGACGAACCAGTTCCGGGCGGTCAGCCGGGCGCCGGTCCAGTAGCCCGGCGGCTGGGTGAGCGCGGTGTCCGAGACGCTCGTCTGGGTGCCGGCCTGGGCCGTCGCTTCGGTCGGCGTCAGCAGGTTGTTGCCCGGATAGGGCCACTGCGCCTCGATGTCGGCTCCGCCGTCGACGAAGACCTGGTTGCCCGGCAGCGCCGGGTTGAGCACCACGTCGGCCTGGTAGATGTGGCCGCCCTGGACGCCCCCGGCGAACGGGGAGCCGGCCAGGAAGCTGTCGCCGGACTCCAGCCCGGTCAGGTCGGCGCTGGTGACCTGGGACCAGCCGGTCACCGGGTCGGTGCCGTCGACAGTCACCGTCGCGCCCGGCGCCGCGGTGTAGGTGATCGGCGCGGCCGCCGTGCCCTGCTGGGCGGGGGTGATGGTTTCCCGGTACGTGCCGGACGCGATCTGACAGGTGTCGCCGGCGACCATCACCGTCGCGCAGCGCTGGATGTGTTGGAAGGGCGCGGAAGCGGAGCCCGCATGACTGTCGGAGCCGGACGGGTTCACGTAGTAGGTCGTGCCGTGGGACGGGTGGCTGGGGGCGGCGATTCCTCCGATCGAGGCCAGGACCGTCGCAGCGACAATGCTCGTTAGTCGTGATGCGGATAAGTTCATCGTCATCCAATCGCTAATCGATAACAGCAGAACCCTAACCGCGCCCGGGAACGCGGTCAATGACGACCTGCGGCCTAGCCGGTCCGGTGGCTGCCGCTCTCACCAGGGCTTCCGTGCGGGTGGGCGCAACCGGTCAGCACCGGTTCGGCCCACCCGCCGGCCTGCTGCGGGTGACGTGCATGGTGTGTTCCGCCCCTCCGTCACCGGTCGAGATCAGCGGACACTCTCGGCTATCGTTAACCGATACGTCAAGGGAGCGGGAGTGGATATGGCATCAACGTACGGTCAGGCGTTGCCCCGGGTGCTGCTGTCCGACCAGGCCTACGACGTGGTGCGCCGGTCCATCCTGGACGGCACGCTGATCCCCGGTTCCCGCATCGTCGAGTCCGAGATCGCCCGCCAGCTCGGGGTGAGCCAGGCACCGGTGCGTGAGGCGGTGAAACGGCTGGCCCACGAGGGTCTGATCACCTCACTGCCCCGGCGCGGCAGCTACGTCGCACAGATCTCCGAGGAGGAGGCCGACGACGCCCGGGACGTGCGCGCGCTGCTGGAGGAGGCGGCGGCCCGGGACGCGGTCACCCATTTCGACGCGGCCGCCCGGGAACGGCTGGAAGCGCTGGTGGCGGCCATGCGGGTGGACGCGGCCGGCGACGACCTGGCCGCCTTCCGGGTGCACGACATGGCCTTCCACCGTGCCGTGGTCGAGTTGAGCGGGAACAGCTACCTGCCCCGACTGTGGGACGTGATGGAGTCCAGCCTGCTCAGCCTGCGGATAGTGGGCGACCCGGGCTTCACCGGCAGCTGGACCGAGATGGCCGAGGCACACCAACGCCTGGTCGAGCTGTTGGCCAGCGGCAATCGCGGCCAGGCGGCGGCCGGTTTCCACGGGCACGCCACCGGCCTGGACGGGCCGGCGTGAATCGGCAGGGGCCCGAACACGCAGCGCGACCCGCTGTCACTGGCCGCTGAGGCATCTTGACAGATCCGCCGCCAGGCATTTCGATGAGCCATCGGTAATCGATAGACGATTGAAGGTGCTCCATGGCGCACATACGACGGCGTGTGTTCGTGACCGGGTTTGCCGCACTGGCAGCCCTGTCGCTGGTGGCGTGTTCCTCTTCCTCGGGCGGCTTCCAACAGGCGGGTGGGTCCGGCTCGACCACGTCGGCGAAGCTGCGCGTACTGGTCAACATCTCCCCGGTGCTGACCGAGCAGTTCTACAAGAATCTCGTTGCGCCGTACGAGAAGGCGCATCCGGGCACGACCGTCACGATCGAGGCGCCGACCGCGTCGGACGTGAGCACGACGTTGCAGCAGGAGCTCGCCGCGGGCTCGGCGCCCGATCTGGTCACCGGCAGCCTGTCCACCCAGGTGGTGCCGCAGCTGACCGCGCTGCCCGACCAGCCGTGGGTGACCAGCACGCCCTACGCGGTGCAGTCCGAGGTCGACGGCAAGATCTGGCAGGCCGGCAGCGGCAACCAGGTGCAGTCGGTCGTCTTCTACAACAAGACCGCCTTCGGCAAGGCCGGCATCACCAGCCCGCCCAAGAGCATGGACGAGTTCACCCAGGACCTGGTCAAGCTCAAGAACGCCGGTTATGCCGGCACCCAGACCGCGGGTGACTGGGTCACCGGCGCGCAGGTCCAGATGATGGCCAACCCGAACGTGCTCAACACCAACCCCGACTGGTTCAGCCAGCGCGACAAGGGCACGGTCAGCTTCGCCAACAGCAACTGGACCAAGGTGCTGGACATCTACCAGAGCTGGGTCACCCAGGGCCTGACCTCACCCGACGCGATGGGCCTGAAGTACCAGGACTCCATCGACCAGTTCATGGCGGGCAAGTCCGGCACCTACATCATGGGCAGCTGGCTGGTGCCCACGCTCGACGCCGCGAAGCTGCCCTTCGACGTGGGTGTGTTCTCGATGCCCTCGCTCACCGGTGCCCCGGCCCCGCTGGCCGGCGGTCCGTCCGTGCCGTGGTCGATCCTGAAGTCCTCCAAGAACCAGGCCGCCGCGCTGAGCCTGTTGCAGTACCTGGTCACCGACAGGACCGCGGTCACCGCGGAGCTCCAGGCCGAGGGCAACTTCCGCAAGGGCTACGACTATCCGGGCTCGCCGCTGAACAAGGCGGTCGGCGCGATCGTGGCCTCGGCGACCAGCACCGTGGTGGCCTCCAACGGCCAGGGCGACAACTCCGCGCCGGACGGCTTCGGCGACGAGATCAACAAGCTGGCGCAGGGCCTCTACGTCGGGGACAGCGCGCAGCAGGTGATCAGCGGCCTCGACTCCTGGTACACGTCGAATGCGAACTGACGTGTCGGTCGTCGAGTCCGCGACCGGACGGCACCCGGGAGGAGGCGGCCCGCTGGCCGCCTCCCCGGAGCGCCATCCCTTGCGCGGCAGACGATTCCAGGTAGCTCCCGGGCTGGCGCGGGCGGGTATGCTGGCGCCGGCAACCGTGCTGATCGCCCTGTTCATGCTGGTGCCGATCGTGCTCGCCGGTTACCTCAGCTTCACCGACTGGGACGGCCTGACGCCGAACCCGAAGCTGGTCGGCTGGGCCAACTACACGCACCTGTTCGCCGACGCCGACGTCCGACAGGCGGCGGTGGTCACCCTGGTGATCACCGTGATCGGCACGCTGGCCTGCAACGTCGCCGGACTGGGCCTGGCCATGCTGCTCAACCGGCCCAGCAGGCTGAACCACCTGCTGCGCGCGGTGGTGTTCTACCCCTACGTCGTCGGGCCGATCATCATCGGCTTCCTCTGGTCGGCCATCCTCGGCGCGGACGGCGCGATCGCCTCGGTGCTCACCGCGGGCCACCACAGCCCGTGGCCGTTCCTGTCCGATCCGGCCTGGGCGGTCGGCAGCATCACCGCGGTGGTGGTCTGGTCGCAGTTCGGCGTGAACGTGGTGCTGTACCTGGCCGGGCTGCAGACGATCCCGGCGAGTCTGCTGGAGGCGGCCCGGGTGGACGGGGCGAACCGCTGGCAGACCTTCCGGGCGGTCACCTGGCCGGTACTGGCCCCGTCGGTGACGGTGAACCTGGTGCTGGTGCTGGTCGGGCTGCTGCGGGTGTACGAGATCGTGCTGGCGCTGACCAACGGCGGCCCGGCCGGCCGCACCAACACCTTCGCCTTCCTCATCCTGTCCAGTTCGTTCAAGGCCAACAAACTCGGTTACGGGGCGGCGCAGGCGATGACGCTGATGGTGGTGATCGGCGCGTTGGCACTGGGCCTGACCGCGCTGCGCCAGCGGGCGGACCGGGCGGTGAGCGCATGACCAACACCCAACCGCGCGTCCGGTCCCGGCCCGAGCCCGGCCGGCGCGGCATGACCACCGTCAAATGGGTGGTGCTGGTGCCGGTGCTGCTGGTCATGCTCGTGCCGGCGTACCTGCTGGTGGTGAACTCGTTCAAGTCCCAACAGGACATCACCCTGCATCCGTTCGGCGTACCGCTGCACGGACTGTCGTTGCGGTACCTGCGCACGGCACTGTCCTCGCCGGACTTCTCCCTGGTCCGCGCCTACCTGGTGACCGCGGCGTTCGCGGTGGGGGTGAACGTGCTGTCCATCCTGGTCAGCGGGCCGGCCGCCTACGTCATCGCCCGGGGCACCCGGGTGGGCTACCGGGTGCTGCTGGGGATCTTCCTGGTGGGCCTGTTCATTCCGAGCCAGGTGCTGGTCATCCCGGTGATCTACGTGCTGAAGTTCCTCGGTCTGATGGGCACCGTGCCGGGCTTCCTGCTGTTCGAGACGACGCTGACCCTGCCGACCTCGATGTTCCTCTACGTCTCCTACGTCAGGACACTGCCCCGGGAACTGGACGAGGCGGCCCGGATGGACGGCGCCGGGCCGGGCACCACGTTCTGGCGGATCATCTTCCCGCTGATGCGGCCGGTGGTGATCACCGCGATCATCCTGAACACGATCGGGGTGTGGACCGACTTCGTCAACCCGCAGATCATCCTCGGCCCCGGTTCGAGCCTCTACACGGTCACCACGAGCGTGTACGCCGCGATCGGGCAGTACTCCACGAACTACACCGTGGTGTACCCGAACCTGCTCATCGCGGTGGTGCCGGTGCTGGTGTTCTTCATCATCATGCAGCGCAACATAGTCTCCGGCCTCACCACCGGGGCGACGAAGGGATGAGCGCCGCAGCGGGCCCGATGATCCGGGCCGCCACACCGATCGCCGAGCCGCCGCGCTGGGCCACCCTGCAGCGCGAGCTGTTCGACCTGCTGGACGCCGGCTGGCGCCGGTTCGAACAGCTCTACTGCGATCCGGACGGCTCCCTTGTCTACAGTGGACGAACCTTCGGCCGGGACGGGGCCGACGACTTCTACGAACCGTTCTTCAACTGGCCCGCGCTCTACCTGCTCGGTGGCGCCGACGACCTGCTGGACGCGTGCAAACGGCACTGGCGCGGGGTGACCGCGCAGTTGGGCCGGCGCGGACTGCTCACCGACGAGTTCGAGAACGGGTACGACTGGTTCCACCAGGGCGAGTCGCTGCTGTTGTTCTACAACATCTGTGCGGCCGATCCGGACGACGAGTACTTCCGTGATCGGGCGCACCGGTTCGCCGACCTCTACCTCGCCGACGCGCCGGCCGGCAACTACGACCCCGCCCTGCGGATGATGCGCGCACCCCATGTCGGCGCGCTCGGTCCCCGGCCCGGCCTCGGCGAGGACCGTCCCTTCTCGGCGGCGAACCTCGGCATGCGGCGATACGGGCTGCCGGTCCGCGATCTGGCCGGCATCAACACCTGGTCGGATCTGGCCGACCCGGCGAACGCGGTGCGGATGGCCGAGGAGATGAACCGGCGGCTCGGCGTCGGCGACGTACCGCTGAACCTGGCCAGCACCTCGTTGGTCACCAACGCCTGGCTCTACGACCAGGCCGACCGCTACGCCGAGTTCGTCACCGGTTATCTGGACGCCTGGGCCGAACGGGCCGCCGACAACGGCGGGCTGATCCCGGACAACGTGGGGCCTGCCGGCGAGGTCGGCGAACTGCACGGCGGTCGCTGGTACGGCGGCCACTACGGCTGGAGTTGGCCGCACGGCCTGTACAGCGTGATCGCGCCGGCGCTGATCGGCGCGCTGAACGCGACCCTGGTCAGCGGTCGGGACCAGCCGATGGACCTGCCCCGCGCGGCCCTGGTGACGGCGCTCGCCCAGGCCCGCCGGGCCGCTCTCGATCCGGCGGACGCCACCTTCTTCGAACACTGGCACGAGCGGCTGGGTACCGAGGTCGAGCGGGATCTGCTGCTGGTGCCCTACCGGCACGACGAGCACGGCTGGTTCGACTACCAGCCGCTGCCGCCGGCGTACCCGACCTGGCTGTGGTGGCTCAGCCGGGCGCCGGGTGATCACGCGCTGCTGGTCGGGCTGGCCCACGGGTCGGGCTACGACTGGCGGCAGGTGCGCGACTTCCGGGAGAAGGAGGAGGCCGGCCACGAGCCACCCTGGCTCAGCTATCTCGCCGACGAGAACCCCGACTACCCGGAACGTGCGCTACGGATGGCGATCGACCAGGTGCGCCGGCAGACGCAGCTCATGGAGCAGTACCCCACCCCACCGCCGGAGGACGACATCCACTGGTGGCAGCGGCTCAACCCGGTGGTCACCGAGGTGCTCGGCCAGCTCGTCGCCGGGGCGCCGCAACAGCTCTACAACGGTGGTCTGCCCTTCGCCCAGCTCCGCTGGGACGACCCGGTCCGCGACCGGCCGGGACTGCCGGCCGGGGTGGCCGCCCTGGTCGAGCAGCTCGACGACGCCGAGATCACCGTGCACCTGGTGAACCTGGACCCCACCGGAGCGCGCACCGTGCAGGTCACCGGCGGCGGCTACGGCGAGCACCCGGTCACCGCGGCGACCCCGGTCGCCGAGGGAGCCCGATCGGTGGCCGTGCCGACGGGCACCCGGCTGCGCGTCGAACTGCCGCCGCACACCGAGATCCGGCTGCGGCTGCGCTTCTCCCGGCTGGGCGGGGTCGCCCGCCACCAACACCGACGTCACAACCCGACAGGAGCCTGAGCCCAGTCATGTCCGCATCACGCCAATCCGAACTCAGCGCCGTCTGGCCCCTGCCGGTGCGCGGGCCGGCCTACGAACGCGGCGATCCCGACCTCGTCGCGGCGATGGCGCCGATCAGCAGCGCGACCGCGTGCGCTCAGCTGCACCAGCTCGGCATCACCCGCACCTTCGTCCAGGGACCGACGTCGTTGGTGCCCGGGCAGCGGGTCGTGGGTTCGAGCG
Source organism: Pseudonocardiaceae bacterium (assembly GCA_036268615.1). Classification (GTDB taxonomy): domain Bacteria; phylum Actinomycetota; class Actinomycetes; order Mycobacteriales; family Pseudonocardiaceae; genus DATATV01. Next base: position 156,669 of record DATATV010000007.1, read on the forward strand.
TGACCCTGCAGTTCATGCCGCAGCGGGAGGACGTGGCCAGCGGCGTCGCGCAGGAGTACGTCGAGCGGACCACCGCGCTGTGGGCGGTGCTGGAAACCGTGCGCCCCGGGGACGTGCTCGTCGTGCAGGCCTACGGCAGCGCCTTCACCGGGTGCCTCGGCGACATGCTGGTCCGCTACTTCAAACGGCGCGGCGGCGCGGGAATCGTCGTCGACGGGCGGGTCCGGGACGCGCCCCGGTTGCGCAAGCTCGGGGTGCCGATCTGGTGCACCGGCACGACCCCGCACTACGCGTCCCAGTCCGAGCTGTTCCCGTGGGCCTACGACGTGCCGGTCGCGGTGGGCGGGGTGCTCTGCCTGCCGGGTGACCTGGTGGTCGCCGACGACGACGGCGCGGTGGTGGTGCCGCGGCGCAGCGCCGCCGAAGTGGTCCACCGGGCGGGTGACCACGAGCAGTGGGAGGTGTTCAGCCGGATGCGCATCGACCAGGGCGCGGTGCTCAGCGACTACTACCCGCTCACTCAGGACAGTCGCGCGGAGTACGAGGCCTGGCAGGCCGAGCAGGACCAGCAGGCGTGACCGGGGGCGGCGCGGCGCGGCTCGCGCTGGGGACGGCGGCGCTGGGCGATCTGTCCGGTGTGGACGGTACGGCGGAGGCGGAGGCGACCGTGCGGGCGGCCGTCGCGGCCGGCGTGCGCTGGTTCGACACGTCACCGTGGTACGGGCTCGGCGCGGCCGAACAGCGCCTCGGGCGGGCGCTCGCCGCCGACGCGGACGACGCGGTGTCGGTGTCCACCAAGGTCGGCTACCTGGTGGCCGCCGACGGCGGTGTCGATCTCGCGGTCGGGCGTGGGGCACAGGACTTCGGTGCCGAAGCCACCCTGCGTTCCGTCGAGGCGAGTGTGCGGCGGCTCGGCGGCCACCGGATCGACACCGTGCTGATCCATGATCCGGACGACCACGAGCGCGCCGCTCTGGACGGCGCATACCCCGCGCTGCACCAGCTTCGGGCCGACGGCGTGATCCGGGCGATCGGGGTGGGGATGAACCGGACCGCCATGTTGACCCGGTTCGTGCGGGACACCGACATCGACGTGGTGCTCGTCGCCGGCAGGTACAGCCTGCTGGACGGCGAGGCCGCCGAGGAGTTGTTGCCGCTGTGCCGGCAGCGCGGGGTGCGGGTGATGGTCGGGGGAGTGTTCAACTCGGGCATTCTGGCCGACCCCCGCCCCGGCGCGCTGGACGACTACCGGCCGGCCGAACCGGCGCGGCTCGCCAGGGCGCGGTCGATGGCCCGGATCTGCGCGGCGTACGGGGTGCCGCTGGCCGCGGCCGCCCTACAGTTCCCCGGCCGGCATCCGGCCGTCACCCAGGTGCTGATGGGGCCGCGCAGCCGCACCGAACTGGCGGCGAACCTGGTCCACTGGCAACGGGCGATTCCAGCCGGGCTGTGGAACGAACTGGCCACCCTCGCCTGACTGTTACGACCATGGTCGTAACGACCATGGTCGTGCTACTGTGGTGAAGTGCCACCGATCGACAACCCCCAGAAACCCCGCAGCCGGCGCGAACGCCCGGCGAAACCCCCGCTGACCAGGCAGGGAATCATCGACGCTGCCCTGGTCATCCTGCGGGACGAGGGCCTGGACAAGTTGACGATGCGCCGGGTCGCCACCGCGGTGGACTCCGGGCACGCCTCGTTGTACGTCTACGTCCGGGACGTGGAGGACCTGCACGCCCAGCTCCTCGACGAACTGCTGGGCGAGGTCAGCCCACCGGCCGCCGGGGTCGGCACGTGGCGCGATCGGATCAAGGCCCTGGTGCTGAGCTACGGCAGCATCCTGCTCCGCTACCCGGGCATCGCCCGGATGGCGATCTCCACCCAGCCCAGCGGTCCGAACTACCTGGCGTTGGTCGAGGCAATCCTTGCCCTGCTCAACGAAGCCGGCGTGGCCGACGGGGTCGCGGCGCTGGCCGTGGACCTGTTGTTGCTCTACCCCACTGCGATCGCCGTCGAGCACAGCAACCCGAAGACCTCCGCCCAGAAGGCCGACGCCCTGAGCGACCTGGCCGGCAGGCTGGTGCACACCGACGCGAGCCAGTATCCGAACATCGCCCGGCTCGGTGACCTCCTCGTTTCGGGTGACGGCTCGGTCCGTGGCGACTTTGCCCTGAACGCCCTACTCGACGGCATTCTCGCCGCGAGCCCACCCGCCACAGCAGACTAGGAAAGAGGCTCACTCGTGTCCTCCCAATCCGTTGCGATCATCGGCGCGGGCCTGTCCGGTCTCGTCCTGGCGCGAATCCTCCAGCTCCACGGCATCACCGCCACCGTCTACGAGAGCGACGCCACCGACGACGTACGCCGGCAGGGTGGTTCGCTGGACATCCACGAGGAGTCCGGCCAGGTCGCCCTGCGTGAAGCCGGCCTGTACGAGGAGTTCCGCCGCAACACCCACCCGGAAGCCGAGCACGTGCGCGTCCTCGACAAGTCCGCGCACGTCTTCCTCGACGCCGGGGGCGGCGGCGGCCGGCCGGAGATCGACCGGACGGTGCTGCGCCGGCTGCTCATCAACTCGCTTGATCCGGGCCGGATCAGGTGGGGCCACAAGGTCACCGCGGTCAGTACCCGTGCCGACGGCCGGCATCAGGTGACCTTCGCCGACGGCAGCAGCACGGCCGCCGACCTGCTCGTCGGCGCGGACGGCACCTGGTCGAAGGTGCGTGCGCTGCTGTCCGCCGCGACGCCGGAGTACTGCGGGATCTCCCACCTGGAGATCCACCTCCCGGACGCCCGGTCGCGCCACCCGGAACTGGCCGAGATCGTCGGCCCGGGCATGCTCTTCGCCCTCTCGGACAACAAAGGCATGCTCGGCCACGGTTGCGGCGACATCGAACTCGGTGTCTCCCTGCGCGTCGGTCAGGACTGGCTGACCGCGGGCGGTGTCGACTGGACCGACCCGGCCGCGGCCCGCGCGGCGCTGTTGGCGGAGTTCGCCGACTGGTCCACCGACCTGACCGACCTCATCCGCCACTGCTCGGACACGATCACGCCACGCCAGATCTTCGCGCTACCGGCCGGACACCGTTGGTCGCGAGTCCCGGGCGTGACGCTCGTCGGTGACGCCGCGCATGTGATGTCGCCCTACGCCGGTGAGGGCGCGAACCTTGCGCTGCTCGACGGCGCCGAACTCGCGCTGGCCCTCGTTGAGCATCCCGACGACGTGGAAACCGCGCTGGCGAAGTACGAGACGGCGATGTTCCCGCGTGCCGAGGCGGCGGCCGCGATGTCCGCCCAGGGCCTGGACATGTGCTTCAGCGCGACGGCACCGCGGGAGATCGTCGGCTTCTTCGCCGGCCCGAGAGGCTGACCCTCGGTGGTGCCGCGGCGCACCGAGGGGTCAGGCGTCGGCGCGCATGTTCTCCTGCGCCCACACGACGAAACTGGTGAGCGGGATGCCGAGGTCCGGCGCGTACCGCGGCCGGCCCGGCTGGCCGGTCGCGTTCAGCCACTCGTGAGCGGCGCCCATCGCCGGCATTCCGGCGGCGATCGCCTGTTGCGCGGTCAGGTCCGGTGTGGACAGTTGCTCACCCAGAGCCCGGGAGAGGACCGCGGCGATCTCCGTCATCGACAGGTAGTCGCTCGCCAGTTCCAACTCGACCCCGTCGACAGGAGTGCTACCCGGTCTACCTCAGGGCGTCGTCGAGCGGCGCCACGAGCTGGACACGACCATCGCCACCGATCGCGCACTGATGGACCGCATCGCCGGCCTCCAGGCCGCGCACCTCCACCAACTCGCCGCGCTCCCGGCGCCTGCCCACCCGGCCGGCACCGAGGTCAGGCCCGCCGGATGCTTGAGAAGTACCGCATCCGGCTCGGGGCCCAGCAACTCGGCACCGCGCAGCCGGTCAGCGATGCCCGCAGCCGCACGATGCTGAGTCCGTAGCCGGCCCTACTCGGCGTCCTGTGCCTCGATCAGGTCGAGGTCGCGGACGCAGAAGCCGTGGTGCTGGAGGGTCTCGTTGAGCACCGTGCCGAGGCACTGCCGCACCACGCGGCCCCGGGCGTAGGGCGGCCAGACATCGTCGTCGGGCACCGGCGCTCGCGCCGCGAGCCGCACAGCGGTGACCTCGTCGAGCCAGGCCGCCAGCTCGGCGGCCTGTGCGTCACGCACGCTCACGATCTCGTCGAGGGCCGGATCGAGCGGGAGATCAAGCCCGTGCGCTCCACGGTAGGGCTCCACGGTCGTCCCGATACCCATCGGCGTGAACAGCTCCGTCGAGCCCAGGCAGCAGCGGCGGAACCACGAGTCGTGGACGAAGACCAGGTGGCGCATCGTCTGCACCGCCGACCACTCGTCGTTCACGCTGCGGCGCTCGATGCCGGGCGTGCGGCGGATTCGCTCGATCGTGGCGGCCCAGCCGGCATGGAGCTGACGCGATGCCTCACGCAGATCGGCAGGGTCCTCCGAGCGGATCAGCACCCGCACCGGATGACGCCGGTCGAGCTCTGCCTCGACGTACTCGGTGACCTCGACACCGTTCACCACGACGTTGGTGACGAGCCCGTCGATCACGGCATCCTGCAGGACGACGCCGATCAGGCGTGCCCCGGTCAGATCGCACTCGCGGAACTCCGCACCGTGCAGATCCTCGTCGACATACCGCGTCATGCTCGGCATACTAGGTCCGAGCACCGACAGCCGGCCTCCCCGGCTTGATTCGGCCCAGCAAGCCCAGGGGCCAAATCAGACCGTCATGGCCTGGATAGCCGTGCGGTGGCCCGGATCACCGGACAGGGCGGGCACCACCGGGCGAACGGCACGAAGTACCACAGCACCGGCGCGCTGTTCGCCGGACGACTGGGACGGCACCGGCCAACGACCGACCGCGAGTGGCACGACCGAACTGGACAACCTGCTGGTGCACCCCGACGAGATCTGGCGACGTGACCGTGAGCCGGCCCAACGTCCAACGCTTTCGCCGTTCCTGCAACTGTTCCTGGCCGCGGTCGAGGCGGACCGAGAAACCGCGGTTGTCACGCCCGACCGACGGTGACGTCCACAAAGGCCGGTGCCGGCTGCTGCCGCCCGGCCATCGCGATCGCGCCCAACACCTCCGCCCGGGCACCGAGTTGACCCGCCAGCACGGTGAGCCCACCGCCCAGCGAGGGCGGCAGCCAGCGCAGCAGTTCCTCCCGAACGCCGTCGAGCAGCGGCACGCCCGCCGCCGCCAACCGGCCGCCCACCACCACCAGTCGGGGGTCGAGCACCGCGCAGATCCCGGCGAGTGCCTTGCCGACGGCCCGACCGGCATCGGTCACGGCGCGGCAGGCGCCCGGGTCGCCGGTGCGCACGAGGTCCAGCACCGCGGGCAGGCTGACATCGGGGCCATGGCTGTGCCGCAGTGACGCGGTGAGCGCCTCGGTTCCGCTGACCGTCTCCAGGCAGCCACGGCTGCCACACCGGCAGACCTGGCCGTCGGGGCTCACCACCACATGCCCCAACTCGCCCGCGGCACCGTGCGCGCCCCGGTGCAGCCGGCCGTCCACGATCAGCCCGGCGCCGACGCCGTCGGCCATCATCACGTACACGAGATCGTCGGTGCCGCGGGCCGCGCCGAAGATCCATTCGGCCATCGCGCCGAGGTTGGCGTCGTTGTCCAGGTAGGCCGGCACCCCGATGGCCGCGCCGAGTTCGCTGACCACGTCCACCCCCCGCCACAGCTGCGGCGGGCCCTGGCTGTCCGGGCCGGTCCGGATCGGGGCGGACACCGCCACGCCGACACCCAGCAGCCGGTGCTCCTCGACGCCCGCCTCGGCCAACAGCGCGGGGACCTGGTCGAGCACATAGCCGATCGCCTGGTGCGCGTGGTGATCGACGTCGAGTTCACCGAGGGATTCGGCCCGCAACGTTCCGGCGAGGTCGGCGATCGCGACGCGGACCCCGTCGTGCCGCAGGTGCACCCCGACCAATGCTCCGATGTCCGGATTAAGCGTCAGCTGGGTGGCCGGCCGGCCGACCCCGCTCGCCGACAGCGCGCCGGGGTGGTCGCGCTGCTCGACCAGCACCCGCTCGGTCAGCAGGTCGGCCACCACGCTGGAGACGGTGCTGCGGGACAGCCCGGTTTCCCGCACCAATTCGACCCGGCTCGCGCCGCCGCGCCGCCGCACGGTCTCGATCACCCGCAGTCGGTTCGAGCCGCGTAGCGCGCTCAGCGAGCCCGGTGCAGACCTCATGGTTCGCGACACTACCTGGGCTCGATACGCCGGGTCCCGGAAGCAGGGCGGCGATACCGGGCTGTATTGATCCTTGACACGGATAAATTGACCACCTTAAGTTGCCGATGGCGGACGCCCCGTGATTCTCCCGACGAAGTGGGAAGAGGCTCCATGAGAACGTCCACACGCCGAACCATGCGGATGCTCGCGATCGGCACGGCCACGCTGGCCGTCCTGTCGCTGGCCAGCGGCTTACCCAGTGCGGCAGCTCCGGTGGCCGCGACCCCGATCTACCTCAACCCGAACTACAGCCCGACCGAACGAGCCGCTGACCTGGTCTCCCACCTGACGACCGCGGAGAAGGCCAGCGAGATGAACAGCAGCCAGGCCCCGGCCATCCCTCGGCTCGGGATCGCCGCCTGGGGCTGGTGGAACGAGTCCAACCACGGGGTGAACGCGTCCACGATCACCCCGAAGGGCAACGCGACCACCCTGACCAACACCACGTCCTACCCGTCCGACCTGTCCCTGGGCAGCACCTGGAATCCCGACCTGGTGTACTCCGAGGCCCAGCAGATCGGTGCCGAGGCGCGCGAGGTCTCGCCCGGCAACACCGAGAACCTCGACTTCTACGCGCCGACGGTCAACCTGTCCCGCGATCCGCGGTGGGGCCGCAATGACGAGTCGTGGAGCGAGGACCCGACGCTCACCGCCGATCTCGCCGCGCAGTACGTCGATGGACTACAAGGGGAGAACCAGAACGGGCAGCTGCCCAAGTCGGCCAACGGCTACTACCAGGCGGTCGCGACGCTCAAGCACTTCGCGGCGAACAACAGCGAGTTCAACCGGCTCAACGGCAACTCGGTGATGGACCAGCGCACGCTGCGCGAGTACTACACCGCGCAGTTTGCCAGCATCATCGCGCAGAGCCACCCCGGCTCGATCATGAGCGCCTACAACGAGGTCAACGGCACCCCGGCGGCCGCGAGCGTGCAGCTCATCGACATCCTGGCCAGGGAGACCTTCGGCTTCACCGGGTACTTCACGTCCGACTGCGACGCGATCTACGAGATCCAGGCCGGGCACGCGTGGGTGCCGCCGAACTCCACCACCCCGGTCAACCAGGTCACCCGGTCCGCCTACGCCAACTCGGCCGGCGAGGACCTGGAGTGCAACGCCGGTTACAACGACGGCGTCGACTACGCCACCACCCTCCCGACCGCGCTGACGCAGAACATCCAGACCCAGACCGACACCTACAACATCGGTGACGTGGACACCTCGCTGGTGCGACTGTTCACGGCGCGGATCGAGACCGGCGAGTTCGACGCGCAGGACGAGGTGCCCTGGGTCGCGGCCGCCCGCAAGTCGCTCGGCGGTGTGGTGTGGGTCAGCAACAACACCAACAACGCGATCACCGAGACGCCGCAACGGTTGCAGCAGGCCCAGCAGAGCGCCGACCAGAGCCTGGTGCTGTTGAAGAACTCCGCGGTGGCAGCGCAGCATGGCAGCGCTTCGCTGCTACCGCTGCGGGTTCCGGCCGCCGGACCGTACAAGATCGCGGTCGTCGGCTACTACGCCCATCCGAGTTCGCTGTTCCTCGGCGGCTACTCCAGCATCCAGGCGCCGGCCGGCAGCGCGAACAACGTGGACAGCTACACCGGCATCAAACAGGCGGTGCAGGCGATCGATCCGAGCGCCCAGGTGGACTACTACCCGGGTGTCACCGGCGGCACCACCGGAGCGAAGCTGACCACCGTCGATCCCGCGTCCATCGCGGCGGCGAAGAACTACGACGCGGTGATCGTGGTCGCCGGCACGGACTCGACCACCGGCCAGGAGGCCCAGGACCGCACCACGCTCGCGCTGCCCGGTGCGCAGGCGAGCATGATCAGCCAGGTCGAGGCGGCCAACCCGAACACCGTCGTGTACCTGGAGACGATGGGCGAGGTGGACACCAGCTCGTTCCAGAACACCACCCCGGCCCTGCTGTGGAGTTCCTACAACGGGCAGCGGCAGGGCGCGGCGCTCGCGGATGTGTTGCTGGGCAAGGCCGACCCCAGCGGTCACCTGCCGTTCAGCTGGTACAGCGACATGAGCCAGATTCCGCCGATCTCCGACTACGACATCCGGCCGACCGCCACCACCGACGGCCGCACCTACGAGTACTTCACCGGCGCCGTCACCTGGCCGTTCGGTTACGGTCTGAGCTACGCACAGTTCGCGTACTCCAACATGACCGTCGACCGGTCGACGGTCGACGCCAACGGATCGGTCACCGTGAGTGCCAACGTGACCAACACCAGTCGGGTGGCCGGGGACGACGTGGTGCAGCTGTATGCGACCACACCGGACGCCCCGGCCGCGCTGCAGCGACCGGCGAAACGGCTGGAGACGTTCCAGAAGGTGACGCTCGGCCCGCACCAGACCAAACGGGTCACCTTCACCGTCAAGGTGCCCAACCTGGAGTTCTTCGACGAGAACACCAACGCCTACGAGGTGGACACCGGCCGGTACGGGCTGCAACTGGCCAGTTCGAGTGCGGACGTGGTGGCCCAGCGGTTCATCCGGGTCACCGGCAGGCTGCGGCCGACGCCGTCGGTCGTGACGGCCAAGCCGGTGGTTGCCGGCGACGCCGGCAAGGGCATCGCCCAGCGGGTGTTCTTCCCACCGAACAGCACGGTCGATCCGCAGCTGACGGTCTCGATGAGCGACCAGAGCCTGTACGGGTACATCACCCTCGGCCAGAGCACCAGGCTGCCGGCGGGGATGACCGTGCGGTACAGCAGTGACCGGCCCGGGGTGGTGACCGTCAGCCGGTACGGGAACACCATCCGCACCGCCGCTGCCGGCGTGGCCACGGTGACGGCCACGGTGAGCTACTACGGCCAACACGCGACCGGCAGTTTTGTGGTCGACGTACAACCGGCGGGCGCACCGCAACCCTAGTTCGACCGCGCTGGTTCCGACCGCCGCTCCCGGCCCGCCGTCCCGGGCGAGCAGGGAGCGGCGGCTGCCGGCCTCACTTCGGCTGCCGGCTGATCAACAGGTTGATGACCGTCGTCGCCTGGTCACATGGCGTCCCGAAAGCCTTCGTTGCGTCCTGCACCTCGACCTGGAGCGTGCCGTTCGCCCAGTGCAGGACGCCGATGCAGGTCCAGTTCATCGAGGTGCCGTCGAGATAGACCGTGGTGCCGTCCTTGGTGTAGGTCGAGGACGGCGTGATCTGGACCTGGCCGGACTGCCAACCGACGGCGATGTTCACCCACGCCGAGTTGGCCTCGATCTGCGTCAACTGCTTGGCGTTCTCATCCGCGCACTGCAACGCGCCGGTCACCGAGCCCGGGCTGTTGTCGTTGTTGCACTGCGGGTCCGGCGGCGGCGTGTAACCGGCGTCGAACTGCTGCGAGGACCACTGGCAGAACTGGCTCCAGCCCTGCTGCCCGCCGGACTTGGTCGGGCTGGTCGCGCCCGCGACGCCGGGATAGTTCAGGTCCTTCCAGCTCAGCAGACCGCACAGGTCAACCGGCAGCGTCCCGGCGGAGGACGAGGGCGACGACCCGGACGGCGTCGGCGATGACGGCCCTGGCGCGGATCGCGTCGGCGCGGAGGTCGGGGCCGGCGCGCCGGGGGCGGGTTGCGCCGATCCGGCGACCTGGGTGCCGCAGGCCGCGAGGCCTACGGCCGCCGCGACCAGCGTGACGATGACGATCACCGGTCGCGCCGCGGCCGGCCCGATGCGTCGGCGAACCCCGAAACGTGCGGACAAGTTCCCCAATTCAGCGCGCCTCCCCGCGTGCCGGACCTGCTTCCCCCACTGCGACTTCGCCCGCATGTTATCGCACTCGGAAGTGCGGCGAGCGTGGATCACCCTCTACTTGGGATACGCGGCCGACCCGCGACAAGTGTGCGGAATTGGGCGGTTCTAGCCGACCTCGTAGCTCACGTCGGTCGCGGCCATTCGCACGGTGAGTTGCGTTCGCGACTTGACTCCCACCTTGCGATAGGCGCGGCTGAGATTCGCCTCGACCGTCTTCTCGCTGAGGAAAAGACGTTCGGCTATCTGCCGGTTGGTGAGTCCGTTCGCGGCCAGTTGCGCGACCTGCCGTTCGGCCGGGGTGAACGCGCGCACGCCGGAGGGCACCAGCCTCGGTGGCCGGGTGCCGGTGTCGGCCAGCAGCGCGCCGTGTCGCTCGGCCATCGTGCCGGCGTGGCATTCCACGGCCAGCTCGACGGTGCGACCGACCGCTTCCAGGCCGCCGCGGCGATCGCCGTTGTCCAGCAGCAGTGTGCCCAGTTTGCCCAACGTGCGGGCAAGTTCCAGCCGGGCGGCGGAGACCTGGAGCAGGTCGACGGCCTCCCGGAGCAGCCGGATCGCCTCGTCCACCGTGTCGGCGAACAGCGCGGCGCAGCGCAGCGCGATGCCCACGTGGCGCGGCACGCCGAACGCCCTGGCCAGCCGCAACTGCTCGGTGACCAGTCCGACGCCCTTGCCGGGTTCACCGAGTTGGCGATATGCCTCGGCGGCCTGGAGCCGCCAGGTGGTGTCCAGCATGGCCTCGGCGCCCCAGCGTCGGTACAACCGTCCGCAGGCCAACGCCTGGTCCAGTGCGACCCGAGACTTTCCCTGTGCCACCAACAGTCTGGTCCGAGCCTCCAGCAACCACAGCTCCCAGACCGTCGCTGGTTCCCGGCCGCCGGCCAGCGGACCCTGCCGGAGCAGTTCGTCCGCGGCGCTCCACTGCTCCCGTTCCAGCAGGAGGTGGACCTCGGTGGCGTGCAGCACCGGGAGCGCGAGGTTGGGGCCGGTCACCTCCGCGGTGCCCAGCTCGACGTGTTCGCCCGCCTGGTCCAGATCCCCGTGCAGATACGCCACCCGGGCAAGGAAACTCCGCACCAACGCGAGCGGGAAGAGAAGTCCCTTGTGGACAGCGGTGGACAGGGCCCGAGCCAGGTGCGTCTCCGCCTGGTCGAGTCGGTCGCCCACCACCAGTGCGTGCACGGCGACCCAGATCGCCGACTTGTCCGGTCGCAGCCGATCCCCGGCGAGGGCCCGGGCCGCCAGGGTGATGGCGTTGTCCGCGGGCTGACCGGCGAAAATCGCCTCCACCGCGAGATGTGCGTCGGTGACGGCCGCCGACCTGTTGGGCCTGCGCCGGTAGGACGCGAGGTGGCGCAACACGTCGTCGCGGCGAGCGAGATCGGAGCGGGCGACGCCGATCAGTTCGGCCTCCAGCTCGGCGGGCAGGTCGGCACTGACCTCGGCCGGCAGGCAGTTGATGGCGTGCGCGAGCAGGTCCGCGGCCTCACCGGCCGAACCGCTCGCGTTGCAGAACCGGGCCAGACTGTAGGCACACAGGGCTTCCTGCGGCGGCGAATCGGCCAGGGCCAACGCCTCCCGCAGATGGATCTCCGCCTCGTCCAGCGCGAGTTGGTAGCCCTGACAGTTGCCGAGCAGCCGACTCACCTCGGAGCGCAACCCGGGCGGTGGCGGTTCGTTCCGCGCACGCAGCAGGAACACGGCGGCGCCACCGGGGGAGCCCTGTTTCCTGGCCTGGTCGGCGGCGGCCAGCAGCACGCTCACCCGGTCGGCGTTCCCGGCCGGGGTGGTGCGCAACACGTGCGAGGCGATCCGGGCGATCGGCTCGCCGGCCGCGTGCAACACCAGCGCGGCTCGGTCGTGCTGAGCGCTGCGCTCACTGCTGGGCACGAGCGAGAGCACCACGTCCCGGACGACCGCGTGCACGAACGCCGGCGGGTCGTCCCGGTCGAAGATACCGTTGTGGGTCAACGCTTCCGCAGCCGCTGCCGTGGTCTCCACCGGCAGGTCGCAGTGCTGGGCGACCAGGGCAAGGCTGGTGTCGTCCCCGAGCACGGCGACCGCGCGGGCGACGATCGCCTCCGCGCTCGGCCGGCGCCGCAGTCGGCCGGACACGTGCCGCCGGATGGCGTCCGGTCCGGCCGCACGGACGGACGCCACCATCGTCGCGGTCGGCGGTGTGCCGTTGCCGGCGAGCACCCGTAGCAGTTCGCGGACGAACAGCGGATTGCCACTGGTCACCTCGTGGCAGGCGGCGCTGAACCGCGGATCGGCGCCCTGGCCGAGTTCCTGGCGGACCAGGTCGGTGACTGCCGCCGGGCTCAGATCGCGCAGCGGCAGCACGGTGGTTTCGTTGGCTCCCAGAATGTCCTCGACCAGCTCGTCGTCGGGCGCGAACCCCGGCCGGCCGGCGATCACCACGGTCACCGCGATCGAGTCGACCCGGCGGGCCAGAAACCCCAGAAACCGCAACGAAGGTGGGTCGACCCACTGGACGTCGTCGACCAGGATCACCACCGGGGACAGCTCGCTGAGGTTGACCAACAGCCAGTACAACCCATTGAGCAGCAGGTACACTGATTCCGCGCGCTGCGGGCCGGCGACGGCCGGTCCGTCCGCCGCGAACAGTGACGCCGTCGAGCCTGCCGTGCCGGTGAACAGGTTCCGCCGGGCTGCCGCGTGCCTGATCAGTGCCGGTTCGAACAACTGGCGGACCACGCCGAAGGTGAACTCCTGCTCCAATTCCGCACCACGGGCGGACATCACCTGAAAGCCGGCCGTCGTGGCCAGCTCGCGCACGTGCCGCAGCAGCGTCGTTTTGCCAAGGCCCGCGGCGGCCTCCACCGAGACGACCCCACCGCGACCGGCCGCCAGTTCGGTCAGGGACCGCTCCAGCACAAGCAGTTCGGATTCACGTTCGAGCAGGGCGTCCCGCACGCGATTTCTCCCCCCGACGCCCGCCGTCCGCCCGGCCGGACGTTACCGCCGATACCGGATCGGGAAACACGACAAGGGTATCCACCGCCCAGGCCAGTGTCGATGGCGCGGACACTATTGGCCGTACGGCGGTGGATACGAATCCCTCGGCGCAAATTCTTGCGTTCGGTAATTCCGGGAAAGGCCGAGCTTCCCGCAGCCCGACCTGGGCAACTAGATGAGACCTTCCCGAATCGCGTAGGCAACGGCATGTGTCCGATTCCGGAGTTGGTACCGGTTGGTCACCGCCTGAAGAATATTGGAAACCGTTCGTGCCGAATATGCGAGTTTCTGGGCGACCTCATTGGTGTCGAGCCCCTCAGCCACCAGTCGCAGCACGTCCGCCTCCCGCGGCGCGAGCCCGCTGAACGAGATTCCCCGTGGCGCCAGCACATGCCGTTGCAGCCGGGAGACCTGCTTGAGCAACCGGGTCAGCAGAGCCGGTGGCAGCGCCGACTCCCCGGCCGCCGCCTTCAGCACGGTCTGCGCGAGCCGGGTCGCGGTGGCCTCCCAGCGCCACACGATGGCGCACACCCCGGCGTCGACCGCGTCCAGCAGATCGTGATCCCCCAGTTCGTTGAGCACCAGTACGGTCCGCTGCCAGCCCTGTCCCCGCAGCCCCCGGATGGTCGCCCAGGCCGACTCGTCCAGCGCGTCCACCGCGACGATGGCCACCGCGCCCCGCCCGTCGGTGCCGTGGGTGGATTCGTTGGTGTGGTCGGAAACCAGCCGCAACTCGGGCCTGCTGCGCAGGGCGGCGGTCAGCCCGGCCTGGGAGATCGGGTCACTGGAGATCAGCAGCACGGGCACCGGTGCGGTCATCTCGCCGCCGTCCGTACGGCCTTGCGGGTCCCCGGGCGGCCGAGGAGAGTGCGTACGTCGTCTTCCTGGTTCATCAGTGCTACCCCTCACTGTTGAGTGCTGGTCAGCAACCTACGAGCGTGGGCCGTGCGCCGAAACAGGGGAATCCCTACAGTCGTCCCTACATCTTCGGGGCTCCGCGCTGCGCGATCCGGCAACCGGCGTTGCGTGCGACGTCGCGTGATCACTCACCGTTTTCGGCGTCGGTGCTGGTGTGCTGCGGTGATGACCCGTCTGCGTCGGTCCGGGCTGCTGCTGTCCGGAGTACTCGCCCTGGCCCTGCTCGCCGCGTTCGTCCCGGGACCGGCCGCGGTCGGTGCCGGCCAGCTGACCGGCACCCGGTTCCAGCTGGTCTCGGTCGGCAGCGACGGCACCGCGGCGACCGCCCAGAGCGGGCAGCCCGCGCTGGCCGCAGACGGCGAGTACACCGCGTTCGTGTCCGCCTCCGACCTGCCGGTCAGCGCGTCGGTGACCCAGCAGGGCGAGGCCAACCAGTACCGGGTCTACGTGCGCAACCGGTTGTCCGGCACCACCACGCTGGTGGGCGATCAGACCGGCGACGACACGACCGCGCCGAGCATCTCCGGGGACGGCCGACTGGTGGCCTATCAGGACGGGATCGGTGCCGTGCACGAGGGCCAGATCGACGTGGCGGACCGGCAGGCCACCGGCCAGGGTGCGTTCGACGCAGCCGGGAACCTGGTCGTCAGCCAGGTGACCGACAACGCCGGAGATCCGCACTACCAACAGATCATGGCCTGCCCGTTCCACCTTGGTGCCGACACCGGCCCGGTGCGCTGCGGCCCGCAGCTGTCGGCGGACGGCAGCACGCTGGCCTATCCCGCCGAGCTGACCCCGGTGGGCTACGGCGTGGCCCGGATGATCGACGACCAGACCGAAGGGCTCAACGCCGATGGTGACCTGCTGGACTTCGTTCCCGAGGACGAGATGCCGGCCGGCGGCACCGGGGAACGGTCGGAGTTGCTGAGCTTTGTCAACGAGATCCCCACCGCCATCCAGTTCCTCGGTCCGCCGACGGTGAGCGGGCCGTTCGGGATCGACTCGATCCAGTGCGGCGACGGAGCCGCCGCCGCCTTCGGCACGTTGCGACCCGACCAGGCGTGCACGCTCTCGATCAGCGTCGACATGGATCAGGCGTGTGCGGCGGCCGGTGCGGGCGCGGTGCTGTCCGGTGACCTGATCACCGACGCCGTCACCCCGGACGGCCAGTCGGACACCAAGCTGGTCGCCGAATGCCCGACGGTGCCGGCGGAATCCTTCGCGCCCAACTGCCCGGCCCCGCCCCCCGGCCTGACACCGCAGCCCGCGCCGACTGCCGGCATCGACAATCGTGGCAACCCGCTGGTCGACTTCGGCCAACTGGAGGTGGGTGCGCCGGTGGTCGTGCAGGTACCGGTGACCGGTGCGGGCCAACTGACCCTCGCTATCACGGACTGCGCCCTCCAGCTGATCGATCCGAACACCGCGCGGTTGGCCGACCCGGTGTCGCCGGACCTGCCGCCACCCTGCCAGCAGGGCGAGCAACTGGGCATCGTGACCAGCGAGGGGACGACACCCACCTCGTGCACGGGCTACGTGCTGGTCGATCCCCAGCAGGTGGCGCCCGGCGCCGCGCTGCTGACGGTCGGGCCGCCGGGGGAGGACGCCAAGCAGGCAACATATCTGTCGGTCACCGGGGTGCGCAGCGTGGTGGTCGTCCGGCACGGCCCCGACTTCGCCGCGTCGGCCGGGGTCGTCGCCAGTGTCGACGGTGCGGGTGTGCCGCTGCCCGGTGCGGGCCAGCCGAGCCTGTCGGCCACCGGCCGTTATCTGACCTTCAGCGCGGTCGCGGCGCCGGCCCGGGCCGGCGTGGGTACTGAGGTCTGGCGACACGACAACAACGCGACCGGCGAAACCGATCAATCCGGCGACGACACCGACCAGCCCGCGTCGACCGAACTCGTCTCCTGCCTGCCCGGTACCGGCAGCTGCCAACCGGCGACCGACGCGGGCGCCCCGGCCATCTCCGGCGACGGCTCGCGGATCGCCTTCACCGCGACCAACGGCTCCGGGCCACCCCAGGTCTACGTCCGGGACATCGGCGCGGACAGCACCCGACTGGTGTCCTCGACGAAGGGTCTGGGCGTGACCGCCGGTGACCTGCCCAGCGAGTCGCCGGCGATCTCCCAGGACGGCAGCACGGTCGCCTTCGACTCCACCGCCCGCAACCTGTTGGCCCAGCCGGCGACCGGCGAGGCCACCAACGTCTACCTGGCCGGACTCGGACCCGGCTCGACCGCGCTGACCGCGGTGTCCGCCACCGGCAACAGTCTCACCGACGGCAGCACGCTGGCCGAACCGTCGCTGGACGCGCACGGCCGGCTGCTGGCCTTCCCCGGCGAGGCGGACCTCACCCCGGCCGGTCCATCCGATGTGGACAGTGTGTACACGTTCGAGCGGTTCGGTCCGCTCACGGCTGATCCCGGTGCGGTGGCCTACGGCTCGTTGCTGTCGGGGTTGCCGGCGCAGAGTCGCGGCATCACGGTGACGGATGCCGGGCCGGGCCCGACGACGGTCACCGGCGTCGACCTGACCGGCCCGTATCGGATGGTCACCGACACGTGTCAGCAGGCCGTGCTGCATGCCGGACAGCAGTGCCAACTGGCGGTGGACTTCACGCCGAGCACGGTCGGCACGTTACCCGGCCTGCTGACCGTGGCCACCGGGGACGACGGCGAGGCGGACGGCGACCTGACCGTCGGACTGACCGCCACGGTCACCACGCCGACCGTGCCGCTGCTCACCGTGTCGCCCTCGGTCGCGACCGGCGGCCAGGTCGTGCGCGCCACCGGCATCGCCTTCCCGATCGGCGACGGGGTGAAGCTGTCCTGGAGTCCGGGCATCGGCACGGTGAGCACGACCACTGACGCCGCCGGCGGATTCACCGTGGACCTGGTCATCCTGCCGGACGACGAGTTGGGGACGCGCACTCTCGTCGCCACCGGGCCGGCCGGGAATGTGTTGGCCACCAGCACGTTTCTGATCGATCCCAGCCCGCAGGAGCCGCCGTTCCACAGGAATCCGTGATCCGGTCAACGGATCACCGCCGGCTTCAGTAATACTCCACAAAGGTCGGCAGTCAGGGGGCTTCGGTGATCCGGCCGCGCGGCCGGCGGTCCGACCGGGTCGGTCGGCCGCCGGTGGAGGGCGCGGCCGAGGGGACCGGACGCAGGTGGAACTCACCGGGCGGCGGAGCCAGTTCGGTTCGGGTCACCGGGATCAGCGGCGCGATCACCAGCAGTTCCAACGCCGTCCGGGTGAGCTGATCGACACCGGCCGGGCGCGCGTCGTCGGGTGCGCAGCGCAGCGGCACCACCTGGTCGGTGCCGGCCAGCGAGCCGGCCAGACAGTCCGCCGGGATCGTCGCGTCCTCGGCGCCCGCGAGCAGGATCGCACCGAGCAGTTCGTGTTCGGTCGGCTCGGCGTCGTCCTGGACCCAGGCGGTGAGCAGGTATCGCAGCCGGTACCGACGGATCGGCTGCCGTCGGCCGACCACAGCGCCGTCGGTGCCCCTGATGTCCTCGGCGTAGCCGGTGAGGCTGGCGATGTCCTCCCGGATGTCGAACAGGAAGCCGTGCACCAGCGGGCCACCCGGCTGCCGTTCCGGCGGTCGACCGAACCGGACCTCCGTGCCCTCGGGCAGACAGCGGGCCAGCCACGCGCGCAGCGAGAGATCGACGTCCTGGATCACCGTCTCATCCTGGTCCGTCGAGGGCGGCCGGTGGCTGGCGAGTGCGCACCGCGGGTTGCCGAATCCGGTGCGTCATCACGCAGTCGAGTGTGCGCGACCTGCGTGTGGTTCACGCCTTCGGCGCGGGGTCGCCGACTGCCAGGCTCTTCCTGTCCGAGCTGTCCAGCCTGGAGGGATCGATGCCCAGCTATCTGTCGCCCGGTGTGTACGTGGAGGAGGTCTCCTCCGGGTCCCGCCCGATCGAGGGCGTCGGCACCGCCCTGTGTGCCTTCGTCGGTTTCACCGAACGCGGTCCGGCCAACGAACCGGTCCTGGTGACCAACTGGACCCAGTACACCGCCACATTCGGGTCCTTTGCCGACGGTGCCTACCTGCCGATGTCGGTCTACGGCTACTTCCTCAACGGCGGCGGTTCCGCCTACGTCGTCAGCGTCGGCGTGCTCGGTCGCGGCGACGCGGGCGGCGACGAGCCGCCGGCGCTGTCCTCGGCCCAGATCTCCGCCGCCGCGGACAACGGCCGGGCCGCGTTCGTGGTGCGGGCCCTGGCGGCGGGCACCGAGCAGGAGATCTCGGTGGATGTCGCGGACGCGACCGAGCCCGCCGAGGACAACTTCAAACTCGTGGTCACCCGGGGCGAGACGGTCGAGACGTTCGACAACCTGACCACCCGGCGCGGCGCCACCAACGTGGTGACGGCGGTGCGTCAGCAGTCCAAGCTGGTGCGCATCGAGGAGCCCGGAACCGGTTCGGTTGCCGTGCCACGCAAAGGTGCGCGCTTCGTGCTCGCGGTCGACGACCCGCCGCGGATTCCGGCGGTCACCCCCGACCACTATGTCGGTGATTCGAGCGCCCGGACCGGGTTCGCCGGCCTGGAGACGATCGAGGACGTGACCATGCTGTGCGTCCCGGACGCGATGTCGGCCTACCAGGCCGGCGTGCTGGACGACGAGGGCCTGAAGTCGGTGCACCTGGCGATGATCGCGCACTGCGAGCTGATGGGTGACCGGGTCGCCGTGCTCGACCCGCCGCCGGGTCTCGGCCCGCAGCGGATCAAGGAGTGGCGCACCGACATCGCCGGTTATGACTCGAAGTACGCCACGCTGTACTACCCGTGGATCAAGGTGATGGACCCGCTGCGCGGCCGGGCCGAGTTCATTCCGCCCAGCGGTCATATGGCCGGTGTGTGGGCGCGCACCGATGCCACCAGGGGAGTGCACAAGGCGCCGGCCAACGAGGTTGTCCGTGGCGTGATCGCGCTGGAGACCGGGATGACCCGTGGCGAGCACGACCAGCTCAACCCGATCGGGGTGAACTGCATCCGCGCGTTCCCCGGCCAGGGTATCCGGATCTGGGGCGCGCGCACGCTTTCCAGCGATCCGGAGTGGCGCTACCTCAACGTGCGGCGGCTGTTCAACTTCGTCGAGAAGTCGATCCTGTCCGGCACCAACTGGGTGGTGTTCGAGCCCAACGACCGGTTCCTCTGGGAGCGGGTGAACCGGACGATCAGCTCGTTCCTGCGGCGGGTGTGGCGCAGCGGCGCGCTGTTCGGCGGCTCGCCGGAGGAGGCGTTCTACGTCAAGTGCGACGCCGAGAACAACCCGCCGGAGAACATCGACGTCGGCATCCTCACCGTCGACGTGGGCATCGCGCCGGTCAAGCCGGCCGAGTTCGTGGTGTTCCGGGTGTCCCAGCTGGCCCAAGGCGCCGAACTCGCCGAGTAGCGGTCCCGCCGAACGCGGAAGGAACAAGAGATGACCAGTCCACAGTCCAAAGTGGTCAGTGCGCCGCGATTCTACATCGACGTCGGTGGTGCGCCGGTGGCATCGTTCCAGGAGATGAGCAGCCTGGTGAGCGAGGTCGACGCGCAGGAGTACATCTTCTGCGACACGGCCGGGGTCGTCACCCACACCAAGCAGTACGGCAAGACCAAGCCGCCTGAGGTCACGCTGAAGCGTGGTTTCGACGACAACGCCTACCTGTGGACGTGGCACATGCGGGTGCGGGTCAACGACCCGAGCGCGCCGGTCGACGCGACGCTCTACGTGGTGCAGTCCAAACCCGGCGCGACGGACCCCTCCCAGGTCGAGACCGTCATGTCCTTCAACCTGTACAACGCGTGGCCGAAGAAGCTGGAGGTCTCCGGTCTGAAGGCGGGTGACAGCGCGGTCGCCGTGCAGAGTGTGGTGCTCGTCTGCGACCAGATCGAGTTCATGCCCAAGGGCAGCTCGGTGAGTCTGGCCGGGGCGTGAGCGTGCGACACCTGCCGGGCGCCACCGGCTCGTCGCTCGGCTCTGCGGTGGTGACCTCCTACCCGTTCGTGTTGCCGCGTGGCTACGTGGACGGGACCGGGTCGGTGCACCGTGAAGGCGTGATGCGGCTGGCGACGGCCCGGGACGAGATCATGGCCCAGCCCGATCCGCGGGTCCGGCAGAACCCGGCCTACCTGACGGTGTTGCTGCTGGCCAGGACGGTGAGCAGCCTGGGCGCGCTGGCCCCGGTCGGCGAGTCGGTGATCGAGGGCTTGTTCGCTTCCGACCTGGCGTTTCTGCAGCAGCTGTACCGGCGGATCAACCAGGAGGGCCACACCGAGGTGGACGTGAGCTGCCCGGCGTGCGGCCACGAGTTCGCGGTGGACGTGGCGGGTGGTGGCCTGGGGGAACCGTGAGGTACACGGCTGACCGGCTCTGGCAGGAGGCCGTGTACCTCGCCTACTACCTGCACTGGTCGCTCGCGGAGATTCTCGACCTGCCCCACCACGTCCGGACCTTGGTGATCGACCAGGTCGGTGCGATCAACCTGCGGACCGATCGGTCCGTGCCAATGCGGCGGGAGGTGAACTGATGCGGTTTCCGTTCGGGTTCCGGCGGCGGAAGGACGATGCGGCGGCTGAGCCCGACCGGGCCTGGACCCGGATCGAGCCCATCCGGCTGACCGTCACGCCGGAGCACCCGATGACCAGCGACGCGGCGGCAGCGCTGCCGGACGTGAGCGGCACCCGGCCGCTGTTGCGGGCCGGCCTCGGTGGCCCGCCCGCGGTCGCCGGCCGGGTGGTCGGTTCGCTGCCGGCTGTTGCCGAAGCTGTTGTCGCGCCGGTCTTTCAAACACAAGTTGGTCCGACCGAGGAATTGGTCGCGTTTGTCGATCACGGTGAGGTCGTCGGTGCGCCGGATGGTGCGGCGACCGAGTCCTGGGAGGACGACTCGGCTTCCCTGGCCGAACTGCGGAACATTCTGGCCGCGGTCCGACAGAACGCCGAGGCGCCCGTGCCGGCCGCGCAGCCCGCACCGACCGTGCGTCCCGCGCCAACCACCCGGTCGGTGAACGCGCCGCCGGCACGGCGAATGAGCCTGGCGGAGAGCCGTCGCCAGGGCGTCCGGGTGGACCGGACCGCGGGTCCGGGTGACGATGCCGTGCCGGGCGGGATCGAGCCGCTGCCTGGCGGACCGTTGACCAGTGCTGGACCGGAGATCGGCGCTGGACTGCTGGAACCGCCTGGTGAGACGGTGGATGTTGGCGGGCCGGGGGCTGAGGACCTTCGCCAGGACGAGCCCGATGGGCTGGTCCGGGGCGAGCTGACGGCCGAGGCAGCTGCGGCACCACCGGGCGAGGTCGGGCTGGTTGACTGGACCTCGTCGAACGGCGGTGGACCATTGCCGGCCGAGCCGGCGTCGCTGAGCGAGGTCGGGGTCCGGACCGCGGCGGCACCGCCGGGTGAGAACGGCCCGCGGACCGTGGCCTCGCCCGACAAGGTCGGCCCGTGGACCGAGCCGCGATCTCCGAGTGAAGCCGAAGCCCCGGCCGAGCCGGGCGTGATCGGGCACCGGTCCGATCTGGTGTGGCCGAACCAGGCCGGGCCCCGGACCGAGCCGGCGGCGCGAAGCGAGGTCGGCTCGCGGACCGGGTTGTCGTCGCCGGGTGAGCTTGCGCCGGCGGCAGAGTTATTGCTGCCGAACGACTCTCGACCCCCGCTGCCGCCGCCCGGGCTCGCGCCGCCGACCGAGCCCGG
This sequence comes from Pseudonocardiaceae bacterium, assembly GCA_036268615.1. GTDB lineage: Bacteria > Actinomycetota > Actinomycetes > Mycobacteriales > Pseudonocardiaceae > DATATV01. The sequence goes on from DATATV010000007.1 coordinate 178,302, forward strand.
ACGGCCGAACAAGGTCAGGCAGTCGAACAAGATCGGGCCTCCGGCTGATCCGGCACAGGCGACCGAGCCCGCACCGAGAATCGAGCCGGCGTCGCCGGACGGCCCCCGACCGCCCGGCCAGCTGCCGCCGCCGAGCCGGCCGGTGGCGCCGACCAGGCTGCTGTCGTCGACCAAGCTTGAATCGCCGAGCGACCTTGTGTCGCCGACCAGACCGCTGCCACCGACCGAGCCTGAATCGCTGGCCGAGCTGGAAACACCGACTGAGCTGGAACTGCCGAGCGAGCCTGAATCGCTGGCCGAGCCTGTGTCGCCGAGCGAGATTCAGTCACCGAGCGGGATCGAGCCGCCGAGCGGGATCGAGCCGTCCGGCGCAACCCGGCCGAGCGAACCACGGCCGCCGAACGTGACCGCACCGCCCCGGATCGACCAGCCGGCCGGCCCGTCCTGGCCGCCCCCGCCGGAGATCGAGGCAGCAGCACCGGCCCGGCGACCGCTCGGCCTTGGCGCACCGATCCCGGCACGCCCCCGGAGCCACCCGACCACCCGACCCCGGCCCACGATCGCCCGGCCCGACGACACCCACACCGAACAGCCACCCGACCGGCCACCGGAACCGCCGACCATCTCGCCCGCACGGTACCGAACCAACCCGGTCCCGGTCGACATCGTCGACGCCGTGCGATCGGTGCACGGCATGGACGTGTCCGGTGTCCCGGTCCACCGCGGCCCCGCGGTCGACCGGGCCGCCGAGCAGTTGCGGGCCCGCGCGTTCACCCGGGACGAGGAGATCTACCTGCCCGAGTCGGCCGGCCCGCTCACCAGCGAATCGGCCCGCACGACCCTGGCGCACGAGCTGACCCACGTCGCCCAGCAACGCCTGTTCGGCAGCGTTCTGCCCGCCGAGCAGACCCCGCAGGGACGCTCGCTCGAACGAGAAGCCGTCGCCACCGAGCAATGGTTCCGGCGATCCGGACCCCAGCCACCGCCGCTGATCCATCGCCAACCGGTCCCCGAGCCGGTGACCACACCCGACCGTGTCCAGCGCCAGCCGGAGACCATGGTCGCGGCCGAACCCGTCGCGCGGCCGGCCACAACCTGGCGGGCCGACCCCGCTGTGCTGCCCGGGATCGCTGATCCGCCGGCGCCGGCCGGAGTTGGGCACGAGCCGGTCGCCGCCGAGCCGGACCCGGACTGGGCGGCCAACCGGGACCGGTTGATCGCGTTGTGCGCGCAGCGTCCGGTGGACCTGGACAACACCGCCGACATCGACGAGTTGGCCGGCCGGCTCTACCGACCGCTGCGCGGGCTGCTGCGCACCGAACTGATCGTGGACCGGGAACGCGCCGGTCTGCTGAGCGATTTCCGTTAGGAGCAGAGCCATGTCGCTGGGTGCGGAGCTGAGCAAGGGCATCGGGACGCTCACCGGTGCGGTGAGCATGAACCATCGGTTCGTGGTGGTCATCGACCGGTCGACCTACGATCTCGGGTCCTGGTCGGGTGCCTCGGGGCTGTCGGTCTCGTGGTCCACCTGCGAGTACCGCTCCGGGGATCAGGGCAACGACGTGTGGATCTTCCCCGGCACCACGAAGTACCAGAACATCAAGTTGCAGCGGGCCGCCTGTTCGGATTCGGCCATCGTGCAGTCCTGGCTGTGCGCGACCTCGCGCACCCCGCAACCGCTCAGCGGGACCGTGCAGCTGATCGACTGGCTCGGTTTTTCGGTGGTCGAGTGGCGGCTGACCGAGTTCTTCCCGGTCGGCTGGTCGATCACCGAGTTCGACGCGTCCACCGGCAGGCCGGTGATCGAGACGCTGGAACTGGCGCACACCGGATTCCTGGCCGACGCCCTGAAGTAGCCCTGACCGCACCAGAACACGAGGAAGCCGATGCCTACGTTCCTGAGTTCGCAGCTGGCGTCGCCGACGGTGGTCGGCCGGACGCTGAGCGACCAACCCGGCGTTCCGGTGCCGAGTCCGGCCGACTATCCGGTGTACGGGCTCGTCATGCGGTTCGGGGTCCAGGTGGACGAGTTGACCGATCTGGGCAACTGGTCCTCCTGCAAGGGTTTGACGGTCGAGTTCAAGACCCGGCTGGTTCACTCCGGCGGCAACTACACCTCGGCCACCGTGTTGCCGGAACGGGTCGAGTACCAACGGATCACCCTGGAACGGGCGATGCGCACCCCGGACTCGACGCGCGTGCTGGACTGGCTGACCCGGGTGCAGAGCCAGTGGATGTCGCCCGGCCAGTCCTACAGTGGTTGCGCGGCCAGTATTCGCCTGCTCAACCCGGTCGACCAGCGCACCGACCTGATGACCTGGACGCTGCGTGAGGTCTATCCGGTGTCCTGGTCGGGGCCGTCGTTCAGCGCGAAGGGCAACGACCTCGCGATGGAGACGTTGGTGTTGCAGCACGGCGGTTTCCTGTGAGCGGCAGCACCGCCGAGGTGGCGGCCACAGCGCCGGCGACGGCCCGGCTGCGTCAGCGGGACAACGTCGCGAAGTACGTCGACTTCCAGTTCAACCCCAACTCGATCAAGATCGGGCACAGCTCGGACACCAAGGCGCTCAACAACTCCATGGGAGTCGTGGAGAACCCGACCGAACCGACCGCCCGGCTGGTGGCATCCAACAGCGACGTGGTCACCAACGTCGGGGACACCACCATCTCGTTCAGCGAGATCCTGTTGGACGGCGCCGACGTGCCCAGCCGCTGTCAGCAGCTGCTGGCCTGGACCTACCCGGTGGTCACCGGCAGCACCGGCGTGCAGGGGGTGGACAGTCCGAGCATTCCGCAGCTGACGTTCAGCTGGGGCCAGTTCGACGCCGGCATTCCCTTCCAGTCGATGTATCTGGTACTGACCAAAGTGGACATCGACTACTCCCGGTTCACCCAGGCCGGCGTCGCGACCCGGGCGGTGGTGACGATCTCCTGCAAAGTCAAGGTAGGCACGGTGGCCAGGCAGAACCCGACCTCGGGCGGCCGGCCCGACCGTGGCGGCCGGGTGGTCATCGACGGGGAGAGCATCCAGTCGATCGCGTTGCGTCGCTACGGCCACGTTCGGCACTGGCGGGCCCTCGCGGCTGCCAACGGGGTGGACGACCCGCTGCGGGTGCGACCCGGTGATCGGCTCTACCTGCCCGGCGCGGACGAACTGGGCGGGAGCGAAACATGACCACACCAGCGCGCACGTTGACCAGCGCGGTGCCGGCGAACGTCCGGGTCGGCGCCGGTACCGGCCAACCGCTGGCGGAGGCCGCGGCCGGTCACCTGGTGCGGGTGCTGGTCGACACGAGCCTGCAACTGCCCGGCATGTTCGAGCTGACCTTCTTCGACAACCCGGGTACCGCGTTGTCCACCGCGGGACTCGACATCGGGACCGTCGTGCAGGTCTCCGGCTCGGCGCACGGCAGCAGCACCGACACCCTGTTGGTGCGCGGCGAGGTGACCAGCCTGGAAGGCCGCTACGAGAACCTCAACTGCTTCACCGTGGTACGCGGTTACGACCTCACGCATCGCCTGCAACGGGTCCGGCGCACCCGGACGTTCGTCAACATGACCGACTCGGACATCGCCTCCCGGGTGGCCGGCGAGGCCGGGCTGACCGACGTGCGGGTCGAGTCCAGCGGCACCACGCACGACCACATCGGGCAGTGCGACCAGACCGACTGGGACTTCCTCGGCCAGCGCGCCCGCGAGATCGGCTACGAACTCCTCGTTGTCGGCGGCACGCTGCACTTCCGGCCGGCCACCACGGTGGCCACCGCGACCGGGTCGCCGGTGCCGCTGGCGTTCAACGCCGGTCTGCACGCCTTCCGGCCGAGGGTCACCGCCGGCAACCTCGCGCCCGAGTTCGAGGTGCGGGTCTGGGACCCGTTGCAGGCCAAGGTGTTGGCGCACACGCTGCCGGCGGCCGGCGGCACCGCCACGCTCACCGGCCAGCAGCCGGCCACGCTGGGCAGCACGTTCGTCGGCCGGTCGGCGGCGGCGGAGCAACCGCCGACCACCGTCGGCGACCTCGGCCCGGCGCCCTCCACCCGGGCGCACGTGGTGCACGACCGGCCGTTGGCGGTGGGCAGCGCGATCAGCCCGGCCGCCGAACAGGCTGTGCGTGCGCTGGCCGACCAGGTGGCCAGCACGTTCGCCGAGGCCGACGGCGAGGCGGTCGGCACACCGAGCATCTGCGCGGGGGCGGCGGTCACCATCAGCGGGGTGCCCGCGCCGTTCAGCGGCGTCTGGCTGGTCACCGGCGCGCAGCACGTCTTCGACTTCGACGAGGGCGGCTACGTGACCCGGTTCGCGGCCAGCGGCCGGCAGGACCGCTCACTGCTCGGTCTGGCCTCGGCCGGCGCGGGCCGCCCGACCCGTTCGGCACTGACCGGCGTGTACGCCGGGATCGTCACGAACAACAACGACCCACGCAAGCTGGCCAGGGTCAAGGTGTCGCTGCCGTGGTTGTCGCCGGACTACGAGACGGACTGGGCCTGCGCCCTGCAGGTCGGCGCCGGTAAGGCCAGCGGCTCGATGTTCCTGCCCGAGGTCGGCGACGAGGTGTTGGTCGGCTTCGAGTTCGCCGACCCGCGCCGGCCCTACGTGTTGGGCGGCATCGTGAACACCGCGACCACCTATGGGCTGGGCGGGGATGCGGTGCAGGTCACCGGCAGCGCGGGCCAGGTGGTGCGGCGCGGTTTCGTGTCCGCCGCCGGCAACCGGCTGGTGTTCCACGACGAGGTGCGCTCGGGCGCGCCCGCGGTGGCCTCCGACATCGTGCTGGGCACCGGCGACGGCAACCTCGCGCTGGCCATCGACCAGACCGCCGGCACGGTCACGCTGACCTGCCGGCCCAGTGAGCCGGCCAGCAAGTCACCGGCCGGCGTGCTCACCATCGCCTGCGGTGACGCCGGCACGGTGAACATCTCCGCGGGTCAGGGCGGCACGGTCAACATCGACGGCGGCGACAGTCTCAACCTCAAGGCCACCACCGGGGTGAAGATCGAGAGCCCCGGTGAGGTCTCGATCAAGGGTTCCCGGATCACTCTCAACTGAGGCGGCACCAATGCGTGAGGACTTCATCGGCTCGGGCTGGGCCTTCCCGCTCGGGGTGGACGCCACCGGCCGGATCGCGCTGGCCAGTGGCCAACGGGACATCGAGCAGGCGGTGCAACTGATCCTGCGCACCTATCCCGGCGAGCGGCCGATGCGACCGGAGTTCGGCAGCCGGTTGCGTGACTTCGTCTTCGACGGCGCCAACGGCACCAATGCCACCGAGATCAGCCAGGAGGTGCGGGCCGCGTTGTTGCGCTGGGAACCGCGAATCATGGTCGAGGACGTGGTGGTGACCGTGGACGCGGACGAGCCGAGCACGCTCTACATCGACATCGGCTACCTGACCAGGGCCACGAACGACCGGCGCAACCTGGTGTTCCCGTTCTACACGATTCCCCGGCAGGAGGCTGAGCCGGCATGAACCTGCCGATGCCCGACCTGGACGACCGGCGGTTCCAGGACCTGGTCGACGACGCGAAACGACTTGTCCAGCAACGCTGTCCGGAGTGGACGGACCACAACGTGTCCGACCCGGGCGTGACGTTGATCGAGACGTTCGCGCACATGACCGACCAACTCCTGTTCCGGCTCAACCGGGTGCCCGACCGGATGTATCTGACCTTCCTGCAACTGATCGGCCTCCGGCTGCTGCCACCCACGCCGGCCAGGGCCCCGGTGACCTTCTGGCTGTCCGCGCCGGCGACCGTGCCGCTGACCGTCGCGGCCGGCACCCGGGTGGGCACGATCCGCACCGAGACCGAGCCGTCCATCGAGTTCGCCACCCTGGACGAGTTGGTCATCGCGCCCCGCACGGTCACCCGGGTGCGCACCGAGGTGGCCAGGGCACCCGGCGAACCCGAGCAGCGGGCGGTGGCCGACCGCACCGACCAACTGACCATGAACGTGCCGTTCGCCGCGTTCGGCACCCCGCCGACGGTGGCCGACGCCCTGCTGATCGGCCTCGACGATCCGGCGCCGCACAACGCGGTGCGGATCGAGTTCGACGGCCGGGTGGACGGCGTCGGGGTCAACCCGAAGCGCCCACCGCTGACCTGGGAGGCGTGGACCGGCGAGGACTGGACCGAGTGCCAGGTCAGCCTGGACGAGACCGGCGGCCTGAACCGGTCCGGGGCGGTCATCGTGCACCTGCCGGCGGGCCACGAGGCGAGCGTGGTCGGCGGCGAGCGGGCCGGCTGGCTGCGGGCCAGGGTGGTCGAGCCGGAGGAGGGGCAGCCGCCCTACACGGCGCCCCCCTTCGTGCACGGCCTCACCGCCTGCACGGTCGGTGGCACGATCGACACACTGCATGGCGAGATCGTCGCCGTCGAACCGCTGGGCGAGTCCGAAGGCGTGCCGGGCCAGACCTTCCGGGTGTCCCGGTCTCCGCTGCTGGCCGGTATCGGCGCCCCGGTGGTGGAGACGAGCTCGTCGGCGGGCTGGCGGTCCTGGACGCTGGTGGAGGACTTCGCCGGCAGCACCGCGAGCGACGAGCACTGTGTGCTGGCCGCCAGTAGCGGGCAGGTGCTGTTCGGGCCCGCCGTCCGGGAGCCGGACGGTACGTTGCGCCAGTACGGCGCGGTGCCGGAACTGGGCGCCCAGGTGCGGATTCGGCGCTACGTCACCGGTGGCGGCCCGACCGGCAACGTCGGTGTGCGCGCCATCCGGACGCTGAAGTCGTCGATCCCGTTCGTGGCCGGCGTGGAGAACCTGCGGCCCGCGCACGGCGGGGTCGCGGGGGAGACGCTCGACCAGGCCAAGGTGCGTGGCCCGCTGCTGCTGCGTTCGCGCAGCCGCGCGGTGACCACCGAGGACTACGAGGCGATCGCCCGGGAGGCGGCGCCAGAGGTGGCCCGGGTGCGCTGCGTGCCGGCCGGCGACGGCGACTCGATGCCCGGCGCGGTGCGGGTGCTGGTGGTGCCGGCCGCCGCCGGCTCGGGGCAGGTGCCCTTCGAGAACCTGCTGCCCTCGGCCGACACGCTGGCCGGCATCGCCCGGCGGCTCGACGAGACGCGGGTGATCGGCGCCCGGGTGGTGGTGGAACCACCGCTTTACCGGGGAATCACCGTCGTCGGCCGACTGGTGGCACGGCCGAGGGTGAGCCACGACCGACTGCGGGCCGACGCGCTCGACCGGCTCTACCGGTTTCTCAGTCCACTGCCCGGCGGCGGACCGGACGGCGCGGGCTGGCCGTTCGGCCGGCCGGTGCAGGCCGGCGAGCTGTTCGGTCTGCTGCAACAGGTCAGCGGTGTGCAGATCGTCGAGGACATCCGGCTGTTCACCGCCGACCCGGTGACCGGCGTGCGCGGCAAGGAGACCCAACGGGTCGATCTGGAGGCCAACAGCCTGGTGTTCTCCTTCGACCACCAGTTGCGGGTCGAGGAGCACTGATGCGCGGCACCGTTCCCGGGCTGGCCATGCCCTATCCACTGCGCACCCTGTTGCCCTCGGTGCTCCAGGAGGACGAGTTCGCCGTGCGGTGGACCGCCGGACTGGACGACGTGCTCGCCCCCGTGGTGTCCACTCTGGACTGTCTGGTCGCCTATCTCGATCCGCTGACCGCGCCCGAGGACTTTCTCGACTGGCTGGCCGACTGGTTGGGCATCCAGCTGCACGAGGAGCTGCCGCTGGCCCGGCGCCGCGCGGCGATCGCCGGAGCCGTGCCGCTGCACCGCGTCCGTGGCACCCTCGCCGGGCTGCGGGCCCGCCTGGAACTCGTCTCCGGCTGCCCGGTCGAGGTCGCCGACAACGGCGGGGTCAGCTGGTCCAGCATGCCCAACTCGACCCCACCCGGCGCCGACCAGCCGTGGCTGGCGGTCCGGGTCGCCGCCGTCGAGGGGCAGGCCGTTGACACCGCCGGACTGGACGAACTGATCCGGTCCGAGAAGCCGGCACACGTGCCACATCAGCTGGAGGTAGCACCATGATCATTGTCTGCCGCAAGTGCGGCACCCACACCGCGGCCGCCGAGTCGTTCTGCGGAAACTGCGGCAGTTTCCTGGAATGGGCCGGCGACAAGATCACTCCGACGGTGTCCGAGGAGTTCGTCGAACAGGTCGAACAGCAGGCCGCCGAACCGAAACGTGGTCTGCTGAGCCGGGCGGTCAGCGGCACCCAGAACCTGATCCGCGGTCCGGTGCCGGACAGCGTGCTGCGCGAACCGGCGCCGTCCCTGACTCCGGGGCTCGGCTTTCCTCCCGGGCCTCCCGGGATGCCCAGGCCGCCGTTCCCGCCGCCACTCCCCGGTGGCGGGCCGCCACCACCGTTCCCACCGCCGCCGGGTGGCGCGCCACCGCCACCAGGCGGCCCAAGACCGCCGTTCCCGCCGCCACCCCCTGGTGCGGCGCCGCCGCCACCCCCACCGCCACCACCGAGCACCGCGGCCGTGCCACCGCCACCGCCCGCACCGGTGACGCCCGCTGATCAGGTCGCCGCGCTGGTGGCGCCGGTGACCGGGCCCGACGCCGAGGCGGAACCGGCGGAGCAGGAGCCGGCCGAGCGGGTTCCGCAGGTCAGCAAGCCGAGGGCGACGGCGGTCACCCGCACGCCCTCGACCCGCCAGCTCAATGCCGGTGACCTCATCTGCGGCGCGTGCGGTGAGGGCAACATGCCGACCCGCAAGTTCTGCGGTCGGTGCGGGGAGTCGCTGAAGCTGGCGACCGTGGTGCACGTGCCGTGGTGGCGCCGGGTGTTGCGCCGGCGTGGTCCGCGCGTGGTGCCGATCGACAAGCGCCCGGTCGGTCGCCGGCACCGTGCCGCGACCGGCGGCCTGCGACACGGGCTGCGCCGGGTGTACCGGGTCGGCCGGCTGGTGGTCTGCGTGCTCGTGTTGATCGGCGGACTGGGGTATGCCGCCTATCCGCCGTTCCGGACCGCGGTCAACAGTGTGGTGACCTCGGCCAAACAGAAGGTCACCAACAAGGTCGAGCAGACCTTCGTGCCGGTGCACGCGGTGACCGTGCAGGCGAGCGCGGCCGACCCCGGCCACCCCGCCCAGGCGGCCGTCGACGAGAACCTGAGTAGCTACTGGCTGGCACCCGCCTCGATCAACCAGGCGCCGGTGCTCACATTGACCTTCCAGCATCCCGAGACGCTGGAGAAGGTGATCGTGCACGCGGGTACCACTGCCGACTACACCGGACACGGGCGGCCGGAGGTGCTGTTCTTCCTGTTCTCCAACCAGGAGTCCGATTCGCTCCAACTCGCCGACACGGTGCAGCCGCAGACCCTCCAGCTCACCCACAGCGCGCTGGTGACCAGCGTGCGCATCCAGGTGGCCACCACCTACGCCGGCGGCACGCCACCGGACGTGGCCATCAGCGAGATCGAACTGTTCGCGCTGAACGCGCCGTGACCTTCGGTTGCGGGAACCGGCAGTCCGCACTGCGTCTTTCCGTGCCCGGCCGACGCTGGCCGGTGCACCGGTGACCAAGGATGGTGAGTGCTGTGGGAGTAGTCGCAGCGATTGACAACAGCGTGCTGGCGGTCGAGCCCGGCGTCGAGGTCTCCCGCGACATCCGGGTTCGCAACACCGGCATGGTCGTGGACCGGATCGCGCTGGAGGTGCTCGGCGAACTCGAACCGTGGACCGAGATCGAGCCGGCCCAGCTGAACCTGTTGCCGGGAACCGACGCCACGGTACGGCTGATCTTCCAGGTGCCTCGCTCGCCGGTGGTGCTCGCCGGCGAGGTCGACTTCGCCGTGCGGGCCAGTTCCCAGGAGGACCCGGACGGCTCGGTGATCGAAGAGGGCACGATCACCGTGCTGCCGTTCGACGAGCTGTCGGCGGAACTGGAGCCGAAGACCGTGCGCGCCCGGCGGGTGTCGCGGTTCCGGCTGGTCGTGTCCAATCTGGGCAACCACCCGGTCACCACCGAGATCTCCGCGCTCGACGAGGACGATCTGCTGGACTTCCGTACCCGGCCCGCGGCCGTGGTCGCGCACCCGGGCACCTCGACCTACGTCCGGCTGCGGGCCGCACCCCGCAAGCGGTTCGTCAAGGGGCCGGACAAGGCGCTGCCGTTCCAGGCGTTCGTGCTGCCCGAGGCGGCCGACCCGGTCACCGTCGACGGTGCCGTGCTGCAACGGCAGATGATGCCGAAGTGGTTGCTGCCGGCGATCGCGTTGGTCACCGTCGTCGTGGTCGCCCTGCTGGCACTGTGGTTCCTGGTGTTGAAGCCGACCGTGCAGTCCACCGCCGCGGCCGTTGTCGCGGCGCAGAGTCAGCAGTTGGCCGCCGGCGCGAGCGCGGCGAGCCAGGCCGCCGTACAGGCCAACCAGGCTGCCGCGAATGCGAACACGGCCGCCGGGAGCGGTGCCGGTGGCGGCGCGGGCGGTAGCAAGCCCGGTGCCGCCAACGGTTCCGGCGCCGGTGCCGGAACCGGTGCCGGCACCCCGGGCGCGAGTACCGCGCCGACAACGCCCGACGCCGGATCGGCGGCCGCCGGCACCCCGGTCTCGGCCGACCTCCAGTCCAACGCGGCGCCGACCACCAGTGCCAGCTTCACCACCTACCCGTACGCCTTCGCCGCCGGCCAGAAGACGCTCCAGGTCAGCGACCTGGTGTTGCAGAACCCGATGGGGGACAGCGGAATCCTGCAGATCCGGGCCGGCGGCCAGCCGCTGCTGGTGTTCGGGTTGGACAATTTCCGCAGCCAGGACCTGCACTTCGTGCAACCGCTCGTGTTCACCGCCACCGCCCCGCTGACTCTCGCGGTTGAGTGCCTGAACGCCGGTGCCACGCACTGCTCGGCCGCGGTCTCCTTCTCCGGCACGACGGGTAAGTGAGCCGACCGTGGGCGAACCCGCCGCCAAGCAGACCGACCTGGTGACCGCCACGGACACGCACATCGTGCTGGTGCCCACCGCCGCCGGGCCGGTGCCGACCCCGATGCCGTTCCCGTTCGCCGGCCGGATCACCGAATCGTGCAGTACCACCGTGTTCATCGAGGGGCTGCCGGCCGCGGTGCTGGGCAGCATCGCGGTCAACGAGCCGCCGCACATCCCGGAGACCGGCAGTTTCGCCAATCCGCCGACCGATCAGGCCACCATCTGCGCCGGCAGCCCGACCGTGTGGATCGACGGCAAGCCGGCCGCGCGTAGCGGCGACCACGCACTGACCTGCAACGACCCGGTTCCGCTTCCGATCGGCACCATCGAGGCGATGGGCACGGTCCTGTTCGGCTGACCACAGGTTTCTGTTGTTCGAGAAATGGGGAGAAATGTCCGAAGAGGCTCTGACCGCGCTGTATTCGCAGTACGACAACGGAATTCTCGATCAAATTCTGGACGGCATCGGCGATGCCGGCCTCACCGGCAACGACTCCGCGGCCCATCAGTTGAGGCTGGTCGCGGCGCGGGACAACGCGGCTGCCGTCGCGGCGATTGTCATCAACAACATCGTGATGAAGGTACCGTTCACCTGGACCGGCGCCAGCCTCGGCGTCGGAGCGTTGCTCAGCCGGCGTGAGGGCGACTGCCGTGGCCTGGCCGAGGGTTGCCGGCTGGTGTTGGCCGCGCTGGACATTCCTTCGACGGTGAACGGGCACGACGGTTTGTTCCTGATTCCGTACGAGGGTCTCCGGTTGATCAATTACGCACAGGTGCCGAACGTGGACGGAATCTACTGGTGCTTCGAGAACCACTACTGGATCACCGTTCCGGAGCTCGGCGACATCGATCTGTTGTTCCGTGGGGCCCAGTTGAACCAGTCGATCTGGCTGCACTTCACCGGCAGCGGCCTCGACGCGGGCCGCACCTGGTTCCAGTACGGCGAATGGCGGACGTGGGCCACCGACGGCCGACAGGGTTACCGCTACTCGACCGATGAGCACCAGGCGCTGGTCATGAACGTCAATGCCGGCCGCCGGCCCGACTCGGACTGCACGATTCTCTAGTCCACTCGGCGTGGCTACGCCTCGCTGGTGCTCAACCACTTGCTGATGCCGGCCAGTGCGCCGGGACCGGAGTCGGCGCCGACATCGTGGGCCAGGTCGGCGATCGAGACGGAGCGTAGGGCGTCCCGCCAGGCGGTCTGGGCGCCGGCCATGGCGCGGCTGATCGGACACGGGGCGGTGCACGCCTCGGGCGGTGTGGCCAGCGGACCGCGTTGGCGGATCTCGGTGCAGACGAAGGCCGGACCGGGCCCGTCGATGGCCTCGACCACGTCGAGCACGGTGATCCGGGCGGGGGAGCGGGTGAGCACGTAGCCACCCGCTTTGCCCTGGACCGACCGGATGAGTCCGGCGCGGGAGAGGGCCTGGAGCTGCTTGGCCAGATAGCTGGGCGAGACGTCGTGCAGTTCGGCCAGTCGCGCGGCCGACGCCGGCTCGTCCACCGAGGTCAGCACCACACAGCAGTGCAGTGCCCACTCGACCCCGCCGGACATCTTCACCTGGTCAGTCTAAGCCACCATGGCTCTTGACTCGGACCTAACGTGTCCGAGTATTGTCTCGGACAGAAGATGTCCGAGTTAACGGAGGTAGGCCATGAAGTTCGCAGTCATCGGTGGAACCGGGTTGATCGGGTCGCAGGTCGTGAAGAACCTGACCCAGATGGGGCACGAGGCGGTGCCGCACTCGCGGTCCACCGGGGTCGACGTCCGCACCGGCGAAGGTGTGGACGCGGCTCTGGCCGGAGCCGACGTGGTCGTCAACCTGACCAACTCGCCGACCTTCGACGATGCCTCGCTCGCCTTCTTCCGGACCTCGATGGACACCCTGCTGGCCGCGGCGCGGCGCTCGGGCGCCGGGCACTTCGTCATCCTGTCCATCGTCGGCGTGGACCAGGTGCCCGAACTCGACTACTACCGGGCCAAGGCACTCCAGGAGGAGATCCTCAAGGGCGGCCCGGTGCCGTACTCGATCGTCCGCGCCACCCAGTTCATGGAGTTCATCGACGCCGCCCTGTCCTGGACCGCGGACGACAACACCGTCCGGCTGCCGCGCACCCTCCTCCAGCCGGTCGCCGCGGCGGAGGTCGCCGCCACTGTCGCCGAGGTCGCCGCCGGATCACCGCGCAACGGCACGCTCGACCTGGCCGGGCCCGAGGTGTACCCGCTGGACGAACTGGGTCGGCTCACCCTCGCGGCCAGGGGCGACCGGCGTTCGGTGACCGTCGACGACACGGCCGGAATGTTCGCCGTCGTCCACGGCGACGGGCTGACCGCCGGGAACGGCGCCCGCATCGGCAACACGCACTATGCGGACTGGCTGAAGTAGCGGTCGTCCTCGGCGTGGTCGGCACGGTGTCCAACCACTACCTGTCGGCTGGGCCGGTGCGGCGGCACTGCTCAAGGTAGTGGATGTGGTCTCCCGGGGAGGCGGGCAGCGGCTGCGGCGACGGTTGCCAGGTCGTCGTTCGAGAAGCCGGCGCGGCTCAGCACGGCCAGGGATTTGTTCGTTGCCAGCGTGCACAACGCCAGCTCTGCCGCCTCCTGCTCATCGGCCCCCGCCGCCAGCAACGCCTGTTCCAGCATCGCCCGCAGACCGTCGATCATGGCGCGGACCATCGCCTGGCCCTCCGCGTCGAGGGCCGGGAACTGCGTTGCCGACACCGTGAGCAGGCAGCCGTCCGGGACCGTCGGGTCGGCGATGCGGTTCAGGGTGACCCGCAGGTAGGCGGCCACAACGGCGCTCGGGCTCGGGTGGGGGCCGGCCAGTGCCTGGTCGTACAGCGGGTGGTAGGTCTGCGCATACCGTTGGAGGCTTTTCCGGAAGAGGGTGCTCTTGTCGCCGAAGGTGCCGTAGAGCGAGGTCCGGCCCAGGCCCGTGCCCTTGGTCAGGCGGTCGATCGAGGCCTCCGAATAGCCCCAGCGCCAGAAGACGTGCATCGCGCGTCGTAGCGCCTCGTCCACGTCGAATTGCTTGCGGCCCACCATGTTCGTCAGCGTACACATCTTGCACCGATCGTTGCAAGATGTGTAGGGTCGCCGGCATGGCATCTTGCACCGATCGTTCCATGATGGGTACGGCCGATGGCACGACAAGCTTGAGTTCGCTGCGGCTGCCCCACGGGTTCACCGACGTGTTCACCAGCCGGCTCGTGGAGCTGGACGGGCTGCGGCTGCACGCGGTCACCGGCGGGGACGGCCCGCCGGTGCTGCTGGTCAGCGGGTGGCCACAGACCTGGTACGCCTGGCGGGAAGTGATGCCCGCGCTGGCCCGTGAACACACCGTCGTCGCCGTCGACTCGCGCGGGGCCGGGCTCTCCGACAAGCCCGACGACGGTTACGACGCCGGCACGCTGGCCGCCGATCTGGTCGCGCTGATGGCTGCGCTCGGGCACGACCGGTTCGACGTGGTCGGCCACGACATCGGCATGTGGACCGGATACGCCCTCGCTGCCGATCACCCCGAGCGGGTGGACAGGCTCGCCGTCGTCGACGCCATTATCCCCGGTCTCACGCCGACTCCGTCGGTCTTCAGCCCGGCCGCGGTCAACCAGCGGTTCTGGCACTTCGGCTTCAACCGGCTCACCGACCTCAACGAGGAGCTGGTCCAGGGGCGGGAGCGGCTCTTCTTCGGCTACCAGTTCGCCAAGAAGGCAGCCACCCCGGACACGATCCCCGCGTACGCCGTCGACGTCTACGTCGATGCGATCGTCGCGGACCCTCGCGGGCTGCGGGCGAGCTTCGCGTACTACCGGGCGCTGGACGAGACGATCGCGCAGAACGAGCAGCGCAAGAAGACCCGGCTGACGTTGCCGGTGCTCGCCATCGGCGGCGCGCGGTACACCGGCGCGATGGCCGCCGAGACGATGCGGCTTGCGGCCGACGATGTCACCGAGGTGGTCGTCGACGACTGCGGCCATTACGTGGCCGAGGAGCAGCCGGCGCGGTTTACCGAGATCCTGGAGGACTTCTTCGGTGGCAAACCGGTAACAGGCGTGCCGAACGGCTGACAATGTCGATGTCCACAGTCAGCGGCCACCGCTCAACAGTCCAAAGTGGACGAATCGATGCGACCGGCCAGGGAGCGATCCCCGTTGACGGCTGGGCGTGACGCGAATCTCGCACCGTCGGCACTGCCGCCCGGCACCTCACTGCTCGGCGGCGAGCCGGAATTCGAGCAGGTCCATCTCGCTGTTGCCGTGCAGTCCGCCGACCGGTTCGATGACCAGGATACAGCCGGCCGGACGGGCGGCGGTCGCGCAGCGAGCCAGGATGCCGGTGCACTACCAGCCGATCAGCGTCGAGGAGTTCGCCTCGGCCATGACCGGACGCGGGCTGCCCGCGCATACCGTCCAGCACCTGAGCAACGTCGCCGTGGACTACCAGCACGGCGTGTTCGCGGGTACCAACGACAACGTCGAGAAGATCGGCGGTCGGGCCCCGCTGTCCGTCGAACAGTTCGTCACCGAGAACAAGCCCGACTTCGACCGCAGCGGCCCCAACTTCGTTCCCGCCCGGTGACGTGTCGGTGGTCCCGCCGACCACCAGGCCCGGCCCGGATCGAATGATCGCGGGCCGGGCCCCGTTCGCCGGTGGATCACTCGAACGCGGCGAGCATGCCGGGCTCGTAGGAACCGCCCTTCTGGTGCACGATCACGGCGAGCCGGTTGGCCGCGTTGATCAGGGCGACCAGGGCGACCAGGGCGACGATCTGGTCGTCGTCGTAGTGCTTGCGGGCCTGGGCCCAGGTTTCGTCGGACACACCGTGGTTGGCGTCGCCGAGCCGTGTCCCCTCCTCGGCGAGGGCCAGCGCTGCCTGCTCGGCCTCGGTGAACACGGTGGACTCACGCCAGGCGGCGACCAGGTTGAGCCGGACCGCGGTCTCACCGGCGGCCGCTGCCTCCTTGGTGTGCATGTCGATGCACCAACCGCAGCCGTTGATCTGGCTGGCGCGCAGGCTCACCAACTCCTGGGTGGCCATCGGCAGCGGCGACCTGCCGATCACCTGACTGGCGTTGGCGAACCGCTTGGCGAACTTGGCGCCGATCTCGTTGGCGAACAGGTCGATGCGGGGTTCCATGACTTCGTCCTCACTCGTGGTGCCGGGTGCTGCCGCACTGAACGAACACGAGATGCCGGCGAGCCGCTCCGTGTGACAGGTCCGCCCCGGTGTCACACAATGGCGAGGTCCGGCGTCTGATGGATGACCCGGTCGACAGTGCAGCGGAGGAACCCATGGTCGGTATGTCGCAGACCGCCCCGGACGATCGCGGCGGAAGCAGCCAGGACGCCCGGCCCGACCTTGCCACCGAGGCGTTCCTCACCCACCGCAACCTGCTGTTCACCGTCGCCTACGAGATGCTCGGCTCGGCCGCCGACGCGGAGGACGTGCTCCAGGAGACCTGGCTGCGCTGGGCCGGCGTCGACCTGGGCACCGTGCAGAATCAGCGTGCCTACCTGGTCCGGATCACCACCCGCCAGGCGCTCACCCGGCTGCGCACGCTCGGCCGCCGCAAGGAGTCCTACGTCGGTTCCTGGCTGCCCGAACCGCTGCTCACCGCACCCGACGTGGCCGAGGACGTCGAGTTGGCCGACAGCGTCTCGATGGCGATGTTGCTGGTGCTGGAGACGCTCACGCCGACCGAGCGGGCCGTGTTCGTGCTGCGCGAGGTGTTCGATCTCGGCTACGACGAGATCGCCGAAGCTGTCAGCAAGAGCCCGGCCGCCGTGCGCCAGATCGCCCACCGGGCGCGGGCGCACGTCGCCGCGCGCCGACCGCGCGGGGTGGTGTCGGCGGCTGAGTCGCGGGACGCACTGGCGGCGTTCCAGCGGGCGGCCGAAACGGGCGACCTGCAACGCCTGCTGGACCTCCTCGCCCCGGATGTCGTCTTCCTCGGTGACGGTGGCGGGATCAAGCAGGCTGTGCCGCGCCCCATTGTGGGAGCCGACAAGGTGGCTCGGCTGCTGGCCACCGGGCTGAGCCGGATCGCCACCCTGGGATCGCTGTGGCCGGCCCAGGTCAATGGTTATCCGGCGCTGATTCTCCGGGTCGACGGCGAGGTCGACACCGTCCTGGCGGTGCGGATCGATGACGGTCTCATCACCGGGCTCTACGCCGTGCGCAATCCGGAGAAGCTGTCGCACATGGAGCGGGAGACCGCCCTGCGCCGTTGATCCGAGGCCGCTTGGTCCGAGGCCGCTTGGTCCGGCACCGCCTGGTCCGATACCGCCTGGTCCGATACCGCCTGGTCCGATACCGCGGAAAAGAAAGCGCAGAATTTGACGGTTAACGACCGCCCGGCAATGGTCACGGGCGGTGATTTGTCTTGTCCGCCATTGTCCGGACAAGGCAGAATGGTGGCACCGGCCGATCACACCACGGTATATCTCCACCGTTGGGAATCGTGACGGAATAGCTGAATCCGCACTTCCCACCAAAACGACCGTCCGGAACCCCTGCACCGGGAGATCCCGTGGTGAAGTCCGTGCTGCTCGCCGCACTGCTGCTGACCGCGTTCGCCACGGCCGCGCCCGCGCAGGCCAGCACCCCGAACACCCCGCCACCGACGGCATCCTGCGGTTCGTACTGCGACACCCGCGACCCGGCGCTGCCGCCCGGTGCCCAACGGACCATGCCGCCGATCTCGACCGTGACACCGAAGGTCGCGCCGAACCCGAGCGCGGCCATCTGCGACAAGTACTGCGACACCCGTGATCCGGCGCTCGCGGCCGGGGACCGGGCGGCGCAGACGGTGGCCGACGGCAGCCGGTCGATCACCCTGCACCTGGACGACGGGGACGACATGGGCTGGGCGGCGACCAACGGCGGCGGCCAGGGCGACGAGGTGTGGCTGGACCGCTCCTTCGACAACGGCCGCACCTGGTCGTCCGGCTCGAAACTGGGCGACACCACCGTGCCCGCGGGCTACGGCGGCTGGCGCACCCTGATGTACAACGTCGACGACTGGAACAACCTCGGCGTCGGCCTGCTGCGCGCGTGCGGCCAGCCCGCGGGCTCCGGCACGATCGCGTGTACCAGCTGGTACCGCACCACCTGGAACGCGGGCTCACCGAGCACCGCGGCCGCGACCGCGCTGATGGAGGACTACAACCTCACGACGAACCTGTTCGACACCACCGGCTGGTGGAACGCGGCCAACGCGCTGACCGCGATCATCGACAACGCCCGGGTGACCGGGTTGGGCAGCTACGAGTACACGATCGCCCGCACGTACAACACCAACCTGTCCGCCTGGAACGGCAACTTCATCAACGACTACAACGACGACACCGCGTGGTGGGGCCTGGCCTGGGTGGACGCCTACGATCTCACCGGCAACAGCCAGTACCTGAGCACGGCCGAGGCCGACGCCAACCATGTCGCCGGTTACTGGGACAGCACCTGCGGCGGTGGAGTGTGGTGGAGTACCAGCAAAACCTACAAGAACGCCATCGCCAACGCACTCTACGTGGAGCTGAATGCCGCACTGCACAACAGGATCTCCGGTGACACCGGCTTCCTGCAGCGGGCCGAGGCCGGCTGGACCTGGTTCCAGAACTCCGGCATGATCAACAGCGCGCACCTGGTCAACGACGGCCTCGACTCGACCACCTGTGTCAACAACGGTGAGACACCCTGGAGCTACAACCAGGGCGTGCCGCTCGCCGCGCTGACCGAGCTCTACCGCGCGACCGGTAACTCCAGCTACCTCACCGAGGCACAGACCCTGGCGAACGCGTCCACCACCAACTCGACCCTCAACCCGGGCGGCATCCTGTTCGACAACGGCGGCGGTGGTGATGTCCCCACGTTCAAGGGCGTCTACGCGCGTGACCTCGCCGCACTGAACAACGAGCTGTCCGGGCACCCCTACACGAGCTACCTCCAGCGCCAGTCGGCCTCCGCCTACGCCCACGACCGTTCCAGCTCGGACAACTACGACCAACCATGGGCAGGTCCCTTCCAACAGAGCGACGGCGCCCGCCAACAGTCCGCCCTCGACCTGATGAACGCGGCCGGCTGACCGCGTCCCGTCGCTGCCGATCGCGCGCCGGCCGGGCGTGGCGGCCAGGAAAAGCTGAGCGAGTCCTCGGCGGGGCCCGCTAGGGTGCCGCCATGCCGAACGCCTCGCTCCACCCGGAGCCGTTCACCGCCTTGACGGACCCGGCGGAGTTCGAGGATCTCCGCGCACGACTGCGCGCGACCCGCTGGCCGGACGAGCCCGAGGACGCAGGCTGGTCGCTGGGCACCGACCTCGGCTACCTCCGCGAACTCGTCGCCTACTGGGCGGACGGGTTCGACTGGCCTGCCCAGGAGGCGGCGCTCGGCCGGCTTCCCCGCTTCCGCGTCCCGCTCGGCGGCCTTGGCATCCACTTCGTGCACGCCCGCGCCGTCGCGCCGGCCGGGCCGGTGCTGCCGCTGGTCCTGTGTCACGGCTGGCCGGACTCGTTCTGGCGCTACACCAAGGTGATCCCACTGCTCACCGACCCCGGTGCGCACGGCGCCGATCCCGCCGACGCGTTCGACGTGGTCGTGCCGGACATGCCCGGCTACGGCTACTCCGATCGCCCGACCGGCCCGCCGCTGGACAGCGTCGCGGTCGCCGGCCGATGGGCCGAACTCATGGGCGTCCTCGGCTACTCGCGGTTCGGCGCGGCCGGCGGGGACGTCGGCAGCAGCGTGAGCCGTTTTCTCGCGCTCGACCACCCCGACCGGGTGGTCGCCGTCCACCGGATGGACGCCGGCCTGCCCGTACCCGGCGGCGTGCCGGCCGACCTCACGCCCGAGGAGCGCGCCTGGGTCACCGGCGCCACGGCCTGGGGCGCGGCCGAGGGCGCCTATGCCGCCGTGCACCGCACCAAGCCGCAGACCGCCGCCGTCGGGCTGACCGACTCGCCGGCCGGGCTGGCGGCGTGGATCGTCGAGAAGCTCCGGGGGTGGAGCGACTGCGACGGCGACATCGAGCGACGCTTCACCAAGGACGAGGTCCTCACCAACGTCATGATCTACTGGCTGACCGGGACGATCGGCTCGGCGATGCGGATGTACCGGGCGAACTCCGCGATCCCACTGGCGCAGCACGCCCGCCGGGTCGAGGTGCCGTCGGGTTTCGCGCTGTTCTCCGGCGACGTCGTCCTCCCGCCGCGGGCATGGCTGGAACGGATGACGAACGTCGTGCGGGTGAGCGAGCCCGAGCGCGGCGGCCACTTCGCGCCGTTCGAGGAACCCGAGTTGTATGCGGCAGAGCTGCGCGCCTTCTTCCGGCCCTACCGGGCGGCGGCGACCGGTCGGTAGACGTGGATGGCGGTGCCGTCCGAACAGGTCGTCGCGTCGGCCAGCGTCAGCCGCAGCGGGGTGGCCGGCGGAGCGAACAGCGGTGCCCCGACCCCGAGCGCGATCGGGTAGATCATCAGGCGGTATTCGTCGACCAGGCCCTGCGCGGACAGGGCTTGCGCGAAGCTGGCGCCGCCGTGCGCCATGATGTCCTTGCCAGGCCGAAGTTTCAGGTCGGCGATCTCCTGGGCGAGGTCGCCGCTGGCGATCCGGGAGTCGGCCCAGTCGGCTTTGTCCAGGGTGCTGGAGAAGACCACCTTCGGCATGTTGTTCATGGGCGCCGCGTACTCGCCGGTCGCGGTCGGCCAGTAGGCGGCCATCTCCTGGTAGGTCGTGCGCCCCATGATGTGGGTGTCCACCTGGCCCAGTGAGGCGAGCTTCCACGCGACCACCGCCGGATGTTCGCTCTCGGTGTGCGGGTGGCTGACAAAACCGTCCATCGAGATCCCCATTTGCAGCACCACGCGTCGCGTCGTGTTCCGAGTAGCCATCTGACTTGACCTCCGGGTTTGATCGGGTGAAGAGTCCTGCTCTGCTGTGGTTGTCTGCCATATGGACGATCCGCGAGCGGAAACTCATCGGTGGTCGGCAGAAAACCTGGCCGGACGATCGCCGGCCTGCTGAGCAGGGCGAACAGGAGAACGTCAGCGTGAGCGAGTCCGACGAGCACCCAGTGGCGCCTGACGGTGTCGCCGAGCTGACCGAACCGGCCTTCGCTGAGCTCGTGAACCGCCACCGGCGCGAACTGCACGTGCACTGCTATCGGATGCTCGGCAGTTTCGAGGAGGCCGAGGACCACGTCCAGGACGTGTTCCTGCGTGCCTGGCGGGCCCGGGCGACCTATGCCGGCCGCGCCGGGGTACGGACCTGGCTCTACCGGATCGCCACCAACGCGTGCGTGGACACGCTGCGCCGGGACACCCGCCGGGCGGGCGCGCTCGCCGGCCAGGCCCCGGGTTCGGTCGCGTCGATGCCGTGGGTGCAACCGTTTCCCGACTCGACGCCGGTGGAGCCCGCCGATCCGGCGGAGGACCCGGAAACCGCGGCGATCCGCCGCGAGACCACCTCGCTCGCCTTTCTCGTCACCATCCAGCTGCTGCCGCCCCGCCAACGCGCCGTGCTCATCCTGCGCGACCTGCTGGACTGGCCGGCCACCCGGACCGCGGAAGTGCTGGACACCACGGTCGCCTCGGTCAACAGCGCGCTACAACGAGCCAGAACCACCCTGCGCGACCAGATTCCGGGCCATCAGCCTGACCTGACGCCGGCCGCGCCGCCCAGCCCGGCCGAACAGCAACTGTTGCGGCAGTACATCGACGCGCACGAACAGGCCGACCCCGAGGCCCTGATCGCGATCCTGCGCGCCGACGTCCGACTCACCATCTCGCCGGAGGTCGGTGTGTGGACCGGTCGCGACACCGTCGCCGCCGCGCTGCGGGCCGGGATGAACTCCCTCGGCCGGTGGCGGCTGCTGCCCATCACGGTGAACGGCGGGCTCGGCGCCGCGGGCTATCTGCGACGCCCGGGGCAGTCCGACTTCGAGCCGTTCGTCCTTGCCGTACTGGACTTCCGCGACGGTCGGCTACAGGGCATGACCGCGTTCGAACAGCCCGGCCTGTTCCCCGCCTTCGGCCTGCCGGCGAAGCTCTGACCCCGATCTCACAGCCGTAGCGCACTCCCGGGGGCCAGCCCGTCGAGCAGCTCGGTCACCTTGGCCACCGCCACCTCCGGCGGCACGTCCGGGCCGACGACGGTCGGATCGAAGTTCGGGTCGTAGAACACCTCGGTGATGCCCTGCTCACCCAGCCACGCCACACCCGCCCGGATGCGGTCGTGGGAGCCGGACAGCGGCGAGTCCGGACCGTGCATCGGGCTGCCCAGCGCGGCCCGGCAGATGAACCGGAGCGACTCCGGGTCGCGGCCGGCTCGCTCGGCGGCCTCCTTGATGACCGAGATGGACCGGTGCAGGTCGTGCGGGTCGTGCCGGCTGGCGCTGATCCAGCCGTCCGCGAGCCGGCCGACCCGCCGAAGTGCGGCGTCCGCGCCCCCGCCCAACAGGATCGGCGGCCGCGGTTGTTGCACCGGCGTCGGGCTGACCAGGGCGTCGGGCAGCTGGTAGAACTCACCGTCGAACCGTTCGGTCCGGTCGGTCCACAGCTGGCGCAGCACGGTGAGGAACTCCTCAAGGCGGGCGCCGCGGCGGGCGGTCGGCACGCCGAACGCGGTGAGTTCCTCGGCCAGCCAGCCCAGGCCGAGGCCCAGGTCCAGGCGGCCGTGCGAGAGCCGGTCGAGGGTCGCGGCCTGCTGGGCGAGCAGCGCGGGAGCGGCGAACGGCGCGTTCCACACGGCCACGCCGAGCCGGGCCCTGGTCGTGTGGCCGGCGAGGTAGGCCAGGGTGATCAGCGGGTCGGGCACGTTGCGGTAGGACGTGTCGGGGGAGTCGACCGGGTTGAGCACTCGCTGCATCGTCCACAGCGACTCATAACCGAGTTGCTCCGCCCGGACGGCGATCTCCAGCTGGTTCTCCGGCGTCGCGTACGGGCCGGCCACGGGTACCGCGAATCCGATGCGCATGAGACGAATTTAGCGTGTCGCCGTACTGGACCATCAGGTCCGTTGTGCCGGCCGGCCAGCGGCGATGTCCTCAGCTGGTCGCGTCGCCGGTGATCAGGTCGCTGTGTCTGACGCGGAAGACCTGGAGCCGGAGGTCGTAGTACTTCGTCGTCTCACCGACCCACAACATGCCGAGTCGCTTCGCGGTGGCGATCGCCCGGACGTTGTTCGGCCGGGCGACGGCGAAGAGTTCCTCGGTGTCCTGGGTGAACGCCCACTCGACCAGCGCCGCGCTGGCTTCGCTCGCGTAGCCGTGCCCCCAGGCGTCCGGGCGGAGCTGCCAGCTCACTTCGAGATCGTCCTCGAAGGGCGGGAGCAGCTGGATGCTGACGCCGCCGACGACCTCACCGTTGTCCCGCCGCCGCACCGCCCAGCGCCCCTGCGGCGTCAGCAGGCCGGCCTGCGCCTGCTGCCAGCCGCGCAGCACCGAGGCCATCGCGGCGACATCACCGACCTGGTCCATCGCCGGGGTGAGCCAGTGGGTGACTTCCCTCGCACCGAAGATTCCGTACGCCGCCTCGGCGTCCTCGGGCGTCCAGCCGCTGATTTCCAGCCGGTCGGTGGTCAGCGTCGTGTCCATGTCCAGAAGCTACCGCCCGGCGAGGAGATCGTGATGGTCCAGTCCGGCCGGGTCACCCGGCCAGGATCTTCGCGAACTCCGCCGGGTGGGCCAGGTGCGGGAAGTGGCCGCTGCCGGGGAGCACGGTGATCCGGACGGCGGGCAGGACGGACTCCAGCCAACCGCGGTAGGCCGGAGCCAACTCGGTGCCGCTGACGTAGTCGTAGCCGATGTTCTTCGCGTGGATCGCGGTGAGTTCGCGGGTCCGGAGTTCGCCCAGCTCGGCCGCGGACGCGTCGATCAGCTCGTCCCAGTAGCCGAGCAGCAGGTCCTGCCGTGGGGCGGTGGCCGTCCGGACCAACTCCTGGGCGGCCGGCGGCAGCAGGTCGAGGTGCATGCCGTTGCGCAGGGAGTTCCAGACCTCAAGGTAGGCCGGGCTGTGCAGGGTCGGGCCGGCCTTGCTCAGCAGGTCGGCGAACCCGCCCACCAGCAACGGCTGGTCCACGTTGACGACGCCCCGCGCCGGATACGTCGCCGCGTAGACCGTGGCCAGCGCGCCGCCCAGGGAGTGTCCAACCAGGGTCGGCGCGTCGAGACCGGCGTCGGTGACCGCGTCGTGCACGGCGGCGGCGACCTCGTCCAGGTGATAGGAGTCACGCCGTGGCGAGCCGCCGTGCCCGGGCAGCTCGCGGCCGAGACGTTGCCCAACGCGTCGTAGGCGTAGGACTCCAGCCAGGTCGCCGCGTGCACGCCGGTGACGCGGCCGGCCGGGTCGAGGTCGAACCGGCCGGCGCCGCCGAACTGGTCGGCGATCGAGACCAACCGGCCGTCGGGATGGTAGGTGTAGCCGCGCGACCGCAACCGGCGCGATGATCCGGCGCCGCCGGTCTGCCAGATCGTCCGGCCCACCAGTTGGTCCGCCGGGTCCCACGTCTGGGTCAGCCTGGCCTGCCCGAAGGTCCGGCTGACCTCCCGCCCCGCGCCGTCGTGCCGGAAGGACAGGCTGCCGCCCGCGGTGGCGAGCGCGTCCGGCAGCCCATGTTACCGACCGCGCAGTAGCCTTTTACCCGATTTGCGCATCGTCGCCTCGCGGTGCGGCCGGCTCGCTCACCTCCGACTCGGTAATCCGTTTGATGGCCGCGAGGCTCGCCGGGATGCCCGCGTGCGCCTGGGCGGCCCGCTGGTCGATCTGGGTCTGGGCGTCCGCGCCGAACCGCTGATGGAACATGGCGATGCCCGCCGGCCGGAACTCCCAGGTCTGGGTGAGCCGGGTGCCCGTGGGGGTGGGGGCGAGCAGGAAGCCCCAGCGGACGTAGCCCTCGCCGACCAGCCAGGCGAACTCGACCCCGGGATCAGCGGCCACCACCTGCGAGCGGGTCTCCCAGACACGTTCGCTGGTCTCGTTGCGACCGGTGAACCAGGCGCCGAGCCGTGGTCCGGCCTCGTCGTCCCAGCGGCAGCCGGTGCAGATCGGGCTCCACTCCCCGGTGCGGGCGATGTCGGACACCAGGCGATACACATCCTGTGGTGCGCGGTGTACTTCGATGTCTTCGCGGTGGGTGAGATCAACCATGGCCCTGAGTCTGACAGAGGCCGCCGGGTGAGCCGAGTCCCGTCACGGCCGAGTGCTCGGCGTGGACGGAACGGATGGCACGGAACTGAACCACCGGTCGCCTGAAGGAGACCGCGATCAGCAGGGTAACCGAAGGGAAGGTCGCCTCACACCGCGATGACCGACCGGGACAAGTGCACCGGGTGGTCGGCGTCGCGTCCGGCCGCACCCGCCCACGCGAGGGCGTGCCGTTGCAGCAGCACCAGTTCGGCCTGGGGTTCCGCACCGCCGTGCCGGATGGTCGCCCCGGTGGCCGTGATCGCCGCTGTCTCCGTTTCCGACAGTGGCGTCATCGCCCACACCAGCGTGCCCGGCCCGGCCACGCTGATCGGCCCGTGCCGGTACTCCGCGGTCGCGTACGCCTCGGCCCACATACCCGCCGCCTCCCGGCACTTCAACGCCGCCTCCTGGCCGAGTCCGACCGCCCAACCCGTGGCCAGCACGACCAGTTGGCGCGGCGGCTCGGACAGTTCCGCGCGCAGTGCCGCCTCGCCGTGGCGCACCAGCTCGGCCTGCGCCGCCGAGTCGGCCCCGAGGGCGACCCGCAGCAGGGACAGCGCGGTGGTCGGGAACCGGGTCTGCACCACGCTGCGCTCGTCGGCGTAGGACAGGTCGACGACATCGGTGGCCTGCTCGGCCACCGGGGTGCCGGGCACCCCGACCAGCGCGGTGATCGGGACGGCACCGGCGAACCGGTCGAGTGCCTGGATGACCTCGGTCGTCGTGCCCGACCGGCTGATCGCCACCACCCGGTCGTACTCGCGCACCCGGGCGGGCAGTTCGGAGGCGATCAGCGCGTCGGTCGGTCCGTGGCCGGCCTGTTCGCGCAGCCAGGCGTACGAGCACGCGAGGTAGTAGGAGGTGCCGCAACCCAGCACGAGCACCCGCTCGCCGGGCGTCGGCAGCCCGGGCACGCCGGCCCGGGCCTGGTCCTGGGCGCGCTGCCAGCACGTCGGCTGGCTGGCGATCTCGTCGGCGGTGAGCTGCCCCGGAGTGCCTTCGGATTCGGACACGTCGGTGCCCCCTTTCGTTCGTACGGCGCGGAAAGCGCTCACTCGGCTGCGAAGCGGTCCAGGAACGGGGCGTGCGCGCGGACGGCGTCGTCGAGCATCGCGGTGGCCGTCCGGGCATCCCCGACGAGCGGGTCGAGCGTCAGCGCCTGCACAGCGGCGTTCCGCTCACCGGTGAGGGCGGCGCGCACGGTCAGTTCCTGCTGGTCCACCCGGGCACTGAGCACCGCGGCGATCGCCTGCGGCAGCGCGCCGACACCGAGTCCGGTGATCCGGTCGGCGCCGACCACCGCCGGCACCTCCACCACCGCGTGGGGCGGCAGGTTCGGGATCTTGCCCTCGTTGGGCAGGTTCACCGCGAGCTCCACGGTGTCCCGGTCGCCCAGTAGCGCCGTCGCGATGCCGACCACCCGTTCGGCCTCCTGGTTGTCGGCGACCAGGAGGTCCCGGCTGCCGTCGGCCTGGGCGCGCAGTTCGTCCCACAGCTGGGCTTTCCCGCCGATGTACTCGATCGTCATGTCCTGCCCGCCCTGTAGTCCCCACGGCAGGTCGCCGGTACTGCCTCGGGTCAGGTAGTGCGGGAAGAACTCGGCGACGTGCCGGTCGCCGGGCGCGGGGTAGCGGCCGAAGGTGCGCATCAGGTCGGCCGACACGGCCGCGTGCACGCCCTCCGCGCGTGCGGAGGGCGCGTCCGGGCCACCGGCCCGCTCGTGCACCAGGGCCCGCAGCTCCGGGTAGAGGTCGGTGTCGTCGTGCCGGATGTCCAGCAGCCAGCACAGGTGGTTGAGCCCGGCGAACACCGCGTGCACGCCGTCGGCGTCGCGGCCGAGTGCCTTGCACAGCGTGGATTTCGTGTGCATCGTGCCGTGGCACAGGCCGATCGCGCGGGTGGGCGTGTGCCCGGTGATCGCCCGCACGTTGGCGGTCAGCGGGTTGCTGTAGTTGATCAGCCACGCGCGCGGCGCGAGATCGGCGATGTCCTCGGCGATCGCGACCAGCTCGGGCACGTGCCGCAGCGCGCGGAGCACCCCGCCGGGCCCGACGCTGTCGCCCACCGTCTGCCGGATTCCGTACCGGGCCGGGATGTCCAGGTCCGCGCGCCAGCCCTGGGCCCCGCCCACCGCGATGGTCGTGGTGACGAACCGCGCCCCGGGCAGTGCGGCCCTGCGGTCGGTGTGCGCCGCGAACCGCACCGACGACCCACGGCGCTGCGCGAGCCTGCGGCCGATGGCGGCCATCGTCTCGGCGGCCTTGGCGTCCAGGTCGACCAGGTGCACGGTGTAGTCCTCGAAGGCTCCCGAGGACGTGATGTCGCGCAGCAGCCCAGGGGTGAAGACCGTGCTGCCGGCGCCGACCAGTACGAAGCCCTTGTCGGTCCCGGTCATTTCACACTCCCCGCGAGCAGGCCGTTGACGATGTAGCGGTTGAGGGTGAGCCCGATGACCGCGGGCACCGCGATCGCGATCACCCCGGCGGCCGACAGCAGCGTGGTCGGCACGATGTGCTGACCCTGTAGTGCCTGCACCACGACGGTGAGCGGTTCGGTGGACAGGTCGGTGGAGAGCACCAACGGGAACAGGAACTGCGTCCAGGAGAACAGGAAGGTGATGATCGCGGTGGAGATGATGCCCGGCATCGTCAGCGGCAGCATGATGTGCCGGAAGATCTGCATCCGGCTGGCGCCGTCCACCAGGCCGGCCTCCTCGATCGCCTGCGGCAGGCTGGTCATGTAGTTGTGCATGATCCAGGTGGCCAGCGGCAGGAAGCCGGAGACGTACACCAGCACGATGCCGGTGTAGGTGTTGACCAGGGAGAAGTCGGACATGATCCGGTACAGCGGGATCAGCGTGGTGTAGGCGGGGAACGCCATGGTCGCGAGCACCGCGTAGAACAGGATGTTGCGACCGCGGAAGGTCATCCGGGCGAACGCGTAGGCGGCCAGGGTGGACAGCACCACCGTGACGATCGTCGCCGCGCAGCACTCGATGACGATGTTGAGCGCGGACTCGCGGATCTGCGACGCGACACCGCTGGAGCCGCCGAGCAGGGCGCTGTAGTTCTTCAGACTCGGCGTGGGCGGCACGTAGTGCGCGGGTTTGCTGCCGGCCTGTGCCTCGGTCTGCAGGCTGGTGTTGATCGTCCAGTAGATCGGGATCAGCGACCACAGCAGGATGAACGCCACGCCGACCCAGCGGGCGCGGAACCGACGGCGGGTGCGTGCGGGCATCAGAACTCCACCGACCGATAGACGACCTTGACCACGCCGAAGGACAACACCAGCGTCACCAGGGTGATCAGCAGCGACAGCGCGTAGCCCTCGCCGAAGTCGAGGTTCTGGAAACTGATGAAGTACGTCTGGACCATCACCGACGACGCGGTGCGCGCCGCTCCGTTGAGCACGAACGGCTGGTCGAACACGTTCAGGGTGGCGATCACCGCCTGCACCATGGCCACCGCGATCCCCGGCCGGGCCAGCGGCAGGGTGACCCGCCGGAACGACGCCCACGCCGAGCAGCCGTCCAACCGCGCCGCCTCGTAGAGGTCACCCGGGATGTTCTGCAGCGACGCCAGCACCAGCAGCGCCGAGAGCGGCGTGATCTGCCAGACCTGGACGAGTTCGATCAGCCCGATCGTCAGCCAGCGGTGCTGGCCGAGCAGGACGTGGTAGTGGTCGAACACGTGCAGCGAGGTGAGCACGCTGTTCAGCAGGCCGGTGTTCGCGTCCCAGATCCCGCTCCACACAATGCCTTCCACCACGCCGGGCAGCGCCCAGGGCAGGATGAGGATGGCGATGAGCACCGAGCGGCCGGCGAACTTGTGCTGGAGGGTGATCGCCATCGCGATGCCGAGCACCGTGGACAGCGCCACCCCGATCAGCACGTAGACCAGCGTGTTCACCGCGGCGCTCTGCACCGTCGGGTCGCTCAGCAGCCGCTCGAAGTTGCCGAACCCGGTGAACCGCGTCGGCGGGTCCAGGTCGTCCACCCGGAAGAACGACTCGATGACGGTGAACCCCGCCGGCACCAGGGCGAGGCCGACGATGAAGATCGCCAGCGGCGCCACCAGCAGGTAGGGCAGCAGATCGAGGCGCCGACGCCGGCGCCGCGCCGGTTCACCGGCCGGCGGCTCGGTGTCGTGCGCGGCAACCGGCGTCGCCGCCAGTCGAGAGCTGCTCATCCGCCGCTCGCGAGCTGGTTGGCGGTGCTGGCGATCGCGGCGATCGCCGCGGCGACGGACTCCGATCCGGTCGCCGCCCCGTGCAGGTTCGTGTAGACCGCGTTGGAGAACTGCGGGTACCAGGACGGGGCACCGCCGGGGAACACCGGCTTCGCGTCGGACTTGAGGATCGCGCCGAGCTGGCTGCCGCCGATCAGGTTGCCGCGTGCGGTCAGCTGGGCCACCGCGGTCAGCCGGGAGGGCATGTTGTAGCTGGACAGTGCCTTGGCCGGACCGTTGAGGCCGGCGAAGTCCGCCTGGTTGGCCGCCGAGGTGAACCACTGGATGAACTTCGCCGCCGCGGCCGGGTACTTCGCGGTCTTCGGGATGCCGATGCCGTCGGGGTTGCTCAGGTTCGGTCCCGGGCCCGAGACGCCGGGCGTCGCCAGGTAGCCCACCTGGTTGACCACGGTCGAGGAGGCCGGCACGTCGTAGAGACTGCCGACGTTGCCCGAGTAGTCACCGAAGACGCTGGCGACCTGGCCGTGCGCCATCAGGGTCTGCTGGCCCTGGCTGTCGGTCACGTTGATGTTGCCCGGCGGGACGAGCCCCTGCTTGAGCGAGGTGATCATCCACTGGGCCGCGCGGTAACCGGCCGAACTCGGGCTGGTGAACTGCGGCTTGCCCTGGCTGTCCAGAATGGACCCGCCGAACGCGGCCGTCGTCTGGTACCAGTACGTCGACAGGCCCTCGGCGGCGGAGAACGGGATGTCCAACGGGTACTGGGCGACGCCCTTCGTCTTGATCTGGGCCAGGTCCTGCGTGTACTGGTCGATCGTCGTCGGCATGGTGGTGATGCCGGCGTCGCTGAACATCTGCTTGTTGATCGTGGTCACCAGGAACGAGGCGTCATAAGGGATGCCCACGGCGTGGCCGCCGGACATGAACGACGACAGCTGGGGCATGTCGGCGGCCATCGACTTGGTGTCGAGGTAGTTCTCCATCGGATAGAACCAGCCGAGCTTGCCGAGCTGGCCGACCCGCGACCAGTCCACATCGGTCGCGTCGGCGAAGTAGGTCTTCGCCGTCGACGCCGCGGCGATCTTGGTCTGCAGGCTGTCCCAGTCGACGTTCGTCCAGTTGACCGTGATCCCGGTGGCCTTGGTGAACGCGTCCAGCGTGGCCTTGGGTGGGGCGGGGATCGCGAGCGTCACGTTGATGGTGACGCCGGTGGTCGCCGACGACGCGCCGCTGCTCCCGCCGGAGCAGGCCGCGGCCAACAGGGCCAGGCAGGCGAGCGCCGCCACGGCGGTGAGTCGCCGGGCACCTTGTCGTATGGAGGGCATGGGACGCCTCTCTTTCCCGAACGCGATCCACCGCTGCGGTCGACCGGACTGGTCAGCCGACCAACCCGAATCGTCGCTCTGAGCATTACGCGCAATCTTCGCGCAGTCCGGGTGCGTGTTTTAGATCGCATTGCGCAACGTTGTGGAGGACTCTGACACGCTCATGACGGGTCGTCAACCTTCAGACAACAGGAAACGTTGCATTAACCGAGCCAGTCGGGGCGCCCAGTGGCCAGTGCGCAGTTTGCGCGCAGAATCCGCAAGGTGTGCGCAGAATGTTTGTTCGTAGGTTAGCCTCTGCGCCATGCGCCGCAACCAACGCCTCAACCAGATCCTGTCCGCGGTGGTCGCGCACGGGTCGCTGGAGGTGCCGGAACTGGCCAGCCAGTTCGGCGTGTCGCACGCGACCATCCGCCGTGACCTCGACGTGCTGGAGCGACAGCGGCTGGTCAGCCGGACCCGCGGCGGGGCGACCACACACGCGGCGTTCAACGACCTGCCGCTGAGCTACAAGACCGCGCAGGACCTGGCCGAGAAGCGCCGGATCGGCTACGAGGCGCGCCGCCATCTGGCCGGCGCGCGGGTGATCGGTATGACCGGCGGGACGACGGTGACCGAGTTCGCCCGTCTGCTGTCCGAGCACGAAGGCGTCACCGTGGTGACCAACGCGCTCAACGTCGCGCTGCACCTGGTGGAGAACCCGCGCCTGCGGGTGTTCGCGGCCGGCGGGGAGATCCGCAGCAGCAGCCAGGAAACCGTCGGGCACAGCACCGAGGCGTTCCTGACCGAGTACAACCTGGACGTGGCTTTCGTCGGTGTGGACGGCGTGGACGCGGCCGCCGGTTTCACCAACTACGACCCGGCCGGCGCCCGCGCCAACGGGGTGCTGCAACAGCGCGCCCGCCGGGTGATCGTGCTGGCCGACGCGACGAAGATCGGCCGGGTGGCACTGGCGCAGGTGTGCGGCATGTCCGATGTCGACCTGCTGATCACCGACGACCGCGCGCCCGCCGACCAGATCAGCCGCATCCGGGCCGGTGGCTGCGAGGTGACGCTCGTCTGAACCGCTGGCTGCGTGCAGGAATCGCCACCAGTTCTGCGCGTTTCCCGCTCGTTGCTGTTCGGGCTTCCGCGCCGGTGCCATAGTTCGGCCATGACGAAGGTTGCGCTGATCGGAGCCGGTAGCGTCGAGTTCACCCGCAACGTGGTCACCGACCTGTGCGGATTCACCGAACTGCACGGACAGCTTGAGCTGTCCCTGCATGACATCGACGCCGATCGGCTCGGCTACGCCGAGGCCCTGGTGCGCCGGATCAACGAGCAGACCGGCGCGGGCGCCCGGGTCAGTTCGGACGTCGACCGGCTCGGCGCGGTCGAGGGCGCCGACTATGTGATCAACGAGATCCAGGTCGGCGGCTACACCGCGACGCGTGCCGACTTCGACATTCCGGCGCGCTACGGGGTGCGCCAGACGATCTCCGACACGATCGGCATCGGCGGGATCTTCCGTGGCCTGCGGACGATCCCGGTGCTGATCGGGATCGGCGAGGACCTCGCGGAGGTCGCGCCGGAGGCCTACCTGCTCAACTACAGCAACCCGATGGCGATGCTGCCCTGGGCGGTCTACGCCGGTTCCCCGTTCGAACGGGTCGTCGGCATGTGCCACTCGGTGCGCGACACCCACAAGTTCCTCGCCGGACTGGTCGGCGTGCCGGTGCCGGAGATCGACTTCGTCACCGCCGGCTTCAACCACCAGGCGTTCGTGCTGCGCTTCGAGCACCAGGGGCAGGACCTGTATCCCGCACTGCGCGCCGCGATCGACGCCGACCCGGAACTGGGCCGCCGGGTGCGGGTGGAGATCTTCCGTCGGTTCGGCTACTTCCCGACCGAGTCCAGTGAGCACAGCGCCGAGTACGTGCCGTGGTTCATGCGGCACGACGAGGAGGTCGACCACTTCCGGGTGCCGATCGGCGAGTACCTGCGCCGCTCCGAGGCGAACATCGACGAGTACGAGTCGACCCGCAAGGAACTCGCGTCCGACCAGCCGCTGGACCTGACGCCGACCTCGGAACTGGCGTCGGAATTCATCCACGCGCACCAGACCGGCGTGTCCCGCGAGCTCTATCTCAACGTCCGCAACACCGGCCTGATCAGCAACCTGCCCGACGACTGCTGCGTCGAGGTGCCCACCATCGTCGACGCGGACGGCCCGCACCCGCAGGCCGTCGGCGCCCTGCCCCCGCAGTTGGCCGCACTGAACCGCACCTTCCTCAATGTGGTCGAGCTGACCGTGCGGGCGGTCCTGGACGGCAACCGCGAGCACGTCTACCAGGCCGCGCTGCTCGACCCGAACGCCGCCAGCGTGCTCACCACCCGCAGCGCCCAGGCACTGTGCGACGAGTTGCTCGCCGCGCACGGCGAGCTGATCCCGGCGGCGCTGCGCCGGTAACGCTCGCGGTCCAGCAGTGCCCAATCCGCCGGACAAGGTCCCACCAAAGGAGAGGTCATCGGATGAGGAGACTGTTGCACGTTCTCTCGGCCGCTGTGATCGCGAGTTCGGTGCTGGTCGGAACAGCCGCGCTCGCGCCGGCCGCGAGCGCGGCGAACAACGGTGTCGAACGGACACCGGTACTTGGTTGGAGCAGCTGGAGTTTCCTGCGTGATCAGCCCACCGCCGCCAAGATCGAGGCCCAGGCCCGTGCCTTACAGACCAGTGGCCTGGAGAAGATCGGCTACCAATATGTGAATCTGGACGACTTCTGGTACCAGTGCCCGGGCAGCCAGGGTCCTGATGTGAACGCCAACGGCCTGTGGGTGACCGATCCGACAAGGTTCCCGCCGAGTGGCTCGGAGAACGGCATCAAAGTGGTCGCCGACTACGTGCATTCGCTCGGCCTGAAGTTCGGGATCTACGTGACGCCGGGCATTTCGGCGCAGGCGGTCGCGCAGAACAGCACGATCGCGGGTACCAAGTACACCGCGGACCAGATCGCCGTGCCCGCCGCCAGCCAGAACAACTACAACTGCGGCGGCATGGACGGCATCGACTACAGCAAGCCCGGCGCGCAGGCGTACACGAACTCGTGGGCGGACATGCTGGCCTCCTACGGTGTCGACTATGTCAAGTTCGACGGCATCACCGACAGCAACACCGCCGACATCAAGGCGTGGTCGACCGCGCTGAAGCAGACCGGCCGGCCGATGGTCCTGAACATCACCCAGGGCGACTACGACACGAAGATCACCCCTACCCTGATGAAATACGCCAACCAGTGGGAGTTCGCGCCGGACATCGAGTGTTACGACTGCGAACAGGGTGACAACAGCTATCCGCTGACGAGCTGGAACGATGTCAAGAGCCGGTTCGACTACGTCTCGAAGTGGCAGCCCTACGCCGGCCCGGGTGGCTTCAACGACTACGACTCCATCGAGGTGGGCAACGGCGCCAACGACGGGATCACCCCCGTGGAACGGCAGACCCAGCTTAGCCTGTGGGCCCTCGGTGCGTCGCCGCTCATCCTCGGCGTGGACCTGACCCACCTCGACCCGAGCGATCTGGCCGACCTGCACAACACCGCTGTGCTGGCCGTGGACCAGGACTCGATCGCCGCGAAGCGGGTGGTCAACACGAGCACCGAGCAGGTCTTCACCAAGACCGAGTCGAACGGCGACACCATCGTCGGCCTGTTCAACAGCGGCAACACTGCCCAGGCCGTCTCGGTGACCGCCCACCAGGCCGGCCTGCCGTCCGCCGGGCACTACCAGCTTGATGATCTGTGGACCCACCAGGTGACCCGGTCCGGTAGCACGATCAGCGCGACCGTGCCGGCCCACGGGGTGGCCCTGTACCGGATCACCAAGTAACCCGGTACCAACGTTTCCTGTGCCCGCCGTGTTTTCCCGCGGCGGGCACAGGACTGTCTCAGGGCAGGGGCGGCGGCGGGTGCGGCAGCGGATGGGCGCCTGCGGGGCGCAGGCCGTCGAAGATGATCGCGAGGTAGCGCTGCCACAGGTCGGGCGGGGCGTCCGGCAGCTGGCTCACGACGTCGATCGGTGCGCACATCAGCACCACGATGTCCATCCCGGTGATGTCGGCCCGCACGGCACCGTGCTCGCGAGCGCGGTCGACGAGCGCGTGGACGATCCGGAACATGGTCCCCTGCGCCTGGGTGATCTCGGCGCCGAGCCCGCCGGCCTGCTGGAGGAACGACAGGTCGAGCTGATCGCGCTGGCGCGCGGCGACAGTGAGGAACTCCAGTAGCGCGGCCCCCGGATCGGCGGCCGTCAGCAGTTCTCGGCCGGCCACGGTGAGCGTGCTGATCCGGTCCAGGACGATCGCGGCGATCAGGTCGTCCTTGGTCGGGAAGTGGCGGAACACAGTGCCCTTGCCGACCCCGGCGCGGCGCGCGATGTCCGCGACCGACGCCTCCGGACCCCGCTCGGCGAACTCGTCCGCGGCGGCCGCGAGCAACAACTGTCGGTTCCGCGCGGCGTCCGCGCGCAGCGGGCGGGGCGGCGTCACGTCGTCAGCCTAGCAAGTTGACCGCCCGGTCCGTTTGTTGCTAGCCTTCCGGCGTTAACATGACCGCACGGTCCGTTTATCGTCCGAGGAGCGACAAATGATGGCTGTCACAGTGACCGGGTACGGCCCGCCGGAGCAGTACACGGTCACGGATCTGCCGGTGCCGCAGCCTGGACCCGGACAGATCCAGGTCCGGATCGCCGCGGCCTCGATCAACCCGGCTGATGTCCGGTTACCCGGCGGCGAGTTCCGCGAGGTCGTGGCGCTGGACTTCCCGCACGTCCCCGGCAACGACTTTGCCGGCACGGTCAGCGAGATCGGCTCCGGCGTGACCGAATTCCGGGTGGGTGACGAGATCTTCGGCCAGTCGATGCCCCGGGTGCTGCGCGCGATGGCCGGCGGGAAGCACCCTTCGCTGAGCACCGGCACACTCGCCGAGTATGCCGTCTTCGAAGCCGACACTCCGCTGATCGCGCACCGGCCGGCGGCACTGTCGGCAGCGGACGCGGCGGCACTGGCGACCACCGGCCTGACCGCACGGGCGCTGATCGCGACGGCCCGGCCGCGACCGGGCGACACCGTCCTGGTTGTCGGCGCCACCGGCGGCGTCGGCACCGCGGTGATCCCGCTGCTCGCCGCCGCGGGTGCGCGGGTGATCGCCACCGCCACCGCCGAGGACGCCGGGCTCCTGCGTGGCCTCGGCGCGGCCGAGACCATCGGCTACGCGGAGGCGGACCATCCGCGCGCCGTCGACACCGCACTCAACCTGACCCTGCCGGGCGACGGTCTGACCGACCTCGCCCGGGTGGTTCGGCCGGGCGGTCGGCTGATCACGATCACCTACCCGGTTCCGCAACAGGACTGGATCGGCCGGGACGACGTGGAACTGCGGTTCGTGCTGGACCTGGACGGCACGTTCGGCGGGATGCGCGAAGTGGGCGAACTGGCCGCGGCCGGCCGGCTGCCAGCGGCAATCAGTCGCCGATACCCGCTCGACCAAGGCCCACGGGCCTGCGTGGACTTCGTCCGCACGCACACGACCGGCAAGCTCGTCGTCACCATGTGAACAATGCGGCCCACCCCGTTGTCCTTCTTTTGCCCATCTTTTGTCCGGTAACATGATTATGGTCAACTCCTGGGTATGGTGCTGGCCGGTATTCCGTGTTTATC
The DNA here is from genome assembly GCA_036268615.1 of Pseudonocardiaceae bacterium. Taxonomy (GTDB): domain Bacteria; phylum Actinomycetota; class Actinomycetes; order Mycobacteriales; family Pseudonocardiaceae; genus DATATV01. The sequence continues at coordinate 214,557 of DATATV010000007.1, forward strand.
ATCGGCCGTGTGCTCGACTACCAGTTCGATGTGTTCATCAGCTACAGCCGCCGTGGTAGCGCGTCGAAATGGTTGATGAACCACTTCTACCCGAAGCTCCAGGACTGTCTTGCCGATCAGATCGCGCCCACTCCCAAGGTTTTCCTTGACACGGAGATGCCCCGCGGTGTGCACTGGCCGGCCCAGCTGGAGCGGGCGCTGCACCGCAGCAAGATCATGATCGCGGTGCTCACCCCGCTGTACTTCGAATCTTCTTGGTGCATGGCGGAACTGCACAGCATGTATGCGCGGGAGAAGATGCTCGGACTCGCCGGCGCGGAACGCCCGCAGGGCCTGATCTATCCCATCCTCTACTCGGACTCGGAGAATTTTCCGAAAGAGGAGAGTCTGCTGCGCTCCTGGTGGGATTTCAAGGAGCTCGCGATGCCGGAAATGGTCTTCCAGGAAAGCCGCGACTGGATTAGTTTCCATCATCGGGTCACCGAATTCGCCACGGATCTGGTCGGGCTGCTTCAGGAGGTGCCCGACTGGCGAGCTGATTGGCCGGTCATCGAAAGACCCAATCCGGTGCTCATTCCACCGCCGCGGATTCCGAGGTTCGACCTATGACCGGGACCGTCGTCACGTTCTACTCCTACAAGGGCGGGGTCGGGCGCAGCTTCACCCTGGCCAACGTCGCCATGCTGCTGGCCCGGTGGGGCTACCGGGTGCTGGCCATCGACTGGGATCTCGAAGCACCCGGCCTGCATAAGTACTTCGCGCCGGTACTGCCGCCCGCGGGGCCGGAGCGCGGCGTGATCGACCTCGCCTACGAGTTCCTCGACGGTAAGCAGAAACCAGGGCGACACGAGGTCCCGCTCCGGATCGAGGACGGCGCGGTCGCGTTGTTGGCAGCCGGCCGGCAGGACGAGGCGTACGCCGGCCGGGTGCAGGGCATCGACTGGGCGGAGCTGTACCGGCGCGGTTTCGCCGAGTTCCTGGAACGCTGCCGCGCGCAGTGGACCGAGAACTACGACTTCGTGTTGATCGACAGCCGAACCGGGATCTCCGACATCAGCGGCATCTGCACCGCGCACCTGCCTGACCGGCTGGTCGTCGTGTTCACCGCCAACGAGCAGAGCGTCGAAGGCGTCGTGGACATCGCCCGGCGCGCCGATGCCGCCCGGGACCGGCTGCCCTATGACCGGCCGACGCACCTCGTACTGCCGATCCTGTCCCGTTTCGACAACCGGGTGGAGTACGAGCGGGCCGAGTCCTGGCTGCGGCGGTGCGCCCGGATCACCGCGCCGCTGTTCCGGAACTGGCTGGCCAAGAGCGTGCCGGAGGACCTGATGCTGCGGCACACCACGCTGCCCTACATCTCCTACTGGAGTTTCGGCGAGCAGCTGCCGGTGCTGGAGGAACGCACCCCGTCGGCCGACCAGATCTCGTTCGCGCTGGAGACCGTGGCCGCGGTGATCGCGCGCCAGTTCGACCGGACCGACCTGCTCGCCGACAGCCGGGACGCCTACGTGGCCGCGGCTCGCACGCCCGCCCGCGCCTACGACCTGGATCTTCTGGTGTCATGCCCGCGCACGGCGCTGGACACCGGGACGGCGCTGATCGAGGAACTGCGTGAGCTCGGCGTGCAGGCGGGCCGGTCGCTGTCCACCGATCCCGACTTCTTCGACCGGACCAACGAGTCGGCCAGACACCTCTGCCTCGTCGTGGACGGCACGGTGAGCCGCTGGCAGGTCACCGAGGCGGAACGGTTTCTGCGGCACACCCTGGACGCGGAAGGTGACCGGCAGCTGTTCTGCGCGCTGACCCGCAACACCGACCGGGAGCGGCTGCCCTCCTTCCTGCGCAACCTGCAACACCTGGAGTTCGAGGTGGGCGTACGGCCCCGACAGGTGGCCCGGCAGCTGCACGACCTGATCACCGACGGCCCGTCGAGCCGCACCGACCCCAACCGGAACGCCCTGCGGGACGCGTCGACCGCGCTGGGCAAGGTGCCCGACGAGGTGACCCGTCGTGGCCGGTGGGCGGTCATCGAGCAGACCGTGGACGACATGGCCGCCGCCCTGGTGGACGGGGACCTGACCCTGCTCCAGGACCTGACGGTGGACCTGGAGCTGCTCAGCGAGGTCCGCGCCGGTCCGGATCGGTTCGCCGCGCCGGCGGACCTGCGCAGGCGGATCGCCGCACTGACCGAGCGGATCGATCGCCGAATCACTGTGCTCGGCAAATGAGGAGAGCGGGAATGGCGCAGAAGTACGGCAACAACGAGCGTGCGGCACTGATCGTGCTGATGAGGGAGAACAGGGAGGTGCCAAATCGAGAACTCGCGAATGACCACCAGATCGAACTCCGTCAACCCGGTCGCGACAAGCTGAACGCGGATGGCCTGATCGTGACCAGGAAGGAGAAGAACCAATACCTGCACAAGATCACCGCCGAGGGAATTGCGTGGTGTGAACAGAACCTGCCGAGCATGGAAGCACCGCCGAGGTCAGGTCCGCTGCCCCGCGCGATGTTCGAGCTGCTTCGGGCCATGCTGTCCAATCTCCAGCAGCGCGGCATCAGTCTCCTCGACCTGATCAGCCCGACCGACCTGGAGTCGTTGATTCGGTCGGCCTATGGCGAGTTGTCCGTCAAGCCGCAGGACTGGGTGCGCCTGGCCGGGCTCCGGGCCAAGCTCAACGGCGCCGAGAAGGACGAGGTCGACCAGGTGTTGCTGGCGATGTCCAGGACCGGGCTCGTGCACCTCGCGCCGGACTCCGACCGCAGGGCGCTGACCGACGCCGATCACACCGCGGCCATCCGAATCGGCAAGGAGGACAAGCACCTTGTGGCGATCGAGGAAGCATGAGTGACCAGCAACGCCAGGCACTGGCCCGGCTTCGGTTCAACTCGGCCGACACGCCGGACAACGTCTGGCGCACCCCGCCTGCCCACGTCGACAGCCTGTACACCCGGGCGGACAACCGCATCCTGGCCGGCATCCTGGACGCGAAGGAGAGCAGCGGCCCCAGCCCGATCGGGCTGGCGCTGCAAGGGCAGAAGGGCGTCGGCAAGACGCATCTGCTCGGCTCGGTCCGGCGGATCGTGCAGGACCAGGGAGGCTATTTCTTCCTGATCGACCTCACCACCGGCCCCGCGTTCTGGGAGGACGTCGCGCAGGCCATGCGCAGTGAACTGCTGCGCAGGAACGACGGCGGCGAACTCCAGCTGACCGAGTTGCTGCGGCGGCTGTGCGACCAGGCCGAGGTGCCCGATCCGGTGGCCAAGGCGATCCTCGGCCAGGTTCCGCTCACCCCCGACGACCTGAGCGACTTTCTCGGCGCGGTCCGCCGGGTCGACCCGCAGGTCGCGGTCGAGTGCGGCGACACCATCCGGGCACTGGTGCTCTACGGCTCGTCCGACAGCGATCAGAACACGATCGGCAAGGACTATCTCGCCGGTTGGCCGGACCGTGCGCGGCGCAGCTGGGGGATTTCGCCGCAGGCCAAACCGCATCGCGCGATCGTCGCCGACATCTCCCGGGTGCTCGCGCTCACCGGCCCGAGCGTCATCGCGATCGACCAGTTGGACTCGTTGATCGACAAGGGCAGGAACTCGACCGACGAGCGGGTGACCGACCCGGAGCTGAGCGGGGAACTCGGCCTCATCGCCGACGGTCTGATGCAGCTGCGCGAGGTCACCCGGCGCACGTTGTCCATGGTGGCCTGCCTGCCGAACACCTGGAAGCTGCTGAACTCGGCCGCGACGGACACGGTCGAGGACCGCTTTACCGAGACGCCCATCCTCGGTGGCATCGCCGATCCGCGGCTCGGCCGGGCCCTGGTCGAGAAGTGGCTCGGTGTGATCTACCGGCCCATCGATTTCACCCCACCGCATCCCATCTGGCCGGTCGCGCCGAGTGCGTTCGGGCAGTCCTGGCGGACCTACACCCCGCGGCAGCTGCTCCGGCGAATCCAGGAGCACGCGGAAACCTGTCTGTACGGGGAGATTCGCGAGCTGGCAGCGTTCGACGAAGAAGTGGAAGTGACCGAGGCGCCCCGGCCGGCCGGCCCGGAGCCGAGCTACTTCGCGGAGCTGGACCGCCGGTTCGCCGAACTGCGCGCGGCTGCCGACGTGGGCCCGGCGTTGACCGAGGACACCGAGAACGCGGTCATGCCCGATCTGCTCCAGGCCGCGTTGCGGTCGTGGATCACCGAGGTCGGCAACGACGACAAGTCCTGGGAGACCGAGCCGCCACCCAACGGCGGTGCCCAACTGCACGCCGGGCTGCGCCGGACGATCGACGAGGAAGGGGACGTGGCCGAGCGGTGGATGTTCCGCTCGATCGCGTCCCGGCACGGCAACGCGTTGCTCCGGCGAGTTCGGGAGGCCAGAGCGGCCGCCGGCGTCCGCAGCGGGGCACGCAATCGGCACCTGGTGCTGATCGGACATGGCGTCGATGGCTGGCAGGGGCCCAAGACCACGGCCGAGGTCGGTGACCTGGTCCGAGCCGGCAACCCACGGCTGGAGATCACCGAGGACGACGTCCGGACGTTCAGCGCGCTCAAGGAGATGCTCACCGCGCAGAGCTACGAACTGCTGGACTGGCTGGTCGCCCGCAAGCCGGCCAGCCGAACGACCTTCCTGCGGGAGATTCTGCCCAATCCGAGCCAGAACAGGCCCAACCACCAGGAGACCCGGCCGCCGCCGGCGGGGGAGATCGTGCTCGGGATGGACGGCGAGATCCGGATCGAGCTGGAGTCGCTGCGCAAGCACGCGGTGATCTTCGCCGGTTCCGGTACCGGCAAGACCGTGCTGCTGCGCCGCATCGTCGAGGAGTGCGCGTCGCGTGGTGTCTCGGCGATCGTGCTCGACCCGAACAACGACCTGGCGCGCCTTGGCGAGGCGTGGCCGCAACCGCCGGCGGACTGGCGGCCGGGCGACGCCGCCAGTGCGGCCGAGTACCTCGCCAATACCGAGGTGGTGGTGTGGACCCCGGGACGCGCGGGTGGCCGACCGCTCAGTTTCCACCCGCTGCCCGACTTCGCCGGCGTGCGCGACGACGCCGACGAGTTCACCGCCGCGGTCGAGGCGGCCGTGGCCAGGCTGGTCCCACATGCCAGGGTCGGCGGCACCGCGAAGACCGCGCTGCGCGGTCGGGCGGTGCTGCGCGAGGCGATGACGCACTACGCGCAGCAGGAGGAGCGCAGCCTGTCCGGATTCGTGGACATGCTGGCCGAGTTGCCGGAAGGAGTGAGCAAGCTCAACACCGCCACCACGATGGCCGCGGATCTGGCCGAGACACTGCGGGCCGCGATGGTCAACGATCCGCTGCTCGGCGGCGCGGGCGCACCGGCCGACCCGGCCGCCCTGCTCACGCCGACATCGGGCAAACGGGCCCGGATCTCGGTGATCAGCTTCATCGGACTGCCGACCGAGGAGCAGCGGCAGGGGTTCGTCAGCCAACTCCAGTTGGAGGTGTTCGCCTGGATCAAACGCAATCCGGCGGCGGACCGACCACTCGCCGGCCTGTTCGTGATGGACGAGGCGCAGACGATCGCGCCGTCGGGCGGGTGGACGGCAAGCACCCAGAGCACCATTCTGCTCGCTTCGCAGGCCCGTAAGTACGGGCTCGGCCTGCTGCTGGCGACGCAGGCGCCGAAGGGCGTGCACAACCAGGTGATCGGCAACGCGACCACGCAGTTCTTCGGCCGGCTGAACAGTCCCGCCCAGATCGCCGCGGCCAACGAGCTGGCCAGGGCCAAGGGCAGCGCGATCGGTGACATCTCCCAGCTCGAACGTGGGCAGTTCTACGTCACCGGGGAGACCTTCGGGTTCCGGCGGATGCGGGCGCCGCTGTGCCTGAGTTACCACCCACCCGGCCCGCTGCGGTTGGAGGAGGTGCTGGATCGGGCCCGTGGCGGGCGCGACGGTGACCGCTGACGGAGGGAGGCGTTCCTCATCCCTGGGGGTGGGGAACGCCTCCGACGTCCTTGATCGCGGCTCGGAGGCGGAGCTGGGTCGCTTCCATCCAGGCGCGGATCTCAGGCCACTGCTCGCGATCGGTGATCTTCCACGCAGGTGGTTGGATCTCGATGCGGCAGCCTTTTTTGGTGGGAAGGTCGTCGAACAGGACCTCGTATTCGTCGCCCACAAGCTTGTTGATCTCGGCGTGGTGGCCTTCGAGCACTGTCCACCGGGCGAGGTTGGTGGCGGGGTCGGGGTCTTCGAAGAAGAGCTCGGAGCGGCAGCCGACCTTGGTGAACGACACGGTCCAGACGGCCGTCGAGGTGCCGGTGGGCATGCTCCACCAGTTCTGGGCGGGTGCTGAACCGTTGGTCCACTGGTGTTTTTTCGCGATGGGTTCGAAGGTGGACCAGAACTCCTGGTACAGAATCTGCGCCGAAGTCAGGGTTGATCCCGCGGTGGCCGCCCGTTCCCAGTCGTTCGGCGCGACCGCGAGTTCGAGGTGGGGCGCGACAAGTCCGGCGGGGGCTCCGTCGAGGGTGACCGCGGCCAGCGTGATGCCGAAGAACCGGACAGCCGGAATGGTGTTGGCGTTGAGCCAGTCCAGCGCGGCCCGGTGTTCGTCGCGGAATTTCTCGGCGATCCAGATGATGGTGGCAGGCTTGGTGCCGCCCGCGTAGGTGAGGAGTTGGCCGAGGTGGCCGTGATCGGTCGAACCGAACTGGTTTTCGACGATCACCCGGTTGCCGCTCTCGACTTCGCGACCGAACAGATCCAGCGAGAACTTGCCGACCTTGTGCTCGGCGGCGGTGAGTTCGACGTCGATACCGAGCAGCGCGCTGAGCAGATCGGCGTTCTTGAGCAGCCAGGGCGTGAAGTGCTGGGGCTCGGTGGGCCAGACGGTCTTGGTGGCGACCGGGAGCAGGCGGGTCAGGGTGATCGGCGGTGGCGCCGCCGGGGTGATGGTGTCCGCGGGAACGGGTGACTCCGGATCGGTCATCGGCTCCGCCACCTTCTGTTGCCCGCCTTCGCTCTGTCGCCCGGCCGAAGCGGCTTGTTACCGGCTCAGCCGGTCATGGTCGCCGACAGCCGGGGCAGCAGCGTGCGCGCGTTGCCGTACATGACCTGATCGAGTAGCTCGGGCCGGCCGGCGAAGTAGTTGTCGACATTGGTCGTGTACCAGCCCGCCACTTCCGGGGGCACGGCGGGAAAGTCCGTCCCGAACAGAATCTGCTCCGCCGGCACGAAGTTCTCCAACGCGATCAGGTTCGTCTCGAACCCCGACAGCGCGGTCTCGAAATAGAACGTGCGGAAGTCGGCGATGATCTCCTCGGGGCTCAGCTCGCAACCGAGGTAGTGGGACAGCGCGGCGACCCTCGCGGCGAGGAACGGCGTGCTGCCGCCGGAGTGCGACAGGATGATCCGTGCGTTCGGGTACTGCCGTTTGCGGCCGCTGGTCACCAGATCGGCGGCGGCCTTGTAGGTCTCGTTGGGAACTTCGCTGACCGGTGTCGGCAGGAACCGGTTGGGCATCCGGTTGCGGCCGGGCGTCTGCTCGCCATGCAGGAAGACGAGCGTGCCACGGCGGTCGAGTTCCGCCCAGAGCGGTTCGAACACCTCGTCGCCCAGCGAACGAGCGTGCTCACCGGTGCCGTAGACGTTGGTCAGCGTGACGCCGTCGGCACCCAGTTCGTCGAGAGCGTAGGCCAGTTCGTCGAGGGCGGCGTCGATGTCGGTGGGGGTCGGCAGGTGCGCGAAGAAGCCGAAGCGGTCGGGGTGGTCCGCCACGATCTGCCGGGCGGTCGTGTTGATCTCGCGGGCGAAGGTCCGGCGTCGGTCGGCGGCCAGGTTGTGTTCCAGGTCGTTGGGCAGCGACAGCACGGCGGTCCGGATGCCGAGGTTGTCCATGAAGGCCAGGCTGGTCTGCGGCGTCCAACGCGTCCTGGCGCCGCCCGTCGGGAACCGCCAGCCGGTGTCCGCGGCGAGCGTGCTCAGCAGCGAGTCGCCCAGCTCGCCGCCGGGGAACAGGTGGTGGTGGAAGTCGACCCGGGTCGGGCCGGAAGCGGTTGTCATGACTCCAGTGAAGCATTTAATTGACTTCTGTCAATAGTTGCTAACTGATAGGCTAGTGCCATGAGCGATCCGGTCCCGGCGCCGGAGCTGCGGCTCCTCGACGCACTCTTTCGGCTCAGCAAGTCCGTGCTGGCCGACGCGCGCACGCACGTCGCGGCCGCCGCGGACCTCGACCTCGCCGACTTCCTCACGCTGCGCACCATCGAACTCGGCGTCAACACGCCCGGCGGGCTCGGGCAGGACCTCGGCCTCAACCCCGCCGTGATCAGCCGCGCGCTGACCAGGCTCGCCAAGGCCGGACTGGTCGAGCGGCGGATCGACCCCGACGACTCGCGCCGCTCCCGCGTCGAGCTGACCGAGCGGGGGAAACGGACCAACGCCGCGATCGCTGCCCGCGTCCGTCCCGGGCTGGCCCAACGCCTCGAACGGCTCGACCCGGACCGGGCCGAGATCCTGCTCGACAGCCTCGAACAGCTCTGAGCCGACAAGGTCTGCGCGGGGCCGTTAATCCGTTGTCGGCCGCCCTGTGCAACGCCGATGATGACGGCCATGGCCACCACTCGACGAGCCGACATGTTCACCGCGGATGGCAAGCCGTCGGACGACGACCCGAGGGAGAACGGGCCGACGTTGGGCGATGAGCGCAGCACGCTGGTCGAATCCCTACGCCGTCAACGCCTCACCGTGGAACTGAAGTGCGCGGGTCTTGACGCGGAGGCCATGGCGCGGCGTTCCGTCGAGCCGTCGACGATGTCGCTGCTGGGGCTGGTGCGACACCTGGCCGAGATGGAGCGGGCGACGTTCCGGGCGCTGATGTCGGGACAGGACGTGCCCAGGCTGTTCTGCTCCTCGGCCGACCGGGACGGTGACTTCAACGGTGCCGTTGCCGACCCGGAGGTGGTTGCGGCGGCGTGGGACGCCTGGCGGGCGGAGGTGGACTTCGCCACCCGCTTTGTCGCCGAGGCGCCCAGTCTCGACCTCACCGGCGACGATCCTTTGAACCAGCATGGCAGCGGTGGTGGGTTGATGTCGCTGCGCGAGGCGCTGGTCTCCATGATCGAGGAGTACGCCCGCCACCTGGGTCACGTCGACCTGTTGCGCGAGCGGATCGACGGACGCATCGGCCAATGACGATCACGGCCCGGTCGGCGTCGGTCTGATCGCGGCGCTGATCAGCGCCAGATCGAGGGAGTGCCGGGGAAACCGCCGACCGGCCGGGTGACACCGTCCCGGATGGTCGCGATCGCAACGATGTGCCGGTCGGGCTCGATCGGGTTGCCGCTCGCGTCCAGGTAGCGGCGGCCGGACGGTGCCTGCTCGGTCACCCGGAAGGCGGTCGCGTGCCGGATCAGACCGTCCGGTGTCAACCACGGCTCCTGGACACCGATCGTGTCCCGAGGTGCCGTCGTGACACACCTGATCACCTCGGGCAGCGACAGCCCGCAGTGCAACAGCTTGGTCATCACCGTGGCCAGGTCGTAGACCGGGCCGGCGATGTTGCGGATGTGGATGTCGGTGCTGATCGAGTGCGGGAACGTGCCCGCCGCCACCGCCGCGCGGGCCACCCGTACGTCGAAACTCGCGGCGCCGTGGCCGACATCGAGACGGACACCACGGTCCAGCGCGCGCCGCAAGGTCGGCGCGGGAGTCCCGCCGGCCAGCCAGGGGCGGCCGGTCTTGCCGTGGTAGCAGTGGGTGATCACGTCGCCCTCGTCCAGCAGGTCCAGCACGTCGCCGATCGGCGGGGGCGCCTCGCCGATGTGCACCATCACCGGCAGCCCGGCCTCGCGGGCGACCAGCCGGGCCAGCTGCATCGGCTGCAGTCCCATCGGGCCGACGATCAGGCCGCTGGAGCGGACCTTGATCCCGCAGATCAGCTCACGGTGTTCGGCGACCGCGGCCAGGGTCGCGTCGACGTCGATGAACGACGGGTCGGCCACCTCGCGCAGGTGCACGAGGCCGTGCGAACCGATGTTCAGCCAGATCCGGACCGCCGTCTCGGCGCTGGGCAGCACGTAGTCGACCAGCCCGCGCACGGTCGCCTGGCCGGCGCTGCCCGCGTCGGCGAGCAGGTGCACGCCCTGGTCCAGGCCCACCCGGTCGGGCCGGACACTGATCTGGGTGACCCCGTCGTAGATGTGCGCATGCAGGTCGACCCAGCCGGGGGACAGCCACACCTGGTCGGCCCCGGCTCCCGCCCCGGCCTCGGCCGGTTCGGCCAGGGCCAGCCGGCCGGCGGCGTCGGCGCGCAGCGTGTGCGGGCCGGACCGGGCGTGCTCCGGGTCGAGCACCGTGACGACGTCCTCAGCCACGATGCTCACGAGGCCACCGTCGCCCGGTAACCGAGGGCGACCGAGATGCGACTCGCGGTCTCGGCCACCACCGGGCCCAGCGCGTGGGCCTGCTTGAGCGAGAACACGAAGGCGAGCCCGGAGACGCTGATGCCGCCCAGCACGGCGCCGCCGGAGTCGAACACCGGCGCGCCGACGCAGCGCACGTTGGCTTCGTTCTCCTGGTCGTCGATCGTGAAACCGCGTTTGCGGGCGGCGCGCAGCTGCTTGCGGAACTCGACCGGTTCGGGCATCGGCGGCGCCGCGATCGCGGCGCGCTCCTCGGTGACCCTCAGCAACCCGTCGACCTCTTCGTCGGTCAGTACGGCCAGGATCGACTTCCCGATCGCGGTGCAGTGCAGATGGATCTGCATGCCGACCCGCGAGGCCATCTGGTAGGGCTTGTCGCCCTCCACTTTCGACACGTACACGGCGGCCCGTCCGGATCGGACGGCGAAGTGTACGGAATGGCCACTCGTCCGCTGGAGCTCGTTGAGCAGCGGCCGCGCGGTGGCCGCCGGGTCGAGCTTGCCACCGGCCCCGCCCAGCGCGTACAGCGCCGGGCCCGGCGCGTAGTCACCGTCCCCACGGGACTGTGCGTAATTGTTATGTATCAGTACCTGCAGGATTCGATGGGCGCTCGTCTTGCCCAGTTCGGCGGCCTCCGCGATCGCCGCCAGCTGGTGTGGCGGCCCCGGAATCGATAAAGCCCGCAGTACCGCCAGCGTCTTCTCAATCGAGTTCACGCATCCACCTTCCAGCTGGCCTTGACAGATCCTCGCCCAGTCGGCTTCTATTGCGCAAGAGAGAATGGCATTCCGTCAGGCGAAACGCAAGACACTTCGCTCGACAGGGCTGAACCGCCGTGATCGCCCCGGCCTGTGCTGTACCCCAAGGAAGGTGAGCCCAACATGAGTGCGTGGGATCTTGACCGGCGCCGGTTCCTGAGGTTGGGTGGCGTCGCCGCCGCGGGCGTCACCCTGCCCGCGCTGCTGGCCGCGTGCGGGAGCGGAGGCAGCAGCTCGGGCGGCGGTTCCACCACCGGCGCGTTGCGAGTGTCCATGCCGGCCGATGTGAAGTCGCTCGACCCACAGAAACAGGGCGACATCCCGTCGATGAGCGTGGCCAGTAACATCTTCGACACACTGACCACACGAGACGCCAACAACAACCTGGTCGGTGGCATCGCCACCAAGTGGGTGGCGGTGGACGCCAACACCTGGCGGTTCACCATCCGGCCGGGCGTCAAGTTCCACAATGGAGAGCCGTGTGACGCGGCCGCCGTGGCGTTCAGCATCAACCGGCTGGTCAACCCGGCCACCAAGTCGCCGATCGTGGAACTGGTCTACGTGAAGAGCGCCAAGGTTGTCGACGACCACACCGTCGACTTCGTGATGAGCGCCTCCGACCCGATCATTCCGGAGAAGGTCTCCCTGTTCGGTGGGGTCGTCGTCCCGCCGAAGTACCTGGCCCAGAAGGGCGACGCGGGCTTCGCGGCGGCACCGGTCGGCACCGGACCGTTCAAGTTCCAGTCCCGCCAGCAGGACAACCAGATCGTCATGACCGGCAACCCCGACTACTGGGGCACCAAGACCCAGATCAAGACGCTCACCATCAAGATCATGCCGACCCCGGCGACCGCGATCGCCGCGTTGCAGTCCGGCGAGATCGACATCGCCACCGGCATCTCGCCGGACGCGATCGCCCAGCTCGGCGACAACTCCGGTGCCAGCGCGCACAAGGTGCCCGGCGTTCGCGAGTACTACGTCGCGATGAACACCCTCACCGGCGGCCCGCTGGCCAACACGAACGTGCGGCTGGCGATGAACCACGCGGTCGACGTGCCGACCCTGATCAACACCGTGCTCGGCGGCGCGGCGCAGCGCACGCCCAGTCTGCTGCCGCAGCAGGTGTTCGGCTTCGACCCGTCCCTTCAGCCGTTCGACTACAACCCGGACAAGGCCAAGAGCCTGCTGGCCCAGGCCGGTTTCCCGAACGGCTTCTCCACCCAGCTCTCCGCGTCCACGGTGGACCAGGATGTCACCCAGGCGGTCGCCGGTCAGCTGGCCAAGGTCGGCATCAAGTGCAATGTGAACATCGTGGACGCCACCCAGTTCAAGTCGCTGCTGGTATCGGGTGATCCGCACGCGATGGGCCCGATGTACCTCAGCGGCAACACCGGGTGGACGCTGGACGGGGAGAGTTTCCTCCAGTCCACGATCCGCTCCAACCGGCGGCAGAGCCTCTGGCACGACGCGCAGGCCGACTCGCTCATCGATGTCGAGGAGACCTCGCTCACGCCGGACGCCCGCAAGCAGGCGTTCAACCAGTTGCAGCAGTTGATGGCGACCAACGCGCCCTTCGTCTACCTCTACCACGCCAGCAACGTCTACGCGGTGCGCGACGGGGTGGACTGGACGATGCCGATCAACGGCGTGCTCGCGATGGCGTCGGCGAAGGTCAGCTGAATGGCGACCGCCGTGGCCACCCCTTCCGTGCGCCGGCACCGGTTCGGGGCGGTGGGCTCCGTGGGCCGGCGTCCGCTGGTGCGGTTCATCGTCAAGCGGGTGCTGCAGGCGGTGCTCGTGCTGTTCTTCGTGGCCACCGTCGCGTTCTTCATCATCCGGATCGCCGGCGACCCGGTGAAGGCACTGCTGCCCGAAGGCGCGACCCTGCAACAGGAACAGCAGTTGCGGCACAGCCTCGGCTACGACCGGCCGCTGTTTCTGCAGTACCTCACCTATCTGAACAACCTGCTGCACTTCAACTTCGGCCAGTCGGTGTTCTTCCAGCAGTCGGCGATCAGCGTGATCACGCAGCGGCTGCCGGCCACCGTGCAGCTGGCCACGGCGGCGTTGGTCTTCGCCGTGGTGGTCGCGATCCCGGCCGGCATCATCTCGGCCGTCCGCCGGGGCCGCGCGACCGACAGCTCGGTGATGGCCGCCGTCCTGATCGGACAGTCCACGCCCGCGTTCTTCGTCGGCATCGTGCTGATCCTGGTGTTCGCGGTGGAACTCCGGGTGCTGCCCGCCTCGGGCATCGGTGGGTTCCAGAACCTCATCCTGCCGGCGGTGACGCTGGGTCTGTACTCGGCGGCGATGATCGCGCGGTTGCTGCGCTCCTCACTGATCGAGGTGCTCGGCGAGGACCACATCCGAACGGCCAAGGCCAAGGGCCTGTCGCCGATGCGCGTCATCGTCGGCAACGGGCTGCGCAACGCGGCGCTGCCGGTGGTGACGATCGTCGGCCTCGAAGTGGGCAACCTGCTCGGTGGCGCGATCATCACCGAGCAGGTCTTCTCCTGGCCGGGAGTGGGCCGGCTGACCATCGAGGCGATCACCAACCGGGACTACCCCCTGGTGCAGGCGACGGTGCTCTTCCTGGCCGTCGTGTTCGTCGGGGTGAACCTGATCGTCGACATCCTGTACGCGTTCCTCGATCCGCGAGTGAGGCTGAGCTGATGAGCGCCAGCACGGAGGTGGCCGCCGTCGAACCGGACGAACCGGTGCGTACCAGGCACTTCTTCCTGTCCGCGTTGAAGAAGTCCCTGCGGCGAAACAAGGTGGCCCAGGTCGCGGTGGTCATTCTGGTCCTGGTGGTGCTGGTCGGCATCTTCGGCCCGCTGATCGCGCCGCACGACCCGGCCGCGCAGGACCTCACCGCCCGGCTGAAACCGCCGTTCTGGCTGTCCGGCCACGCCAAGGGCTACCTGCTCGGCACCGACAGCCTGGGCCGCGACGTGCTCAGCCGGGTCATCTACGGCACCCGCATCTCCCTGCTGGTCGGCGTCGCCGCCACCCTGATGTCCGGGGTGATCGGCGCGGTGCTGGGCATGCTCTGCGGTTACTACCGTGGCTGGGTGGACATGGTGTTCATGCGCCTGGCCGACGTGCAGCTGTCCTTCCCGACGATCCTGCTGGCACTGGTCATCGTCGCGGTGCTCGGCCCGAGCCTGCTGTTCGTCATCCTGGTGCTCGGCGCGACCGGCTGGGTGTCCTACGCGCGGGTGATCCGCGCCGAGGTGTTGTCCCTGCGCTCCCGTGAGTTCGTCACCGCGGCACGCGCGGCCGGCGTGAGCGACCTGCAGATCATGTGGCGGCACCTGCGGCCCAACGTGTTCGCGCCGCTGATGACCATCGGCACGTTGCAGGTGGCCGCGATGATCGTCGCCGAGGCGTCGTTGAGCTACCTCGGTCTCGGCGTGCCGCCGACGATTCCGACCTGGGGCGGCATGTTGGCCGACGGCCAGCTCTACATCCGCAGCGCGTGGTGGATCTCGGTGTTCAGCGGCGTGGCGATCATGCTGACCACGCTGTCCATCAACATCGCCGGCGACATGCTGCGCGACATCGCCGACCCGAAGGCCTACCGGTGACCGCCACCCTCGGCGTCGCACCGGCGAGCCTGGCCACCGAACTGCGCTGCGACGAGCACGGCCACCGGGTGTCGCTGGAACGGCCGGCCACGGTGTGCCCGCGGTGCGGCAGCCTGCTGGAGATCAGCTACGACCTCGACCGCGCGCCGGCCGACCTGTTCGAGCGGGCCACCCGGGAGCGGGCGCTGGGCATGTGGCGCTGGCGCGCGCTGCTGCCGCTGCCGGCCGGGGCGGACCCGGTGTCGCTGGGCGAGGGAGACACCCCGCTGCTGTCCGTGCCCGACCTGGGTCGCAGGCTCGGCCTCGGCCGGCTGTGGCTGAAGAACGACGCGCTGATGCCGACCGGCAGCTTCAAGGACCGCGGCTTCGCGCTCGCCGTCAGCATGGCCCGGCACTACGGCCTGACCCGTGGCTTCACCTACAGCTCGGGCAACGCGGGTGCGTCCTTCGCCGCCTACGCGGCCCGGGCCGGCCTGCGCGCCACGGTGTTCGTCGAATGGCTGGCCAACGAGACAAAGGTGGCCGCGATCAGCCTCTACGGCGCGCGGGTCTTCCGCCTGCACTACAACAGCAGCGCGCAGATCTTCGCCGCGCTGGACGAGTTGGCCAGGCAGGGCGAGTACTCGTTCGTCAACTTCGTCAACCCGGTCCGGCACGAGGCGATGAAGACCTACGCCTACGAGATCGTCGAACAGCTCGGCGGCGCGGTGCCCGACGTGATGGTGCATCCGGTCGGCACCGGCGGCGGCCTGTGGGGCGCCTGGAAGGGTTTCGGTGAGCTGCGGGCGCTGGGCGTGATCGATCGGGTGCCGAGGATGATCGGCGTGCAGCCGGCCGTGTGCGCGCCGATCGTCGACGCGTTCGAGCACGGACGGGCCGAGTCCCGCACGGTCGGCGACGCCAGCGCGACGATGGCGCAGAGCATCGCCGGCGACAGCATGATCCACGGCGGCCGGCGGTTGCTGCGGGCCATGCGGGAGTCCGGCGGCGGTGCGATCGGGGTCAGCGAGGACGACCTCGCCGAGGCGATCCGGTTGTTGGGCACCGAGGCCGTCGCGGCGGAGCCCTCGGCCGCCGCCTCGCTGGCCGGGCTGCTGCATGCCCGGGAGCGCGGGCTGATCGACCCGGGCGAGTCCGTGGTCGCGGTGGTCACCGGCTCGGCGCTGAAGCAGCCCGGCGTACTGGCGAAGGTCGCGCCGGCACCCGTCGGCGAGGTCCGGGCCGATGCCGCCGAGTGGTTGGCCGCGTTGGCCGGGTCGGCGGCCGGCGGATGAGATGTGAACGTCCCGACGACGTGCTGGTCCAACTCGCGGACTGCGTCGCCGTGCCGAGCCCGACGCCACCCGGCGACGCCGCGCTGGTCGCCGACTGGGTGGCGGACTGGGCCGCCGAACTGGGCGCCACGGTGTCCCGGCAGGAGGTGTGGCCGGGAGCGGAGAACGTGCTGGCCACCCTGCGTTTCGGTGCAGGCCCACGACTGGTGTTCAACAGCCACATGGACGTCGTCGACCCCAGCGCGCAGACCTGGACCACCCCGGCCTACCAGCCGGTGACCGCCGACGGTCGGATGACCGGGCGCGGCACCTGCGACGCCAAGGGCAGCCTGGTGGCCATGTTGGCCGCCCTGGAGCGGCTCGCCGCCGCGCCCGCCGGGCTGGTCGGCGAACTCGTGCTGACCGCGGTCGTCGCCGAGGAGGCCGGCGGCCTCGGCAGCCTGCGGTTGGTCCGCGACGGCCTGTTCGCCGACGCGGCGGTGGTCGGCGAACCCACGGGCCTGCGCATCGCCCGCGCGCACAAGGGCACCTACATGCACACCCTGCGGTTCACCGGAACCGCGGCACACAGCGCCGCACCGTGGCTGGGCCGCAACGCGGTCGCCGACGCGGCCGCGTTCGTCGCCGCCACCGAGCGGGAAACAGCACGGCTGAAAGAAAAACCGCATCCCGCGCTGGGCCCGGCGACGATGACCGTCACCCTGATCGAGGGCGGCACGTTCCAGAACACCGTGCCGGGCAGTGCGATGCTCACCGTGGACCGTCGGCTGGTGCCCGGCGAGACGCACGCCGACTGCGACCGGCAACTGGCCGACCTGCTCGACCGGCTGGCCGCCCAACGGCCGGGCCTCGTCGTCGAGCCGCCGGAGACGATCGTCGCCACCGTGCCCTCGGAAACGGCCGAGAGCGAGCTGATCGTGCGCAGCGCACTGGCCGCCGTCGGTCGGGTCGGTCGGCCGCTTGAACGGGCCGTCGGGTTCAACGCCGGCTGCGACATGAGCAAGCTCGTCGGCGCCGGCGTGCCGACGGTGATCTGCGGGCCCGGCGACCTGGCCCAGGCACACGGCCCGGACGAGTACGTCGACGTGCGGGAGGTGGTCGACGCGGTGTCGGTCTACGAGTTCATCGCCAGGGACGTGCTCTCGGGCCGGGAAGGATCGATTCGATGAGTGTCCTGGCGGTCAATGGTTTGCGGGTGGAGTTCCGGGTCGACTCCGGCACGGTGCGCGCGGTCAACGACATCTCCTTCGCCGTCGAGGCGGGGCGGACGCTCGCCGTGGTCGGCGAGTCCGGCAGCGGCAAGACCGCGACGGCACTGTCGATCCTGCGCCTCAACCCGGAACCGCCGGCCGTCTACCCCGGCGGGGAGATCATTTTCGACGGTCGTGACCTGCTGAAACTGCCCGAACGTGAACTGCGGTCGGTCCGCGGCAAGGGCATCGCGATGGTCTTCCAGGACCCGATGACCAGTCTGAACCCGGTCCGCACGGTCGGCGCGCAGATCGTCGAGTCGGTGCTGCGGCACGAGCGGATCAGCCGGCACGACGCGAAAGCTCGTGCGGTGCAGGCGTTGCGCGAGGTCGGCATCGCCAATCCCGAGGACCGGGCCGGCCAGTACCCGCACCAGTTTTCCGGCGGGATGCGGCAGCGGGTGATGATCGCGATCGCGCTGGCCTGCCGGCCCAAGGTGCTCATCGCCGACGAGCCGACCACCGCGCTGGACGTGACCGT
>DATATV010000008.1:0-19257 GCA_036268615.1 Pseudonocardiaceae bacterium
CAACCCGAGCGGCACCGTGGTGGCCAGGGCGAGTACGCCCACCACGGCCGGTACGGCGGCGGCCACCCTGGTCGCACCCGGTCCGGTCGCCGGTCGCTGGGAAATCGACGTGGAACTCAACCTGACCACGAGCGGAAAGGAATTCACCCAGACCGTCGCGGGTGTGGTCGGCTACAACCAGCCGGCGATCACCACCAGCGGCTGACCTTCCGGCCGCCGGTGTCGCACCGGCGGCCGACCGTCACCTCGTCCGGGGGCCTGATTTCGGGTCAGGTCCCCGGACGACGTCCGCGGCCGGAGTCAGTTCTCGCCGACGTTGCGCTTGCTCGCCACCAGGTCGTGCGGGGCGGTGTCCTGGTTGTCGATGCCGAAGCTGATGATCCGCTTGGGGTGCACGCGGATGATCGGGCCGCCCATTCCGGCACCGGAGTCGGTGGGATCGGTGAGCGCCTCGCCGGTGCCCCGGATCTCCAGGCAGCGCACCCGCCACGGCTGCACCGAGGCGATGTCGTCCACCACGAACGCCACCCGGCCGTTGTCGGCGACGTTGCGGAACTTCTGGCTGGCGGCCATGTTGTAGCCGCCGATGTCGATCGTGCCGGTGGCGCTGTTGTAGCCGAAGCCGACCGGACTGACCTGCAGCGTGCCGTTCGGCTGGACGGTGGCCAGCCGGCCGAGCCGCTGGTCGGCCAGGTAGTCGAGCTCGATCTGGGTGAATGACATGGTGTCCCCTCGGGTTGGTGACGATGGTTCAGAGCACGAGCAGGGTCTTGCCGAGCACCGCCCGCGCCTCGATCGCGGTGTGCGCGGCGGCTGCCCGCTCCAGCGGGAAGGTCTGCCCGATGGTCGGCCGAAGCCGACCGGCCGCGGCTTCGGCGAGCGCACGCTCGGCGAGCGCCCTGGTGTCGAGGCCGCGCAGCGAATCGATGCCGAGCACCCGCACCCCGTGCCGGCCGGCCCGCGTCGGGTCGACCGTGGTGAGCGCGCCGCTGGCGCCGCCGTGCAGACAGAACCGGCCACCGGGCGCGACGATGCCGAATGCCTGCTCACCGAGCTGTCCACCCACCCCATCGAACACCAGGTCCGGCCCACGTCCACCGGTCGCCACGCGCACCCGCTCGGTCCAGTCCGGTTCGGAGTAGTCGACGACGGCCTCAGCCCCCAGCCGGCGGGCCAGTTCGAGCTTGTGCGCGCCCCGTGCGGCGCCGACCACCCGGGCGCCGGCCGCCCGGGCCAACTGCACCAGCAGGCTGCCCAGCCCACCGCCGGCCGCCTCGACCAACACCCACTCACCGGGCCGTGGCTCGGTCAGGTCGATCAGGCCGAGCGCGGTGCGGCCGTCGTCCAGCAGCGCCGCCGCCTCGGGCAGGCCCAGTTCCGGCGGCACCGGGAGCAGCGCCGTGACCGTGGCGACGGCGCGTTCGGCGTTGCCGCCGTAACCACTCGCCGTGCGGGTGACCACCCGGCGGCCGAGCCAGCCGGGGTCCACCTCCGCACCCACCGACCGAACCTGACCGGCAACCGAACCACCTGGTACGTACGGTGGCCGGGGGAGCGGCGGTCCGGGAGTAAACCCCTGCCGGAGCTGGGTCTGCACGAAGTCGATGGCCGCGACGGCGACCTCGACCACCACCTCACCGGCCCCCGCCATCGGTTCCGGCGCCTGGCTGGGCACCAGCACCGCCGGACTCCCGAACCGCTCGACCCTGATCACCCGCATTCCGCATCCCCTCCGTCCGGGCCCCGGTCGGGCCCCGTCCGCAAAGTCTGCAACCTCCAGTTAACCGGAGGTCAACCGCGCGGCTCCAGCGCGTCGTCCAGTTCGGCGAGCAACCGCGACTTGGGGCGCGCGCCGACGAGAGACCGGATCGGTCGGCCGTGCTGGAAGAGCATCAGCGTCGGCAGCGACATCACCTGGTAGTCCCGGGCGGTGGCGGGGTTCTCGTCGGCGTTGATCTTGCGCACGAGCAGCCGGTCGGCACGTTCGCCGGCGATCTCCGCGAGCACCGGTGCGACCATGTGGCACGGACCGCACCACTGCGCCCAGAACTCCACCAGGACGGGCGTGTCCTGGCCGAGCACCTCCTGGGCGAACGTGTCGTCGGTGACGGCGGGCACCGGGCCGGCCAGCTTCGTCGGGGACATCAGTTCTCCTCGGGTTCGATGGAGTGGCCGGCGACCTGACACGGGCCCGACTGCCGGGCTAGCGCGTCGGCGAGCTTGGCCCGCAGGTTCTCCCGGACCGCGGTGAGCCGGTCGAGGTAGCTGTCCACCTCGCTGAGCTTGCGTTGGTAGACCTCGATGGAGTCGGTGCACGAGTCGCCCGCGTCGTGCCCGGTGCGCAGGCACTCGACGAACGGCCGGGTGTCCTCCAGGCTCAATCCGACCGCCTGCAACGCGAGGATCTCCCGGACGAGCCGGAAGTCGTTCTCGTCGTACTCCCGGTAACCGTTGTTCGAACGCTGCGCGGTGAGCAGTCCCTGCGCCTCGTAGAACCGCAGGGCACGGGTGGTCGTGCCGGCTCGCCGTGCGAGATCACCGATCCGCATGTGTTCGACGGTAAACCTTGACGCGTACGTCAAGGCAAGCCGCGCGTCGATCGTGCCGTCCGCACGAACGAAAGCAGGCGGGCGACCAGTTTCCTGGTCGCCCGCCTGCCGCGGTGAAACGGAGAAGCTCAGCCCTGCCAGCCCTGCGGCGGGTTCTGGTAGCCCTGCTGACCCGGCTGCTGGGGGTAACCCTGGGGCGGGGTCTGTCCTGGCTGCTGCGGGTAGCCCTGCGGGGGCGTCTGCGGGTAACCGGGCTGCTGCTGCAGGTAACCCTGTTGCTGGGGGTAGCCCGGCTGCTGCTGCGGGTAGCCCTGTCCGGGGTAGCCCTGCTGCTGCGGGTAGCCCGGCTGCGGGTAACCGCCGCCGCCGCCGGGGTACTGGCCCTGCTTCGGGTCGGGCCCATAGGCGTTCTGTCCCTGGTCGCCTTCGGTGGCCAGGAAGACGATCAGGATGATCGCGCCGACAATCGGAATGAGCCCGATAAAGAACCACCAGCCGCTCCGACCGGTGTCGTGCAGGCGGCGGACGAACACAGCCAATCCCGGCAGCAGCACGGCAAGCGCGTAGACGAGCTGGAGGTAGTAGATCGCTCGGAGACCGGTGGCGGCGAGGAGCACGTCAAGAACAACAGCGATGATGAAGTTGAAAAGGAAGAACATCCAGTATTCTTGACGGCGTGCCCGTCCACTGAACCCGACATAGTTTTTCAGTACGTCTACGTACCAGTTCACCGCGTTCCCTCTCGCAGACCCCAACCAGGCTGCCCTGCCGGGCGACAACAACCTTCGACAGAGCGTTGGGGCTGAAGATACCTGGATCGCCGGGTTCGTGGTCGAGTTTTGCTGAACTGTGCCCTGGTGAACAGGATTATCCGGTTTGCCGCGCGGTGAACCGGGGTCGGTGACGCATGGTGATCATCACCGACCCCGGTCAGGGCTCCCTTGTGGGACGAGGGAAGCCCTGACCGGCCGAAGTGATCGTCGGTTACTTGCTGAACGCGGTCAGGAATCGGTTACGGAAAGTGTCCATGCCCCAGACCGGCGCCTGCGGATCGGGCAACATGCCTTGCTGCCAGCCCCAGCCGGAGATCTGCTTGAGTACGTTCGGGTCGTGCGCAATGATCGTTATCGGTACGTTACGACTGGCGTGGTCGCCCACGACGATCGACGCCGGCTGGTGGTCGCCGAGCAGAATCAGCACGGTGTTCTTGTCGCCGTAGTTCTGTACGAACGAGATGAGCGTGCTCAACGAGTACTGAATGGACTGTCCGTAGGCCGCGCGCACCTTGGTCGGGTCGGGCCAGACGTCGTTGAACGCCTGCCCCTGCGCGGGCATCGGACCGAAGATCGTGCCGTTGCCGACCTGGTTCCAGCCGACCAACCGCGGCAGGTGGGTCCACGGGGAGTGGCTGGAGGTCAGGTCGACCTCGGCCATCACCGGCGGGTGGTTGGGCGCGGCGAGTTCGAGGCGCTGGAACGCCGACATCGTGAACTGGTCGGGCATGTTCGAATAGGCGAAGCTCGGTCCCTGATAGCCGACGTTGCGTGAGTCGTAGAGCTTGCTGAAGTCGTAGACCGCGCCCTGCGGCCAGTCCACTGTGTTCTCCGGGACGTCGCCGACCGTTCGCCAGCCGGCCCGGTGGAACGCGCTGGTGACGGTCAGCCGGTTGCTCCCGGTGAACTCGTTGTAGCGCTGCTCGTTGTTGATCCACAGACCGGACTCCAGCGTGGAGTGCGCCAGCCAGCTGCCGCCGCCGGTGGTGGAGGAGGTGAGGAACGCGCTCTCGGAACTGAAGCCGTCGGCTTTCAGCGTGGCGGTGCCGTTCTTGAGCAACGTGTCGATCTGCGGCGCGATGTCCGAGCCCTGGACGGCGACCTGGCCGTAGCTCTCCACGAACGCGAGGATGACGTTCTTGCCGCGCAGCCCGGTGAGCAGTTGACTGCCCGGGGTGTTGCCGAACGGGTCGGTCGCGGCCTGCTCGGTGAACACCTGCTGGTCCTTGATGTCCGCGCGGGCCTGCTGGACGTTGTCGTAGGCGAGGGTGGCCGCGCTGCGTGCCGCGATCGGCTCGCCCGGGGTGACCTGCACGCCGAACACGGCGAAGATGACCCAGACGACCGCGAGCACCGCGACCGTCCGGGCCGACCCGACCCGGTGCCCGGCGGCGATCCGGCTGAGCCGGAGCACGGCCAGGGTCATCAGCAGGACCACCGCGATCGCGAGCACGACGGCGCCGATGACCGTCGCGATCGCGCCGGCCTTGCCGATCGCACCTTGCACGAAGTTGATGCCCGGCCCGAAGAAACTGAAGTCCGACACCGGATCGAACGGCCGGTCGAGGGCCGCGAAGAACCCCATGTTGATGATCTTCAGCACGGTCAGCAGCCCGAGTATGACGCCGATGACCAGTGCGACCACCCAGCGGGCCCGCTTCGGCAGCACGAGTACGAGCGCAAGGCCGACCAGCGCCTCCACCGGGATGCGCAGGAAGTCCCACACGGTGACGCTGTTGAAGTCGTTCGGCGCGACGAGCGCGAACAGCACGAACAAGCAGGCCAACACGATGCCGACCCGGCCGATGATCCGCCGCTTCGGGCGGGTTGCGGGTACGGCGGCGTCGTCGGTGGTGGCGACCGGCGGTTCGGTGGTTCCGGTGCTGGCCGCCACGCCGGGCGCCGTCCCCGAGTTGTCGACAGTCGGCAGGGATTCGTTGCTGCGGCTGGCTTCCGTGGGCGTGCCGGCCGGGGCCTCGGCGGCAGAGGTGTCCTTGGCGGTGTCGCCGTCGGCCGGTGGCGCGGGTTCGCTGCTGTCACCGACTTCGGCGGGCCCGGGTGGCTGGGCCTCAGCGGCCGGGTCGTTGTCCGTTTTGCCGGTGGCTGCTTCGGATTCGGCGCCGTGGGTGACGCCGTTGGCGGGGGTCGCCGACTGCCCGCCGGTCTGGTCGGTCGGGGGATTCTCGGCCGGTTCGGCTGCGGCCTTGTCGCCCGGCAGCGGGTCTTCGGTCCTCATGTCATCCTTCGCCCGTCTGACGGGTCTCGGTCATGCGCTGCTGAAGATCAGGTCAGCTTCGAGGGCTGGATGGTAGCTCCGGAGGACGTGCGATTCGTGTGGGGCGAAAGCGGGCCGCGAGGTCAAGGACCTGTCGGTGTGGGATGTGTCACAGTCGGAAATCCCGCAGGTCGGGCACCACGTAGCGGTCCGGATCGTCAGAGTTCGGTCGGCGTCCCTTCGCGTTTCGAGGGACCGGTGGACGGCTGCGGACCCAGGGAGGGCGACGGATGGCGATCGACGACCTACCGGGTCCGGTGGTGAACCTGCTCAACATCATCGGCGTGCCCTGGCCCTACCTCAACGAGGACACCGTCACCCAGTTCGCGACGCTGACCCGCGAGTTCGCCTCGGCCGTGCAGACCACCCACCAGGACGCCACCCAGGCCATCGCCGGCATCGCGGCCGCCCACCAGGGCGCGTCGACCGAGCGGATGCGGTCGGGCTGGTCGAGCATGTCGGGGGAGCACGTCGACGAGCTGGTGACCGCGTGCCACGTGCTGGCCGACGCGCTGGACGTGGGCGCGGGCTACATCGTGGCGCAGAAGATCGAGGCGATCGCCACGCTGATCGGGATGGCGGCGGCGTTCATCGCCGACCAGGCCGCCTCGGTGGCGACGTTCGGCCTGGCCGAAACGGCGGTGCCGCTGATCATCGAGGGCGCGGAGAAGCTGGTGAAGTCGCTGGTGATGGACCTCCAGCAGTACATCATCGGCCAGCTGATCGAGGCCGCGGCGAAACCGCTGTTCGCCAAGGTGGAGGCGGCGATGGCCGGCTTGGACTGGTCGCAGTCCGGCGCGCCGGCCACCCGGTCGACCGGGTTCAGCGTCCAGCCCGACGGCGTGCGCGCCCAGACCGCCGCGCTGCGCACGCACGCCAGCACGATGCGCGCGCACGGCAGCACGTTCCAACAAGGTGTCCAGGGGCTGAGTTTCTGATGGCTGACGGAGAACTCGGGGCTGTCTTCAAAGGACTGGCTGAGGACGCGGACGACGCGGGCGGCAAGATCGCGAACTCGGCGGCCAGGATCGCCGAGGACGCGGCGGACAAGGAGGACGGCAACCTCGCGGACACGCTCGCGGACGACGCACAGTCCGCCGACAAGATCACCGCGGCCGGAAACGGCGAGGTCCCGCCCGAGGACGCGGCGCCGTCCACCACCCCCGAGGAGCAGGCCCCGCCGGGGGAACCCGCCGCGCCGACGCCCACCTACACCGAACCGTCCGGCACGCCCGATCCGAACGCGACACCCGGCGGGCGGGTCACCCGGATCGGCGCGGACAACGACGCCGCGACCACCCGCTCGCTGCAACGGGAGAACGAGTCGGCGGCCACGCTGGCCAAGGCCGGTTACGACGTCGAGCAGAACCCGAACGTGCCGGGCAACCTGAACCCGGACTACAAGGTCGAGGGCGAGGTCTTCGACAACTACGCGCCCTCGACCGCCAATCCCCGTAACATCGCCTCGGAAATTCAGGGCAAGGTCGACCGCGGTCAGGCGGACCGGATCGTGCTCAACCTGACCGACAGCAACGTCGACCTCGGCAAGCTGACCACCCAGCTGACCGACTGGCCGATCCAGGGGCTCAAGGAGATCACCGTGATCGACAAACAGGGCAACGTGGTTCACTTCTACCCGTAGACCGGCTGAGCGAGGACAGTTCTGATGGCAATTTCCTACAGTCTCGACCTGGCGACGCCGGCGCCGGCGCCCCAGGTCGCCCGCGAGGTCCACGACGTCGCCCGGACGAGCGGACTGTTCGACGCGGCGGTGACCGCCGAGCAGTTGCTCGACGGCGGCGCCGTGACCACGCTCGGCACCCGCGTCGTCGTGCTGGAGAGCCGGCCGCAGCCCTGGAATCCGGTGACCACCGACCTCGGCTTCACCCCGACGGTGTCGGTGGAGTTCGTGCTGGACAAGGACAACGCGCTGCCCGCCCAGCAGGACGACATCGTCCGAATCGTCGGCGGTCTGCTCGACCTGGTGTCCGGCGATCTGGTGCTGCACCGGGAGTTCGAGGACATCTGGTTGCTCCGGCGCGGTGGCGAGCTGAGCGTAGGTGAGCAGGACGACCTGTGGCCGGCCGGCCGCCTCGCCCTGCTGCACCAGCCCTACCGGCGCACCACCCAGGCGTTCGCCGACGAGTAGCCGAGCAGTCGCCTCACTGGTCGAGGTCGTTGCCGAGTTCGACCGCCGGGCACGTGCCCGGCGGCAGCGCGGGAGTGCTGATCTCGCGACCGCGGCCCGCGCCTGCTCCGGCGTCAGCCTCGGTACCGGCCAGGTCGGCACCGAGCGGTACCGAGATCTCCGGCTCGATCTTCGCCCCGGCGGGTACGGAAACCGTTGCACCCGAAGCGAATACCCGATCGGCGAGAAGACAGCCGAACGGCCCATCCGTCGAACACGGCGGCCGTTGCCGGTCAACCCTCAGCGGTGCGGCAGAATTCGGATGTGCGCACTGCGAACACAGAAGCGAATCTCGCACGCACTCTGACCCGACTCGGCCACGGGTGTCAAGGGCGGCCGTGCGGGTGCTGGGATCATTGTTCGAAGGCCATCCCGGTGCGCCGGTTGCCGATGGCTCGTAGGTCGGCCTCGATCTCCCGCGCGGTGGCCCGCAGGTGTTCCAGCACGTCGTTGCGCAGGTCCTCGACCGAGCGTCGGGAGACGAAGGTCGAGGTGTTCAGCGCGCCGTGCACGGAACCGTCCGGTTTGTGCACCGGCACCGCGATGGACCGCAGGCCGACGTCGAGTTCCTGGTCGACGATGGCGAAGCCGTCCCTCGGCACCCGGTCCAGGATCGCGCCGAGCTTGGCCGGGTCGGACACCGTGTAGGGGGTGAGCTGGCGCAGGTCGCAGCGCGCCAGGTAGTCGGTCCGCCACTGCTCCGGCTGCGCGGCCAGCAGGATGCGGCCCATCGAGGTCGGGTAGGCCGGCACCTGGGTGCCGATGCTGACGTTGAGGGCCATCCGGCGCGCGTGCACCCGGGACAGGGCCACGTAGGCGATGTCGTCCCCGCTCAGCACGCACAACGCGGAGGAGTCCTCGACCAGCTCGACCAGCTTCTGCAGGTGCGGCCGGGCCACGTCGCCGAGGCCCATGCCGGACAGGTAGGCGTTGCCGATCTCCAGGATCGTCGGGCGCAGCGAGAAGTGCTTGCCGTCGGTGTGCACGTAGCCCAGTTCGGTGAGGGTGAGCAGGAACCGGCGCGCTGCCGCGCGGGTCACCCCGGAGATCCCGGCGACCTCGCTGAGCGTCATTTCCGTTCCGCCGGAAGAGAAGGCGCGGATGACGGCCAGCCCACGTCCGAAGGACTGAACCAGGTCACGCTTGGGCACGGCACTGTTGTCATCTGTGCTCACGACCGAAGCCTCCTCCCCGGCCGGCGCCTCGGACACCCGCTACGCGCGGCCGATCTGAGCAAATTGTTGACCTGTCGTTCTTGACATGACCTCACGCGCGGATGCACGCTTCGGTGCGAACTGCGATAGTTTGTGCGCTAGGCGCACAATAGCGGATCTCCGACAGAACACCACAGGTTCGGCGAAACGGATTCGCGGATCTTCTCGGACCCACGGCAGAGAGGCCATCGGTGGACCGGACGACGAAGACGATCGCCGAATTCGCGCATGACATCAGGCCCGGGATGCTGTCCGAGTCGGTAGTGCACGAGACCGAGCTACGTATGGTGGATGCGCTCGGCTGCCTGATCGGTGGCCTGGACAGCGCGCCCGCCGTGATCGCCCGGCGACTGGCCGCACTGTCCACCAGCAGCGTCGCGGCCACGGCCGCCGGCCTGTCGACGCCGACGACCCTCGAACTGGCCACCTTCGCCAACACCATCATGGTGCGCTACCTGGACTTCAACGACGCCTACTTCGGTCAACGCGGGGGCGGCGGACACCCCAGCGACCTCATCCCCACCGCGCTGGCCCTCGGCGAGGCCTGCGGACTCAGCGGCACCGACCTGATCCTGTTGACCGTCATCGGCTACGAGGTGCTCGCCCAGCTCGCGATCACCGGCACGCTCCGCGAGCGCGGTTGGGACCAGGGCCTCTACACCGGGGTCGCGGCCGCCGTGATGACCGGCAAGGCGTTCGGCGCCTCGGTCGAGGAGCTGGGCAACGCGGTGTCCCTCGCGCTGACCCCGCACGTGCCGCTGCGCGTCACCAGGGTGGGCGAACTGTCCATGTGGAAGGGTGCGGCCACCGCGGAGGCGGCCCGGGTCGGCGTGTTCGCCGGGCTGCTGGCCAAGAACGGGATGACCGGTCCACCCGAGCCGTTCGAGGGCGACGACGGCATCTGGCAGCGGGTCTCGGGCAAGTTCGAGCTGAACCTGGTGGCCGAGCCGGACAGGTACGTGATCGAGCAGGTGCACACCAAGTACCGCCCGGCCGAGTACCACGCTCAGGGCGCCCTCGATCTGGCCGTGCGACTGCACCAGGAGTTCCCGGTCGAGCGGATCGAGCGGATCGACGTGCAGACGTACTTCCTGGCCTGGCACGAGATCGGCAGCGAGCCGGCCAAGTGGGACCCGAAGACCCGGGAGACCGCCGACCACAGCCTGCCCTACCTGATCGCCCGCACACTGGTCGACGGCGAACTGGGCCTCGGCTCGTTCACCGACGAGAAGATCCTCGACCCGGCGCTGCGACCGCTGATGCACCGGATCACGGTCACCGAGAACCCCGAGTTCACCGCCCGGTTCTCCGCCGAACTGCTGGTCCGGCTGACTGTCACGCTGAGCTCCGGCGAGGTTGTCGTGCGCGAGTCCGCGCATCCTCGCGGCCATGTCCGCAACCCGATGGACGAGGCCGAGTTCGACCGCAAGTTCGACGACCTGGCGGCGCTGCGGTCGCCCGCCGACGCGGATCGGGCACACGCCATCCGCGACTCGTTCTCGACGCTCGACCAGGTCGGGAACGTCGCGCCCCTGATCGCTCGGCTCGGCAACCTGGAGGCCGCCCGATGAGTGACGAACGACCGGGCGGGCAGGCGTTCCCGGAGCGATCTGAGACAGTCGTTCCCCCGGGCAGGCCAGCACAGGGAGTCAAGTGATGAGGATCGTCTCGGTCTCGGCCCGCGTGTTGCGGGCTCGCCCCGAGCGCGGCGTGGTCTTCGCCGCCGGCAACTACCCCGAGTTCTCCGCCGTGCTCGTCCAGGTGGACACCGACGAGGGCATCACCGGCTACGGCGAGGCGATCGCCCGGCACGGCGGCGAGGCCACCAAGGCGGCCGTCGAGTCGTTGCTCGGCCCGGCGATCAGGGGCGCCGACCCGGCCAACATCGAGGGCCTCTACCGGTTGATGATCGCGCAGCTGCGCCGGTTCGGCCACGACGGCGGGATCGTGGTGGAGGCGATCAGCGGCATCGACACCGCGCTGTGGGACATCGCCGGCAAGCAGGCCGGCCGGCCGATCCGGGACCTGCTGTTCGGCGCGGGCCGGCAGTCGGTGCCGGTGTACGCGTCCTCGGTCTACCTCGACGAGACCGACGTGATGGTCGCGCAGACGCGGGAACAGGTCGATGCCGGCTACACCACCATCAAACTCAAGGCCGGCCACGCCGCCGCCGACGGCGGAAAGTACGCCGACGTCGAGAAGATCGCCGCGATCCGGGCGGCGGTCGGCCCGGACATCGCGCTGGGCGTCGACGCCAACAGCGCCTACGACGCGGCGGACGCCGCCTGGGTGGCCAAGCGCCTGGAAGACCTGGACATGTGCTTCTTCGAGGAGCCGGTGCATCCCGACGACATCGAGGGCTACGCCCGGGTGCGGGCACAGTCGGCCATTCCGCTGGCCGGTGGCGAGACGTTCTTCCTGCTCTACGGCTTCAACGAGTTCCTCAGCCGGGGGCTGCTCGACGTGGTCCAGCCGGACCTGGCGAGGTGCGGTGGCATCACGGGTGCGCGGCAGGTGGCGACGCTGACCCAGGCGCACCGGATGCGGTTCGCGCCGCACACCGGTTTCTCCGGTGGTGTCAGCCATCTCGCCGCGCTACAGACCGCGGCCGCGGCGGCGGAGCTGTGGCTGCTGGAGTACATGTTCATCGACAACCCGCTGCGCGACATCTTCGTCGGCGGTTACCCGAAGCCCGAGGACGGTGTGATCGAGGTGCCCAGCGGCCCGGGCCTGGGGCTGGAACTCGACTTCGACCTGGTGGACAAGTACACCGTGCGCTAACCCGTCACCCAGCCGAGTCCAGCGACGGTGCCGGCGCGCGGCCGGTACTCCGCGGCGATCAGCCCGGCGTACCCGGCCGCCGCCAGCGTGTCGGTGACCGCGGTGAAGTCGACCCGCCCACTGCCCGGCTCACCCCGGCCGGGCGAGTCGGCGAACTGCACGTGCTTGATCAGCGCCGCATGGGCGCCGATCGCGGTCGGCAGATCCTCCCCGTTGTTCGTCAGATGGTAGGTATCGAAGAGCAGTCCCAGATTCCGCCGATCGGTCTCCGCGAAGACACGGTCGATCACGGAGACGACGTCCTGGCAGGTGGCCAGCGGATAGTCGCCGCTCTCGCCGACGGTCAACGCCTCCAACACCACCGACGCGGATGGCGGCAACGCCGCGATCGCGAGGATGAGATTTCGCCGTGCGCACCGGTCCTGTTCCTCGGGGGTGCTCTCGCCCCGCCGCTGCCCGTAGACCGCGTTGAACACCGCGCAGCCGGTCCGGTCGGCCACGTCGGTGAGCACGGCGAGGCTGTCCAGGAACTCATCCCGCCGACCCGGGTCGGACAGCACGCCGCGCTCACCCGCCGGCATGTTCCCGGCGAAGAAGTTCAAGCCCACCAACCGAACCCCGGCTGCGTCGACCGCGCTGAGCACAGTGTCCAGCTCGGCCGGCGTGGGCGCGGCGGTCGGAAACGGCCACCACGACTCCACCGTGGTGAACCCGGCCGCCCGCGCGGCAGCGAACCGGTCGAGGTAGGGGAGTTCGGTGAACAGCATCGACACGTTGGCCGCCAACTCGAACGAACCGAACCGCATGCGTCGCCCTTTCCCGAGGTCAACAGCAGTATTCCAGCCACGACGGCAATTGCACACAAGTACTGCAACTTCAGTGACGAATGAAAGTTGTGCTCCCTGGAAAGCTGGCGGCAATGACCAGCCAGGATGATCGCCGCTCCGCTGCGACTCGCAACAACGTCGACTGGTGCGCGGCGGTCTGCCGGACGCACGGCATCCTCGGTACCCACACGGACCTGGCCTGGACCAGCACCCGGCGCACCCCGCCGTACTATCCCGACGCGATCACCCTGCACCCCGACGCGACCGCGGCGGACCTGCTGGACAAGATCGACACGGCGACGCCTGGCTGTTCGGTCAAGGACAGCTTCGCCGAGCTCGACCTGGCGTCGGACGGCTTCGTCGAACTCTTCACGGCCCAGTGGATTCACCGCCCGGCCGACCTCCCCGCCCCGACCGCCCCGGGCGTCCGGGCCGAACCGGTTCGGACCGCCGACGCACTCCGGCGCTGGCAGGCGGCTTGGGGCGAATCCGACCTGTTCCGGCCCGCGCTCCTGGCGGACCGGGACATCCTGATCCTGGCCGTGACCGACGGCGAGTCCGCCATCGGCGGCGCGGTCCTGAACCGAGGCGGGGGAGTCGTCGGTATCTCGAACCTCTTTGCCAGCAACAACTCGGCGATCGACGCCGTCTGGTCGGGGGTGCTCGGCGCGGCCCACCGCCGGTTCTCCGGCCTGGCCGTCGTGGGCTATACGCACGGCGGAGAGCTGGCAGCGGCTTTGGCCGCCGGTTTTGTCACCGCGGGCCCGCTACGGGTCTGGTTGCGTGAGCCCTGATCGTTGGTCGGAAAACACCCCGGGGCAACACCCGGCCGTGCCACGATGTGCCGCACGGTGTCGACCGGGTCGAGGGGCTGGTGTCGGATGGCGAAGCCAACGACCGTGCGGCTGTCCGCGCTGGTCGGCGAGCATGTGCTGCCGATGGTGCTGGATCTGGTCTACTTCGTTGTCCTGTATGCGGTTCTGGTCCTCGGCTTCGGCCTGCGGGACACTGGCGGGTCCACCTTCCTGATCCTGCTGAGCGTCGTGCTGGTGCACGTGATCCAGCTGCGCTGGTTCGTGGCGGTGCGGTTCGACGACGACGGGTTGACGATCATCCGGCCGTGGTCGCGCCGCCGGGTCGAGTGGTCGCAGATCGGCGGCCTGATCTACACCCAGGACCGCTCGACCCAGGCCCGTGGCGCGTTGAAACTGCGCCTCGTGCTCAAGGGCGACGAGCCGCCGTTCGGCCGATATCTGACCCAGTCGCAGATCGCGCTGCACGCCCGCGGCCCGGTGGTGATGACGCCGACGAACCTGGACTCCGATCCCACGGCACCGACCCGTTCGGGCCGATGCCAGTACCAGGTGTACACGGAGCTGGCACGACACGGCTTCCCGAAGCCCCCACCACAGCGGCTCGTCTTCCGCTCGTCCGAGTACACGCCGGAGGAGGCGAGCCGCGCCGCTGCCGCCGACCTGCTCGCCCAGCGCGACGAACTCGACCCCGGCCGCCGGCTGCCCGGCTCCTTCACCGACGATCCGCGCGACCCACCGGCTGACCAGGCCGGGTCGGCCGAACAGAAACCGCCCATCCGCTGGGAAAGCGAACCGGACCAGCCGTAGGGGTGCCGAATCGGAGCGAACCGCGGTGCTGCTGTTGCGTGCGGATTTCGGCCGGCGGCGAAGTTGTCGTCCGTTGACGCGCTAGTCTCGGTTGGTTCCGTGTGATTGTCCCGGAGGGGTGGTGGCCGATGACCGGCAGTTCGACGCGACCCCGGCGCACCCGGACCGAGCTGGACACCGCCCGGACCGCGCGGCTGCCCGACCTGATCGCCGACGACCTGTGTGTGCTGCTCTCGGGCATCAATCCGGGGCTGTCCTCGGCCGCAGACGGGCACCACTTCGCCACACCCGGAAACCGGCTGTGGCCGGCGCTGCACCGGGCCGGCTTCACCCCGCGGCTGCTGACCTTCCGGGAGGAACGGGAGCTGCTCGGGCTGGGCATCGGGATCACCAGTATCGTGGCCAGGCCGACCGTCCGGGCCGCCGAACTGACCAAGGCCGAGTACGTGGCCGGCGGCCAGCAGTTGCGCGAGCGCGTGCTGGCCCGCCGCCCGGCATGGCTCGCGCTGCTGGGCGTCACCGGTTACCGCGCCGCGTTCGGCGTCGCCGCCGCCCAGGTCGGTCCGCAGGCGGAAACCATCGGCAGCACTCGGATCTGGGTGCTGCCCAATCCGAGTGGCCTGAACGCGCACTATCCGCCGATGCTGCTGGCCAAGGAGTTCGCCCGGCTGCGGATCGCCGCCGGACTGCCCGACCGGTCCGGCATCCTGGGCGACGACCCGTTCGGCCCGGCGTGACCAGGAGCCACTGTGCTGCGAACTGAACTGGTGCGGTCCTTCCCGACCCTGTACCACGTGACCGCCGACGGCACCTGGCCGTCGATCCGGCGGCTCGGCCTGCTGAGCACCGAAGCGTTGGTCGACCGGTACCAGCCGGGCCCGGCGGTCCGGGCCGAAATCCTGGACAACCGGAGGCGGACCAACATCCGGCTCGACGACCCGGAACTGGGCCCGGCGGTGATCCGCGATCAGACCCCGCTGAAGTTCCTGGACCGCGCGCTGCTGCCCGGCACCACACCGCGGCAGTACCTGCACGCCCTCAACAGCCGGGTGTTCTTCTGGCTCACCGAAGCTCGGTTGCGCACGTTGCTGAACTCGCGGGCCACTCGGCACCTGCCGCAGACCGTGCTGTGGCTGAGTACCAGCGAGCTGCTCGCCCGGCACGGCGACAAGGTACAACTGGCGCCCTACAACACGGGCAGCATCTTCGTGCCGACTTCTCCCCGCCGGGGTACGGAAGTGTTCGTCGACATCGACAGTTATGACTACGCCTATTGGAAAGCCAGGCGCCGCGCGGACGCGGTGGTCGAGCTGACCGTGCCCTACGCCCTGCCGGACACCGCGGAGCTGACAATCCGGGTGGAACGCTGGCAGCACGGCGCCCCCGTCGAGACGCTGTTCGAGCGCTGAGCGGATGGGCCCGGCACGGCGCCGGACCCATCCGCTCAGGTCTCAGCCGCCGATCGCCGCGGCGAACACGTGCAGCGGTGCGGACCCGGCCGCCGGCAGGGTCACCGACTGCACGGTCCTGCCCGCCTGCAACGTCACCGGGTCGTAGAACACGGTGGCCGTCCACGGCGATGTGCCCGAGGAGGTGTTGCCGTAGGCCGCCGTCACCGCGACCTCACCACCGGGATAGGGCGTGGTGCTGGCCCAGTCGCCGAACCCGACGGTGAAGGGCTGTTCGGTCCCGTCGGTGTAGGTGATCGTGCCTGATCCGCTCGCCGCGCCGTTCGCCGTCGCACCCAGGAACGCCAGGGTGCTGCCCGTGCCGGTGAGGTCGAACGCCCGCCCGTCGGCCTGCACGTTGTCCGCCGTGCCGGCCGCGGCGGTCGGCCAGCTGAACGTCAGGCCGTCGTGCACCAGTGCGGCGCCCGGGGTGAGCCCGACCGCGGCCAACGCCTGTGCCGAGAAACTGTTGCCACCGCCGTCGATGTTGCCGGGACCGTGGTTGGCGTCGTCGGTGATGGACACGTTGTTGACTGCCGCGCCCAGCGTCGGGTACGGCACCTGGGTTGCCGCGGAGGACAGGCCGGCGGCGGTTCCACCGAGGCTCTCGGTGACGCCGAGGACCTGCCCGCCCGCTTGCTGTCCGGCCGGCACGCCGACCGACCAGGTCGTGCTGACCGTGTCCCCGGGCGCGACCGTGGCGAACGAGTCGGGCGTGTTGTTGCTCGCAGTCCAGCCCGCCGGCAGGTTCAGCGACAGCGCCACCTCGGTCAGCGGAGTCGTCGCCGGGTTGGCCAGCGTGGTGGTCACCGTGCCCGACCCGCCCGCGGTGATCGCCGCGGGCGCGGCGATCGACAGGTTGGCCGACCTGATCGACATCGCGAAGATGTGCATCGCCGGGATGCCGCCCTGGGGCGTCGCCGTGCCGGTCGGCAGGGTCACCGACCGCACGGTTCTGCTCGGGTCGAGCGCGACCGGGAAGTAGTCGACGGTGGTCTGCCAACTCGTCTGGTTGCCGGGCTGGTTGCCGTAGGCAGCGCGGATCGCCACGTCACCGCCGGCCGGTGGCGCGCCGTTGGCCCAGTCGCCGAAGCCGACGGTGAACGGCTGGGTACTGCCGTCGGTGTAGGTGATCGTGCCGGCGCCGGTGGTCGGCCCCCAGGTGCTGGCGCCGAGGAAGCCCAGCGTGGAGCCGGAGCCGGACAGGTCGATCGTCTGTCCACTCGCGACGATGTTGTCCGACGAGCCGACCGGCGCCGCCGGCCAGGTGAAGGTCACGCCGTCGTGCACCAGCGGAGCGCCCGGGGTGATACCGGCCGCGGCGAGGGCCTGCGCCGAGAAGCTGGCGCCGGCACCGTCCAGGTTGGCCGTGCCCCGGTTGCTGTCGTTGGTGATCGCCGAGTTGTTGAACGCCGCCGGCACCGAGGTGTAGGCGACATCCACCTGGGTCCAGTTGGAGCTGTCGTGCGCGCCGCCGACGGTGGCGTCGGCGTTCACGGTGAACGAGCCGGCCGAGCCCGTGGGCACCGTGACCGACCACGTCGTGTGCACCTGCTGGCCGGCCGCGACGGTCGCGAAGCTCGCCGGTGTGCTGGCGCTCGCCGTCCAGTTGGCCGGCAGGTCGAGGTTCATCCGCACCCCGTGCACGGCGGTGTGGCCGGTGTTGGTGAACGTCGTGGTGACCGTCGCCGGCTGGCCGGCCTGGGCGAGGGCCGGAGCGCTCACCGACACGGTGTGGCCGACCACGATCGGGGTGGAGCCGCTGACCCCGTCCACCGTCGCGGTGATCGTGGCGGTGCCGTCACCGACCGCGGTGAGCAGGCCCCTGGCGCTGACCGTCGCCACCTTCGGGTCGCTGCTGCGGTAGGTCACGTGGGTCTTGGTCAGGTCGGCGAAGCTGCCGTCGTTGTTCGCCGCCTCGACGATGTTGTCCGCGGTGACGCTGAGGTTGCGTTGTTCCTCGGTCGGGTCGGTGTCGTCCTTGATCCACGGGTTCTTCCCGGTCAGGTCGAGCGTCTGGCCGGCCTGGAAGTCGACCTGGTCGGGCTGGACGGTCACCTCCTGCACGGTGGGGCGAATCGCGCCGGTCACCTTGACGTTCGCGGTGCCGCGGATGTCCGCCGAGCTCGAACCGACCTGGAAGGCATAGGTACCGTTGTAGACGACCGACTTCATCGCGTTCTCGTCCCAGATCCCGAGGCTGGGCAGCGACACCGACAGCGTGACGCGCTGACTCTGGCCAGGGGCGAGCACCTTGGTCTTCTGGAAACCGACCAGCCGCTGCTTGGGCAGCGTCACGCCCGGCACGGTGAACGGCGTCGCCGCGTAGAGCTGCGCGACGGTGCTGCCGGCCGTGCTGCCGGTGTTGCGCACGGTCATGCTGATCTGGACGGTGCCGCTGGCGTCCACCGAGGGCCGGTCGGCGTGGATGTCGGAATAGCTGAAGGTCGAGTAGCCGAGGCCGTAGCCGAACGGGTAGGTCGGCGTGCCGGTGAAGTACTCGTAGGTGCGGCCCAGCCCGTCGGTCTGGGCCGGCGCGACGTTGTAGTTGGACATCGCCGGCAGCTGCGAGTCGTCGGCGTACCAGGTGAAGTTCAGCGCGCCGTCCGGGTTCTGCCTGCCGAACAGCACGTCGGCCAGCGCGGTGCCCTGGCTCTCGCCGTTGTAGCCGCTGAACACCACGGCCGGGAACTTGTTCTGCTCGTTGTCGATCTGGACCGGCCCGTCGGACTGGATGACCAGCGCCATCCTCGGGTTGCCCAGCGCGCTGACCTGGTCGATCAGCGAGTCGTAGTTGCCGGGCATGGCGATGGTGGTGCGGTCGGTGCCCTCGGTGGCCAGCACGGTGTCGGTGCCGACGAAGACGATCACCGCGTCGGCGTTCTGGATGTCGGCCTTGGTGGTGTCGTTGAGCGTGGCCGCGCCGGTCGCGGTGGTGGACGTGCCGGCCGCGTCGAAGACCACCTGCGCGCCCGGGTTCGCCTTCCGCACCGAGGCGGTGATGCCCTGCACGGCGTCGACCTGCTGGGAGGGGTCGCCGGAGTAGTCGCCGAGGGTCACCTTGCCGGCCAGGTCGCCGACGATCACGATCTTGTTCGTCTTCTTCGCCGACAACGGCAGCAGGTTCTGCTTTGTCCCGGCGACCGGCTGATTCTTCAGCAGTACCAACGAGTTGTCGGCGACCGTGGTGGCCAGCGCCTGGTGCGCCGGGCTCTGGATCTGCGCCTTGGTGATCTTCGTGTACGAGACCTTGTTGGCCGGGTCGAACTCACCGGTCTGCATCCGCACGGTGAAGATCTTCACCAGCGCGTTGTCGATCACGCCCTCGTCCAGCGCACCCCCCTTGATCGCCGCCTCGACGTTGGCCAGCGTGTTCTCCCCGCCGGGACAGTTGAGGTCGGTGCCGGCGCGCAGCGCGTAGGCCTGGCCGCCGGCCTGCGCCGGGATCGTGTCGCCGGTCGTGGTGTTCGTCCAGGTGCCGGTGCCGCCCTGGTGGTTGGTGGTCCAGCCGGGTGGCGCCCAGTCGTGGCCGCCGGGGAAGGTCTGATAGGTGGTGCCGACCGCGCCGCAGTCGGACGTG
>DATATV010000009.1:0-32542 GCA_036268615.1 Pseudonocardiaceae bacterium
ACGCGAGCTGATCGCCCGGACGTCGTTGACCGAAGAGGAGATCGGCGAATACTCCGGTGAACGCAAGGAGATCCGCCCGGTCACCATCGCGACGTATCAGGTGATCACCCGTCGCACCAAAGGCGAATACCGCCACCTGGAACTGTTCGACAGCCGTGACTGGGGACTGATCATCTACGACGAGGTGCATTTACTGCCTGCGCCGGTGTTCCGGATGACTGCCGATCTGCAGTCCCGGCGGCGGCTGGGACTGACGGCGACACTGATCCGGGAGGATGGCCGCGAGGGTGACGTGTTCTCGTTGATCGGCCCGAAACGCTATGACGCGCCGTGGAAAGACATCGAGGCGCAGGGCTGGATCGCTCCGGCTGAGTGCGTCGAGGTGCGGGTCACGATGACCGACAACGAGCGGATGATCTACGCCACCGCCGAGCCCGAAGAACGCTACAAGCTGTGCTCGACGGCGCATTCGAAAATCGCGGTGGTCAAATCGATCCTGAGCCGCCACCCCAACGAGCCGACCCTGGTCATCGGTGCCTACCTGGACCAGCTGGACGAGCTGGGTGCCGAACTGGACGCCCCGATCGTGCAGGGCTCGACCCGCAACGCGGAGCGGGAGAAGCTGTTCGACCAGTTCCGGCGGGGCGAACTGCGCACCCTGGTCGTGTCCAAGGTGGCCAACTTCTCCATCGACCTGCCCGAGGCGTCGATCGCCATCCAGGTGTCGGGCACCTTCGGGTCGCGGCAGGAGGAGGCGCAGCGGCTGGGTCGGCTGCTGCGGCCCAAGGGCGACGGCCGGCAGGCGCACTTCTACTCGGTGGTGTCCCGGGACACCCTGGACACCGAATATGCCGCGCACCGGCAGCGGTTCCTCGCCGAACAGGGTTACGCCTACCGGATCATGGACGCCGACGATCTGCTCGGCCCGGAACTGCCCACGGTGGACTGAGCCGGTTCATCCGGATGGCCGGCCGCTCGCGCCGGCCGCCCGGGTGACCAGCGCGGCGAGCTG
This sequence comes from Pseudonocardiaceae bacterium, assembly GCA_036268615.1. Classification (GTDB taxonomy): domain Bacteria; phylum Actinomycetota; class Actinomycetes; order Mycobacteriales; family Pseudonocardiaceae; genus DATATV01. The sequence goes on from DATATV010000009.1 coordinate 1,013, forward strand.
TTGCCCGGTGGTCGCGTTCACCGGCACGTGGGCCAGCAGCAGCCGGTACCAGAGCACGCCGTAGACAACGTCCACCAGCAGTTCGAGATCCACGTCGGGATCGACCTCGCCGCGCTCGGCGGCCCGGTCCAGGATCGACCGCAGCGCGGCCCGCCGGCTGAACAGGAACCGCTCGCGGAACGCGGCGGCGAACACCGGATCAAGCAGCGTCTCGGCAAGCAGCCCGACGAGTACCGGCCGCTGCCCGCGCTGCCGGAACGTCTCCCGCAGGAAGACCGACAGGTCGGCGGCCAGCGAACCCTCGTCCGGCACGGTGATCCGCGCCGCGACGAGGTCGAGCATCGCGTTCAGCACGACGTCCGCCTTGGACTGCCACCAGCGGTAGATCGTCTGCTTGCCCGCGCCGGCCCGGGCCGCGATGCCCTCGATCGTCAACGCGGCATAACCGCGTTCCTGCAATTCCTCCAGCGCGGCGGTGAGAATCGCCCGTCGCGTCGTCGCGCTGCGCGGCCGTCCCGGCTTCCGCTCCTCCGTCACAAGCACGCACCTTACAAGACGTAGCGTCTCGTTATAATTTCGAGACGCTACGTCTCGCACGTTCACCCGAGGTGAGTGGGTCGGCCGCCGCACAGGGTGAACATCGGCCGCAGTTCGGGCAGCTGGTCCAGCTCGCAGCTGACCGGATCGACCGAATAACCGACCAGATCAGCCGGCGCACCCGGGACCAGCCGGCCGGAATGCCCGTGCCCCAACAGTTCCGCCGCCGTCGCGGTGTAGAGCCGCAACGCTGTCTCCCGGTCGATGCCGTGCTCGGGGCCGAAGACACCGGCCGGGGTCTGCCGACTGACCATGCCGTGCACGGCGAGCAGCGGGTTCAACGGCCCGATCGGGTGATCCGACCCGGCGCTGATCGACACCCCCGCGGCGACCAGTTCCCGGAACGGGAACAGCGCGCCCGTCCGCGCCGGCCCCCACTCCACGCTCAGCGCGCCGGCCAGCGCGTGCAGCAACGGCTGCTGCACGGTGACATGCACGCCCGACGCCGCCGCCCGCGCCCGGTCAGCCGCACCGATCAGCCCACCGTGCTCCAACACCAACGCCGGCCCGTCGGAACCAACTTCGGCGAACGCGTCCAGTGCCACCGCGACCGACCGGTCGCCGAACGCGTGCACCCCCACCGGCCAGCCCCGCCGCCCGGCCGCGCCCAGCAGCTCGACCAGTTCGTCGGGCTGCCACAACAGTTCCCCGTCGAAGTCGGGTCGGCCGGCGTAGGGCTCGGTCAGCGCCGCCGCCTCCACCCCGCCGTCCAGAATGAGCTTCAACCCCCACACCCGCACCAGCTCACTGCCCGCGCCCGGCGCGATCCCTTGCGCCGCAAGGTAATCGAAGAAGCCGTCCGGGGTGCCACCGCCGAACCGGGCGAGCGCGGCCTTGGTGGTCAACACCATCGGCCGGCTACGCACCGACAGCCCGCCCTCGGCCTCGGCCCGCCGGTAGGCCGGCCAGTCGGCCGCACTGATCGCCGGGTCGCGCACGGTGCCGATGCCCACCGCCGCGTAGGCGGCCGAGGCCTCCGCGAACCCGGCGACCACCTCGTCCTCGGCCAGCGCGGGCACCCGCAGCAACGCCTCGTCCAGAGCCGCGTCCTGCAACCAGCCGGTCGGCTGTCCCTCGGCGTCCCGCGCGATGAACCCGCCCGGCACGTCCGGAGTGTCCCGACCGAAGCCGACCACGCCCAGCGCGACGCTGTTGAACACCGCGTTGTGCCCGCCGCGCATGGCGATCACCGGCAGCGTGGCGCTGGCCCGGTCGAGTTCGGCGGCGGTGGGCAGCCGACGCTCGGCCAGCCGCAACTCGTGCCAGTCGGTCGCGGTGCGCACCCACTCCCCGGCCGGCGTGCGCGCGGCCCGCTCCGCGACCAGATCGACGAACTCGGCCACCGAACCGGCGCGGCTGACCGGCACCGCCCGCGCGTTGCGGGCAGCGAACAGCAGGTGGTTGTGCGTGTCGGTGAACGCCGGCAGCACGGCATGGCCGTCGATCAGCTGGGTGTCCGGGCCGATCAACTCGTCGAGGCCGTGCGGGTCGGGACTGGTCGCCTGCACCAGCCCGTCCCGCACGGCCAGCGATCGGGCCAGCGGAGCGTGCACATCCATGGTCCGGATTTGCGCCCGGACAACGTAGTCAGCCACAAAACCACAGGCTAGCCGCCTGCCTGGAGTTCGCGACCCTCAGCGAGCGGCCCGCAACTGGCTGAACCACGCGACGATCGAGGCCGTGCCGGCGACCGCGGAGCCGAGATGCCGGGAGTCCTGGTAGTCGGGCGTGCCCAGGTCGACGATCGGCGTGGCCACGCCGTGTGCGGCGAACTCCGCCTGGCACGCGGTGGTGTTGGCGTCAGCGGCCTGCTCATCGCCGTCGGCCCGGTAGAGCCGGATCGGCGCCTGCGGCGACCAGTCGGAACACACGCTGTCAGCCACACCCAGCGCGGCGGCGAACGCGCCGGTCGGGTGCGCCAGCATCGCCTGGCCGCGCGGGGTGAGCAGGGCGTCGAGCGTGCCGGGCAGTGCCGCCACCATGTCCTGGCCGGGGGTGCTGCCGTCGAACAGCGCGTCCACCTCGGTGTCGTAGGGGGCCTTGAACACCTCGGCGGGCGAGTTGTAGAGGTGGTGCAGCCGGTTCCAGGAGACCAGCAGGTACGCCGCATAGATCGTGCCGATCTGCGCCGGAATCTGTCCGCCCCCGGCCAGAATCGCCGGCAGCTCGACCTTCCGGAAGGCGTAGGCGCCACTGATCGGTGCGACCGCGCCGACCCGGAACCACGGGTCCCCCCGCAGTGCCCTGGCCAGCCCGAGCGCGGCCGAAGCGCCCTGCGAGAAGCCGGTCACCAGCACCTGCCGATCCAACGTCCGACCGGTCCGCGCGACGGCAATCCGCGCCGCGCGCAGCATGTCGACGGAGGCGGTGGTCTCCGAGGGCAGGTCCATCCACGGGTGCGTGCCCGGCCCGGCCCCGAGTCCGAGGTAGTCCGGCGCGACCGCGGCGAACCCGGCCGAGGCGTAGGTGACGGCCGGCGAGGTGAGGAATCCATCCGGCTGCCAGGAGGATGGCGCGTCCGGCCGGTAGCTTTCCGTTCCGTGCGTGAAGGACATCGTCCACAGGTCACGAGAACCATTGCGGGGTAGGACAAGCAGCCCACTCGCGGTGGTCGGGTGCCCGGCCGGGTCGATGGTCCGGTAGACGAGCCGGTAGGCGTCCACACCGAAGTGGACGGCACTCGCGTCGAACCCGGCCTGGGTCAACGTGCTCGTGGTCTGGGCGGGGGTCAGCGTGCTCAGGTGTTGCTCGGAGACCAGCTGGCCCCGAACAGGTGTCGGCGCGGGTGCGGCCGAGGCGGGTAAGGCAGTGGTCAGCAGGCAGGTCGCCGCGAGCGCGCCGGCGACGACTTTGGTGGCAGAGTTCATGTTCGTTGACGCTAGGAGCCGGTCAGCTGATCAACACGCCGGTCAGCCGGCGAATCCGGGGTGCGGCCAGCCCTACCCCGGGCCCCGATCCGCGGTCACGCTCCCAATGTGCGACCGCGGATCGGCCCACCCGGCCTACGCCATGGCCGCTCAGCCTGCTCGTTGCTGTGGCTCGATCCGGTGCAGCCACCGGCTCGGGCGGGACACCGAGCTGTCCTTCGCGTCGATGACCGTGTCCCCCACGAGTCTGTTCTCGCTGTCGGTGACCCACGCCCAGCCGGTGTGCAATCGCTCGCGCAGCTCGACCTCGGTCACCCGGAAGAACGCCCGTTCGTCGATCCCGGGGTAGCCGTGCCGCACGATCGAGTCGTGGATGAGCTCGGACACCACCAGCAGCAACGGCGAGGCGGTCTGCCGGAACAGGTCCTTCAGTTCGACCGCGTCCAGTAGCCGACAGGACAGGTCGATGGCCTCCCCGAAAACGCCGTTCGAATCGTGGTGCACCTCGCCGGCATGCAGTACCGCACGCATTCGGATCAGGTCGCCGGTGTCGACCTCGTATTTCGCCAGTCGCGCGCACAGGTCGGGCACCACCTTGTTCAACAGCAACGTTTTCGGAATCTTGTCATGTGGATGGATCAGGACGAGCAGCCCGTCGCCGCGATCGACAAAACGATCTCGGCAATGCTCGGTGATCCCGTTCAGGTCAAGCGCCTCCTCGACGAAGTCGTATATCGCGGAGCGCATGCCGCCCTTTGCCGAGTTGGTGCGCCGGGTCGATCCCTCGACATCCACGCCGAAGATGGTCCGGAAAACCGGTGGTCCCGGGTCGCTGACATCCTTCACGTCGATCTCCTCCACCCCGTCTGACAGTCACCAGAACAACTCTGTTCCAGAATGCGACGCCGGCCAGTTCGGACACGACGCCGCGTGTCACATCAGTTCCGTGCCATCTGGCGCGGAACGAGCGAGCCGGCGCAGTACTTCCGGCCCAGTGACCACGATCCGTCGACGGGAGGTGATCACGATGTGTCGTTCGCGCAGCCACGCCATCGCCCGCGCGACGGCGCGCAACGACGAGCCCACGCGGTCGGCGAGATCCTGTTGGGTGAGCGGCATTCCGATCACGATGCCCTCGGGGCCGGCCGCACCGTGCTGCTCGGCCAGCCGCCACAGGTAGGCCGCGACTCGTTGGCCGACCCCGAGCGTGGCATGGTCGACCCGCGCGGCCTCAGCCTCACGCAACCGGCCGGCCATCTGCCGGACCAGGCCGATCGCGATCGCCGGCCGCGCGTGGAGCGTGGCCACGAACTGTTCGCCGGTGAGCTGGACAACTCCGACCGTGTCCAACGCCCGGACCGTCGCGGTCCGCGGCCAACTGGGATGCAACGCGGCCAGGTCGCCGAGCACATCGCCGGGGCCGCGCAGCGCGAAGAGGATCTGCTGACCGTGCTGCGCGGACACCGAGACCCGAACCCAACCGTGTACGAGCACGAACACGTGATCGGTCGGATCGCCGTAGCGCAGCAGCACTTCATCCGCCGCGAACGACCGTCGCACGCCGTGCGCCAGCAGTTGCCCCTGCGCGCCTGACTCCAGATACGCCAGCAGCGAACCGGCAACCGATTCGCGCTGGTCCTGACCTGCATTCATGATCGACACCCCTCAATCGGGTCGCCACGTATAGCAAGAGGTGGACGGCACCGCTAGGGTGGTAACGGCACCGATTCCTCGCCCTGATTAGCTGCGGGTCGGATGACTTGTCGCCCGGGCGGCTCCTGTGCCAGCAGGAGCCGCCCGATTCCATCAGCTCATGACACACCCCCGGTCCGGCCGATCACTTTTTCGATGAGCTTGACCGATTCGGCTTGGGAAAGCGCGATCTTCTCAAGTTCGCGGAAGATGGCCACATATTCCTTGGTCTGGTCCGAAGGTTCCTCGATCAGGGTGTCCTCATACGGCTGCTCGATGAGCAACGAGTAGTCACCGTATTCTTCGGACAGTTCGAAGATCGTGAACGAACTCGCAACACCTCGGTGTCGACCGGCAGTGAACGGAAGCACCTGAATCGATATGCTTGGCTTGCCGGCCAGTTCGACCAGCCGATGCAGCTGACCGCGCATCACCTCGGCATCGCCGATCAACCGATAGAGCACCGACTCGTCCAGAATGAAGAACAACTCAGGTCCATCCGGCCCGATCAGTTGCTGCCGCTCCAGCCGGAGAGCGACCCCTCGTCCAACAAGGTCAGGATCGGACTCGCTCGCCGCGATCACACCACGGGCGTATCCCTCGGTCTGCAGGAGCCCTGGTACGACGAGGCTCTGGGACTGCCTGATTCGCACCGATGACGCCTCCAGCCCGAGGAACGTCAGGAACTGCGAGGAATACATGTCGCGGTACTTGTGCCACCACGCCGGCCTCTTGGCCGCGCGAGCCATCTCTACCAGCTCGTCCACCCGGTGGTCGTCCGTGACCCGGTACTGCAGCAGGAGCGCCTTGACATCGGTGACCGAAATACCGACCGGGCCTTTCTCGATCCGGATCAGCTTCGAGAGCGACCAGTCCAGCGCGTCCGCGACGTCCCGCTGCGTGAGGCCGCTAGCCTCACGCATCTGCCGCAACGCGCCCCGCAGCCGCCTCAACTGAGCAACCGGGGTTCCAGCTCCCGTCAACGGACCCTCACTTCCCCCATGTGCCATCTCTCGATGTGCCACATGGCAATATGATAGCTCATGGCATGACATGCGTCGTGTCACTATGTTCATCCTGAGTGTTTCAGCCTGCGAGGTCGCAAAAGTGACGTCGCAGAGCGACATGATGGCGTACTCAGTGACAGCCGGCGAAGGCGCCCGGGCAAACTTGCCGGTCGAGTGAAACGGAACCAGTGAGTGCCGAAGTGGCACAGCTAGCCGCGGGTGCGGCCCAGGAAGTCAGCCCAGCTCACGGCAGGTATCGACAACCGAGCACCGGCACGATTCCGGGAGTCGCGGAGCAGCACAACATCGTCAGCCAAGGCGACTTCGAGGCAACTCGAGCCGCCGCTATCCGAGGCAGAACTCTTGGCCCAGCGGAGGCCGCCAGCATCGATCTCAACCAGGGTCGCGTTGCTCCGCCGGCCCATCCCGCACTCCCTTGATCATCGGAGAGTCCCCAGTCACTACCGATTTTCAGGGTATGTGGCGATGTGCACTAGATCGTACCGCCGAGTGAAGTAGTCATTAGTTTGTCAATTAAGGCGGCACGTTGTAGGTAGGCATTTACGTACGCCTGGCCGGAACTCCATGATCGGATATCTGATCATTCCCGCTCAGTCGGCCAACTCAGCGAGCACCCCGTCGGTGAAGGCCGGCCAGGCGTGCCTCGACCAGTCGCCGAAGTCGCGGTCCGTCAACACCACGCACGCAGCCCCAACCGCCGGATCGACCCAGAGGAATGTGCCCGACTGGCCGAAATGACCAAACGTCTGCGGGGAACTGTGAGACCCAGTCCAGTGCGGGTCCTTGTGATCGCGGAGTTCGAAACCGAGACCCCAGTCGTTGGGGCGTTGGTGGCCGAGGCCGGGCAGCACGCCGTTCAGACCCGGGAAGGCGACCGTGGTGGCCTCGGTCAGGGTGCTCGGCGCGACCAGGGTCGGTGCCTGCAACTCGGCGGCGAACCGGATCAGGTCGGCCGCGCTGGACCGGCCGCCGGCACCGGCCGAGCCGACCAGCGCCGAACTTGTCATGCCGAGCGGCTGAAGCACGGCCTGGTCGAGGTACTCCGGGAACGGGATGCTGGCGGCCTCGGTCACCGTGTCGGCGAGCACCTCGAAACCGGCGCTGGAGTAGAGCCGTCGGGTGCCGGGCTGGGCGACCACCTTGTGCTCGCTGAAGGCCAGCCCGGACGTGTGCGCGATGAGATGGCGCACAGTCGAGCCGGGCGGGCCGGCCGGCTGGTCCCACTCGACGGCACCCTCCTCGACGGCGATCAGGGTGGCGTAGGCGACCAGTAGCTTGGTCACCGACGCCAGCGGAAAGACCTGGTCAGCGGGGCCATGGGTGCCCAACATCGAACCGTCCGCGCCGATCACCGCCACCGCGACGTGTTCCACCGGCCACTCGTCCACCACCGCCAGGCTCTGCATGGGCACGACGGTACCCACCGGTGCGAGGATGACCGTGATGGACATCTTCGAGACGGCCCGCGTCTACGCGGTGCCCATGCGCAACCGGTTCCGTGGCATCACCGTGCGCGAGGGCGTGCTGCTGCGCGGGCCGGCCGGCTGGGCCGAGTTCAGCCCGTTCCTGGACTACAACGACCAGGAGTGCGTGCCCTGGCTGGAGGCCGCCGTCGAAGCCGCCACCGAGGGCTGGCTGAAGCCGGTGCGTGACCGGATTCCGGTCAACTGCACGGTTCCGGTGGTCTCGGCGGAGCGCGCGCACGAGATCGTCGCCGCGTCCGGGTGCACGACCGCGAAGGTGAAGGTGGCTGATCCGGGGATGCCGATCGGCTCGGACTGCGAGCGGGTCGCCGCGGTACGCGACGCGCTCGGTCCGGCCGGCAGGATTCGGGTGGATGCGAACGCCGCCTGGGACGCGGACACCGCCGTGGCGGCGATCCGTGAGCTGGATCGGGCGGCGGGCGGGCTGGAGTACGTCGAGCAGCCGTGTCCGACTCTGGACCAGCTCGCCGAGGTGCGCCGACGGGTGTCCGTGCCGATCGCCGCCGACGAGTCGATCCGCCGGGCCGAGGACCCGCTGCGGGTGGCGGTGGCCGGGGCGGCCGACATCGCCGTGCTCAAGGTGGCACCGCTGGGCGGGGTCCGGCGGGCGCTGAAGGTGGCCGAGGCCGCCGGGCTGCCGTGTGTGATCTCCTCGGCCGTGGAGACGAGTGTCGGTCTGGCAGCGGGTCTGGCGCTGGCCGGGGCGCTGCCCGAGCTCGACTTCGCCTGTGGCATGGGCACGATGTCCCTGCTGACCGCGGACGTGACGACGGAATCGTTGCGGCAGCAGGGCGGTTGGCTGCCGGTGCCGCTGGTCGCGCCCGAACCGGACGTGTTCGAGGCGGCGGCTGCCGACGAGTCGACCACCCGACGCTGGCTGGACCGACTCGGCCGGGTGGCTACTCTGCTCGGGGTTACTGACCAGGGGAGACGGGGATAGCCTCGGTCAGCTCGGCGGCCTCGGCCGCGGGCTCGACCGGAATGGGCCGCCGGCAGAGGGCGCCCGCGAGCAGCCACAGCGGCGCCAGCGACGCGGCGAACAGGGCGACCACCAGGTGTTTGGTGACCTCGTTGCCGTCGCCGAACACGGCCGTCACGTACTGGATGATCGCCACGCCCACCAGCGTGATCGAGACCAGCGCGAACCCGCGCCGCCGCGTGTTCGGCGCCGACCGTCGGGCCAGGAAACCCGCCCCGACCAGGCACAGTAGCCAGTAGCCGAGCAACCCGGCGATTCCCGTTCCGGCCAGCGCGTGCGACACCGTTGGCAGCAGGCAGAACCGGCATTCCTGGCCGCCCGACGGCCGGCCCGAGTCGACGCCGTAGGTGCCCAGATAGTCCACCCGGAAGGCGAGGTAGAAACTCGCCCCGCCGGCCCCGACACGCAGCGCGGACTCGGGGTGCGCGACGAAGTAGTGCGCCAGGTTGTCCCGGGTGAACACGTGCGGGTAGGCGGCGAACTGCGGGTCGTTCTCGATCGGCTGCGGGCTCCACCAGTTGCTGCCGCTGTACTTGCCGAACGACGCCGGCAGCCCCAGTTCGGTCGCCACCGCTGCCGGATCACTGCTCTCCGGCATGATCGTCATGGTGATCTCGTTGCCCACGTCGACAAGCTCGAAATGCGGTGCCTCCTGGCCGGTCACCCAGATCGCCGAAGCGAGCACCGCGATCACGCCGAGACCCGGGATGATCCGTGCGCCGATTCGCCCACGCAGCCGGCCCCATTCGACTTTCCGGCTGCCGATCAGCAGTGCCAGCGGCACCGCGAGCGTCACCATCTCGGTCTTGGCCGCGACGGCCAGTACCGCACCCGCGCACAGCACCAGGAAGGCCAACCGGCGCCGGGGCCCGGCAATGACCGCGACCCCGGCGATAGCGACGGCGAGCACCCCGATCAGCGCGGCGGACTCGCTGTAGGGCGAGGCCGCGTAGTCGGCGAAGGTCGCGTCGGCCAGGATCAGGAAGGTGCCGGCAAGGATGAGCAGCCGCGCCCACAGCCGCAGGTCGCGCAGCAGCCAGCCGAGCACGCCGAGCGCCAGCCCGACGAGCACACAGTCCTCGACCATCACTTCGCGCATGTCGATCACGCCGGGCAGGCCGAACAGCTTGTGCAGCCAGGAGGTCGCGCGGAGCTGGAGGAGTTGGCTGGTGCGATAGGAGCCGCAGCCCGGGTCCGGCGGGATCTGCGGATACCAGAATCGCACGAAGTACCACTGCGCCGCACTCTGCGGCGCGGCCTCGGCGTCCGCGCCGAACTGGCACATCATCCGCGCCGCGTCACCGTTGTTGGCCAGGCCGACCGGAACGGGAACGAACAGGCGGACGAACATCGCCACCGCACCGAGGGCACCGATCAGCGTGGCGGGGGCGAGTTGCCGGGCGCGGAGCACGACGGTGACTCTACGGCCCGAGGCGAACCCCGCCACACCGGTCAGGATCGCTGCCGTTCAATGGAACGTCGACGTTATGTGACGTCATCTCGCTCGAAGTCGGCCTGCGCAGTCTGACCGAACAGGGACAATGGCGGCCATGAGCACCAACGATGCTCCAGGCTCGGTCCCGGTGTTCGACAATCTGTTCCACCGTAGGCCCGAACTGTACGACCAGGTCCACGCTGACCCGGACCACAGTGGCGCGAGTCAGGTGGCGGCGGCCATCACCCGGGTGAACACGATGCGGCGCCGGTGGGAGTTCGACGACGGCACGAGCAGCATCGACAACGTTCGCCGAAGGGTCATCTTTTCCGCGGAACTGACCATGCTCCTGCCCACTGTCGGATTCGTGGACGTCGAGTTCGGTGATCATCCGGCGCTGGGGCAGATCCGCTGTGCGGTCATGACCGGCGACGGGGCTGTCGTTCGTGGGAATTGATTCGTGTCGGGTTGGAAACAAACGGGGAATTGTTCTCGTCGGGGTGGAGTCCGGTTGTGTTGCTGGGTCCGTTTGGATCAGTGGGGTTAGCTTGGCGCGATGACTGTGACCCGAGACGAATCCACGCCTCGTACCAGGGAACTCGGCGCCGCGCCGCGCGGACACCGGTTGGCCGCCGGCTGGCAGACCCAGCAGATCGCGCCGGCAGCGGATGCTCGACCGCGACGACGCTCCCCGACTGAGCTTCTTCGTCCATGACCATGCACTTCGGGCGAGTGTGGGCAGCGCGCAAATCATGTACGACCAGATGATCAGTCTGCTGCTGCTCACCGCCCACCCGAACTTCTCCATCAATGTGGTGCTGGCCGAGACCGAGCCGAACGGAGTGTTCGACGGCTCCTTCATGCTCATGCGTTACGCGAAGCACGCACCGACGGTCGCGGCGGATACCCGTACCGCGACACTGTTCCTGGACCAGCGTGGAGACACCGAGGAGTACGCATACGTGCTCGATGAGCTGGCGAACGTTGGCCTGGAGGCGGAAGAGTCCCGCGACTTCGTTGACAAACTGTCACGGGAGTACGGCAAGGCGAGGTAAGGGGCATGATGGCTGTGGCTGAGCAGCGCTGGTCGGAGTGGCGAAAGAGCAGCCACAGCAACGGCGGCGAGGGCAACTGCGTCGAGATCAGCTGGCACAGGAGCAGCTACAGCGACGGCGGCACCGGCAACTGCGTGGAGGTCGCGGTCGGCCCGTCCCGGGTCGGTGTCCGGGACTCCAAGAACACCGCCGGCCCCACCCTCGCCTTCCCCCAGTCCAGCTGGCGCACCTTCCTGACCCGCTGACAAAACTTGCGTGCTCTGCAATATTGCGCGGCACGCAAGTTCGCGCGTAGGCTTCAGGCATGGACACCGGGCCGGGCTTGCGGGAGCGCAAGAAGCAGCAGACGCGTGCGGCGCTGAGCCTCGCCGCGCTGCGGCTCGCGGTCGAGCGTGGCCTGGACAACGTCCTGGTGGAGGACATCGCCGCGCTCGCCGGCGTGTCTCCCCGCACCTTCAACAACTACTTCGCCAACAAGGCCGAAGCGATCGTCTGGCGCCACATCAACCGCGCCAATCAGACCGCCGACCTGCTCCGCCAACGGCCCACCTCCGAACCGCTCTGGGAGTCCATCACCCACGCGGTGGTGAGCCAGTTCGGCGGCGAGTCCGTCACCACCAGCCCGGAGTGGGCCGCCGGCGTCCGGCTCATGCTCAGCGAACCCGGGCTCCAGGCCGAATTCCTCAAGGCCGTCATGTCGGCCGAGCGGGCGACCGCGTTGGCGATCGCCGAGCGGACCGGCACCGACGTCGAACGGGACATGTACCCACGGCTCGTCGCGGCCGCGATCGGTGCGGCCATCAACGTGGCCACCGAACAGTTTCTCGACCGGCACACCGCACTCGGGGCGTTCATCCGCGAGGCACTCGACCAGCTCAGGGCCGGACTGCCCGACCCCAAAGCCGGCTGATCCACCACAGGTAACCATTTTCGGCCCGCGCGACGGGCCGCGATGCGCCCTGCCCTGATTCGGGCCGGCGCGACAAGGGAGAACTCTGATGACAATCGATGTCGTGATCGCCGGCGGCGGCCCCAACGGCCTACTGCTGGCCTGTGAACTCGCCCTGACCGGCGTGCGGCCCACCGTCCTGGAGCGCGAACCGTTACGGCCCACCATGCCCAAGGCCAACGGTCTGGTCGGCCGCGTCGTTCAGGCGCTGGACTACCGCGGGCTCTACCCGCTGCTCAGCGGCAACTCCGGGCCACCGATGAAGATGCCGGCCTTCCAGTTCGGCGCGCTCCCGCTCGCACTGTCCATGTTGGACAATCATTCCCTGTACGCACTGCCGATTCCGCAGCGGCGGCTGGAGGAACTGCTCGAAGAGCGGGCCCGCGAACTGGGCATCGAGATCCAGCGCGGGCACGAAGTGGTCGGGGTGAACCAGACCGACGAACTGGTCAACATCGAGGTTTCCGGGCCCGACGGGCATTACGAACTCGACGCCCGGTATCTGGTCGCGGCGGACGGCGGTCGCAGCGCCATCCGCAAGGCGTGCGGCATCGACTTCCCGGGCATCACCGAGCGCGGCTTCGTCGGGCGCGGCGGGCAGGTCAACATCCTGCCGCCGGTCGCCCAGCCGGGCACCGGCGAGCTGGAAGTGGCCGGGGTGGGGCGTTTCCGGCCGGCGACGTTCACCCGGACCGAGCGCGGCATGTTCGCCTTCGGCATGTTCCAGCCGGGTCTGTATCGGGTGGCCGTGTACGAGTCGGCCGACGAGGAACTTGAGGACAACGACGAGATGCCGCTGGCGGAGTTGCAGGCGGCGATCAACCGGGTGCTCGGCGGCGAGGTGCCGCTGCGCGAACCGATCGGCGGCGAACCCTCGGCGCTGCGCCGGACCACCGGGGCCAACTCGCGGCAGGCCGAGCACTACCGGCACGGCCGGGTGTTCCTGGTCGGCGACGCGGCGCACGTGCACAGCGGGGTCGGCGGACCGGGGCTCAACCTCGGGATGCAGGACGTGCTCAACCTCGGCTGGAAGCTCGCCGGCACCATCAACGGCTGGGCACCGGCGGACCTGCTGGACAGTTACCAGAGCGAGCGACACCCGGTCGGTGAGCGGGTCATCATGCACACCCGCGCGCAGACAGCGCTGATCTCCGCCGGTCCGCTGATCACCGCCGTTCGGCAGGTGTTCGAGGAACTGTTGCAGGACAAGAACAACGTGCAGTACATCGCCGATCTGATGGCCGGCGCCGACATCCACTACCCGGTCCGGGGCACTGGCCCGGCCCACCCTCTTGCCGGCGGTTGGATGCCGGATCTGGCTCTGCACAACGATTCCGGGTCGACCCGAGTCGCCGAACTGCTGCGGGCGGGCCGGCCGGTACTGCTCAACCTGGCTGGCGAAACCGACCTGGTCGACGCGGCGAAGGGTTGGTCGGACCGGGTGGACGTGGTCAGCGCGAGCACGGCGCAGCCACCGGCCGACGCGGTGCTGATCCGGCCGGACGGGTACGTCGCGTGGGCGACCGAGAGCGCTGATTCCACGGATGATCTGCGGGCCGCGCTGTCGGCCTGGTTCGGTGCGCCCGCCTGAGCTAGGTTCGAACATATGAGCGAATCCGGACCCCAGGTACAGCGGTTCACCCGGCAGCCCTCGGCGATCATGTTCCGGCGGGTGGCCGACGAGTTGCCGGCGATCCAGACCGGGTGGGCCGAGTTCGAGGAACTGGTCGGCCTGCGCGGGCACAAGTTCTACGGCGTGGTCGATCAGCGGACCAACGAGTACCTGCTGTGCTCGAACATCCGGGACGACGACCCGGCCGGCCGGTTCGGGCTTGAGGTCGGCGAGCTGGCCGGCGGCGACTACCTGCGGATCGTGTTGACCGGCGACGCACCGGCGGTGTATCAGCAGGTCGGTCCGACCTGCCAGCTGCTGCACACGCTGGCGACGGCCGACGAGTCCCGGCACGACGTGGAGTTCTACCGGCGGAGCGACGAGATCGAGATCTGGATGCCCGTGTCCTAGACACACCTGCGGGGCGATGCCCGCGCATCGCCCCGCAGGTGGTGTGGAAAGTGGTGTGGAAACTAGCGGCGGCGGAGCCTGCGGATGATCAGCAGGACCACCACGAGCGCGACCACGGCGGGCACCGCTCGCTTGGCCACCGACGGACCGGCGTAGCTGAGCAGGTCGATCGGCTCGCTCTCCGGCTCGGCCGACTTCGGCTCGTTCACCACGCTCAGCGCGGGCTTCTCGACCGGAGCAGCCGGGGTTGCCGGAGCTGCCGGGGTAACCGGCGGGGTCGGGGCCGTCACCGGCTTGGCAGCAGCGGCCGGCTTGGCCGGGGCGTCGGCCGGAGCCGGGTCCTTGACCGCCCTGGACCTGGTCGTCGCCCGTGCGGTGGTCGTCCGGGCCGGGGTCTTGGCCGCCGCGCTGGTCCCCTTGGCGGGCGCGGCCGGCGTCTCCTCCTGCGCGGCCGCCGGGCCGAGCTTGCCGGCCAGGCAGCCGGCGAAGCTGTCCAGGATCTTGCCGCCCACCTCGGCGATCATGCCGCGACCGAACTGGGCCGGCTTGCCGGTGATGGTCAGGTCGGTGGACACCGTGCCCTTGGTCTCGGCACCCACCTCGACCAGCGTCAGGGTGACCGTCGCCGACGCGGTGCCGTTGCCCCGGGAGTCCTTGCCGGACGCCTTGATCACCACTCGGCGGGCCTGCTCGTCCACCTCGACGAACTCACCGGACCCTTTGTACTGCAAGGAGATCGGCCCGACCTTCACCTTCACCCCACCGGTGAACTGAGGACCGTCGACCGAGGCGATGGTGGCGCCCGGCATGCACGGCGCGACTCGCTCTGGATCGATCACGGCCGCCCAGACCTCGCCAACCGGCGCCGGGACGGTGAACTGGTGCTCCAGTTGCACGGGCCGATCTCCTTCCTGCAAGCAAAGCTCACTGATCGTGGGTGCGCGGGTCAGCTCTGGTCGTCGTTGACCGTCCCGCATCCGACATGTATACCCACGACCCTAGCTTTTACCCGCCTGCCGCCGCCAGCACGGCCCGGGAGGTCAGCACCCGGGCCAGGTGCCGCCGGAAATCGGCATCCGCGTTGTTGTCGCTGGTCGGACTCGTCCCTTCGGCCGCGCGTTCGGCAGCCGAACGGATCGCCGCCGCCGTGGCCGCGCCACCGACGAGGGCGGCCTCCACACCGAACGCCCGAACGGGTGTCGCGCCGACGTTGGTCAGCCCGACCCTGGCCTCGGCGATCCGGTCACCGTCCACCCGCACCGCCGCCGCGACGGCCACGATGGACCACGCCTGGGCGACCCGGTTGAACTTCTCGTAGTGCGCGGTCCAGCCGGTGAACTTCGGCACCAGCACTTCGACCAGGATCTCGTCGGGAGCCAGCGCGGTGGTGAAGAAGTCCACGAAGAACGTCGTGGCCGGCACGGTTCGCCGGCCGTTCGGTCCGGCCAGGACCATCCGCGCGTCCAGCGCGAGGGCCGGCGCGAGCAGGTCACCGGCCGGGTCGGCGTGCGCGATGGAGCCGCCGAACGTGCCCCGGTGCCGGATCTGCGGATCGGCCACGGTGTCGGTGGCCACCGCGATCAGCGTGGCGTGCTCGCGGACGAGCGGGTCGCGCTGCACGTCGTAGTGCGTGGTCATCGCGCCGATCGACAGGGCGTCGCCGTTGTCCCGGACGCCACGCAGCTCGGCGATCCGGCTCAGGTCGATCACGGTGGTCGGCTCGGCCAGCCGCATTCGCAGCACCGGCAGCAGACTCTGCCCGCCGGCCAACACTTTCGCGTCCTCGCCGGCCGTGGCGAGCGCGTCCACCGCCTCGTCGACGGTGGTGGGTGCGAGGTAGTCGAACGAACCGGGGATCATTTCGCCGCTCCACTCTGGTTACCGGCCTGGATCGCCTGCCACACCCGCATCGGTGTGCACGGCATCTCGACATCGGTCACGCCGAGGTGGCGCACCGCGTCGACCACCGCGTTGACCACCGCCGGCGTCGAGGCGATCGTGCCCGCCTCGCCGACTCCCTTGACGCCCAACGCATTCGTGGTGGACCGCGTCTCGGTCCGGTCGGTGGTGAAGTGCGGCAGGTCGGCCGCACCGGGCAGGGTGTAGTCGGCCAGACTCGCCGTGGTGAGCGTGCCGCTCTCGTCGTGGATCGCCTCCTCGTAGAGCGCCTGCGCGATGCCCTGGGCCAGGCCGCCGTGCACCTGGCCGTCCACGATCAGCGGGTTGACCACGGCGCCGATGTCGTCCACGCAGACGTAGGAGCGCAGCGACACCCGGCCGGTCTCGGTGTCCACCTCGGCCGCGCACAGGTGGGTGCCGTGCGGGAAGGAGAAGTTCTCCGGGTCGTAGGTGGCCTCGGAGTCCAGCGTGGGCTCCATGCCGTCGGGCAGGTTGTGCGCGGCGAACACAGCCAGCGCGGTGTCCTGGATGGTCGTCGCGGTGTCGGTGCCCTTGACGGTGAACCGCCCGTTGCCGAACTCCAGGTCGTCCTCCGCGCATTCGAGCAGGTGCGCGGCGACCATCTTGGCCTTGCCGATCACCTTGTCCGCCGCGGCGACGACGGCCATCGCGCCGACCGTCAGCGAGCGCGAGCCGTAGGTGTCCATGCCCTTGGGTGAGGACTGGGTGTCGCCGTGGATGACCTCGATGTCCTCGAACGGGATTCCCAACCGGTCGGCGACGATCTGGCTCCACGCCGTCTCGTGGCCCTGCCCGTGCGCGGAGGAACCGGTGACCACCTCGACCTTGCCGGTGGGCAGCATCCGGATCGACGCGCTCTCCCAGCCGCCCGCGCCGTAGGACAGCGAGCCGAGCACCCGGGAGGGCGCCAGCCCGCACATCTCGGTGAAGGTGGAGATGCCAAGGCCCAGTTGGACCGGGTCGCCGGACTCACGGCGCCGGAGCTGCTCGGCGCGCAGCCCGTCGTAGTCGAACAGTTCCTTCGCGCGGGCCGTGGCGGCCTCGTAGTTGCCCGAGTCGTAGGTCAGCCCGCACACCGTGGTGAACGGGAACTCCTCGTGTTTGATCCAGTTCCGCTCGCGCAGCGCCATCGGTTCGATGTCCAGTTCGGCGGCGAGTTCGTCCATGATCCGCTCGATGGCGAAGGTCGCCTCCGGCCGGCCGGCGCCGCGATAGGCGTCGGTGGGCGTCTTGTTGGTGAACACGTTGGTGCAGACGAACCGGTACGCGGGGAACTTGTAGATCGAGTTGAACATGAACGCGCCGAGGATCGGCACGCCCGGGGTGACCAGCCGCAGGTAGGCACCCATGTCGGCGAGCAGTTCGACCTTCAGTCCGGTGACCGTGCCGTCCCGGCGGGCGGCGATGGTCAGCTGCTGGATCTGGTCGCGCCCGTGGTGGGCGGCCTGCAGGCTCTCGGTGCGCGACTCGGTGTACTTCACCGGGCGGCCCATCCGTTGCGCGGCAAGGAAAGCGATGACCTCCTCCGGGGTGACCTGGAGCTTGCCGCCGAAGCCGCCACCCACGTCCGGGGCGATCACCCGGACCTTGTGCTCGGGCACGCCCAGCGTCATCGCGAGCATCAGCCGCAGGATGTGCGGGATCTGGGTGGCCGACCACATGGTGATCTGCGCGCCGGTCGGATCGACCACGACCGAGCGCGGCTCCATGAACGCCGGGATCAGCCGCTGCTGCCGGAAAGTACGGCGCACCACCACTTCCGCGTCGGCGATGGCCGCGTCCACGTCCTGGCCGGTGCCCGCCGCGGCGGAGTCGAACGTCCACACCGCGCTGACGTTCGTGCCCAGGTCGGGGTGGGTCAGCTCGGCACCCTCGGCGACCGCGGCGGCCATGTCCAGCACCACCGGCAGGTCCGCGTAGTCCACGTCGATGGCCTGCAACGCGTCGTCCGCCTCGTACGCGGAGCGGGCCACCACGACGGCCACCGCCTCACCGGCGAAGTTGACCGTGTCCACCGCGAGCGAGGGCGCCGGCGGGGCCTTCATGTCCGGCGTGATCGGCCAGGCGCAGGGCAGACTGCCCTGACTGGCGGCGATGTCCGCGCCGGTGAAGACGTCCAGCACGCCGGGCATCGTGCGGGCCGCCGAGGTGTCGATCGCGGCGATCCGGGCGTGCGCCGCGGTGCTGCGCAGGATGGCCAGGTGCACCATGCCGGGCAGGGTGAGGTTGTCCGTCCAGCGGGTCCGCCCGGTGATCAGCCGCGCGTCCTCCTTGCGGCGCCGGGACTTGCCGATCTCCGGCTCGATGGTCGCGGTCATCACTCACCGCCGACGGGGTGCGTGACGGACTGCTCGTCGAGGCGTTCGGCGGCCGGCCCGGCGCCCGGGCTCATCCGCCGGGCGGCGTCGCGGACGGCGGCGACGATGTTCTGGTAGCCGGTGCACCGACAAAGGTTGCCCTCCATGCCATGTCGCACGGCACGTTCGTCCGGGTCCGGATTGTCGGCGAGCAGGTCGATCGCCTGCATGATCATGCCCGGCGTGCAGAAACCGCACTGCAGCGCGTGGTTGTCGTGGAAGGCCGCCTGGACCGGGTGCAGCGTGCCGTCCCTGGCCAGTCCCTCGACCGTGCCGACCTCGCCGCCGTCGGCCTGGACCGCGAGCACGGAACAGGATTTGACGCTGTGGCCGTTGAGATGGACGGTGCACGCGCCGCAGTTGCTGGTGTCGCAGCCGACGACGGTACCGACCTTGCCCAGCCGGTCGCGGAGATAGTGGACCAGGAGCAGACGGGCCTCGACCTCATCGGTGTAGGTCGTGCCGTCCACATTGACGGTGATGCGCATTTGGCCTCCCGGGGCGGACCGAACGGACCAGTGGTTCAGCTCACAACGGTCACCCTGCTCTCTTGGCCGAGGGACAACAAGCCTAGCGTTGTTGATCACCGCAGATGCGGTGGGCAAGCGCTTGCAGCTGCCGCGCCAGCGGTTCTCAGCCGCTGTCGGCGGTGGCCGTTAGGGTCGGGTCATGGTCACGACGGGGGCGCCGCGGGTGTTCGTCAACCACGTGCGGGTCGCCGAGGGCGCGGACACCGGCCGCTACCCGTTCACCCTGCCGGTGGTGTCCCGGCTGGCTCGCGGCCGGGGCCTGCCGATCGACCGGCCGGTGACCTTCCTGGTCGGCGACAACGGCACCGGCAAATCCACGCTGCTGGAGGCGATCGCGGTCGCCGCCGGCTTCAACGCCGAGGGCGGCAGCCAGAACTTCCGGTTCGCCACCAAGGCAACCGAGTCCTCACTGGGCGACCACCTGGTGCTGCGCTGGCGGCACAAGCCCAAGACCGGCTTCTTCCTGCGCGCGGAGAGCTACTACAACGTGGCCACCGAGATCGAGCGGCTGGACAAGGAACCAGGGCCGCGCTCGCTGCTCCGCTCCTATGGCGGTGTTTCCCCGCACGAGCGTTCGCACGGCGAGTCGTTTCTCGATCTGGCGATCCACCGGTTCGGTGCGGACGGCCTGTACCTGCTCGACGAGCCGGAGGCGGCGCTGTCGGTGCGCGGCTGTTTCGCGCTGCTCAGCCGGATCGGTCAGCTGGTCGAGGCGCGCTGCCAGTTCATCGTGGCCACCCACTCGCCGGTGCTGCTCGCCGTGCCGGGCGCGCGCATCCTGCAACTCGCCCGCGACGGCCGGGTCGAACGGGTCGGCTACGACGAGGCCGAACCGGTCACGCTGACCCGCGAGTTCCTCAACAATCCCGAACCGGTGCTGCGCGAGCTGTTCGACCAGAGCTGAGCGGGGCCGCCGATCAGGCGGGTACCGAGGGCTCGCCGTGGATGCGCCCGCTCAGCGCGGCCAGCCGAGCCCCCCGGCCGCCCCAGCGCAGCGCGATCACCTCGGCGGCGATGGACACCGCGGTCTCCTCCGGGGTGCGGGCACCCAGGTCCAGGCCGATCGGTGAGGCCAGATTGTCCAGCTCCGGCTCGGTCAGGCCGGCTTCGCGCAGCCGTTCCAGCCGGTCGTCGTGGGTGCGCCGGGAACCCATCGCGCCCACGTAACCGAGGTCCAGCCGCAGCGCGACCTCCAGCAGCGGCACGTCGAACTTCGGGTCGTGGGTCAGCACGGTGACCACCGTGCGGCCGTCCACCCGGCCGGCGTCGGCCTCGGCCCGCAGGTAGCGGTGCGGCCAGTCGACGATCACCTCGTCGGCCTCCGGGAAGCGGGTCTTCGTGGCGAACACCGGGCGCGCGTCGCAGACGGTCACCCGGTAGCCGAGGAAACCGCCGAGCTTGGCCATCGCACCGGCGAAGTCGATCGCGCCGAACACCAGCATCCGCGGTGGCGGCTCGAAGGAGTTCACGAACACCGTCATTCCCTCGCCACGCCGCTGCCCCTCCGGGCCGTAGTGCAGGGCCGCGCTGCGCCCGCTGGCCAACATGCCGCGGGTGTCGTCGACGATCGCGGCGTCCACCCGCGCGGTGCCGAGGCTGCCCGCCACCCGGTCGGGCCAGACGACCAGCCTGCGGCCGATCCACGTCTCGTCCGGGTGGGCCAGCACGGTGGCCACCGCGACCGGCTCCTCGGCACGCACCGAGTCGACGATCCGGCCCAGCTCCGGGAACGTCTCCTGGTCCACCGGCTCGACGAACACGTCCAGGATGCCACCGCAGGTCAGGCCGACGGCGAACGCGTCGTCGTCGGTGACGCCGTAGCGCTGCAACACCGCCTGCCCGTCGTCGATGACAACCTTGGCCAGTTCGTAGACCGCACCTTCGACGCAGCCGCCGGACACACTGCCGGTGACCTCGCCGTCCTGCCCGACCAGCATCGCCGAGCCGGGCTCGCGCGGCGCGGAGTGGAACGTCGCCACGACCGTGCCCAGGCCGACGCGCTCGCCGGTCAGCCACCGACGGTGCAGTTCATCGATTACGTCACGCATCGCGTATCTCCCGGAGCAGGGTTTCCATGGCTGCCAGGCTGTGCCCGGCGAGCAGCCGACGCAGATGCGGCAGCGCCACACTGATCCCTGACTGAACTGGACGATAGTCCGGATTGCCAGCATGTGGGTTGACCCAGAACACGGCGTGGGCCAGCCTGCTCAGCCGGACCAACTGCTCACCCAGCAGTGCCGGGTCGCCGCGCTCCCACCCGTCGGAGAACACCACCACGACCGCTCGGCGGGCCGCGCCGCGTTGCCCCCACCGGTCCAGGAACACCCGCAACCCGTCGCCCAGCCGGGTGCCGCCCGCGTAGTCGGGCACGGCGCGGGCGGCCAGCGCGAGGGCCTGTTCCGGATCGCGCTGGCGCAGCTGGCGGGACACCCTGGTCAACCGCGTGCCCAGGGTGAACACCTCGGCGGTGGGGCCGAAACCGCGGCTGAGCACGTGCGCGAAGCGCAGCAGCGCGTCGGCGTAGGGACTCATCGAGCCGGAGACGTCGATGAGCAGCACCAGCTTGCGCGGTCGGTGGTGGCGGGCCCGGCGGCGCAGCCGGGCCGGCTCACCGCCGTTCTCCACCAGCGAACGCAGCGTGCGGCGCGGGTCGAGCTGTCCCCGGCGGGCCGGCCGGTAGCGCAGCGCCCGCCGGCGTGGTGGCCGCACGGTGAGCCGGGCGAACAACTGTCGCAGGTGTTCCCGCTCGGCCCCGGTCATCCCACGAAAATCCTTGTGCCGCAACACTTCCAGATCGCTCGCGGCGACCTTCAGGTCCGGCTCCTGGCCGGCCTCGGCGGCACTGGGCGGCTGGGCGTCCTGGTTGGTCAGCCCGGCCAGCAGCACCGGTTTCGGCCGGCTGACCAGCATCCTGGGCAGCAGCTGACCGTCCGGGGTGAACCAGGCGGTGAAGGCGTCGTCGTAGTGCGGCAGGTCGTCGGGCTGGGTGCACAGGGTCAGCCGGCCGGCCCAGTACAGGTTCGCCGGATCAACGAGGTCAAGACAGTCCGCCGCGCGCAGGTACGCCTCGACCCGGTGGGCGTCCACCGCGACCCCGGCGGTGCCCAGCGCGCGGGTGAAGCCGACCAGCCCCGGCAGCGGCGTCGGGGCCGGTCCGACCTCGACGGGCGGGGCGACCGATGGGCGAACCATCCGCCCATTGTCCCCCGGGAACGGTGGCCAGGGCTGCCGGACTTACTGACACCCGGTGTCAGCCCAGCGGATCGAGCACCGGCCAGGGGGCCCGGTCCACCACGAGCTGACGGAGTTTGCGCAGTTCACGTGGGCTGCCCCAGCCCAGCACACCGACCAGCCGGCCACCGTGCCCGTAGCCGGCGACGAACTTCCGGCCGGCCAGTTCGCCGTGCAGCACGGTCATCTCCGCGTCCGCCGGGAAGATCCCGTACGCCTGGATGCGCGCGTCGTACTGGTCCGTCCAGAAGTAGGGCACCGGCGTGAACGGGACGGCCTCACCGAGCAGATTGCGCGCCACCGACATGCCCTGCTCGGTCGCGTTGACCCGGTGTTCCAGTCGCATCCTTGTGTCGAAATGGTTGTTGTGCCAGGAGGCCACGTCCCCGGCCGCGTAGATTCCGGGTGCCGTCTGGGAGAACTCGTCGCACTCGACGCCGTTGCCCACCGGCAGGCCGGAATCGGCCAGCCAGCCGACCGCGGGTGCGGCCCCCACGGCGACCACCACCACGTCCGCGTCCAGCAGCGTGTCGTCGGTCAGTTCGACCCCGACCACCCGCCCGGCCGCGGCGACGAACCGGCGCACGCCGATCCCGCAGCGCACCGCGACGCCGTGATCGGCGTGCAGTTCGCCGACCAGCGCGCCGACCGCCGCGCCGACCTGGCGGTGCATCGGCACCGACAGCGGGTCGACCATCGTCACGTCCAGGTCCATGCCCCGGGCGGCGGCGGCGATCTCCGCGCCGAGGAAGCCCGCGCCGATCACCACCACCCTCGGCCGGCCGAGCAGCGCGGCGCGCAGCGACAGCGCGTCGTCCAACGTGCGCAACAGGAACATGCCGGCCTGGTCCGCGCCGGGCAGGCTGCGCGGGGTCACCCCGGTGGCGATCACCAGCCGGTCGAAGTCGAGTTGGTCGCCGCCGGCCAGCCGCACCCGCCGGCCGGCCACGTCCAGCCCGACGGCCGCCTGGCCGAACTGCAGGTCCGCGTCGAGTTTGGCCAGTTCCGCGTCGGCGCGGAAGGTGATCCGGTCGGGTTCCCAGGTGCCGGCGAGCACCTGCTTGGACAGCGGCGGCCGGTCGTAGGGCGCGTGCGGCTCGTCGCCGACCAGGGTCAGCGCACCGCTGTAACCGCGCTGCCGCAACGCCTCGGCCGTGGTGAGTCCCGCGGCCGAGGCGCCGACGATAACGATCCGTCCGGGCAGGTCGGGCTGGGTCACGACTCGCCCAGCGTGATCGCCAGCGCCGGGCAGACGGCGGCCGCGTGCCGGACGTCCGCGTCGTGCTCGGCGGGCGGATCGTCGTCCAGCAGCACCACGATGCCGTCCTCATCCCGCTGGTCGAACACCTCGGCCGAGGCCAGCACGCACTGACCGGACCCGACGCAGCGGTCCTCGTCGACGCTCACCCGCATGTTCTCTCCCGTTCTCCTCAGTTGCCAATGACATTCTCACCAAGTGACCGGCAGTTCGTACACCCCGAAAACAATCCCGTCGTGCTTGAACGGGAGTTCGGCGACCGGCTTGGCCAGTCGCAGCGTCGGAATCCGCCGGTAGAGCGTGCCGTAGACGACCTGTAGCTCGACCCGGGCCAGCGGCTGGCCGAGGCACTGGTGCACACCGAAGCCGAAGGCGATGTGCCGGCGGGCGTCCCGGTGCACGTCCAGCGCGTCCGGGTCGGCGAACGCCTCGGCGTCCCGGTTGCCCTGGCTGGTGGCCAGCACGACCCCCTCGCCGGCGCGGATCACCTGGCCGCCGATCTCGATGTCGGCCAGCGCAACCCGGCGCCGTCCGGAGTGCACGATCGTCAGGTAGCGCAACAGTTCCTCGACCGAACCGCTGATCAGCCGCGGGTCGTCGGTGGTACGCAGCGCGGCGAGCTGGTCGGGATGTTCCAGCAGGGCCGCGGTACCCAGCGCGATCATGTTCGCGGTCGTCTCGTGCCCGGCGACCAGCAGCAACAGCCCCATCATGGCCAGCTCACGCCGGGTCAGCTCGCCGGTGCGCACCCGCTGCACCGCGAGCGTGGAGAGCAGGTCCTCGCCGGGGTGGGCGAGCTTCTCCCCGATCAGCTCGTCCAGGTAGTCGGTCAGCGCGGCCTGCGCGGCCAGCACCTCCTCGATCGGCGTGCCGTAGCGGATCAGCAGCCTGCTGTTGCGCTGGAAGAAGTCATGGTCGGCGTAGGGCACGCCGAGCAGTTCGCAGATCACCAGCGAGGGCACCGGCAGGGCGAACTCGTTGACCAGGTCGGCCGGTTTCGGGCCGGCGAGCAGCTCGTCGATCAGGTTGTCCACGATGCGCTGGATCGCCGGGCGCAGTGCCTCCACCCGCTTGATCGCGAACGGCGCGGTGACCATCCGACGCAGCCGGGCGTGCTCCGGGTCGTCCATCGCGATGAAACTGGCCGCCTGCGAGCGGCGGGCCCGCAGGCTCTCGCTGACGTGCGGGTAGCCGGGCCGGGTGACGTCCGAGCTGATCCTCGGATCGGCCAGCAGAGCGCGCTGGTCCTCGTAGCGGGTGACCAGCCACGGATCGCTGCCGTCCCACAGCCGGACCCGGCCGATCGGCGCCTCGGCCTGCAGGGTGCGTAGCTCGGCCGGCGGATCGAACGGGCAGCCGGCCGCCCGGTCCATCGGGAAGTGCGGCAACTGCGCGTGGGTCTGGGCGAGGGTGTCGGTCACGTGCTCTCCTCCGGGTGTGGTCGGACGTCACGCTGGGCAGTAAGCGAACGGTCGTACGGTTACTTACTGAACGAATGTTAGCTGACTTTCCGCAGCACAACAGGCACCAAGCGTGAGATCACTCGTTCGTCCCAGCGGCTCAGCTGGTCGCGGCCGACCCGGGAATGGCAAGACCGTTCTCGAACACCAGCGAGATCAACTCGTCGACGAAGTCGAACACCGGCCGTTCGTCCTCCGACCGGACCTCGGAAATGGCCACCCGGCCGTGCGCGCCGACCACGAGCACGATGGCCGCGCGCTCGGCCGGCAGCCGCAGCCGCGCGCCGACCCGCTCGCACGCCAGCAGCCCGGCCGAGAGCAGGTCCACCAAGGTGCGGGCGGAGGTCTGCCGCTGCTCGGCCGAGCGCACCCGCAGCCCGAAGATCACCCGGTAGTGGCCGGGATTGGCCAACGAGTACCGGCAGAAGGCGTGCAGCTGGGCGCGCAGTCGACCCAGCGGGTCGGCCGCGTCCACCTCGGCCTCGGCCTGGCGCATCAGGCCGGTCAACCGCTCGTACTCGAACTCGACCAGGGCCTGGATCAGCCCGGACTTGTCCGAGAAGTGCGCGTAGATGCTGGCCGGCGCGATGCCCACCTGCCGGGCCACCCCGCGCAGGGTCAACCCGTCCACCGTGCCCAGCTCGCCGAGCAACTGGCCGGCCGCGGCCAGGATCTCCGCCCGCAGCCGTTCGCCCTGCCCCCAGCGGTTTCGGGCACGC
Source organism: Pseudonocardiaceae bacterium (assembly GCA_036268615.1). Lineage (GTDB taxonomy): Bacteria > Actinomycetota > Actinomycetes > Mycobacteriales > Pseudonocardiaceae > DATATV01. The sequence goes on from DATATV010000009.1 coordinate 26,597, forward strand.
TGCGGACGGTCGGATGGCGCCGCGTCGGTGGTGGCGGGCTCGCCGGTCATGCGGACATCCTCACATGGCCGGCCACCCGGTCGGACGGTTATCTGCCGGCGACGGCGGGTTCACCCGTTCCGGCACCGACCGATTCGGACCCGACCGCCGACGGTTCACCGAACCACGCCGACAGGGCCGCCGCGAGTCCTTCGCTGCCAACGGTTTCCGACCGGTCGGCGGCCCACGCGAGGTAACCGTCCGGGCGCACCAGCAGCGCGGCCAGACCAGGCCGGGGATCGGCCGGGTCGAGGGCACCGGTGTGCACGCTGACCCGGTCCGCCCAACCGGCCGCGCGATCGCGCAGCCCGGCGTCGTCGGCCAGGTCGACCAGCAGCGGCCGGCCGTCCCGACAGTGGTCGGCCAGCCGGCTGCCGTCGGCCAGCAGCAGGTCGGGCGTGCGCCGGCCGACCAGCTCGTGCTCGCCGGCGGTGTAGCGGTGGCTGACGCCGGAGATCTTCTTGACGAAGTAGGTGTTGCCCTCGACGGTGTCCATCAGGTCGCCGACCACCACGCGCAGCGCGTCGATGTGCGGGCCCGGCCGCATCAGCGCGACCTGCGCCCTGGTCCAGTCGAGCACCCACGCGCCGATCGGGTGCCGCTCCGCGGTGTAGGTGTCCAGCAGGCCGGCCGGCGCCCAGCCGCGCACGGTCGCGGCGAGCTTCCAGCCCAGGTTCACCGCGTCGCCGACGCCGAGGTTGAGGCCCTGGCCGCCGAACGGCGAGTGCACGTGGGCCGCGTCGCCGGCGAGCAGCACCCGACCGAGCCGGTACGTGCTGGCCTGGCGGGCGTTGTCGGTGAACCGGGTGGCCGACCGCACCGCCGTGATGGTCACGTCGGTGCCGCTGACATTGCGCAGGCTGGCCTGCAACTCGTCCAGGGTGACCGGGGTGTCCCGGTAGGCCGGCGGGCCGTCGTACTCGACGGTCAGGATGCGGCCCGGGGTCGGGCCGTGCACCAGCATCCCGGTCGCGGTGTGATTCCAACCGCTGGGCAGTTTCTCCGGGTCGGCGATGTCCACAACGGCCTGATGGCCGGTGATCAACGGATCGGTACCAGGGAAGTCGAAACCGGCGAGCTTGCGCACCCGGCTGCGGCCGCCGTCGCAGCCGACCAGCCAGCCGGCCCGAACCTGCCGCCCGTCAACAAGTTCCGCCGTGACACCGGTGTCATCGGCCACGAAGCCGGCCAACTCGGCCGCCCGCCACAGTTCCGCGCCGAGGCCGACGGCCCACTCGCCGACGATGTGCTCGATCGCCTGCTGCGGCACCAGCACGACCTCACTGGCCGGACTGGGCTCCAGGTCCGGGTCGGTCGGGTCGAGCCGGTCGGCGCGCATCCGCATGATGCCGCCGAAGTGGCCGGGCAGCGGCTTGGTCCTGCCCTGACCCGGGCCGGTCCGCTGCTTCATGAACTCGGCCATCGCGCCAAGGACCTGTTGCTGCGTCTCGATGAGCGCGGGCAGCAGGCCGCGCCGGTAACACGCCTCGGCGGTCGGCGCGTTGATCGCGCCGGCCTTCACTGTCGGGTCCATTTCGGACAGTCGTTCCAGCACCAGGGTGCGCGCCCCGTGCAGGGCCAACTCCCCGGCAAGCATCAGACCGACGGGGCCGGCCCCCACCACGATCACGTCGTATTCGTCCATGGTGAAAGTGTACCCAGTAAAAATTTTGGTCGGGTATGCTTTTTGTCATGACCACGGAGACGGCCGAAGAGGGGCTGCGCGAGCGCAAGAAGCGCGCCACCCGACAGCGGATCGCCGACCTGGCCACGATGCTGTTCATGGAACGGGGTTTCGAGAACGTCACCGTCGCCGAGATCGCCGCGGCCGCCAACGTGTCCAAGATGACCGTTTTCAACTACTTCCCGCGCAAGGAGGACATGTTCTTCGACCGCGGGCAGGAAGCCGCCGACCTGATCAGCCGGGCCGTGCTGGACCGCCCGCCGGGGACCGGCGTGTCCGCCGCCCTGCGTGCGCTGCTGCTCGACCTGCTCGCCCGCCGCCACCCGCTGGGCGGCCTGCGCGACGGGGTGGACCCGTTCTGGCAGACCGTGCTGGACAGTCCCACCCTGCGCGCCGCCGCCCGGGACTCGGTGGACGCGTTGGAGGATCTGCTCGCCGGCCTGTACGCGCAGGCCACCGGCGCGCGGCCGGACGATCCGATGCCGGCCGTCGCCGCCGCGTTCACGGTCGCCGCCTACCGCCCGCTGTACCTCAGGACGGTCCGCAGACTGATGGCCGGCGAGCGCGCCGACGACCTCTACCGCGAGCAGGTCGCCCTGGTCAACGACACCTTCGACCGGCTGGACCGGGCGCTGGCCGGCTACGGGTGAGCGGTCGGTCAGCCCGCGAGCAGCGCGTCGAGCCCCGCGGCGACCACCCGGTCGGCGTCCTCGCGGTACTTGAGCACCGCGCCGAGGGTGATCGCGGCGGCCTCGGCGTCCAACTCGGTCACCCCGAGGGCCTGTAGCGCGGTCGCCCAGTCCAGCGACTCGGCCACCCCCGGCGGCTTGAGCAGCTCCATCGACCGCAGCCGGCCGACCGCACCGGCCACCCGACCGGCCAGCCGCTCGTCGATGCCGGGCAGCCTGCGGCGCAGGATGGCCACCTCGCGGGCGAGTTCCGGGTGCTCCAGCCAGTGGTAGAGGCACCGGCGCTTGAGCGCGTCGTGCACCTCGCGGGTGCGGTTGGAGGTCAGCACGGTCAGCGGCGGCACATCGGCCCGCACCTCACCCAGTTCCGGGATGCTCACCGAGTTCTCGCCGAGCACCTCCAGCAGGAACGCCTCGAACTCGTCGTCGGCGCGGTCGATCTCGTCCACCAGCAGCACGCACGGCGCCTCCCGCAGCGCCCGCAGCAGCGGCCGGTCCAGCAGGAAGCGCGCGGTGTAGAGGGACGCCTCGGCCGCGTCCACGTCCAGGCCGCCGCCCTCGGCGGACGCCGCCGCCTCCAGGGTGCGCAGGTGCAGCAGTTGCCGGGGGAAGTCCCAGTCGTAGAGCGCGGCGGCCGCGTCGATGCCCTCGTGGCACTGCAACCGGATCAACGGCACGCCCAGCGCCCGGGCCAGGGCGAGCGCGAGCGAGGTCTTGCCGGTGCCCGGCTCGCCCTCGCAGAACAGCGGCCTGCCCATCCGGACGGCCAGGAACGCCGCCGTGGCCAGTCCGGCGTCGGCCAGGTAGCCGACGTGGTCCAACCGGGCAGCGAGATCGTCCGGGCCGCACACTATGGCAGGCGGTGAAGCCATCGAGGCCGGCCACCAGGTGGTGCTCAGCAACGCACGCGGCCCCGAAACGCTCACGGACACGGTCGCGCAACTGGGGCCGCGAGCGGCCGCAGCGACGAGCGAGCAGGCTGCGGCGGCCGGTGACATCATCGTGGTCACGGTGCCGGTCACGGCGTTCCCCAACCTGCCCGCTGCACCATTGGCCGGAAAGACGATCATCGACACGTGCAACTACGGCCCCGAGCGTGATGGGCACATCCCCGAGCTCGATAGCAGCGCGCTTACCTCGAGCGAACTGCTGCTGCGATACATCCCGGACGCCATGCTCGTGAAGGCGTTCAACAACATCTACTACAAGCATCTGCTCTCACTCGCTCGTCCGGCAGGGGCGGCCGACCGCTCGTATCTGCCGATCGCCGGCAACTCCGAGCGGGCGAAGGCGGCGGTGAGCGGCTTCATCGACTCCATCGGATACAACGTCGTGGACGCGGAACCGCTGGCCGACAGCTGGCGGCAGGCGACAGGCACTCCGGTCTGGGGGACCCCCTACGGGCCGTACTCGAACGAGAAGGGCCAGCCGGTCAGCGAAGACGTCATCCGCGCGGCCCTGGCCACCGCGACGCGGTAACCGCAAGGTGGACCGAGCCGCCTGAGCCCAAAAGATCAACTCGTCTCGCCTGCGGATCCCCGCGTGGGACGCGCATAACGGTGGATCCCCGAGTCCCGGCAGCTACCAATTCGGCCTCGCCGAACTCGGTGCCGCCTTCCGGGCGACGAGGCGTGATCGGGCGGTCATTGGCCTCCCGCTGGAACGGGAGCAGAGCCGGTAGTTGCGCGGTCATCGCTGGGCTGTCGAGGAGATGACGCGGGGATGGCGTTGTCGATGAGGACGGCGGCGATGGCGGCGGCGGTGGGGAAGCATTCGCTGTCGAGGACTCGGGTGCGGGCGGAGGCGCCATCGATGAGCAGCGCCAGCTGTTCGCCGAGTTGTTCGGGGTTGGTGGCGCCTGCTTCGCGGGCGGTTTCGGCGAGCCGCGCGGCGATGGCCTTCTTGTAGTCGCGTGCGCATTCGGATGCCGGGTGTTGAGGGTCGTGGAGTTCGACGGCCGCCCCGATGTAGGGGCACAGGGGGGTGGACGCTGGCACATCGAAGGCAGCGAGGAGTCGTTCGCGGGGTGTGCGGTCGGTGCGGTCGAACACCCCGGGCAAGACGTCGGGATCGAAGCGGCGCAGGTATTCGGCGACCAGGTCGTCCTTGCCGGCGAAGTGCTGGTAGGCCGTGTGCTTCGACACCTGGGCCACCGCGCAGAGCTGGTCCATACCGGTGCGATTGATGCCCTGTTCGCGGAACAGTTGTTGTGCCGCGCTGAGGATCCGCTCGCGCGCGCCCCTGCCCCGGCGGCGGCCTTGGGGCCCCTTCTCCAACTCCGTCATGCATCCAGCATAGCCGAGTTGAGTACCGACCGGTGTACATAACTTGCGCTCCGGCCGGTTGTCCGGGTACGTTAAGCACACAGATCGGTATACATAACGTACTGGTTCCGAACACTCGGCATTCGAAGGAGTGATCGTGGGAAAGCTCGACGGCAAGGTAGCGGTGATCACAGGTGGATCAACCGGCATGGCGCTGGCCGGCGCCAAACTATTCGTGGACGAGGGAGCTCACGTCTTCATCCAGGCCCGGCGGCAGGACGCGCTGGACGACGCCGTCAAGCTGATCGGCCGGAACGTGACCGCCGTGCAGGGTGACGCGGCCGACCTGGACGACCTCGACCGCTTGTACGACACCGTCAAGAAGGAAAAGGGCTCGATCGACGTGCTGTGGGCCAGTGCCGGAATGGGCGAACCCGCCGTCCTCGGCGAGATCACCGAAGACCAGTTCGACCGCGCCTTCTCGCTCAACGCGCGCGGCACCCTGTTCACCGTGCAGAAGGCACTGCCGCTGATCAACGACAACGGCTCGATCGTCATGACCGGATCCAACGCCTCCCTCGGGGCCTTCCCCGGCTGGAGCCTCTACGCGGGAAGCAAAGCCGTCCAGCAGGCATGGGCCCGCGTCTGGCTCAACGAACTGCGCGACCGCAAGATCCGGGTGAACGTTCTGACCCCCGGCCAGGTCGCCACGGCCAAGCAGGAAGAACTGTTCGACGAGGCTTCCAAGGCCGCGTTCGAATCCCTGATCCCGCGGGGAAAGATGGGCCGCCCCGAAGAAATCGCCGCCGTCGCCCTCTTCCTCGCCTCCGACGACTCCAGCTACGTCAACGGCCTGGAACTGGTCACCGATGGCGGCACCACCGCGATCTGAGCGGAAAACCCGGTATGTGCGGGCACGCCCACGAGAACACGGCGACCACGGGCGACGAAACGTTCTCGGACGCGGACATCGCAACACGACGACGTGTTCCGTGGCCGCGAGAAGAAGGAAGAGAGCACACCTCATGAGCAGCATCAGCTTCATCGGCACCGGAAACATGGCCCGCACCATCGGTGTGCGGGCGGTAGCGGGCGGCAACACCGTCGAGATCATCGGCCGCGATGAGTCCAAGGCCGCCGACCTGGCCCAGACTCTCGGCGGCGGCACCACGACGGGAAAGTGGGGCGCCGTCCCGGCCGGGGACATCGTCATCGCGGCCCTGTTGTACGACGCTGTCGTTCCGGCCATCGCCCAGTTCGGCGACGCCCT
>DATATV010000010.1:0-25441 GCA_036268615.1 Pseudonocardiaceae bacterium
CCACCATTGGGTAGTCGTTTCCGGCCGCCCGAACGTCACAACTGTCTGTCGTCACCCTATGGAGCGACGACATGTCGATCTTGTGACCGGCATCCTGATCAGCGGCCTTCTGGTTACCGACCGTTGTTTTCTGTGTAGAAACAACCACCCTCGGTGGACTAATTCACAGCCAGGGTTGGGCCAGCCGTGTCTGGACCACGCTGAGATGTGGTCCAGATCACCATCTGGTCAGGCAACGCTGTAGTTACTTCTACCCTCAAGCGGGGCGGCGCAAGTGACGCGAAGTCAGTGCGGTCACCACGAGCACTGCGCCGATCCCGGCCACCAGGAACGCCAACCGATGCAGCCCGGCATCGGGTGCGCCGACGAACAGCAGTGAGATCAGTCCGGCCGCGAGGTTCGCGCCGACGTACTGCGAGGTTCGGTAGAGCCCGGAGGCCGCGCCCATCTGCTCGGCCGGAGCGGCCCGGAACAGGCTGGTCTGGTTGCCAAGGCTGTTGAATCCGTTGGGCAGACCGAGCAGGGCGGACAGTCCGACCAGGACGAAGATCGGTGCCGAGGACGTGGTCCGGGTCAGCGCGAGACCGGCGAGCACGAACACGATCGAGCCGATGACCAGCAGCGGCCGCGACCCCCGCCGCCGTTCCAACCGGGTGGCCACCAGCGCGGTGATCGCGCCGATGCCGGCCAGCGGCAGCATCACCAGCCCCGCGTCGCCCGCGGACAGCCCGCGACCCTGCTCCAACCAGGCGGGAACGCCGTAGAAGATGGCGTAGAACGCCACATAGGTGACCGCCGTACGCAGATAGGTCGAGCTCAGCGCGCGATTGCTGACCAGCAGCCGGACATCCAGAAACGGCGTGGCCGCACGGAGTTCGCGCAGCACCAGCAGCCCGACGAGTACCGCGACCACCGGTAGCAGCAACCACTGCGGATCACCGGAGATCGACAGCAGCATCAGCAGCAGCGCGGTGATCGCCCCGGCGAACAGCAGCATGCCCGGCAGGTCCAACTGTCCCAGCAGGCCGCCCGTCCGGGTGGACGTCGTCGGCGTGCTCGTCGGGTGGGCGCCCCCGCCAGGCAGATAGCGCAGCGTGAACCACGCGGCGACCGCGACGAACGGCAGGTTCACCAGGAAGATCGCCTGCCAGCCCGCGACCTCCACCAGCAGCCCGCCCAGCGGCGGCCCGAGCGCGACCGCGACCTGACCGGCCACCGCCAGCACCCCGAGCCCGCCGGCGGCGCCGGAGAGCCCACGCCGGTCGGCCTCGGCCCGGATCATCGCCAGCCCGGCCGGGTACGGCGCGGAGGTGCCGATGCCCAGCAGCACCCGCAGTGCGATCAGTGTGCCGATGTTCGGCGCGAACGGTGCTGCCGTGGCGGCGACGGCGATCACGCTCAGGCCGCCCAGCAGCACCTTGCGCGGCCCGATCCGGTCGGCGAGCCTGCCCATCGTGGGCGCGCCGATCGCGGTGGCCAGGTAGAGGGCGGAGATCAGCCAGGACGCCGAGGTGCCGGCATGGAACGCGTCGCGGATCTGGATCAGCGCGACCGCGATCATCGACGAGTTGAGCGCCTGGAGCAGGGTGCCCAGGGCGATCGGCAGGACGAGATTGACCGGCAGTCGGCCTGGCTGCTGGCCGGTGGTCGCCGGCGGGTTCGGTTGGCGGGTTGTGGTGGTGGGGGTCGGTGCCGCGGTGGTCGTGGCGCTCCTTGTCGGGTTGAGCCGCTCGGTCGTGGTGGTTCCGGTCCTGGCGGCGCTCGCGTCGGGCGCGCGACCGGTCGGTCGTTCGGTACGGCCGAGCACTCGGCCGGCCGGTCGGGTTGTGCTTCTGGTGGTGATCCCGTCGGTTCGGTGGCCGACCCGGGATGACCCGGTCCCCATTACGCCTCCGCGAGTTGGTCGAGCAAGGTGGCCGCGACCCGCAGGATGTCCCGCTCGGCCGCGGTGAGCTGCTGGTCCATCGCGACCATCAGCCACTCGTCGCGCTGCCGCCGGTCCTCGTCGATCAGCGCGTGGCCGGCGTCGGTCGGCCGCAGCAGCACGCGTCGCCGGTCGGTCTGGTCGGCCAGCCGTTCGATCAGCCCGAGCGCCTCCAACTCGGCGACCACCCGGGTCATCGACTGCGGCTGGATGCGCTCGGCTTCGGCGATCGTGCTGGCCGTCGCCGGCCCGTCCCGGTCGATCCGGCCCAGCACGGACAGCTTCGTCAGGCTCAACCCGTTGTCCGGGCGTTCCTTGCGCAGCCGGCGATGCAGCCGCATGACGCTCATCCGCAGCCTGTTCGCAACATCCGCTTGGTCCGACATATGTTCAGCATAGCTTACTAATTTCTGAGACAGCCTGCTGTTGTGACGCAACAGTCGTCATCGATAACATCAGCACTGCTTATGGCATGAGCGGGGTCACGATCACCCTGGCAGGATGCGTCCATGACGCGAGGGAGCCCGCTCATCCGCGGCTGGGAACCCGGGACCGATCTGCCCGTGCTGCTCGCCGTCGGCGGTGCCGCCGACACCCTGTTCGCCGAGCAGGGACTCGTGCTGCCACCCGACGACGCGGCCGAGGAAACGCTGCGGGCGAGCCGGGTGCTGGTCGCCGGCCGCCCGCCGGTCGGTTATGCCGCGGTCACCGACCTGGACGGGCACGCGCACCTGGCCGAACTGGCCGTCCACCCGGCACACGGCCGGCAGGGGATCGGCGGCGCGCTGCTGGCCGCCGCGTGCGAGCTGGCCGTGGCGGAGCACCGGCCGGCGATCACCCTGACCACGTTCGCCGACGTGCCGTTCAACGCCCCCTGGTATGCCGCACGCGGTTTCGCCCAGCTGCCGGCCGCCGACTGGGGCGAGCAGCTGCGCGACCAGGTCCAGGCTGAGCGGGCCGCCGGCATCGCGGTCGCGCCGCGCGTGGTGATGATCCGCCACCTGGTCGGCTGAGCAGCCCGGCCGGCGGCGCTTCGGGGTACGGTCTGGCCGAGACTGTTGCGACCAAAGGAGTGCGTGGTGCCTGGGCAACCTGCCGAATACCAGGGCGAGATCTACGGGCAGGGTCTGGCCGATCAGGTGCCCCCGTTCACCACCAACGTCTTCGCGCTTGAGGACGCCGCCCGCGAGCAGCTGTCCGCCGAGCCATTCGGCTACGTCGCCGGCGCGGCCGGCAACGGCAGCACCCACCGGGCGAACCTGGCCGCGTTCGAGCGCTGGCGGATCGTGCCGAAGATGCTCACCGGCGCGACCACCCGGCAGCTCAGCACAACCGTGCTGGGCACCGAGCTGCCCGCCCCCCTGCTGCTCGCACCCGTTGGTGTGCAGTCGATCGTGCATCCCGAGGGCGAGCTGGCCACTGCCCGGGCCGCGACCGCACTCGGCGTTCCGATGATCATGTCCACCGCCTCCTCGCACACCATCGAGCAGGTCGCCGAGGCCGGCGGCGCGGGCCCGCGCTGGTTCCAGCTCTACCGGCCGCTCGACGACTCGGTCTGCGCCAGCCTGCTGCAACGCGCCCGCGCGACCGGGTTCAGCGTGCTGGTCGTCACGCTGGACACCTGGACGCTGGCCTGGCGACCGGTCGACCTCGATCGGGCCTACCTGCCGTTCGTGCGCGGGATCGGCACCGCGGTCCCGTTCTCCGACCCGGCCTTCCGTGCCGGCCTGGCCGCGACGCCGGAGGAGGACCTCGGCCCGGCGGTGCTCAAGTGGGTCCAGCAGTTCAGCGGCACCGACCGCACCTGGGCGGACCTGCCGTTCCTGCGTGCGCACTGGGACGGCCCGATCGTGCTCAAGGGCATCCAGCACGTCGACGACGCGCGGCGCGCGGTGGACGCCGGTATGGACGGCATCGTCGTGTCCAACCACGGCGGGCGCCAGCTCGACGGCGCGGTTGCCGCGCTGGACACGCTGCCCGGCATCGCCGCGGCGGTCGGCGACCGGATCGAGGTGCTGTTCGACTCAGGCGTGCGCGGCGGCGCGGACATGCTCAAGGCGCTGGCCCTCGGCGCGCGGGCGGTGCTGCTCGGTCGCCCCTACGCCTACGGCCTCGGCCTGGCCGGTGAGGCCGGCGTGCGGCACGTGCTGCGCACGGTGCTGGCCGAGTTCGACCTGAGCCTCGGACTGTCCGGGCACCGGTCGATCGCCGAACTGGGCCCCGACTCGCTGGTACGTGCCTGACCGCCTACTTCGCGTCGGCGTAACACTCGACAACCTTGGCCTGCAAGGGAAATCGCACCGGGGTGGCGCCGAACACCAGCCGACCGGCCTGTTCGGCGGACGCCTCCACCGCCGCGACCACCGGGTCGGCGTCCTCGACCCGGCAGTGCACGAGCACCTCGTCGTGTTGGAAGAACACAAGTTCCGCGCTGGGCACGTGTTCGGCCAGCCACCCGCGCAGCCCGGCGAGCAGCGCGGCGGCCCAGTCCGCGGCGCTCGCCTGCACGACGAAGTTGCGGGTGAACCGCCCCCAGTCGCGGGCGGCCTGCCGGGAGCGCCGCTCGTCCGCGCCGGTCGGCTCGGTCGAGCCGCCGGCCAGATCCCACCCGGCCGCCGAGGGCCGCGGCGACGTGCGGCCCAGCCGGGACCGGACCATTTGCCCCTGCTCGCCCGCGCGGGCCGCGTCCTCGACGTAGCCGACGGCGTCCGGGAACCGCCGCCGCAGAGTGGCCAGCAACGGACCGGCCTCGCCGCTGGTCCCGCCATACATGGCCGACAACATGGCGATCTTCGCCCGGCCCCGGTCGTCGTCGAACGAGTCGCGGGCCAGGCTGGCGTAGAGGTCGGCGTCCGCGGACACCTCGGCCAACCGCCGGTCGTCCGACAGTGCCGCGAGCACCCGGGGCTCCAACTGCGAGGCGTCGGCGGCGACCAGCACCCAGCCGGGATCGGCCCGCACGGCGGTGCGCAACACTTTCGGCAGTTGCAGCGCGGCGCCGCCGCGGGTGGCCCACCGGCCGGAAACCACGCCGCCGACAACGTATTCCGGCCGGAACCGTCCGTTGTGGACCCAGGACTCCAGCCAGCTCCAGCCGTGCGCGGCGTAGAGCCGGGACAGTTCCTTGTACTCCAGCACCGGCGCGACCGCCGGGTGGTCGACCTGCTTGAGCACCCAGGCCCGGCTGGACGGAATGTCGATGCCGACCTTGCGGAAGGCGCGCACCACACTCGGCGGATGGTCCGGATTGACAGTCACCCCGTCGAACGCGGCGGCGATCTGTTCGGCGAGTTCGGCCAGCCGCCGGGGCCGGGTGCCGGCGGCCGGTCGCGGCCCGAGCAGTTCGGTGAGCAGCGCGGCGTGCAGGTCCACCCGCCACGGCAGCCCGTGATGGCTCATCTCGACCGCGGCCAACGCCCCCGCCGACTCGGCAGCGGCGAGCAGTCGCAGCCGGTCGGGCCGTTCGCTCGCGGCGATCCGGTCGCGCTGGGCCAGGTAGACCGCGACCAGCACGTCCAGCGGGTCGGCGCCGCCAGGCATGGCCGCGGGTTCCGGTTCGAACAGCGCGGGTTGCACGTCCTGGCGGGTCGGCGGCGGATCGGGGGGGACGGGCAGCCCGCGCAACCGGGCCCAGGCGGCGGCGAGACCGCGCGGCTGCCCGTGCTCGCCGGCGTGGTTGAGCAGGATTCCCTCGACCAGCGTGGCGTCGTGCCCGCGTTCGACCCGGGTGCCCGCGGTGAGCAGCGCCGGGTAGGCCTCGGCGACCGACGGCCAGAGCCAACGCGGCCGGAACTCCTGCTCCAGCGCGCGAACCCGGGCGGGCAGGTCGTCGGTGTGCTCAACCGGCGCGGTGGCCGTGCCGTCCTCGTCGAGGATTCGCACACGACCGGTCCGGCCGGGTCCGGATTGCAGGGCGACGAGCACATCCGGATTGTGCGCCCCCACCCCGACACTCCGACACGCTCACCCCGGCCAAAGCCCGAGGTGACGCGGCCGACCCGCACCCGACACCCGCCGTCCTGCTACCGTCGACCCCGGCAACAACGCATGCCTGCACCGAGCCGACGAGCGCCCACGCCGCGACGGCACCATCGGTCAAGGTCCTCCGGGCCGCGCCACCAGGTGTTCGTTCCTGACCGGCAGCGTGGGTACCGAGGAAGGACAGGCGCCCTGTGCCCGACGACGCCGCGCGCAAGAAGCTCATTCGCTCACTCGCCCAGCACAAAGGCATCTCCTACACCGCCGCCATGCGGCTGCTGGACAAGCACGTCGCCCGGCCCGTTCCCGTGCTCAAGCCCGGCGAGGCGTACGCGATGTTCCGTCGTCCGGTCGGCATCATCGCGCGGCCGGAGTTGGTCGGACCCGTCTTCAGCGGGTCCTTGGGACGCGGCGAGGACCTGCGTGAGCTGTGGCTCCAGTACGGGTCGTCGAAGCCGCCGCAGGCGTTCGTGGTGACCAACGTGCCGCTCCCCGGTGAGCGGCCGGCGACCGGGGTGCTCGTCACCGCGCTGCTCAACTTCCTCGCCCGGCGCACAGAAGCCCGGTATGCCGACGGCCGGCGCCGGATGCCCGACGCCGAGCGCGAGGCCATGCTGCTGGAAACCCAGCGGCTCGTGGAGCAGGCCCCCCGGGAGCAGGCCGAGGTCTGGCTGGGCGGCACCCGCGTGCCGGGTGTGCGCGTGCGGGTGGACGGGTGCGAGGCACTGGAGATCCCGTACCTCGACGGATGCATCGTCTACTGTGGCCCGCGCGAGCAGTCGGCGGCCCTGCGACTCGACCTCGACCGGCCGTAGCGCCGGGGCACGTGTGGTTCGCCCGCCACCGGGGTAGGTACCCCCGGAGCCACCCGTCCGGGCCGTCGCCCGGCTGTTCGGAACGGGTGATCCGCGTATGGTCGGGGCCAGGTCGGTCGCCGAGGATCGGGGGAGTGGAGTGCTGGCGTCCCTACGGAATCTGCCCGGGCAACTCGGTCGGCTGGTCGACCTGCCCGCGCGGATCGAGGCGATGTGCCGGGCCGGGCTGGTGGACCCGACGCGCCCGGACGAGGCGATGCGCTCGATGCTCGCGGTGCGCAGGCTCGGCCCGATCGCCGGGGCCGCCTGGATCGCCGCCCGCCGTTACGGTGCCGCGACCGCTCTGGTCGACGAGGTCGGCTCGCTCACCTACCGCGAACTCGGCCGCCGCTCCAACGCGCTCGCCCGCGCCTGGATCTCCGCGGGGCTCAACGCCGACTCGGTCGTCGCGGTGCTCTGCCGGGACCACCGCCACCTGCTCGACTGCATGCTCGCCGGCGCCAAGATCGGCGCGAAGGTGCTGCTGCTGAACACCGGGTTCGGCAGCAGCCAGCTCGCTGACGTGGTGCGCCGCGAGCAGGCGTCCGCGCTCGCCCACGACCAGGAGTTCACCGAGATCCTGACCGACGTCGACCAGTCGATCCCGCGCTTCCTGGCCTGGGTGGACGACGCCGACTCGGCCCTCGACGCACCGACCCTGGCCGAGCTGATCGCGAGGAGTCCCGACGCCGGGTTGCGTCATCCGCCCGCGCCGGGCAGCGTCGTGCTGTTGACCAGTGGCACCACCGGCACGCCCAAGGGCGCCGCCCGGCAGCTGCGTTCGGTGTTCGCCGCCACCCACTTCGTCGAGCGGATTCCCTTTCGCCGGGGCGAATCCACCTTCATCGGCACGCCGATGTTCCACGCCACCGGGCTCTCCCAGTTGATCATCGCGCTCGCGCTGGGTTCGGCCGTGGTCGCCCGCCGCCGGTTCGACCCCGAGCAGACGCTGCGGGCCGTCCAGGACAACCGGTGCACCGGCCTGATCCTCGTGCCCACCATGCTCACCCGGATTCTCGACCTGCCGACCGAAACCCGGGACCGCTATGACGTGTCCAGCCTGCGGGTGATCCTCACCGCCGGTTCCGCACTGCCGCCGGACGTGAGTGATCGCACGCTCGACCGGTTCGGCAAGGTGCTCTACAACCTCTACGGCTCGACCGAGGTCGCGGTCGCGACGGTGGCCACGCCGGCCGAACTGGCCGACGCGCCGGGCACGGTCGGCCGGACGCCGCGCGGCTGCGTGGTGCGCATCTACGACAACAACGGCCGGCGGATCAACGAGCCGGACGCGTCCGGGCGGATCTTCGTGGGCAGTGAACTGTCCTTCGGCGGCTACACCGGCGGTGACCACAAGGAGATGATCGACGGGCTGCTGTCCAGTGGTGACGTGGGGCATCTGGACGCCGACGGGCTGCTGTTCGTGGACGGCCGGGACGACGACATGATCGTCTCCGGCGGGGAGAACGTTTTCCCGGTGGAGATCGAGAATCTGTTGGTGGCTCGGCAGGATGTGCTCGACGCGGCGGTGATCGGTATAGCCGATCCCGAGTTCGGCCAACGGCTGAAGGCTTTCATCGTGCCCGCAACGGAAGGCGCGCTGGACGCCAACACGGTGAAGGACTACGTAAAGGCCAATCTGGCCCGGTACAAGGTGCCCCGCGAGGTCGTCTTCGTCGACGAGCTGCCGCACAACCAGACCGGCAAGCTGCTGCGTGGCCGGCTTGCCGAGAATGAGGCTGCCGACGAGCGGGACTCCGGCTGATCGGTCAGCCGCGCTCCTTACGTCCGGTGGATTCCTTACGTACCACCGCGATCGGTCCGCGCACGCTGCGCAGCAACGCCTGGCTGACCGAGCCGGACAGCAGCCCGGCGGCCACCCCGTGCCCGCGCGAGCCGACCACCAGCAGCCGCGACGTGCCCGCGTTGCGGGCGAGCACCTGCACCGCGTCACCCAGCGGGTAGGCCACCTCGATCGGGGTGTGCGGATAGCGCTCGGCGAACACGGCCAGCGACTCGGCCGCCCGCCAACGCAGCTTTTCCTGCTCGGCCGGGTCGTTACCGACCGAGTGCGGCAACACGTGCACCGCGCGCACGCCGACGTGGTGCCGGTCGGCGAAGCGGAAGGCGAAACCCAGTGCGGCAGTGGAGATCTCGGTGCCGTCGACGCCGACCGACACCGGTGCGTCCTCGGCGATCGGTGTCGGATGCTCGCGCACCGCCACGACCGGGCAGCGGCTGCGCACTGCCAGTGAGCCGCAGACCGAGCCGAACACCAGCTCGGCGAACAGCCCGGAGCCCTCGCTGCCCAGCACGACCATCGCCGCGGATTCGGCCTGGCGGCACAGCACACCCACCGGGCTGCCCGGCTCGATGTGGGTGATGATGTCGACCGAGGGGGCGATCCGCTGGACCGCGGCCACCGTGTCGTCCACCAACTGCTGGGCATCCACCTGGCGCACGGACAGTTCCATCGCCGGCACGATGCCCGGGTCGATCACGGCTGCGGCGTAGCGGTCTGTCTCACAGTGCACGAGCGCCAGCGGCAGGCCCGCGGCTTCTGCCTCGCGGGCGGCCCACTCCACCGCGAGCGCACTCTGCGTGCCCTCGTCGACCCCGACGACGATGCGGTCACGTCGCTGCGTGTCCACGCTCCACCTCATTTTTTAGCGCCCACGGGGAGTCACCCGATGCGTCGGCACGCCTACCGTCGGTGTCCGACCACGCTAGTACGCAAGTGCGGACTCCGCCAATTACTACTGTGCACTGCGAACGCCGCTGAAACCACATTTCTTCCGATTTCCCATCGAATTCTGAGGACTGGCAGGATTTGCCGGCATGACGGAGAGCCCGCAGCCCGGTCCGGCCGTGGCGACCCGGTCCACCGACGGCCTGAGCGACCGGGTGGCGAAGGTGATCACCGAGGTGGGTTCGCCGGCCGTGGTGGTCGTGCTGTTGCCGATCGCGGTCGCCTGGGCGGCCACCGGACACCGGCCGGTCGCCACGATCGGCTGGGGTCTGGTCGTCGCGCTGTTCTCCAGCGTACTGCCGATGATCTTCGTCGTGCGGGGGGCGCGAGCCGGCCGCTGGGACGGTCATCATGTGCGCAACCGGGAGGGGCGGCTGCTGCCGCTGTCGCTGGGACTGCTGAGTACCTGTGTCGGGTTGGCCGTGCTGCTCGGCTTCCACGCGCCCCGCGATCTGGTCGCACTGGACCTGGCGATGCTGGCCACCCTGTTCGTGTGCATCGCGGTCACCACCCGGTGGAAGATCTCGCTGCACGCGGCGGTCGCCGGCGGCGCCGAGGCCACTCTGGTACTGCTCTACGGCCCGCTGGTGCTGGTCGGAATTCCGCTGGTCGGGCTGATCGCCTGGGCCCGGGTGCGGCTCACCGACCACACGCTCGCCCAGGTGGTGGCCGGAGCGTTGGTCGGTCCGGCGGTCGGCGGTGTGGTCTTCTTGCTCGTTCGATGAGCCTTTTGGCGTGGGTGGCTACATCTCATTGGGTGAAGGTTGGTAGCAGTTAGTAACAATGATCCCGGCCACTCGATGCAACTTGCATGACTGCCGTGCGGCGCACAGCCGTGGTCCTGGGTGCGACCGGTGAACTCGGGAGCAGCGTGGCCCGCCGGGTGCTCGGCCTCAGTTCGACTCTGCTGGTGCACGGGCCGGATCGGACCGAGACCGAGCTGCTCGCCGCCGAGCTCAACCGGCTCGACGACCACTGCCGGGTGGTTCCGGTGCCGGCCGACTTCACCCGGCTGGAGTCGGTCCGCGAACTCGTCCGCCGCTGCGTCGAGGTCGGTGAACTCGACATCCTGGTGAACACGGTGGACCTGCTGCCGCCGAAGTCGCGACTGGTCACCGAGGACGGCAACGAGATCACCTGGCAGGTCAACTATCTCGGCCCGGCACTGGCTTCCCTCGGCCTGTTGCCGTTGCTGAGGCAGAGCCCGGTCGGCCGGATCGTTCAGGTCGTGCGCGACCAGCACCGGGTGGGCATTCCCCGGACCAACGAGCCGGCCGCGGGCCGTCGCTACTACCCGGCCTGGTCCTACACCGAGGCCAAGCTCGCGCTGATGATGCTCAGCCAGACCGTCGCCGGGAAGCTGCGCGGTTCCGGCGCGCGCAGCGCCGCCATGCAACCGGCCGGCGTCGACGTCGGCGCGGCCCAGGCACCGTTGTCCCGTGGGCTGATCGTGGACGCGGTGCTTTACGCGTGCACGAGTCCGGCGGTGCCCAACGGTGCCTATCTCCGCGGCCGCCGGGTGCACCCGCTGCCCCGGGCCGCGGCCGGAGTGGCTACCCAGCAACGGATGTGGCGCACCACGTGTCGGCTGCTGTCACTGGACGTGCGCACCGGCCGGCCGATGCGGCCGACCGACCCGTTCAGCGAACCGTTGCCCGGGGACAGTTCCGACCTCACCGCGCGCTGATTCAGGCCGGCTGGCCCTTGCGGGCCAGAACGATGTTGGGCACGACCGCGTTCGCGGTCAGGGTGGTCAGCGCGAGGATCACGTCGGCGAGGTCGGCGGAGATCACCATCTCGTCCGGATTGACATAACCGCGCCGCCACATGGTCATGTTGTGGTCGATGTGACCGGGGGAGATGGTCGTGGCGGTGACCCCGCTGGCCGACTCGGTCAGGTTCACCTGGTCGCACAGGGAGACCATGGCGTCCTTGTGCGCGCCGTAGACCTGCTGCAACGCCTCGTCGGCCGGGGCCACCAGCACCATCCGGCTGCCGCGCCGCGGGTCCAATGCGGCGGTGCTGCGTAACATCGGTAGACAAGCTGTGCCCAACAGGTCACACGCGGTGGTCGCACCGGTGGACCAGCCGTCCCTTGTGGACGCTTCGGTCAGCTGCGCCACGTTGCCCATCCCGGCCGCCATCACCAGCAGGTCCAGTCGGCCGAACCGGTCCGCGTGCGCCGCGGCCAACGCCAGGACATCGTTTTCCCGGCCCAGATTCGCGATAACCGGATTAATCTCGGCGCCAGTTTGTTCGACCAGTCGGCCGGCGACCGACTCAAGATCGGGTGCGTGTCCGGCTGACACGGTCAACCGGAAACCCTCTTTGGCCAGGCGGGTAGCCACTTCGAGGCCGATTCCGCGGGAGGCGCCGGTCACCAGCGCGCACCGGTCAGCGGTGTGCGGGCCCCCGAGTTCGAACGACGACATCGGCATGAGCGGAAAGCTCTTTCGGCAAAGGAAAACAACGTGAATTGACCGAGCGGTAAAGCGCGGTCAGATTATGATCAACCGTCGCCGGCGTCAAGCGCGGGGGGTCCTGTCGCGCCGGCGACGAGGGAGGGCCAGGAGCGAAGCGACCCCAGTGTCACTGGCCGGGTGGCGCGCTACCAGGGCCGATCTGACGGCCGCCCGCTCGACAGGTGAGGCTGGAGGCTCGCTCGACCGATGCGGCGAGTGGGTTGCTTCGCGGGGCGCCGCTCGTCTGGCGAAGTGGCCGGGGTCTCCGGTGGGGCGCCGCTCGTCTGCGAGGCTGGGGAGACGCTTCGCGGGGCGCCGCAGGTCCAGCGAAACTGGTTGTCGCTTCGCTCCTGGTCCTCCCTCGTCGCTGGCGCGACAGGACCGGCAGTGCCCTCGACAGGATTCGAACCTGTGACCAAGAGCTTAGAAGGCTCCTGCTCTTTCCGCTGAGCTACGAGGGCGTGGCTGGACGCGGCGCCCCGCACTGCGCAGGTTAGCCGCCCCGTATCGCTACATCGCTCGGTGCGGTCGTGGTGTTTCCGCTGCCATCCGGACGAGTGATCGTTGATCACTGGACAGCCGTTACCCGAGCCGGGAAAATTCGTCAAAACGGACAAAATATTCGACCAGAGTCTACCGGTGTGGCCCTGCTGCCCGTTTCACTTGGTGATCCGGTGCCGTCACTACGCTGGAACGCAGGTCACGGAGGAGGAGCACCGGTGCGGATGAACAGCGCGGCCGTCCTGGCGGCCTTCGCCCTCAACGGTCTCTTACAGGGTTCCTGGGCGGCCCGGGTGCCGGCGCTGGCCACCCAGGTGCACGCCGGACCCGGCGGCCTCGGCCTGGCCCTGCTCGGCACGCCGATCGGCTTGATCCTCGCCGCGCCGTTCACCGGTCGACTGTGCGTCGCGTTCGGCTCCCGCCGGGTGGTGCTGATCAGTTCGATCGTCGCCAGCCTGGCGCTGCCGCTGCTCGGTCTGGTGCACACGATCCCGTTGCTGGCCGGCTCACTGCTGCTGCTCGGTGCGTCCGCCGGCATGCTCGACGTGTCGATGAACATCCCGGCAGTCGCCCTGGTCCGCCAACTGGACCGGCCGCTGATGCCGGTCTTCCACGCCGCCTACAGCTTCGGCGGCCTGGCCGGCGCGCTGGGCGCGAGCCTGGCCGCGCGGGTCGACTGGTCGCCGATCCACCAGTTCCTACTGGTCTCCTCGGTCGGCATCGTGGCGATGGCCGCACTGGGCTGGGCGGTGCCCGGCGCGCGGCCCGCGCCGTCCTCGGGTGGCCGGCGGCGGCCGAGCATCGCGCCGTTCCGCCGCCCGGTGCTCTGGCTGCTGGCCGTGATCGTGCTCTGCTCGGCCATCGGGGAGGGGGCCAGCTCGGACTGGTCGGCGCTGTTCCTGGTGCGCGAGCGCGGGTTGGCCCAGGCGACCGCGGCCACCGGCTTCGCCGCGTTCAGCATCGCGATGGCCGTCACCCGGCTGACCGGCGAGCGCTGGGAACGCCGTTGGGGCTCCTACCGCGTCGTCGCCTGCGGTGGCATCCTCGCCGCGCTCGGCTTCTTCGCCGCAGCCCTGATCCCGGTCTGGTTCGCCGGCTACCTCGGCTTCGTGCTCGTCGGGATCGGCCTGGCGTTCGCCTTTCCGGTCACCCTCGGGCTGGCCGGCGTCGCCGGACACCGGCTGGACGGCTCCGGCGGCGAGCACGAGATCGGTTTCGTCACCACGATCGCCTACGGCGGCTTCCTGGCCGGCCCGCCGGTGATCGGCTTCATCGCCCAGGCGACCAACCTCGCGGTCGCCATCGGTCTGGTCGGGCTGGTGGTCGCGGCGATGCTGCCGGTGGCCCTGGCCGCCCAGCGCTCGCTCGGCCGGGAAGTGGCCAAGGTCACCGCGTCCACGCACTGACGACCGGCCCGTCGACGGCCCGGCCTACCCTTTCGGCTGTGCCCCCGGAAGCGACCACCCCGGACCTGACGATGCCGCCGACCGCGCGCCGCGGTCGGGCCGCGCTGACTCCGTTGCTCGTGGTCTGCGGGGTGCTCGCGGCGATGATCGCCGCCGGGCTCACCGTCGCCTCCGGCGGCCAGAACTATGCCGCGCTCGGCCTGCCCGATGCCGGCCCGTTCACCGAGGACGGTCTGTCGGTGCTGGGCGTGGCCACCGAACTGGGCGCCGCGCTGTGCGTCGGTTCGCTGCTGCTGGCCGCGTTCCTGGTGCCGCCCAAGCGTTCCTCGGTCGCGCTGGCCGCCGACGGCTACGCCGCGGTGCGCGCCGCGGGCTGGGCCGCGCTGTTCTGGTGCGTCGCCTCGCTGCTGACCATCCCGTTCACCGTGGCCGACCAACTCGGCCGCCCGGTCTCCCAGCTGACCACCGGCGCGGTGTTCCCGCTGCTGTTCGAACTCGACCAGCCGAGGGCATGGCTGATCACCGCGGGCATCAGCCTGGTGGTGGCGGTCGGCTGCTGGCTCGCGCTGACCTGGGGCTGGGCCACGACACTGTTCCTGGTCGCCATCACCGGCCTGTTCCCGCTCGCGGTCACCGGGCACTCCTCGGCCGGCGGCTCGCACGACATCGCCACCGACAGCCTGCTGTACCACCTGGTCGGCGCCGCGCTGTGGGTCGGCGGCCTGGTCGCGCTGCTCGCGCACGCCCGCCGCGGCGGCGCGCACCTGCCGCTGGCCGCCCGCCGGTTCTCCGCGCTGGCGCTGGTCTGCTGGCTGGTGATGGCGGTGTCCGGCGTGCTCAACGCGCTGGTCCGGCTGCCCGTGCACGACCTGTTCAGGACCGGCTACGGGCTGATCGTGCTGGCCAAGATCGGCGCGCTGTGCGGCCTCGGCGTGCTGGGTTACGTGCAGCGCCGCCGGTCGGTGCGCGCGCTGCTGACCACCGGCGCCCGGCGCGAGCTGCTGCGGCTCTCCGGGGTCGAGATGCTGGTCATGTTCGTCACCATCGGCATTTCCGCCGCGCTGAGCCGCACCACCCCACCGACCGACGGCGTGGCCGTGCCCAGCACACTGGAGGTTCAGCTGGGCTACTCGCTGTCCGGCCGGCCGACCGTCGCCCGGCTGTTGGTCGACTGGCGCTTCGACCTGATCTACGGCACCGCCGCGATCGTGGCCGCCGCGCTGTATCTGCTGGCCGTGCGCCGGTTGCGGGGTCGCGGCGAGAGCTGGCCGGTGGGCCGGAGCGTGGCCTGGTCGGCCGGCTGCCTGGTGCTGCTGCTGGCCACCTCCTCGGGCATCGGCCGGTACGCGCCCGCGGTGTTCAGCGTGCATCTGGGCAGCCATCTCGCGCTGGCCCTGCTCGCGCCGCTGCTGCTCGTGCTCGGCGGCCCGGTCACCCTGGCGCTGCGCGCGCTGCCCACCGCGGCCGACGGCCGGCCGCCCGGCCCGCGGGAGTGGCTGCTGGCCGTCAGCCGCTCGCCGGTGGCCAGGGTGCTGACCCAGCCGGTGGTCGCCTTCGTGCTGTTCGCCGGGTCGTTCTACGCGCTGTACCTGACCGGCCTGTTCGAGACGGCGCTGAACTACCACTGGGCACATCTGGCGATGAACGCGCTGTTCCTGTTGGCGGGCTGCGTCTTCTACTGGCCGGTGGTCGGCGTCGACCCGGCGCCGCGCCCGCTGTCCGTCGGTGCCCGGCTGGGCCTGACGCTCGGCGCGCTGCCCTTCTTCGCCTACTTCGCGATTTTCCTGCTGCGCGACCCGACCGCGATCGGGGCGGTGTTCTACCGGGGCATCGGCCTGCCGTGGCCGCCCGACCTGCTGGCCGACCAGCGGGTGGCCGGGGTGCTCGCGCTCGTGTTCGGCCTGCTCCCGCTGCTCGCGGTGGCCGCCGTGCTGCTGGCCCGGTTCCGTCCGCACCCTGAGCCGGAACCGTTGGCCAGCAACAACAAACCCCGCGAGTTGGCGTCCACGGCGGACTGATCGGCCTACAGCGGCCGGCGGAACCCCAGCACCGCGAAGGTGGCGCCGATCGCGGCGAGCACCAGGCTGGTGGCCAGCGCACCGATCACCCCGGCGCCCACCGGCGTGGCCAGCGACAGGCTGCGCGCCGCGTTCACCACCGAGGTCATCGGGTTGACGTGCGCGACCGCCTGTAGCCAGCCGGGCAGGCCGCTGATCGGCACGTACGCACTGGACGCGAACATCAGCGGGAACATCAACAGAAAACCGACCATCTGCATGATCTCGGCGTTGCGCAACCAGGACGCGACGGCCAGGAAGATCCAGCCGAGCGACCAGCCGAGCACCAGGCCCAGCGCCCACGCGGCGGCGATCCCGGGCAGCCCGCCGGCCGGTGAGAAACCGAACAGCACGGTCGCGAAGATCAGCATGATGATCATCTGTACGCCGGTTCGCACCACATCGGACAGACTGCGCGCGACCAGCACGGAGCTCAGTCGGATCGGCAGCGAACGGAACCGGGCCAGCACACCGTTCTTCATGTCGTTCACCAGACCGACGCCGGACTGGATGGCCGAGCCCATCGACGTGTTCACCAGGATCGCCGGCATCAGGTAGTCGATGTAGCTGACCCCGGCCGGGAAGCCCGGTGTGCGCGCGATGCTGGAGAAGATCTGGCTGAACAGCGCCAACATCACCAGCGGCTGGAGCAGCGCGAAGATGACCATTCTCGGGTCGCGGATGATCGCGCGCAGCGATCTGCCGGTGAGCACGAAGATCTGGGTGGGCACCCGGGCGCCGTGCCAGGACCGGCTGGCTGCGGGCGGCTCGTCGGCCTGCTGGATGGGAGTGACGGTCGCGGTGGTCATCGGGATTCCCTTCAGGCCGCGGGAGCGGAGGAGTGGGCCAGGGTCAGGTAAACGTCGTCCAGCGTGGGTTCGGTGAGCGCGAGTTCGCCGACCTCGATGCCGACCTCGTCCAGCGCGCGGACCACGACGGCGAGTTCGGCGGAGCGCTCCACCGGAGTGGTCACCGCGTGCCGCGCCTCGTCGCGCACCGGGCTCAGGCCGGCCTGCTTGAGCGCGGTCACGGCGGCCTCGGCGTCGGTCGGCTCGGCCAGCGTCACCACCACGGTTCGCTTGCCCACCTGTGCCTTGAGTTCGGCCGCGGTCCCCGAGGCGACCACCTTGCCGGCGGCCAGCACGGTGATCGAGTCGGCCAGTCGGTCGGCCTCGTCCAGGTACTGCGTGGTCAGCAGCACGGTGGTGCCGTCGCCGACCAGCCGCTCGACGATCTCCCACATGCCGATCCGGCTGGCCGGGTCGAGTCCGGTGGTCGGCTCGTCCAGGAAGATCACGTCAGGTCGGCCGACCAGGCTGGCAGCCAGGTCCAGCCGCCGGCGCATCCCGCCGGAGTAGGTGCGGGCGGCTCGTCTGGCCGCGTCGGTCAGCCCGAACACGCCCACCAGTTCGGTGGCGCGCTCGCGGGCCTCCCGCCGGGTCGCGCCGAGCAGTCTGGCGATCAGAATCAAGTTGTCCAATCCGGACAGTTGCTCGTCCACCGCGGCGAACTGACCGGTCAGCCCGATCCGGGCGCGCACCTGGGCGCCGTGCTTGGCCACGTCCAACCCCGCCACCCGGGCGGTGCCGGAGGTCGCCGGCAGCATCGTGGTCAGCACGTTGACCAAAGTCGTCTTGCCGGCGCCGTTGTGGCCCAGCAGGCCGAGCACGGTCCCCTTGGGCACCGCGACGCTCACCTCGTCCAGCGCGCGCACCGAGCCGAAGCTCTTGCTCACCCGGTCCGCTTCGATCATCAGCTCGGTCATGGCTTTTCCTTGGTGGCTCGAAGGGTTCCGTGTAGGAACAGGTCGACGATCTGGGCAGGCTCGCCGATACCGGGGCCGAAGCCGGCCTGCTGCAACCGGCTGGCCAGGACGAGCCCGAGCAGCATTTGCGCGGCCCGCTCGGGTTCGATCCGAAGTTGCTCGCGCTCGGGTTCGAACAGCGCGCCGATGGCCGCCGAGACCCGCAGCATCGCGTGCGGGATTCCCTTGGGCGGCCCGGACTTCTCCATCATCTCTTCGCGCCGCACCTCCACCCCGGCGGAGTGCACCGCCTGGCCGACCGCCCACAGTCGGGTCTGGTAGTCGGTCGCGTAGCTGATGGCAGCGGCCAGCCGCTCGGCCAGCGGAAGCGTCCGGTCGATCGCCTCGATCCGCAGCGCCTCGGCGTCGGACTCGACCGCCGCCCGCAGGCACGCGAGCAGCAGTTCACGCTTGTCCCGGAAAGCCCGGAACACCGTCCCCTCGGCGATTCCGGCGGCCGTCGCGATCTGGCTGGTGGTCACGGTCGGGCCGTGTTCGACCAGCAGCGGCAGGGCGGCCTCGATGATCGCCGCCCGCCGTAGCTCCACGGTCATCGCCGGCGCGCGTTGACGGGTGGATTGGCGGTCCCCGGTGTTTCCCAGCATGGCGCGAGTGTATGAGTGAGGCCTCACTCATGTCAATGAGTCCGCACTCACTCCCGCACTCGCGCTGGTGAGGACGGCAACTCGATGTGTGCCTCGGTGCCGCCGCCGGCCCGCCGGGCGATCCAGCTCCGCCCCCCGTTGGCCAGCGTGATCTGCCGGACGATCGCCAGTCCCAACCCCGACCCGGGCATCGCGCGCGCCTCCGTGGTGCGGTGGAACCGTTCGAACACCCGCTCCAGATCCTCGATCGGCACCCCGGGCCCCCGGTCGGAGACGACCACCTCGGCCAGCCCCTGCCAGCGCCGCACGACCACCTCCACCGGCTCGCCGGCCGGGCTCCACTTGGCCGCGTTGTCCAGCAGGTTGAGCACCGCCCGCTCCAGTCCGAGGCGCTGGCCCAGCACCATCACCGACTCGTCGGTCAGCTCGAAGATCGCGTCCGGCGTGCGCGTCCTGGCCCGGTGGACCGCGGCCCGGGTGACCTCGGCCAGATCGATCTCGGTCGGCTCCTCCGCGCTGCCCGGGTCCTTGGCCAGCTCGACGATCTCCTCGATCAGGTGATCGAGTTCGCGCATCTGCGCCTCGATGTCGGTGAGCAGCCGCACCCGGTCCTCGGGTTCGAGCGTGCGATCGGGATTGCGCTCGGCCCGCAGCAGCAGGTCCACATTCGTGCGCAGGCTGGTCAGCGGCGTGGCCAGCTCGTGGTTGGCGTCCTCGATCAGCTGCCGCTGGGCGTCCCGGGCCAGGCCGAGCGCGGTGAGCATCTGGTTCATGCTGTCCGCGACGCTGGCCACCTCGGCGATCTCCTGCGGGCTGATCGGCACCGCTGTCGCCAGGTCCTGGGTCTCCGCGACGTGCGCGGCCGCCGCGGCCACCCGGTACACCGGCCGCAGCCCGGCCACGGTGAACCCGTAACCCAGCGCGGCCGCGACGACGATGCCGATCGCGTCGGTGACCCCGAGCAGCACACCGAAATCGGTCAGCGTCGTGTCCACGTCGGTCAGATCGTCGGCGAGCTGCACCGCGTCGCCGCGCACCGAGTGGGTGGTCAGCATCAGGTAATGCACCCGATCGACGTACACATCGCGCAACACCGGCCCGGAGTCGCCGAGTGCCACCGCCACATCCACACCGGTCACCGGCAGTTTCGGCGACTGGAACACCGGCCGCCGGCTTCCCCCGTTCGGGTAGACAACGCCGAACAGCGTGCTCAGGTCGGGTTTCACCCAGGAGGGCGGCGACTGCAACTTCGTCGGGTCCACGTGCTCGGCCAGGTTGCCGGCCTGCTGGAACAGGTCGGCCTGCACCTCGTCGCGCAACTGCACCCGCAGCAGCAGCCACGCCGTCACGGTCACGCCGACCACGCCGACGGCCACCGCCAGCGCGGTCAGGATGGTCAGCCGCCTGCGCAGCGTCGGCCGTCTCATCGGATGCTCCGTCGTGCCGGTCGGGTGGGGGCGGTCATGATGACGAGTCCACCTCGCGCAGCACGTAACCGACCCCGCGCACGGTGTGCACCAGCCGCGGCTCGCCGTCGGCCTCCAGCTTCCGACGCAGGTAGCCGATGTACACGTCCAGGCTGTTGGACCGGTTGCCGAAGTCGTAGCCCCACACGTCCAGGAAAAGCACCGATCGGGTGACCACCCGGCCCACGCTGCGCAGCAGCACGGTAAGCAACTCGAACTCGGTCTTGGTGAGGTCGATCACCCGGCCGTTGCGGGTCACCGTGTGCGTCGCCGGGTTGACCTCAAGGTCGGCGAAGCTCAGCGCCTCGGGCGTGCCCGAGTCGACCCGCCGCAGCAGCGCCCGCACCCTGGCCAGCAGTTCTTCCAGAGCGAACGGTTTGACCAGATAGTCGTCGGCGCCCGCGTCCAGGCCGGCCACCCGGTCGCCGACATTGCGGCGCGCGGTCAGCATCAGCACCGGCACCCGGTCGCCGATGGCGCGCAGCCGCCGGCAGGTCTCCAGCCCGTCGAGGCCGGGCATCATCACATCCAGGATCACCACATCCGGCCGGCCGGTGCGCACCGTGTCCAGTGCGCTGTTGCCGTCGGAGGCCAGCTCCACCTGATAGCCCTCGAACCGCAGGCTGCGACTGATCGACTCGCGCACCGCCGGTTCATCGTCGACAACCAGAACTCGCATCCCTCCATCCTCGCTGGTAGCCGATCGCGCGGCGCGCCGCCTACCAGAACCCACCGACACTTCTCAGCTCTGAACGCCGCCGAGGCCCGAGTTGTGCACACGGACCTGGGTTGTCCACAGATTCACTTCGCCCTGCTCGCGACCACTGCTGTCCGACGAAGCTGGACGACATCGATCACCGGATCGATCCCGGTCGCGATTCGACCCGGCCGGGCGGCAGCAGCGGAGGTAACGGAAATGGACAACATGATCGTCGGGAACCTGTGCACCGACCCGACTTTCCGACAGACCAGGCGGGGCGGCCGGCCGATGGCCCGGCTGCTGGTCGCGGTGAGCCGGCGGCGCAGATCCGGCGACGCACTCGTCGAGTTGCCCTCGGTCTTCCACCGGGTGCTCTGCTACGGCGGCCTCGCGGACAACGTGAGCAACACGCTGCGCAAGGGAATGGAGGTGCTGGTGGTGGGCGAGTGGGTGGACGACAGCTACACCGATGACCAGGGGCAACGGCACAGCCAGATCGCCCTGGAGGCCCGCGTGGTCGGGCCCGGCCTGCGCTGGGCGACCGCCACGGTGGTCAAGGTCGACCGGATCGCCGATGTCGAGTCGATCACCCCCGGTACCCCGGCCGTCGCCCGGCCGGAGCGGGACACCGCAGGTCGGGAGGCAGCCGAGCCCGCGCTGGCCCGCGCCGGCTGATCCACGGCGGCCGGGCCGGGCGCGCCGTGACCCCGCCCGGCCAGCAGCGAAACGGGCTTTTTGAGGTGACCGAGGTACGCGGGCCCAGATCGCGCAACTACGATCGCGACCATGGCCGAGTTCATCTACACCATGAAAAAGGTGCGTAAGACGCACGGGGACAAGGTGATCCTCGATGACGTCACCACCGCGTTCCTGCCCGGAGCCAAGATCGGTGTTGTCGGCCCCAACGGTGCTGGCAAGTCCACCGTGCTCAAGATCATGGCGGGTCTCGACCAGCCGAGCAATGGCGAGGCGTTCCTGTCGCCGGGTTACACCGTCGGCATCCTCCAGCAGGAGCCGCCGCTCAACGAGGAGAAGACGGTTCTCGGCAACGTCGAGGAAGGCGTCGGCGAGATCATCGAGAAGCTTCACCGGTTCAACGAGATCGCCGAGAAACTCGCAGTCGACTACTCGGACGAGCTGATGGAGGAGATGGGGACGCTACAGGAGGAGTTGGATCACGCGGACGCGTGGGATCTGGACTCCCAACTGGAGCAGGCGATGGACGCGCTGCGCTGTCCGCCGCCGGACTCGCCGGTGGACAAGCTCTCCGGTGGCGAGCGGCGCCGGGTGGCGCTGTGCAAGCTGCTGCTGAGCAAGCCCGACCTGCTGCTACTGGACGAGCCGACCAACCACCTGGACGCGGAAAGCGTGCTGTGGCTGGAGCAGTACCTCGCCCAGTATTCCGGCACCGTGCTCGCCGTGACCCACGACCGGTACTTCCTGGACAACGTGGCCGAATGGATCATGGAGGTCGACCGCGGCCATGTGATCGGCTACGAGGGCAACTACTCGACCTACCTGGAGAAGAAGGCCGAGCGGTTGGCCGTCCAGGGCAAGAAGGACCAGAAGCTGCAGAAGCGGCTCAGGGACGAACTGGCCTGGGTCCGGTCGGGTGCCAAGGCCCGGCAGGCCAAGTCCAAGTCGAGGTTGCAGCGCTACGAGGAGATGGCCGCCGAGGCCGAACTGACCAGGAAGCTGGACTTCGACGAGATCCAGATCCCGCCGGGGCCCCGGTTGGGCAGCATCGTCGTCGAGGCCAGTGGACTGCGTAAGGGTTTCGGCGAGCGGGTGCTGATCGACAACCTGTCGTTCAGCCTGCCGCGCAACGGCATCGTCGGCGTGATCGGCCCGAACGGGGTGGGCAAGACGACCCTGTTCAAGACGATCGTCGGGCTGGAGCCGGTGGATGCCGGCAAGGTCACCGTCGGCGAGACCGTCAAACTGTCCTATGTAGACCAGAACCGTGAGGGTATCGACCCGAAGAAGAACGTATGGGAGGTGGTGTCGGACGGGCTGGACTACATCCACGTCGGTCAGGTCGAGATGCCCTCCCGTGCGTACGTGAGTGCCTTCGGGTTCAAGGGACCCGACCAGCAGAAGCTGTCCGGCGTGCTGTCCGGTGGTGAGCGCAACCGGTTGAACCTGGCGCTCACCCTGAAGCTGGGCGGAAACCTGATCCTGCTGGACGAGCCGACCAACGACCTGGACGTGGAGACCCTCGGGTCGCTGGAGAACGCGCTGGAGGAGTTCCCCGGCTGTGCGGTGGTCATCTCGCACGACCGGTGGTTCCTCGACCGCGTGGCCACCCACATCCTGGCGTGGGAGGGCACCGACGAGAACCCGTCTGCCTGGTTCTGGTTCGAGGGCAACTTCGAGGGGTACGAGGCGAACAAGGTCGAGCGACTGGGCGCGGACGCCGCACGTCCGCACCGGGTGACCCACCGCAAGCTCACCCGCGACTGAGCGGCGGGGCACCTAGTCGTGGCGTCGAGGGGAGAGCCGCCAGCACGTGTCGATGCGGGTTCGCTGGTCGGAACCGCATGGTCGGTGCGTTGGCGGGCGCCGGAGATGGCGCTGCTCCTCGCCGAGCGCGCGTTGGCCGCGGCCGGACCTGACGAGAGTCGGATCCGGCTGCGGGCCAACGCGGTCGCGGTGTTCGCCTCCTGCCGGCTGGGCCGGCACCTCCAGGTCGTCAACCGGGCCATCAGTGGTGTCCGGCAGGCCGAACAGCAGGGCGACACCGCCGCGGCCGCGTTGCTGCGGGTCGAACTGGCCGGCTGCGCGCGGGCGTCGGCGTTGCCGTTGGTCGGCGCGCTGGTGCTGCGGCCGGTCCTGGCCGACCTCCCGGCCAGTCCGGCGATGCGGGCCGCGGCGCTGGTGCAGCTCGTCGGTTGCCTCGGCCACACCGACCAGCGCCGGGACGTGGACAACGCCCTGGGCGAAGCCGACCAGCTCTACTCCGAGGATTCGGACCTGCCACCGGAGACGGCAGTGGTCCTGCGCGTTCTACTGCGCGCGGTGGCTTCCGCCGTGCACCGTAGGCGCGGTGACACCCGGGCCGCGATCAACGCGGCCGAGGACGGCACCGACCTGCTGAGCAGCCTTGACGAGCCGCTCACCGACAGCGGTCAGGCCGGCGCGCGGGTGGCGGTGCAGCTGACGCACGCCCTGATCAACGTCGGCCGGGCCGCCGAGGCGAAAGCGGTGGCGGACCTGTTCCTGGACCGGGCCGTCCGCGCGCCGGCGGCCGCAGCGGTCGGTTGGCTGGGAATGGCCATCGGCATCCGGGTTCATCTGCGGGCTGGCGCGCTGGCGCCGGCCCTCGGTCTGCTGCGCGAGACGTCGGCGTTGGCCGAACGCCACCAGTTGGACGCGCTGTACTCGGAGAGCATGTTCGCGCTCGCCGAAGTGCACGAGCGGATGGGCGAACTGGCGGTGGCGCTGGACTGCCTGCGCTCCGCCTACGGCGCGCGACTGCGGCACTGGCGGGTGGCGCAGGCAGCCAGAACCGAGTTGTTGTCCGCCTTCGGCGAAGTCCGCAACCCCGACGAGTTCCTCCGCCTGCTCGGCGGGAGCACCGCCGGGACCGGCGGCCGTCGTCGTAGCGCGACCCGCGAAAAGCCGACCGTGGCCGGCACTCCGGGCGTCCCGGGTGTCGCCGGCCTGATGGGCGCTGCCCGCCTGCCCGGCTCCGGTTTCCTGGCCGCCGGCGGGAATCCGAGGGCAGCCGCCGACCTCACCCGCATCGCCGGCCTGACCGGCACGGCGAGCCGGGCCAACGCCGAGTCGCCGTACACCGCGTCGCCCTACGGCGACTCGGTGTATGCCAATTTGTCCGGCGTCGATTCGCTGCACGCCAGCTCGTTCGGCGCCAGTCCGTTCAGCGCAGATTCGCCCGGTGCCGACTCGCCCGGTGCGAGCCGCCTGCCCGGCCTGACCCGCACCGCCGGCCAAGTAGCCACCACAGATCCGACCACCGCGACTGACCCCAGTTCGTCCGGCAGGTGGGGCGCCGCCGGACCCACCGGCCCCGGTCGCGCGCCGGGTACCGGGACTGCTGGCCGACCGGGAATGGCCCGATTCGGCGCCGAGAACGTTGGTGGTCCGGCAGATTCGACGGACGGCGCCAGCCAACTGTCGACCCCCGATCTGCCGGCCCCTGACCTGCCGGCCCCCGGTTCGCCCGGCGACGGCGATTGGGGCGCTGCCGACGGCGGCGCGGGCGGGGATTCGCCGAGTGCGTCGGGCCGTTGGGGTGCCGCTGGCCCGACGGGTCCCGGTGGCCCGACGCGAACAGCGGGCTTGACGGGCACTGCGAGTCGACTCGGCGCGACTCCCCTGGGTGGGACCGGCCCGAGCACCACCCACCGGAGTGACACCGATCCGGGCAGCACCCACCCGGGCAGTACCGACCCGGGCAGCACCCACCCGAGCAGCACTGGCGGCCGACTGGGCAGGAACGATCCGGCGAACGCCGATCGCTTGACGGGCAGTGGGTTGACGGGCAGTGCCGGGATGGGCGTTGACGCCGCCGGCGATGCTCGGTGGGGCGGCGGTGGTCTGTGGGGCGATGGTGTCGCGGCTGGTGTCGCGGCTGGTGGTGTGGCGAGCGATGGTGAGGTCGCCGGCACTCCCGATTCGGCCAGCTCGTCGGGGCGGTGGGGTGCGGCCGGCCCGACGGGTCCTCGCGGTGCTGGTGGGGGAGCGGCTGGTGAATCGTCGAGCGCGTCGCAGCGATGGGGCGCCGCCGGCTCGACCGGTCCCGCCGGCTTGACCGGTCCAGCCGGTCCCGCCGGCTTGCCCGGGTTTGATGACCTCCCTGGTGCTGCCGGTGGAACAGGCGTCGGCGCAACAGGTGTCGGCGGGACAGGTGTCGGCGGGACAGGCGTCGGCGACGTGCCCAGCTCCTCTGATCGGTGGGGTGCTGCCGGCCCA
>DATATV010000011.1:0-2335 GCA_036268615.1 Pseudonocardiaceae bacterium
GATCGGGGCCCGGGTGGCCCGGGGCGTGACCATGCACGGCTTCGCCCTGAACTGCGACTGCGACCTGGACTGGTTCGGCCGCATCGTGCCCTGCGGGATCAGCGACGCCGGGGTGACCTCGCTCAGCGCCGAGGCCGGTTACCCGGTGACCGTGGCCGCGGCCCTGCCGGTGATGGAGGGCCACCTGGCCGAGGTGCTCGGCCATGGGAAGACCACCGTCACCGAGGACATCGAGGCCCTAACCGGGCCAGCACTGGCCGGGTCGGCGCTGCTGGCCACCGGCCACTAGGGAATCGAGCACGTTTTCGAGCCGGGTCTGCCCATCGCGAGCGGTAACGGCTATCCTGGACCTATGACCGCCGAGCAGACCGCCACGCTCCGGCCGCCGCAGCAGGCGTGCCGGGGACGGCGCACGCTCGTGGCCACGGACCTGGCCGACCTGCACGGCCCCACCAGCGGCCGGGTTGAGCTGCCGCTGCGGCTGTTCTGGTGCCCCGACCGCTCGTTCGACCTGGACGCGCCGGGGATGCTGGACTGGCTGTACCAGACCGTGCTGCGCGAGGCGACCCGCCCCGAGGACCTCACCGCGTTCCTGGACGGGGCCACGCTGGTCGCGCGCTGGCCGGAGCTGTTCCTGCCCCGCGACGTCCGCGCCGCCTGGGAGGACCGGCAGCCGGCCCTGCGGGCCGCATCGGCCGCAGCCTCGATCGCGGTCTAGCTCAGGGGACCAGCCGATCACCTGATGCCGATCAGCGGGCTGCAGCGCGAGGTCGCAACCATCGCGCTCCGGGTGGCCGCCCGGTACGGCTTCGCGCTGGCGGGCGGCAACGCGCTGATGGCGCACGGGGTCATCGACCGCCCGACCGAGGACGTCGACCTGTTCAGCGACCAGGAGACCGGGGTGTCCGCGGCCGCTGATGCGGTGGAGGCGGCGCTGCGGGCGGCCGGGTTCGCCGCCGAGCGGCAGGACGGGGTCAATGACCTGGGTGACGTCTTCGAGGGGATCGGCGAGGGCCTGGCCGAGTGGCTGGTCACCAGCCCGGAGGGGCAGCAAACCATGCTGCAGATGGCCTACTTCGACCGTGTGCGCGGACCGGTCACGATGGACGTGGGCCCGGTCCTCGACCTGGAGGACCTGGCCGGCTGGAAGACCGTGGCGCTGGTCAGCCGGGTCGAGCCCCGGGACTACGTCGACATAGCGGCCGCTCTGGACCACTACACGGTGGGTGAGCTGGTTGCCATGGCCCGGCGGCTGGACCCAGGCCTGGAGGACCGGGACTTCACCGACGCGGGACGGCAACTGGACCGGATGCCGGACGGACTGTTCGCCCGCTATGGACTCGGCCTGCCGGATGTGGCCCGGCTACGGGAGCGGTTCACCGCGTGGCCACGGGCCTGACCGGCCAGGAATTCATCACCTTAGGGTAAGTATCTTCCGGCGAGCCTGGGCCTCCAGCTTCATGACGAAGTAACGCCTCTGCGGGACTTTCGGTCAGGGGCAAGGAGCGCAGTCATGGACCTGAGATTCCTGGGAATCCTGCTGGCCGCCGCTGCGGTGGGCGGTCCGGCCGCGTTGGCAAGCGGGGTCCACCAGGAGACCAGCCCATCCGCGCAGGTTCAGAAGACCTGGCTCACATCCCACGTCACCCGGGCGGCGAGGACGTTTCCGCAGACGATCACGTTCGATCAGCCGCCCAACGCGACGGTCGGGACGCCGGTCACTCTGTCCGCGCACGCATCGTCGGGACTGCCGGTGCTGTTCAGCTCGGACACGCCATCGGTGTGCACGGTGGCCGATTCCACCGTTACGACCGTGGCCGCCGGCACGTGCGCGATCACGGCCTCGCAGGGCGGGGGCGGATCAGTCACGGCGGCCCCCGACGTGACGCGATCGTTCCAGGTGCAGGCACCGATCACGCCGACCATCACTTTCGGCCAGCTGCCCGCCGTGACGGTCGGCACGCCGGTCCCCCTGTCAGCGTCGGCGTCCCCACCGGGATTGCCGGTGCTGTTCCGCTCGGACACGCCGCCGGTGTGCACGGTGGCCGATTCCACCGTTACGACCCTGGCCGCCGGCACGTGCACGATCACCGCCTTCCAGGACGGGAAGCCTCCTGAGGCGGCCCTCCGCGTGACGCGATCGTTCCAGGTGCAGGCACCGACCCGGCCGATTCCGCAGACGATCACGTTCGATCAGC
Organism: Pseudonocardiaceae bacterium; assembly: GCA_036268615.1. GTDB lineage: Bacteria > Actinomycetota > Actinomycetes > Mycobacteriales > Pseudonocardiaceae > DATATV01. Next base: position 2,199 of record DATATV010000011.1, read on the forward strand.
CACCCGATGCGACGGTCGGCACGGCGGTCACTCTGTCCGCGCACGCATCGTCGGGACTGCCGGTGCTGTTCAGCTCGGACACGCCATCGGTGTGCACGGTGGCCGATTCCACCGTTACGACCGTGGCCGCCGGCACC
>DATATV010000012.1:0-29873 GCA_036268615.1 Pseudonocardiaceae bacterium
TCCGGGCGCAGGTTCGTGCTCGTGGTGGCGCCGGACAAGAGCACCGTCTTTCCGCAGCACCTGCCCGCCGGCTACGCGGACAAGGAGTGCGCGCAGGCAGTGCTCAACCCGTTCTGGAGCCAGGTGACCAACGTCGACGGCGCCATCGACCTGCGCGCCGGCCTCCAGTCGCTGGCCCGGTCCGGGCCGGTGTACTACCCGCAGGACACCCACTGGGACGACCAGGGCGCGCTGTACATGCTGCGTTCGGTGGTCGACCAGATCGACCCGACCGCGACCACGAACTGGCGGACCCAGCCGGCGGCCCGGGTGTCCGGGCCGGCCGACCTGGCCGCGCTCACCGGCCAGCCGGCCAACGAGGTGGACCAGACCTACCGGCTGTTCCCCGACGGGGTGACCGACCGGACCGGCAAGCTGGCCGGCGACCTGAGCGTGCCGATGACCGTGCACAGCACGCCGACCGCCGGAATGGTCTCCGGGCCGGTCACCGTGCTGGGTGACTCGTTCCTCATCCCGGCCACCCGCTATCTGCCGGCGGCGTTCAGTGATGTCACGGAGTTGAACTACGGCAGCGCGGCGAGCGAGCCCGGGCTGGTGGAATCGGCCATGACGACGGCGAAAACGGTGGTGCTGGAAGTGGTGGAGCGAAACCTCACCGCTGGTACCGCGCCGGTGCTTGAGCCACAGGTGATCGCCGGTATCCGGGCGGCCTTGGCAAGTCACCCAATGCGCTAATGTTCTTTGCGATGGCACCGGCCGGCATCAACTTGGTGTACTTGCCACCGTCGACCGCCGATCCTGTGCACAATGGCGCTCGTTTTGATCATACGAAGTTGTTTCCTCGTTGAGGGGGTGCTGGCTTGAGCTGGCAGGATGAGCTGCGACAGCTGGACGAGGAGCTCGCCGCCGGTCGGGTGTCCGCCCAGGACTACCGGACCCGGCGCGACGCCTTGCTCGCCCAGTCGGTCGGCGGGTTCGGCTCGCCAGCTTCCGGGGAGAACCCGCAGCAGCCGAACACACCACCGGGTACACCACCGAGCACACCGCCGCCGGGAAACCCGGTCGGTCCGTGGACGCCCTCGGGCGGCCAGCCGCAGCCTTACCCGCAGCCGGGGGCGCCGCCGCAGCAGCCGCAGTACGGGCAGCAGTATCCCCAGGGGGTGCCGCAGTTCCCGCCGAATCCGTACGCGCAGCAGCAGCCACCCCAGCCATCCCAGTCGCCGCAGGTGCCGATGTCCGAGCGGACCCAGACGATCGGTCCGGTCAGCGGCAACCCGCCGTCAGCCGAGGCCACCCAGGTGGTCCGGCAGGGCGAGCCGGGCGACGACGACAATCCCGAGCGCACCCAGGTGGTGTCGGGCATCAACAGCGGCCCGATGCAGCAGCAGGGGCCGCGGCCCGGCGGTGGCGGCGGTTGGACGACCGACCCGTCGGCCGGTCGCGGTGGTGAGTCGCCGTGGGCCGGGATGGAGTTCCCGCCGCTGCGCCCCAACGAACCCTGGTACGCGCAGGGCCCGGAGGCGTTCGACTCCGGCGGTGGCCACAAAGGACGGATCTTCCTGATTGTCGGGATCGTCGTCGTGGTCGCCGCGATCGTGGTCGGACTCGTCGTGCTCAAGCCGTTCTCCAGCGGGTCGAAGAGCAATCAGGCCGGCGGCACCACCACCAGCACGGTGGCCCGGCCGACGGTGACCACCACGACCTCGCCGCCCGGCCCGATCGCGTCGATCACCGGCACGTCCTCGGGCAGCGACGTGCACAAGTTCGACGACGTGGTCGCGCTGGACTTCCTGTCCCAGGACGAAGTGAACCTGTACAAGGGCAGCGGCCCGATCAACAAGGTCTACTTCGCGCTGGTGGAGAGCGGGCAGAACAAGATCGTCATCCTGTTGGTGCAGAAGGGGAGCGCCACGGTGGCCAGCCAGATCGCCAGCTCGTTGGCGGCACTGCAGATCACCTACAACATGACCGCCAAGACCGGCGGCCCGACCGGCGTTTCGGTGCAGGCTGCCGACGGCGCCACCGGCGGTCCGCTGCGCCGCGCCGAGTACGCCAGCAACAACTACGTGGTGTACCTCCAGGTGCAGGGGCCTGCCGCGGGCTCGGCGGATGACGAGATGACCTCGGTGTTGCAGGCGCAGCTGGCCAAGCTGCCGGCGTCGACGCAATGACCCCGCGGACTGACCAGGGCCCCGGCGGGCCGCTGGTGGTCGCCGGCACCATCGTGTCCGGCAACTACCTGCCGGCCGCGCGGGTGCTCACCGAGTCCTACCTGCGCCACCACCCGGGCGCCCGGATGCGCGTGCTGGTGCTGGACTCCACGTCGGCCGAGCTGGCCGCCCGGCCGGCCGGCTGGCCGACCGCGGACCTCGGCGACGCCCGGCTGGTCGGGTACGACCAGTTGGCCCTGCCCGACGGTGACTACCACCGGATGGCGGCGGCCTACTCGGTCACCGAGTTCGCCACCGCGCTGAAGCCCTCGCTGCTGCGGTTGCTGCTCACCGAGACGGCCGAGACACCTGAGACGACTGAGCAGTCCAGGTCGTCCCGGGGGTCGGGCGCCGACGAGCCGGTCGCGATGTATCTGGACCCCGACATCGAGGTGTTCGCGCCGTTCGCCGCGGAGGTCGGCGAACTCGCGCTGGCCCACGGGATCGTGCTCACCCCGCACGTGACCGAGCCGATGCCGCGGGACGGCCTGCACCCCAACGAGGCCGACATCATGGCCTCGGGCGTGTTCAACCTCGGTTTCGCCGCGGTGTCCTCGGCCGGTATGCCGTTCCTGGACTTCTGGGCCGAGCGGCTGCGGCAGGACGCGCTGGTCGCGCCGAGCGAGCAGATGTTCACCGACCAGCGCTGGGTGGACAACGTGCCCGCGCTGTTCCGGCACACGGTGATCGCCGACCCGGGCTACAACGTCGCGTACTGGAACGCCTACCAGCGCCCGGTGCACCGGGTGGACGGTGACGCCGAGAGTACACAGTGGACCGCTGCCGGGAAACCGTTGCGGTTCTTCCACTTCAGCGGTTTCCGGCCGGAGCGGCCATGGCTGCTGAGCACGCACTGGCCGGACAAGCCGCGGATGCTGCTGTCCGAGGAACCCGCGCTCGCGCAGCTCTGCGCGGCCTACCGGGACAAGCTGATCGCCGCGGGCTACGGCGACACGATCGAGTCGATTCCCTACGGCTGGGCCGATCTGCCCGACGGCACGCCGCTGTCGCTGTCGATGCGGCGCACCTTCCGGGACGCCTGGGTCACCGCCGAGCGCGAGGGCACGGCGCTTCCGCCCAGCCCGTTCGCACCCGAGGGTCCGGCCGAATTCCTTGCCTGGGCGGCGGAACCGGCGACCGAGGCGCAGCGTGCGGCCGGCAGCAACCGCTGGGCGATGGCCGTCTGGCAGGCGCGGGCAGACCTGCGCCAGGTCTTCCCGGAGCCGCTGGGCGCCGACGTGGACGAGTACCGCACGTGGTGCGCGACCTCAGGAGTGCTGGAGAAGGAACTGCCGCGCACGCTCGTGCCGGGGCCGGTGCGGCAGCGCGCGGTGGCGGTGCGCGACGAGGCCGGGGTGAACCTGCTCGGTTACCTCAGCGCCGAGTTGGGCGTTGGCGAGATGGGCCGACTGGTGCTGGACGCGGTGCGCACGGCCGGCGTGCCGGTGGCGACCGTGGTCGAGGAGAGCACGGTGGTCAACCGGACCGACCACCCGGTGCCGGCCGGGCCGGTGCAGACCGCCCGGTTCCCGGTCAGTCTGCTCTGCGTGAACGCCGACATGACTGCGGAAACCGTGAAGCTGCACCGGGATCTGGTCGCCGACCGGTACGTGATCGGCCTGTGGTCCTGGGAACTGGCGGAGTTCCCGCACTGGATGCGCGCCGCGTTCGAGCAGGTCGACGAGGTCTGGACGATCAGCGACTTCTGCCGCACCGGGATCGCGCAGGACGCGCCGGTGCCGGTGCGGGTGTTCCCGGTCCCGGTCCGCGACCCGTACGTGGGTGGCCGGCCGCCGGCTCCCCGGGCCGAGGGCGGACCGGTCACGTTCCTGTTCGCCTTCGACTACAACAGCATTTTCGCCCGCAAGCACCCGCTCGCCGCGGTCGACGCGTTCACCACCGCCTTCGCCGACCGTGACGACGTCCGGCTGGTGCTCAAGTCGATCAACGGTGACAAGCACCCCGGGCACCGGGAGCGGCTGCGGATGGCGGTCGCCGCCGACCCGCGGATCGAGCTGGTCGAGCGGTACCTGGACCACGACGAGGTCGGCGAGCTGTTCGCGGCCGCGGACTGTTACGTGTCGCTGCACCGCAGCGAGGGTTTCGGGCTGACCGTCGCCGAGGCGATGGCCCGCGGCCTGCCGGTGATCGCCACCGACTACGGCGGCAGCGCCGAGGTGCTCACCGCCGACACCGGCTGGCCGATCGGCTACCAGCTGGTCCCGGTCGGTCCGGGCAACGCGCCCTACCCGGTGGACGCGCACTGGGCCGAACCCGAGGTGGCGCAGGCCGCCGAGGCGATGCGCGCGGTCGCCGCGGACCTGCCGGCCGCCCGGGCGCGCGGCTTGCGGGCCCGCGAGCACGTGCTGACCACCCGGACGATGCGGACCGCCGCGGACTGGGTGGCCGATCGGCTGGCCGACGCGCGGCAGCGCTGGCAGCTGCGTTACCTGGCCGCGCCGGTGGCCCCCGGCGAGGGTGTGCTGGACCCGCTGCCGGCCGCCCGGGAGGCGCTGCGCTGGCGACCGGATGCCGGGGCACCGAGCCGAATCCCGCTCGCTCCGGCGCTGCGTCGCGCGGTGCTGCGCGCCATCGACCACTACGACGTGCACCAGCGCAGCGTGCAGGGCACCGTGCTGGACTCGGTGGAAACCAGCCTGTCCCGACTGGAAAGCCGGCTGGACGAACAGGACCGGCGGCACGCGAGTGCCCGCGCGCTGGCCGAGCGCTCGCACGCAGAGGAGATCGACCAGGTCCGCGCCGATCTGTCCGAACACCGTTCGGAAATCGACCGGTTGCTCGCCCTCGCGAACACCGAGCGGACCGGCCGGCACGAGCGGCTGGGCCAGCTCGTCGAGGCGCTCGCCGGCCGACTGTCCACTGTGGAGCAGCTGGCGGCCGGTGTGGCGACCGGGCGGGACGAGCTGGACGCCAAGCTGATGACCCTGCTGCACGACCGGGACACCCGGATCGACCAGCTGACCACGGCCGCCGAGGACTCCACCCGGTGGGTGCGGGCGCTTACCGCGACCGCCGCCGCGCACCACGAGCTGCTCGACAGCGGCCCGGCCGAGTTCGCCACCGCGGTGGTGGCCACCGACGTGGGCGCGCTGCGGCTGCCGGCCGACGACACCGTGATGCTGCCCTGGCTGCGGCACTACGCGTGCTGGGAGGCCGAGGAGTCCGCGCTGGTGGACCACCTGCTCGGCGCCGGCGACACGTTCGTGGACATCGGTGCGCACGTCGGCTACTTCACCCTGCGCGCGCTGCGCCGGGTCGGCCGGGACGGCGCGGTGTTCGCGGTGGAACCGTGGGCGCCGGCCCGCGACCTGCTCGACCACAACGTGCGGGCCAACATCCCGGCCGCGCTGAGCACCGGGCTGACCGTGCTGCCGGTGGCCGCATGGGACACCGACGCGCCGCTGCGGCTGCGCGAGGCCGAGGTCGGCAACAGCGGCGACCACCGGGTCGGCGATCAGGGCGGCACGGACACCCTCGCGGTGGACGGCATCCGGCTGGACGGCGTGCCCGCACTGGCCGCCCGGCAGGTCAGCATGGTCAAGTGCGACGCCCAGGGGCAGGACCACCGCGCGCTGACCGGCCTGCTCGATCTGCTGCGCCGGGACCAGCCGCACGTGCTGTGCGAGTTCTGGCCGGCGGCGATCAGCGAGGCCGGCGGTGACCCGGTCGAGGTGGTGGAGCGGTTCGCCGGCTGGGGTTACGACGTGCTGCCGGTGACCCCGAAGGTGGTGGCCGACACGCTGGCCGGCGATCCGGTCGGCGGCCGCAGGCCGGCCGCGCGGACCGTGGTCCGCACCGCACGGGAGTCCGAGACCGGCTTCGTCACGCTGTGGCTGCGACCGCAGCAGGCTGACGAGCAGAGACGGCGGCGGCGGACCGCCCGCGCTGGGGAATGACCCGTCCGGCCGGGATGAGCGACGCCACCGAGGTCATCGACGAGACGATGCCCATCGCCGCGGTCGTCGACCGCGGCCGGCCGGCCGCTGCCGCCGCGGACGTGTCCAACGGCCGGTCCCGGTTCACCCGACTGGTCTTTCTCGATGTGATCCGCGCGGTGGCGGCGCCGCTGGTGATGTACGACCACTTCGTGTCCTTCTGGAACGGCTACGACGCGCCCTCGCCGGTGGTCACCGGGATCGACACCCTGCTACGCCAGCCGTTGCGGATCGAACAGGACTTCGGTTTTTTCGGGGTGGCGCTGTTCTTCCTGGTCAGCGGGTTCGTGGTGACGCACCGGGCAACCCGGGAAGGGGCCGGGGAGTTCGTCGTCAAACGGCTGCTGCGGATCTACCCGGTGCTGATCGTGGTGGTGCTGTTCGTGTCCATCCCGGGGGTCCGCGAGCTCGTGTTCGCCGGGAACCTGGTCAAGCAGATCACCGGGTTCACCATCCTGACCAACATGACGCTGGCCAACTACGTGCTCATTCCCCAGGTGGTGCTGGTCGGGGTGGGCTGGACGCTGGCCATCGAGGTCATGTTCTACGTCGTGCTGATCCTGATGATGCCGCTGCTCAAGCGCTGGGTGTGGGCGGCGCTGTGCGTGGAGATCGCGATCGCCTGGGCGGCGATCGAGTTCGCCCGCGACTTCGGCGCGTCGTTCTTCCTGGTCGCGGTCTCGCTGGGCTACCTGCCGCTGCTGTTGCTCGGCCAGATCTGCTGGGCGGTGTGGCGCCAGCAGATCCCGCTGTGGTCGGCGGGGGTGTTCGGCACGGCGGCCTGGCTGATCTACACCTGGAACGGCACCCGGGACATGGGCCGGCCCGACGACGGCTACGGCAACACGGCCGCGCTCGCGCTGCTCATCTTCATCCTGCTGCTGATCGCCGAGCCCCGGCTGCGGCCGACCCGGGTGGTCAGCTTCATCGCCGACCGCAGCTACTCGATCTACCTGCTGCACGGTGTGATCGCGTTCCCGATGATGACCCTGCTGCGCCCGATCCTGCCGCCGGTGTTGGCGATCGTGTGCGGGGTGGCGGTCACGATGATCGCGGTGGAGCTGAGTTTCCGCGGCATCGAACGACCGGCGCAGAAACTCGCCCGCCGGTTGGTCCGCCGCCGGGCACCGGCCCGGAGTCCGGCATGACGGACACCTCTGGCTCCTCCCGTTCACGGCCGGAGGACAAGGTCGACCCGCCTGCGCGGGCGGAAGCTCACTCCGGCGGAGCCAGGCCGAAGGGCCGGCCGGCCCTTCGGTCCCGCATCCTGTTCACCGACATCGGCCGGGCGATCGGCGCGCTGCTGGTGGTGTACTCGCAGCTGTCGGTGGGCTGGCTGCCGGCGCACCACTACGCGCCCGGTTTCATCACCGTGCTCGACTGGGCCGGCCGGTTCGCGCTGCGGCTGGACGCGGCGGACATCGGCGAGATCGCGGTACCGATGTTCTTCCTGATCAGCGGGTTCGTGGTGACCGCGGTCGCGGTGCAGGAGGGCGCGGGCCGGTTCGCCGTGCGGCGGCTGCTGCGGGTGTACCCGGTGCTGATCGTCGCGGTGCTGCTGGGCGTCGGGGTGGTCGCGCTCGGCCTGCACCCGCTGGGCGGAGCGCCGGTCCAGCACGTCACGCCCGCGATGGTGCTCGCCGACATCGGCCTGAACGGCAGTTTCGTCGGCGGCCAGCAGAACCTGCTCGGCGTGGCCTGGACGTTGGGCGTCGAGTTGTTGTTCTACGTCCTGGTGATCTGCCTGCTGCCGGTGCTGCGCCGGGTGACCTGGTACGCGATCCTGGTCGAGCTGGCCCTGGTCGCGCTCGTGCTGGCCGCGGCGCACACGCTGGACGCGGGTTTCCGGCCGTTCGCGGTGACCGTGTCGTTCTTGCCGGTGATCATCATCGGGCAGCTGGCCTGGGCGGTGCGCAGCCGCCGGGTCCGGGTCCGGGTCGGTGTCGCGTTCGGTGCGGCGTGCTGGCTGCTGTACGTGGCCGCGAGCCTGATGGGGCTGGGGCGGTCGGACGACAGCTACAACCTCGCGCTGGCCTACGCGGTGCTGCTGTTCGCCATCGGGCTGATGGTCGAGCCGCGCATCCGGCCGTCCCGGTGGATCACCTTCCTGGCCGACCGCAGCTACGAGATCTACCTGTTGCAGTGTGTGGTGCTCTTTCCCGCGTTGGACTTCCTGGTGCGCTCCGTGCCGTTCGGGGTGGCGCTGCCGGTGGCGCTGCTGGTCATGATGGGCGTGGTGGAGGTCGTTTACCGGCTGGTCGACCGGCCGGTGCGGCGGCTGGCCGGGCGGCTCACCCGGCTGCCGGTGGAGGCCGAGACCACGCAGCTGCCGGTGTTATCCGACGTCCCCGATGTCACTGATGCCACGGATGTGCTGCCGCGGTTCACCGGTGATCGCTTCGCTCCCGGCCCTGGCGCGTCGCCGGCGCGACACGCCCGCCCGCCCTCGCCACTGCGCCCGCCACTGCCACTCGTGCCGGCGTCGGAGGTGCGGCGTGGGGTGCTCGAACCGCCCACGCCCGCACGGGCGACGAACGGGCGGCATCGGCGGCAGGACGCCGGGGTCATGGAACGGTAAGGGTCGTCCCAGGTCCGCGTGCGTACATTGGATGTCGTGGCGTGGTTCGGTTTGCGTAAGTTGTCGTTGGTACAGCCCGAGTCGGCGCTGGCGGGGCGTCCGACCCCGATGACCGTGTCGGCCTACCACGCGGTGCACCCCGACCGCCGCATCGTCCCGCCGTTCCCGGCCGGCATGTCCACCGCGGTGTTCGGGATGGGTTGCTTCTGGGGTGCGGAGCGTACGTTCTGGCAGTTGCCGGGCGTCTGGTCGACGGCGGTGGGTTACGCCGGTGGGCACACCGCCAACCCGACGTACCGCGAGGTCTGCTCCGGCCGCACCGCACACACCGAGGTGGTGCTGGTCGTCTTCGACCCCAGGCAGATCTCCTTCGAGGACCTGCTCCGCGCGTTCTGGGAGGGCCACAACCCGACCCAGGGCATGCGCCAGGGACGCGACATCGGCACTCAGTACCGGTCGGCGATCTACTGGACCGACGACACCCAGCACCTCGTCGCCCGGCGCAGCCGCACCGCGTACCAGGCTGCCCTCACCGCGGCCCGCAAACGTGAGATCACCACGGAAATCGCGCCGCTGACCGACTTCTACTACGCCGAGGACAATCACCAGCAGTACCTGTCGGACGCGAAGAACCCGTACGGCTACTGCGGTTCGGGCGGCACCGGGGTGTCCTGCCCGGTCGGGTTGACCACCGGCGAGGCGTAGCGCCGGGTCGGCCCACGCCACCGCCGTTGGTCTCCCGCCCGGTTTCAGCGCAGGTGCTTGATGACCTCGGCGAACGCGGTCATGTGCGGCTCCAGCACGCTGACGTAGGTGATGCCGAACGTCTCCCGGTACCGCAGCAGCTGATCGGCGATCTCCTGCGGCGAACCGATCAGCACGCCGGGCAGTTGGGCGAGCACGTCGGTGTCGAGGCCGGTGGCGTGGCGGATGATGGAGAGGTCGGTCTTCTCCGTGCTCTCGCCGACCGCCGCGACGAACAGGTTCAGTTCGAGATCGTCGAACCGCGCACCGGCGGCCTCGCGCAGTTTCCGCACGCGCCCGGCGAACGCGTCCTCCGGGCTGAGACCTGCCGTGAGGCCGGCCTGGATGGCGAAGCTGAAGATGTCGGCCTCGCGGCCGGCGAAACGGAGCATCCGATCGCCCGCACCCGAGAGCATGATCGGCGGCACGGGCTTGTCGGCCTCCGCGGCCAGCAGCGTCCGGGTCGCCGCCAGCGTTGCCTCCAGTTTCCGCAGCCGCTCGCCGCCGGTGCCGAACGGCACGCCCGCGGCGTCGAACTCGGCCTGGACGTAACCGGTGCCGAGCCCCAGTTCGAGCCGGCCGTCGGTGAGCCGGTGCACGTCGGCGACGTCCCGGGCCAGGTAGGCGGGGTTGAGAATGCCGGCGTTGAGCACGTAGGTGCCCAGCCGCATGCTGGTCACGTCGGCCGCGGCCACCAACGCCGGGAACGGCGCGGGCAGACCCAGGTGGTCGGGCACCTGGAGCACGTCGTAGCCGAGGCTCTCCACCTCGCGTACGCGGGCGTGCCAGGCCGACCGGGAACCGATGTTGACCAGTGAAGCACCAAAGCGGAACGGATGATTGCGCATGAAACCTCGTCTGTGCTGATGGTCGGCGGAGCCGATCCGGCTCCGTCCCGGAAACGGTCGTCGCCGCCGCTCGGTTCACCGTTGTGCCCAAGTGCACAACAGGGTGGCGGCTGGCCATGGTCGCGAGCCAGGTGCCGGGCCGGCCGAGGGCTTCCCTGTTGCGTCTGCTTCGTTTGCTGCGAGCAATGCGGACGCGTGGGATGGCACCAGTTGCCGACCACTTTTGTCATCTGCCGTGACTGATCGGTTGCGGCGTGCGATCGTGGCCGTCGGTCAACTTCGGGATCGGCGGGTCCGGCGGGTTCGGCAGCGACGAGTGAGAGCGGGGAACGGCGAGTGGCGAGTGAGGCCAGGTCGGAGCAGACCGACGACAGCCGGGCCGCCTCGTTCCGCGACGTCTTCCGGCTCGCCGAGTTCCGGTTTCTCTGGCTGGCGCACGCGCAGTCCGTGGCCGGCGACCAACTCGCTCGGGTCGCCCTGTCGGTACTGGTCTTCAACCGCACCGGGTCCGCCGGCTGGACCGCGCTCACCTACGCGATGACGATCCTGCCCGACCTCTTCGGCGGCGCGCTGCTGGCCGGGCTGGCCGATCGGTACTCGCGGCGGGGTGTGCTGGTGGTCGCGGACCTGGTTCGGGCGGCTCTCGTGGCGCTGATGGTCCTGCCGGGACAACCGATCGCGGCCATGGTCGCGCTCGTCTTCCTTGTCCAGCTGCTCTTTTCGCCCTGGTCGGCGGCCCGGAACGCGATTCTGCCCACCGTGCTGGACGGCGACCGGTTCGTCGTCGGCGTCGCGGTTTTCCGCACCACCAGCCAACTCGGCATGGTCGTCGGGTTCGGCGCGGGGGCCGCGCTCGTCGCGGTGTTGGGCACGAACACGACCTTGTTGATCGACTCCGGGACGTTTCTGGCGTCCGCGCTGCTGATCCTCTTCGGGGTGCGGGCGCATCGGCCACCCGGCGCGAGCGGTGGGCGCACGCCGGGGGCCTGGCTGGTCTCGATCCGCGCGGGGTTCCGGCTGGTCAGCTCCGATCGGCGGCTGCGCACGCTGGTCGCGCTCGCCTGCGTCTCCGGGTTCTACGTCATCCCGGAGGGACTCGCGGTGCCATATGCCGCGCAGATTCACGGCGGGACGGCCGCCGTGGGGTGGTTGCTCGCGGCGAATCCGGTCGGCGCGGTGCTGGGCATGCTCACTCTCCGTGCCCTCCGACCGGACCGGCGGGTCCGAATGATGGGTCCGCTGTCCGTCGTCTGCTGCGTGGTCCTCGTACCGACCGGCTGGGCTCCTGGTCTGCCCGTCGCCTTCGCGCTGTGGGCCCTGAGCGGCTTCTGTTCGGCCTACGACATGATCGCCAACGCCACCTTCGTGCAACTCGTGCCCGACCACTCCCGGGGGCAGGCACTCGGTCTGGCCGGCTCGGCGATGCAGGGCTGCCAGGGGGTCGCGGTGATCGCCGCCGGCCTGTTGGCGCAGGTCCGCACGCCCGCCACGGTGGTCGCACTGAGCGCCGGGGTGGGGGTGCTCGCCGCGCTCGCGGCGGCGGTCGGCTGGGCCCGCGCGGCGTCGCCCGCGCTCCGTGCGGAGTCGGGCGAAGCCACCGCGGTGTGAGGGCTACGGCCTCAATTCGACCAGGTGTTGTTCCGCGACCAGGTGTTGTTGCGCCACGTGTTGTTGCGGGTCCAGGTGTTGTTCCGGGCCCACGTGTTGTTGGCAGCCGTCCAGGTGTTGTTCGTCATGATCGTTCCCATCTCTGTTCGGAAATGTTCAGCGGTGAGTATTGCTCGCTGGGCCAACCGGGTGGTGTCGACGATGGTGAGCTGAACCTCAGCTACGAAACAGCCTTGTCCCATTACGATTTGGTACTGGCACGGTGACGACGGAGGAGCGGGCGCTTTCAATTCTGCGGGGTGACAACAGGTGCTGGTGCCGGTCAGCGGGCCGTTTGCATGGGTCGGGCAGTGGGTCAAGCGCTGGGAAATGTGGTCCATGCCACGTCACGTCACGATGTACGTCCTCGTGGTGGACGCCATCGCGATCGCGGCCACCAGCGCGACGGCCTTCCTGCTGCCCGTCACCAGGGTGGAGCTGACCCGGGCCGCCGTCCTGTTCGCCTGTGCGCTGGTCTACATCCATCTCTCCCGCAGCATCGAACGGGTCCGCAAGCTCACCTCAGGGGCCGGGCCGTTCGTCGATGGTCTCACGTTGTGGGACTTCGCCGCCCTGTTGGTGCTGCCCCCGCAGTTGGCCGCGGCGCTGATCGTGCTCACCCACACCGCCGCCTGGCTGCTCATCTGGCGCCACCGCCGCCCCCTCTACCGCTGGCTGTTCAGCGACGCCACCGTGCTCATCGGCACCCAGTTGGGCGCGGTGCTGCTGATCGTCGGCCCCGGTGCCTACCCGGGTGTGCCGACCACCGTGGTCGGCCTGGCCATGGTGATCACCGCGGCCGGGGTGCGCTGGTTCGCCAACTACACCCTGGTGCTCGGCGCGATCCTGGTGTCCGCGCCGGAGGTCCGGGTCAGCAAGCTGCTCTCGGAGTTCGGTGACCAGATCCTTGAGGCCGGCGCGCTGGGCCTCGGCCTCGCCGCCGCCGGGCTGACCATGTTCGACCCGTTGTTGCTGGTCGGCATCGTGATCGGGCTGGTCGCGCTGCACCGAGGCGTGCTGCTCGCGCAGTTCCGCAAGGCCTCCCGCACCGACGCCAAGACCGGTCTGCACACCGCCGCCTGGTGGCACCAGATCGCCGAACACGCGCTCGCCCGGGCCGCCGACGGCGGCAGCAGTGTGGCCGTGCTGATGATGGATCTGGACCACTTCAAGGAGATCAACGACGCACACGGGCACATCGCCGGTGACGAGGTGCTGCGCGCGGTGGCCCAGGCGATCGCCTCGGAGGTGCGTGGCTACGACTCGGTCGGCCGGTGGGGCGGCGAGGAGTTCGCCGTGGTGCTGCCCGATCTCACCGCCCGGGACGTGCTGGCCATCGCCGAGCGCGTCCGCCGCCGGGTGCGCTCGATGGCCGTCACGGTCACCACCGACGCCGGCGCGGTGCAGGTGGACAAGCTGACCGTGTCCATCGGCGGCGCGCTGTTCCCGTGGCCGGGAGTGACCACTCTGGACGATCTGGTCCTGGCCGCCGATGGCGCCCTGTACACGGCGAAGGCGGCCGGCCGGGACCGGGTGACGATCGGCTCACCGGAGCCCGTCCACCCCGCCGCGGCTGCCGAGCCGCCCACCGACATTCCGCAACAGGAACGCCATTCCGGCGCGGCCTGAACGATTCGCGCGACGGTTTTTCACAGTATTGACGGAATCCCCAATTCCGCCGTTGACAATTAACCGGTGACCGTGTCGCGGCCGAGATAGGTGAGCACGCCCGGATCACTGACCGTGATCTCATGAAATCCCAACCGGTCGTAGAACACCCGCGCGGGAGCGTTCGTCGTCACCATCCCCAGATGGACCGCGGAAACCCCCTTGTTCCGCAAGGCGGCCAACAACGTGTACAACAACCGTCGTCCGTGGCCTGCCCGCTGGTACTCCGGCAACAGATCAATATGCAGATGTGCGGGATAGGCCGACAGTTCGGGCACCACCATTCGTTCCGGATGGTGCAGCAGCCGACTCATCGATTCGCCGGGCGTGCGCGGCTCCCCGGCCGGCTCCGGAAACCGCCCGCCCACCTCCGGCAGCCACTCGTTCCGGAACCGCTCGGCGAAGGCGGGGGTGTCAGCCGCGCCGACCACATAACCCACCACCCGCGTGCCGTCATCAAGCACGAACGCCAGTTCCGGCTCCAACACCGGGTAGGGCCCGGCAAAGATCGACGGCACCAGATCCCACTCGTCAGGTGCGTAGGAACCCCGTGCGTCCCCACCCGCTTCGGCGGTCCGCAGACAGACGTCGTAGAAGGACGCTCGATCCGAGGACCGGTAGAGCCGAATAGTGGGGGTGTCCGAGGAGGTGGAGGTCACCCCAACATCATCGCCCAACCACCAGATGAGGCCGAAGGCGAACCAGAGCAGGGAGGGTGAGGGCGGCACGCCCTCACCCGCGGGGGATTGGGGGGCGTAGACCCCCAATATGATCGGAGGGCGAAGCGCAAAACACGAGCAGGGTTGGCCTGAGCGGACGACGGGATTCGAACCCGCGACCCTCACCTTGGCAAGGTGATGCGCTACCAGCTGCGCTACGTCCGCATGATCACCGGGCGGAAAACGCTGCCCGGGTTCGAGGTGGAACTTTAGCTCACGTCCCGATGTTCGGTGACGGCGGGTTCGGCGAGCAGCCGGTCGACCTCGGACATCCGGGCGGCGGGCAGGCGCCACTCCCACAGCGGCCGGACGCGCTCGATCACGTCGGTGGGCAGCCAGGTGGCGATCTGGTGGCGCAACTCCCACTCGTCGAACACGAGCTCGTAGAAGCTGACCACGGCGGCGTTGGCGAGGAACTGGCCTGGTTGGTCGAAGCACCACCGGACGAAGCCGTAGATGCGGCGCAGCGCCTCGGCGTCCTGCGCGCGGTGGGCGTCCCAGACGAGCGGGACCAGCTCACCGAGGAAGACGTGTGCGGACCAGTCGTGCTCGATGACCGGGCGTAGCGCGGGCAACAGCTCTAGCGCTTGGTTCTTCCACTCGGCCACACGCGCAGACAGTACCCACGACGCCGCCCGGGTACCGCATTCCATCCGGGTTTGACGCCAGCCCGTGACCAGTTCGATACAGGTCGTCACATTGAGGCCGCAATGTGCCGCGAGTGCTCCGGCTGTGGCATGTTTGCAAAGATTCGCGTCGCGGGGGAGGAGGTGCCGGGCGGGATGACCGGGGCAAACCAAGCCGAAGACCCGTGGGTCGGGTCGAGCATAAACGTCCCGCCGGCCGGGTCGGCGGATGCTGTCGCCGGGGATCGCGCGGCTGGTCCGGCGCCGACTGTGGACTTCGCCACGCTGGACGACCGCGAGCTGCTGGCGCTGGTCCGCACCGATGACGACGCCGCGGCCGCGGACGCCGCGTTCGCCGAGGTGTTCGCCCGGCACGCGAGTTCGGTGCGCGGCTACGCGCTGCGCTGCTCGAAGGACCCCGCCGACGCCGAGGACATCGCCGCGGAGGCGTTCTTCCGGGTGCTGCAAGCGGTTCGCCGGGGTTCCGGGCCGGCCGACAACGTGCGTGCCTACCTGTTCACGGTGACCCGTCGGCTGGCCGCCGAGCTGAGCCTGCGCAACCGGGACGTGCCGGTGGCCGACGAGGAACTGTCCCGCCGGGTCGACCCCGACCACGACCAGGTCGACGGCCGGGCCGACCAGCACCTGATCGCGGCGGCGTTCAGCACGCTGCCGCTGCGCTGGCGCAGCGTGCTGTGGCGGGTGGAGGTCGAGGGCCAGCGGCCGGCGGTGGTGGCCGGCCAGTTCGGGCTGTCCCCCAACGCGACCGCGGCGCTGGCCCGGCGGGCCAGGGAGGGCCTGCGCGCGGCCTACCTCCAGGCGCACGTCGCGCCGTCGGTGGGCCCCACCGGCTGTCGCACGGTCGCCGCGCGGCTGGGCGCCTTCACCGCCGGGCAGTTGCGCGGTGGGGAGGCGCGGCGGATCCGGGCGCACCTGACCGGCTGCGCCGACTGCGGCGCGCTGCACGCCGAACTCTCCGATGTCTGTGCCGGGCTGCGCCGGTACGCGGGTTTCCCGATGCTGGGCGGTGGGCTGGCGCTGGGCGGGTCGCACCTGGCCGCGGCGAAGCCGGTGGCGGTGCTGGCCACCCGGCTGTTGGGCCGGGTCGCCGGGGTGGGTGTGCGGCTGAAGGTGGCGGTCGCGGTGGCCTCGGTCGCGGTGGTCGGCGGGGCGGGCATGGGCCTGGCGCCGATGCTGGTGCACCCCGGGCCCTCGGTGCACGCGGACAACCAGAACGCCGTGCTGCTGCCGCTGATCAGCTCGCAGGCCGTGCCGTCCGGCGGGTCCGCCGCGCCGGGCCTCTGCTCGGCATCCCGGCCGGCCACCGACCCCGGTCACCCGGCGACCTCGAAGCCGGGTGCGAGGCGGCCGGCTGACGCCCCGCCCGACGCCCCGTCCGACGCACTGCCTCCCGGGGCGGCCGACCGCGCCCCGGCCGCGAGCACGACCACCGGCGCGGTGCCGCCGGGCGAGCCGCGGCAGGGCTCCTCGACCGGCTCGGCCTCGACGACGATGCAGTTGTTCGAGGCGCCCAGCCGACCGTCGCGGACCTCCGACCCGGAGCCGGCCACCAAGGGGCCGGCGATCTCGCGGACCACGGACCCGGACCCCACGCTGACCACCGACCCGACCACCGACCCGACCCGGACGCGGACCGGCCACGCGCCGCCCACCGTGTGGAGCACCGTCTACACCACCGACGGCACGACGATCTGGGAGACGATCTGGGAGTGGTCGGGACCCGGCTGACCGGGGGTGACGCGTGGTAACCAGAAGTTCGCCCGGTGATCACCCTGCCGGGCGGCGGCGCATGATCGTCACAGGTCAGAATGGACCCGTCACCCCGCGAAGTTCACCCGCTGGGCCGAGCGGCTGCGACGTCTCGGCACGGTAACGTGGACCTACGCTCGGTGACCTGTCGTGCGGAATGTGGCGATCCCGGTGATCTGGCGCGGAGGGAATTTGTGACGCGACTAGTCAAAGGCGCGGACGGACGGATGTGGACGCTCCGCAGCCGGGTCGAGTGGTCGAAACCGGCCACGTCCGATGACTTCGACCATGACTTCGCCGGCGGCTCCGGCCCCGGCCTGGCCATGGTGGTCGCGCTGATCGTGCTGGTGGCGGCGCTCATCTGGTGGACCCCGACCGCGGTCACCGTGCCGGCCTGGCTGATCCTGCTGCTGTTCGTGGTCATCTTGTTCTTCCCGGTCCGCTGGCTGCTGCGCCGGCCGTGGTCGGTGGTGGCCAACACCCCGGGCAACCAGGACGACCTACAGCCGGAGCGCTGGCAGGGCACCGTCCGCGGGCTGTTCAGCATCCGCTTGGCCACCGCGAAGCTGGCCCGCGACATCGAGGTCTACTCGATGCCGAACGTGGACGGACCGCTCCAGCCGATCGACTAGCCCGACCGCGAGTCGCCCCGGCCGGACCGACCGGTCGACGTGGGCGCCCGGCCGGGTGACACTGGTGTGGTGCCCGAACTGCCAGAGGTGGAAGCGCTCGCGCAGCACCTGCGTGCGCACGCGGTCGGCCGCACCGTCATCCGGGTCGACATCGCCTCGCTGTCGGTGCTCAAGACGGTCGCCCCGCCGTGGACCGACCTGCACGGCCGGCCGGTGGTCGCGGCCGTCCGGCACGGCAAGTACCTCGACCTTGTCTGCGGCCCGCGCACCGAGGGCGCGCCGCCACTGCACCTGGTCGTGCACCTGGCCAGGGCCGGCTGGCTGCGCTGGGCGGAGAAGCTGTCCGCGGCGCCGCCCAAGCCCGGCCGGGGGCCGCTCGCGCTGCGGGTGCACCTCGGGCCGCCGGGTGCGGGTCCCGGCTTCGACCTCACCGAGGCGGGCACGAAGAAGGGCCTCGCGGTGTGGATCGTGGCCGACCCCGACGAGGTGCCCGGCATCGCGCACCTCGGGCCGGACGCGCTGACCGTGGACCGGGCGCTGCTCGGCGAGCTGTTCGCCGGCCGGACCGAGCGGCTGAAAACCGCGCTGACCAGCCAGTCCGTCCTGGCCGGCATCGGCAACGCCTACTCCGACGAGATCGCCCACCTGGCCAAGCTGTCCCCGTACGCGACCGCCGGCAAGCTGGACGCCGGGGCGCTGGACCGGCTGCACGCGGCGATGGGCACCATCCTCGGCGACGCGGTGGCCCGCTCGGTCGGCCAGCACGCGGCGCTGCTCAAGGGCGAGAAGCGCTCCGGCCTGCGGGTGCACAACCGGACCGGGCTGCCCTGCCCGGTCTGCGGCGACCTGGTCCGCGAGGTGTCCTTCGCCGACAAGTCGATGCAGTACTGCCCGACCTGCCAGACCGGCGGCAAGCCGCTGGCCGACCGCAGGCTGTCCCGCCTGCTCAAGTAACCGCACCTGGCTGACCAGCACGGATCTGAAACGGTTCGGTTCGACCGGTCCGCCGCGCTTGCCATCCACCACGCCCAACGCGGAACATGTTCATCGTGGCCCAGCTCCTGTCCGGGCACGCCGTGATCGGCGTGATCGCGACGATCGCGGTACTGACCCTGTTCGTGCTGCTGTGTCGAACCCGTCGGGTGTCGTCCTCGCTGGACGACGCCACCCTGTCCGTGCTGCAACGAATCTCCAAGGCCACCCCGGACCTGCGCGCCGGCCTCACCCAGGACGCGGCCGACCGGGCCACCCCGCACCTGCGTGAGCTGCTGCGCTGCGTGGCGGTGGGCATCACCGACCCGGAGGGCACGATGCTCTCCTGGGACGGCGAGGCCAACGACCACTACGTGGACCTCAAGGACGCCATCGACAAGGCCATCGGCGGCTACCGGCGGGAGCACATCGACCACGACAAGCTGCCCTGCAGCCGGCGCAGCAGCTGCCCGATGCGCACCGCGGTGATCGTGCCGCTGCTGGTCGAGGGCACCATCGAGGGCGCGCTGGTGGTGATCGGCGGGGTCGGTGGCAAGCGTTTGCTGCGGATGGCCGACGAGATCGCCCGGTTCGTCTGCATGCAGCTGGAACTGGCCAAGCTCGACGAGTCCCGGCAGGCGCTGGCCCAGGCCGAGGTGCGGGCGCTGCGGGCGCAGATCTCGCCGCACTTCGTCTACAACGCGCTGAACACGATCTCCGCGCTGATCCGCACCGACCCGGAGCGCGCCCGCGAGCTGTTGCAGGACTTCGCCGACTTCACCCGCTACTCGTTTCGCTCCAGCGGCATGTTCACCACGCTGGGCGACGAACTGGCCAACGTGGACCGCTACCTGACCCTGGAGGGCGCTCGGTACGGCCCGCAGCGGCTGCACGTCCGGCTGAAGATCGCGCCCGAGGTGCTCTCGGTGACCGTGCCGTTCCTGGTGTTGCAGCCGCTGGTGGAGAACGCCGTGCGGCACGGCCTGGCCCGCAAGCCCGGTGGTGGCACGGTGACCGTGGTCGCCCAGGACCACGGCACCGAGGCGCTGATCAGCGTCGAGGACGACGGCGTCGGCATGGACGCCGACCGGCTCGCCGACCTGCGCGACTCGCACCGGTCGGGCGCGCACGTCGGCATCGGCAACATCAACCAGCGGATGCGCTCGGTGTACGGCGAGGAGTACGCGCTGATGGTGGAGACCGCGCCGGGGGCCGGGATGAAGGTGATCCTGCGGGTGCCCAAGTTCAGCCCCAACGTGCAGCCCTCGCTGGGCGCCTTCGGGCCGGGCAACGACAGCATGGAGGACACCGCGGCCGGACAGGCCATCGCCGTGCAGGCGCCGCTGTGGGATTCCGGCGTCGGGATGATCAACGCCGTTGAGGCCAACTCCGGCCGGGTCACCCCGTAGGGTCGAGTCATGACGGACGGCTTGGCGGAGCGGTTGACCGCGAAACTCCCGGCGAAGCTGCAGGGGCTGGGCGATCGCGCGGAACGCAGGGACGTGGTCGCCGTGGTGAAGCTGCACGGCGTGATCACCCCGACACCGGGCCCGCTGGGCCGGTCCGCGCTCAACCTCGGTGCCATGGAGTCGGCGCTGGCCCGCGCGTTCAACTCCGACCGGCTGGTCGCGGTCGCGCTGGCGATCAACTCACCGGGCGGCGCGGCCACCCAGTCGGCGCTGATCGCCGAGCGGATCCGCGCGCTGGCCGCCAAGAAGAACGTGCCGGTGCTGGCCTTCTGCGAGGACGTGGCCGCCTCCGGTGGCTACTGGCTGGCCTGCGCGGCCGACGAGATCTTCGCGCACGCCACCTCGATGGTCGGTTCGATCGGCGTGGTCAGCTCCGGGTTCGGCGTGTCCGGTCTGCTGGAGCGGTTCGGCGTGGAGCGGCGGGTGCACACCGCGGGCACCCGCAAGGTGCGGCTGGACCCGTTCCAGCCGGAGAACCCGGCCGACGTGGAATGGCTGACCGGCCTGCAGGGCGAGTTGCACGCCCAGTTCGTCGAGTGGGTGGTGTCCCGGCGCGGCGACAAGCTGGCCGGCGGCCCGCACGAGCCCGGCGACGACCTGTTCTCCGGTGAGGTGTGGACCGGTGTGAAAGCGGTCGAGCTTGGGCTGATCGACGGGCTGGGCACGTTGCGCTCGGTGATCACCGAGCGCTATCCCGACGCGCAGGTGATGGTCGCCGAGCCGCGCCGGCCGCTGCTGACGCGGCTGGGCGTCGGCGGGACCAGCGCCGCGGCCGGTGGCCTGCTGTCCGGGCTGCTTGGCTCGCCGGCCGAGCAGTTGCTCGGCGTGTTGGACGCGGTGGAGCAGCGGGCGACGTGGTCACGTTTCGGTCTCTGACCGGCGGTTCCTGGCCCTGGTCGCAGGCTTCCTGCCAGGCGAAAGAACGACTGGTAACCGGCGCGTTCCCAGACTCACCCGGAAGGGTAATCGGCTGATGGTGGACAGCACGGCATCTTGCTGGGCAAGATTCGCGTCACAGTGAGTACCCGCGACGCCACCCCAGGGCTGGTCGTGCTGGCCGTTGACGACGAGCCGCACGGCCTCGACGAGCTGACCTACATGCTTGAGGAGAACGAGTACATCCGGCGCGCGCTCAAGGCCGGTGACGCGGCCGAGGCGCTGGGTGTGGTCGGTGGCGGCGACCCGGAGGTGGCCGCGCGCAAGCGGGCCAAGCTGCCGCCGGTGGACGCCGTGTTCATCGACATCAACATGCCCGGCCTGTCGGGCATCGAGCTGGCCAGGGTGCTGACCGCGCTGCGCCCGCCACCGGCGCTGGTGTTCGTCACCGGTATCGACGGCGAGGCGGTCACCGCGTTCGAGCTGGGCGCGGCGGACTACCTGCTCAAGCCACTCAAGCAGGAACGGCTGAACAAGGCGGTGGAGCGGGTGCTGGCCAAGCGGCTGCCCCGCGAGCTGCCGCCGAGCGTGAGCCCGGCCGAGCCGACCGACGAGGAGGTCATCCCGGTCGAGCTGGCCGGGACGACCAAGCTGATCCCGCGCGCCGCGGTGCGCTGGGTGGAGGCGCAGGGCGACTATGCCCGGCTGCACACCTCCGACGGCTCGCACCTGGTCCGCATCCCGCTGGCCCAGCTGGAGGAACGCTGGGGCGAGGCGGGCTTCGTGCGCATCCACCGGTCGTTCCTGGTGGCCATCTCGCTGATCACCGAGCTGCGGATGGGGCCATCCGGCTACACCGTGCTGATCGGCGACAACGAGAAGGAGCTGCCGGTCAGCCGGCGGCACACCCGGCAGCTCAAGGACCGGCTGGTCCGCTCGCCCAAGAGCGGCTGGAGCTGATGAGCCGGCACTCCGGCGACCAACCGCCCCGCGACGACCGGGCCGGGGACGGGGCGGACCGGGCCGACCGGGCGCATCCCGCGCACCGCGCGCCGGAGTCGGGCCGCGACTCGGCCTGGGAGGCGCTGCGCCCGGCGAAGCCGGCCAACCGCGCGCCCCGGCGCAAGCGGGTGGTGCTCAACGACTCCCGCAACCCGGTCACCGTGCTGCGCACGATCGGTGAACTGGAGGAGCAGACGACCGTCGGCGAGATGCTGGTGCGCAACCTGATGCACGCCCAGTTCCGGATCGCGGTGGTGCTCGCGGCGGTCGCGTCGGTGCCGATGGTGGGCCTGCCGGTGGCCTTCTACCTCTCGCCGAGCTTCGCCGACGTCACCGTCATCGGTGTCCGGTTGCCGTGGCTCCTGATCGGCGTCCTACCCTTTCCTCTGTTGTTCGGTGTCGGTTACCTGTACAACCGACTTGCCGAACGACACGAACGAGATTTCGTGAACATGGTGGAGAGCTGACCTAACTGATCAGCTGAGGCGTTTTCCGACAGAGCGCAGGCAGTGGATTCGAACCCGTTGGCGATCGCCGGCATCGTGTTCATCGGTGCCGTGACGTGGTATCTCGGCTTCCACAGCTCCAGGCTGGCCAACACCACCCCGGACTTCCTGGTGGCCCGGCGAATCGTGCGCTCGTCCCGCAACGCGGCGGCCATCGCCGGGGAGTACCTGTCGGCCGCGTCCTTCCTGGGCATCGCCGGGCTGATCCTCAAGGACGGCGTCGACTCGCTCTGGTACGCGGTCGGCTTCGCCGCGGGCCACCTGGCGCTGCTGCTGTTCGTGGCCGCGCCGATGCGCCGCTCGGGCGCCTACACGCTGCCCGACTTCGCCGAGGCCCGGCTCGGCTCGGCCGGCCTGCGCATGCTGTGCACGGTGTTCGTCGTGCTGATCGGCATCTTCTACCTGGTCCCGCAGTTGCAGACGGCCGGACTGACGCTGTCCACGATCATGCCGGTGCCGCCGTGGGCCGGTGGCGTGGTGGTGATCGTGCTGGTCACGGTCAACGTGTTCGGCGGTGGGATGCGTTCGATCACCGTGGTGCAGGCGTTCCAGTACTGGGTCAAGCTGTTCGCGCTGGCCGCGCCCGCGTTCATCCTGATCATGGTGTTCACCACCGGGCACCCGGCCAACCAGCAGGTGCTGTCGGACAACGCGCCGCCGCACCTGTCCTCGGCCACCACGATCACCGTGCAGACCCCGGTGGACCTGCAGGTCACCGCGGAGGTCTGGCTCCAGGCGCACGGCACGCTGGACGGCCGCCCGGCCAACGGCGGCACCTACTGGGGGCCGGGCACGACGCACGTCGTCTCGGCCGGCACGACGCTGGAGTTCCCGGCCGGCGCGCCGGTGCCCACGGTGGACGGCTCGCCGGGCACCAACGCGTCCTGGCTGCGCCCGGAGGCGGGCGGCCTGTCCGCGCTGTTCGGCACCTACTCGCTGATCATCGCGTTGTTCCTGGGCACGATGGGCCTGCCGCACGTGCTGGTCCGCTTCTACACCAACCCGACCGGCCGGGCCGCCCGCCGCACCACCGTGCACGTGCTGCTGCTGCTGGGCCTGTTCTACCTGTTCCCGACGGTGCTGGGGGCGCTGGCCCGGCTCTACGTGCCCGAGCTGCTGATCACCGGGCAGACCGACATCGCGATCCTGCTGCTGCCCGGCAAGGTGCTGCCCGGGTTCGCCGGCGAGGCGCTCGGCGCGGTGATCGCGGCCGGTGCGTTCGCCGCGTTCCTGTCCACCTCCTCGGGCCTGGTGGTCAGCGTCGCCGGGGTGCTGTCCACCGACGCGCTGCCCGGCCGGGTGCGGGACTTCCGCTGGGCGGCGCTGACCGCGGGCGCGGTCGCGCTCGCGCTGGCGGTGCTGCTGCCGCCGGGGGACGTGTCGCTGTCGGTGGGGCTGTCCTTCGCGCTGGCCGCGTCGACGTTCTGCCCGGTGCTGGTGATCGGCATCTGGTGGCGCAGGCTGACCTGGGTGGGCGCCGCGGCCGGCATCGTGATCGGCGGTGGCCTGGTGCTCTCCGCGCTGGTGGTCAACATCGTCAGCGAGTACACCGGCGCGTGGGCGCCCTGGTTCGTGGCGCAGCCCGCGCTGATCACCGTGCCGATCGCGTTCGGCACGGTGCTGCTGGTCAGCCTGGCCACCCAGCGGCACCTGCCGCTGGACGTGAGTCGGATCATGCTGCGGATGCACGCGCCCGACCGGCTGGGCTTCATCCGCGACCGGGACATCGTCCGGTTCGGCACGGCCGAGGAGCAGGCTCGGCTGACGAACGGAAAACACCGCCGCTAGGCGTGCAACCCCGGCGGCCACTTCGGCGTATGAGCGGGTGACGGGCCGGGACACGCGGGAGGTAACCATCTTGACGGGGCGGCGCCAGCAGGAGTTCGCCGAGTTCTTCACGGCCCGGTTCGACTTCGCCCGCCGGATCGGCTACGCCCTGTGCGGGGACTGGAACGAGGCCGAGGAACTCGCGCAGACGGCGTTCGTGCGGATGTACGCGGCCTGGGGGCGGGTCCGGACCGAGACCGCGGACGCCTACCTGCGTACCGTGCTGACCCGCGTGTTCCTGGACACCCGGCGGCGTGGCCGGGCGCGCGAGAAAACCGTGGCCGACGTGCCGGACACCCCGGTCACCGACGCCTACAGCGAGGAGCGCGACGCGCTGGTCGCGGCGTTGGCGCAGGTGCCGGCCAAGCAGCGGGCGGTGCTCGTGCTGCGGTTCCTGCAGGACCTGTCCGTCGAGCAGGCGGCCAGCACGCTGGGCTGCTCGGTGGGCACGGTGAAGAGCCAGACCACCCGGGGCCTGCGCAACCTGCGGGTTGCCTACCAGGCACTCACGGGAGAAGCACAGATCGCCGGACTGACGGGGTATGCGGGGTGAGCGACATGGCTGACGAGATCGATGACGAGGTGGCGATGGCCCGCTCCGTGTTGCGCTCCCTCGCCGACGAGCCCGCGCCACCGGTGCACACCGACCTGGCCGTCGTGCTGGCCAAGGGCAAGCGCCGGCTGCTGGTGCAGCGGGCCGCGGCCGCGGTGGGGGTGGTTCTGGTGGTCGGCGGGGTCGCGCTGGGCACATCGGTGCTGGTCCACCGCGGGCCGGCCGACCGGGTGTCCACCGCGAACGGGTCGGGCCAGCTGCCCGGCTGGGAGCTGGTGACCAGCACCAGCGCCGCCCCCGACTGCCAGCAGGCGTTCACCCCGCCCTCGTCCGCACCCCCGTCCTCGACGCAGCAGCCGGCCGCGCGGGCCGTCCAGGCGTTCGACTCGGCGATCGAGGCGGCGGTGCGGACGGCCGTGCAGCGCAGCGGGGAGCCCGACGGCGACCTGGTGACCCGGCAGCCGGACGCTCCGGTCGGGTCCGTCCGGTTCGAGGTGTCCGGGACGACCGGCATCGGCCTGCTCACCCTGGTCGCCGGGCCCGGCCGGGGTGCCCCGCAGCAGGCCGCCGACGCCGATCTGGCCGCGCACGGGGCGTGCGGCGCGCCGCAGCGCCGGACCCTGGCCAACGGCGCCGTGCTGCTGCTCTACCCGGCCGGCACGAGCGGTGGCCTGCCGGTCCAGTACCTGGTGGTGTTCACCGCGAGCGGCTACGCCTACCAGGTGTTCAGCCAGCCGCTGACCGCGCTGCCCGCCGAGCCGACGACGATGGTGCCGACCCCGGCGACCACCACCCGGGCACCGGCGCGGGCCGCGACCACCGCACCGACCACCGCACCGACCGGGCGCCCCGCGATCGGCGCACCGCCGGTCGCCACCAGCGCGCAGACGCAGGCGCAGCACGGCGGGGCACCGGTGACGGCCGATCCGCAGGTCCAGGCCCAGGCGGCGGCGCGAGCGGCGCAGGCCCGCGCGGCCGGTGCCCTGCCGCTGGACCAGACCCAGCTGGCCGCGCTCGGCGAGGCCCTCGGCGAGCAACTCGGCTGACCTCACTGGGACGATGCGGGCACTCGTGGCAGCATCGTGGTGTGACGAACCCACAGACGGTGCCCACGGTGGAAGTGACCGAACTGGCCGAGTCCCTACCCGAGGGCACAGTGCTGCTCGACGTGCGGGAGAACGACGAGTGGACCGCGGGGCACGCCCCGGCCGCCGTGCACATCCCGCTGGGCGACCTGGCCGGCCGGCTGGCCGAGTTGCCCGCCGAGGCCGACCTGTACGTGGTCTGCCGGGCCGGTGGCCGCTCCGCGCGGGCCACCGCCTACCTCAACGCCAATGGCTGGGACGCGGTGAACGTCGCCGGCGGTATGCAGGCCTGGGCGGCGACCGGCCGGCCGCTGACCGCCGAGAGCGGCGCCGACCCGGAGATCATCTGACCGTGACCAGTCCGGGCGGGTACCCGCCGGCCGCCCGTCCCGGGCCGGCCGGCTATCCGGGGCACGGCTACCCGGCTGCCCATCCTGCTGCCTACCCACCGGCGCCGCCGGCCGGGGTGCGGCCGGTGGCGGCCCGGCCGGCCCCGCAGCGGCTGGTCTGGGAGGCGACCCCGCCACCCGGCACGGACCGGCCGGCCGTCGCGCGTCGCCCGGCCCGGCCCTACACCGGGCCGCCCGCCTACCGGGCCGTGCCGCGCTGGGGTTTCCCCCGGCTGGCCTGGCGGCAGTCCACCTCGGTGCCCGGCACCCCGACCCGGCCGGCGCCCACCCAGCAGACCGTGCTCTCGGTCGCCCGCGCGATGCTGCCGGTGCTCTGGGTGCTCGTGCTGTCCTGCGCGGTGGCCACCGTCGGCGAGGTGTCCCGCTACACGCTGCTCGTGCTCGGCCGGGACCGCGCGTTGCCCGGCGCACTGGTCGCCTGGTCGGACGGCCTGGTCAACGTCGGCTCCGTGGTGAGCCTGGCGCTGGGCCTGCTCGCCCTGGTGCTCGGCCTGCGCTGGCTGTTCGCGATCCGCCGGGTGGCCGCCGACCTGTCCGGCTTCGCCCCGGCCCGGCCGGACTGGGCGGTCGCGCTCGGCATGCTGCTGCCCGGCCTGAACCTGTTCGTCGCCGGCTCGGTGCTGGCCGAGTTGGAACACACCGCGGGCCGGCCCGAACACCGGGTGCGGCCCTCCCGGCTGGTGCTGGCCTGGTGGCTGGTCTGGGCGGGCGGCGAGGTGGTCGCCGTGCTGACCGTGCTGCTCGGGCTGCGCGCCGGGGTGCAGGCGCAGGCCGACGGCGTGTTGTGGCACGGGGTCGCCGACCTGCTCGGGGTCGCCCTCGCGGTGCTCACCATCCGGGTGATCGGTTCACTCGATCGGATGATTGCCCCGTCTGACCCGGCGGCTTTCCGACTGACCACCGTGCTGCGGGTGGCGGCCGACGCGCCGGCCCCGGCGGCGCACCCGCGTCGCCCGATCGGCTCACCCCGGTAGCCGCCGTCGGGTCCGTGTGGAGATGATGCGCCCGTGTCACCGATCGTCGTCGCCCACCGGGGCGCCTCGGCCCATCGCGCCGAACACACCCTCGCCGCCTACGAACTGGCCCTGACGCACGGCGCGCAGGGGGTGGAATGCGACATCCGGGTCACCCGGGACGGCCACCTGGTCTGCGTGCACGACCGCAGGGTCGACCGCACCTCCGACGGGCGCGGGGTGGTCAGCGAGAAGACCCTCGCCGAGCTGGCCGCGCACGATTTCGGCCACTGGCACGACGAACTGCCCGACTCGGCCGACACGCTGGTCCGCGAGCCGACCTCGCGGCCGTCGGCCGAGCGGTCCGAGCGTGGCCTGCTCACCCTGGACGACCTGCTCGGCCTGGTCACCGACATCGCGCCGGACACGATGCTGTTCATCGAGACCAAGCACCCGGTCCGCTACGGCGGGCTGGTCGAGGCGAAGCTGGTGGCGCTGCTGGCCCGGCACGGCCTGTCCAAGCCGGCCGACCCGGCCGACTCCCGGGTGGTGGTGATGTCCTTCTCCGCGCTGGCCATGCACCGGATGCGCGCGCACGCCCCGACGCTGCCCACCGTGCTGCTGTTGGACTCGATCGGCGGGTCGCGCCGGGACGGGTCGCTGCCGCCGGGGGTCACCATGACCGGGCCGGGCGTGCACCTGCTGCGCGAGGACCCCGGTTACGTCGCCCGGGCCGCCGCGCACGGGCACGAGACCTACTGCTGGACCGTGGACGCCGAACCGGACGTGCGGCTGTGTCAGCGGCTGGGCGTGCGCTACCTGGCGACCAACTCCCCGGCCGCGACCAGCGCGGTGCTCGCGGGCTAACCTGCGCGGTGACAGCCGGAGCGCAACACCGAAGGAGAACGCACGTGGTCAAGCGGAGCGCGGTCCGTGGCGCGGTCAAGGCGCGCGAGGGCCTGAACCCGCGGCAGCCCTGCCCCTGCGGATCGGGCCGCCGGTACAAGGCGTGCCACGGTGCGGCCGGTGGGCCGGTCGAGGTACGGGTGAACCGCCCGTTCGAGGGGCTGGTCGCCGAGACCGAGCTGGTCGCGCTGCGCGAGTTCGTGCCCTCCGCCGAGGTGACGCTGCCGCTGGCCAAGCCGGCCGACCGGGACGTCACCGTCGGCACGGTGCTGCCGATGGCGGCTGCCGCGCTGGTCCGTTCCGACGGCCGGGCGTTCATCGGCATGCAGGTCCAGGTGCAGTCCGCCGATGTGGGCCGCGACCTGGTCCGGGCCGCCCGCTGGGCGCTGACCGCCGCCCCCGGTGACGTGCTGGCCGTGCTGCCGCCGGACGCCGAGGAGCCGGAGACCGCGGAGAAGCTGGTCGACCTGCTGGACCCGGCCGCCGAGCTGGCGCCCCGGCTGCACCCGGACTTCACCTGGTGGATGCCTGAGGACGTGGAGCCGACCGGTGAGGTCGCGCTGTCCCTGGAGCGCGCCAACTCCGCGATCCTGCCCACCGACCGGCTGCAGGCCGACGGCGTCACCGCCGCCTACTGGGTGGACGCCGGCGAGCGGGCGCACCTGCGCTGGGTGCGGCCGGAGCCGGAGGAGGAGCTGCTGGCCGCGCTGGCCCGGCTTTCCGCCCGCGGCGAGCTGGACCTGGGCGAGGGCTCCCGGTTCGCCGGGTCGTTCCGCGCGCACGGTCTGCTGGTGCCGGTGTGGGACCTGGACCGGGAGATGCACGCCCGGGAGTGGGACGAGCCGGCCGCCACGTTCAGCACCCGGCTGACCGCTGCGGTGGCGTCGCTGGCGAACGAGCCGATCACCGAGGCGGAGCGGCGGGCCCGGGACGGCCTGCGCGGCCGTCAGGTCACCCTGCGCTGACCCCGGCGCCGGCATGACCATCCTGCACATCAGCACGACCGCCGACTGGGCCAACGCGCGGCGGTCGGGCGAGGTGCGCCCGCCGTCGTTGGCCGAGCAGGGTTTCACGCACTGCTCCGACCTCGGCACCGTGCACCTGCCGGCCGGGCGGCTGTTCGCCGGCCGCACCGACCTGCTGCTGCTGGTGCTCGACCCGGCGCGGCTGGGTGCGCCGCTGCGCTGGGAGCCCGGCGACGGCAACCCGGCCGGGCCGTGGTTCCCGCACGTCTACGGCCCGATCCCGGTCGCCGCGGTGGCCGCGGTCATGCCGTTCCCACCAGACCCGGACGGCGGCTTCCGCCTTCCGGTGGAACTCGCGGAGTTCCGGGCAACCTAGCCCGCCCCTCAGACGTGTACCTACCGGCGGCCCGGGGGTTGGTCCACCCGGGTGCCTGATCACCAGCCAGTACTGCTGAGCCGCTACAGCGTCCCGCCGGCGGCCGCGGGTGCGTTCGAGCCGCCCGCGTGGGCGCCGACGGACTCCCTGGCCAGGAAGTTCTCCACCTCGAAATAGTTGCCGCCGGCCCGCTTGACGATGTTGAGCAGGGTGGACATCTGGGCGATCTCCTCGACCTGCTCGGTGAGGAACCAGCCGATGAACTGCTCGCCGGTGTAGTCGTCCTCGTCCCGGGCCGCCCTGGCCAGCGCGGTGATCTCGCCGGCCACGTCGCGTTCCTGCTGGAGCGCGAGCGCGATGATCTCGGGTACCTCGGTGAACTCGTTGCGCACCTCGTCCACGCCCGGGACCGTCACGTGCAGGCCGTTGTCCATCAGGTACTTCACGATCATCATCGCGTGGTTGCGTTCCTCGATGGACTGGCGGTAGAAGCGCGCGGCCAGCCGGGGCAGGTCGTTGCGGTCGAACCACACCGCGACCGCGAGGTACTGCTGGGCCGCGGTCAGTTCGTTGCC